>DMYW01000031.1 GCA_003482455.1 Rheinheimera sp. | reverse complement strand
CTTCTGGGGATACCTCAGCCAATTTGTAACATCAAAGAAAGCTCTTCAGTTGCAAATTTATTAGCTAGCTCTAATATTCTCTTCATTGCATCGACAGTTACAGGAAGAAGCCCATCTTCAAGTTCAATTGCCCCAGCAACTTTTCTATTAGGGATCGCTAGATCAGAACTCACAACCTGCATGGTATGCTCAAGCCCAAAGGAATTTGTTAGCTTAACTCCTACAAGCTTTTGTTCCCACATCGGCCATTCAGGTGATATTAACCTTCTAGATTGCATCCATTTGTAAAAACGAATCACTGCAGCTATGCGCTGTGAAACTGTACTAGGTGCTAACTCACTATTTGTTCTAGCGTCAATAAGAGCGCCTCGGAACCGAATAAGGCAACGTTCGCTCTCTCGTTCTGGAAAGTGCCACCATTCGAGTGATTCGGCTTCTAGCCACTTTGCATATGCGAGTAAATGAGACATGTTTGAACGGACAGTTTTAAGATCACGTTTAGAAGATGCTGCCTGTTCAAGCGCCCAAAGGTTGGCTTCAGCCCAAGGAGTATTGTCGTTCCAAATTATTTGAGGAAGATTTCTTATTTGTTTTCGGCTTGATTCAACCCATAAAAATGAGCTTTCACATATTTCAGGGTCACGCGGTTTATAATAAATGTGCTCGATGTTAGCCATTAAATATCCTTCTACGGCTCAATGCCGTTCAGAAAAGACCAACTTCTGAGCAAAGAGCTATTTAAATTGTCACCACTGATACATGTATGGTGTGTTATTAAAGCATGGCATGTAACGTTTGCCGGCTGTAGGATCATATATGGTTCGGATAATGCCGGGTTTTGAAAGGGCTTCATCGTCTTCTAAAAACACCAAGGAGGTGGTCAGGTGCACGATATCGCGCGGCGTGAAGTGTTCACCAGCCGTTTCGTTAGAGCCTTCCGCAAAACGGCGGATCAGCTCTTCAAACACCAAGCCCATATCGTGGTTGGAAATTTCGCTTGGACTTAAATCAATAGTGCGGATTTTTTGCACCACTTTGTAGAGCAGGTTGGCATCGTTGAGTAGACCAACAAACTCCATAAACTTAAAGTGCTCGAAAATTTCCCGCGCATCTTTGGAAAAGCCCTGAATGTAGTTTTCTAAGTTGGCTTTAATGCCGGTTTCACCAAGCTTGGAGAGGTCTAATTTTGATGTGTTGAAAAATGACAGGCCGTTGGTTGCCCTAAGCAGCATTTTCTCTTGGGTTTCTTCAGGCAGGTTATGCGCTTTGATTTCTTCGAACTTGGCCAGTACCGCCTCTTTAGTCGGCGCCAGCACACACTCTAAGCGTCGCAACAAACAAAATGGCAGGATAATGCGGCCATACTGGCTTTGCTTAAAATCACCACGGAGTAAGTCGGCAATAGCCCAAGATTCCGCAGCTAAGTTGTTTGTAGATACTGACATATGATTAATTCCCAACCAACGTGATGTGGCAAAACATTGGCAGCCCTGAAATTGTCTTGAGTCGCTGCCATGCGATTTAAATGCGTTTCTGGAATAGTACCTGAAGAGATGGCGGTGTTGCTATGGATTGGGCGAGGTTTTGCAGGTTTAATGCGGCTAACTTATTCATCTGGTTAGCATTTATGTCATTGTTTCTAAATTGGGTGTGCGTTAAGGTGTCTATTTACAATACATATGACGACTCAGCGAGCTGCAAAAAACGAGTATTTCGCTGCACTGCGAGTTAATGTTGGACACTTTAGATAGGGAAAATCATGAGCAGAAAAATTACCAAAGACCAATACGCTGCAGCCTTTGCTGTTGCTGTCGATTTTTATCAGGGGCGTACCACACTGACTGCAGGCTCTAACTACTTGTGTGAAACACATTCACTGAATATGGCGTCGGCTCGCGACTACATGTATGACTTTAAGTGCATGATGAACGGTCAGGTGTTTCATCGGGCAATGAGTGCTGATGCTGTCGATTATTTCTTCTTCGAAATTGAACGGCAATTTGGATTAGACGCGTTACGAAATGCAGTTCAAGCAACTTCGTTGCATATCACCTATTTCGAAGGATTGCGCCGAGGTAAGCTGAATAAACTACGTGGCGTGGTCGAAAAATACCAACAACACCTTGAAATCACTCGCTACGCAGACCTTGAAAAAACCTTTCAGCAGCAAGTTGTTGATTCACTTCAAGCAAATCCTGAAGCTCGCCGGCAGCGCCTAAAAGCTGCTTCGACAAAGCCAAAACAAATGCAAGTGACGTCGACTGTGTTTATCCGTAATCCGGATGTGGTGGCAGAAACTTTAATTCGGGCAAACGGTGTATGCGAAAATTGTAAACAGCCTGCGCCGTTTTTGAAGAAAAGTGATGGCTTGCCTTATCTGGAAGTACACCACAAAACACGGTTAGCAGATGGCGGTGATGACACAGTGGAAAATACACTGGCGCTTTGCCCGAATTGCCATCGGCGCTTTCACTTTGGGTTATAAAACAATTAGAACAGCGAGTTGGTTATCTGCGTTTTCCGTTACCAAAAGCGCCCCCGCTGATCGTTAAACCTAAGTCAAAGGGGTCTGTGGAGCGAAGCTCCTTTTTGGCTTTGCTGGGTTTGGCTTCAAGTGCTTTGAGAACTTCGCCAAATGATGGGCCATTACCCATTTTCAACGTAGGCGCTAAGCCAATTCGGTGAGCTTTTTTCAGATGCGCCGTTAATTTTCGGCGCCTCATCGTCTGATTACAGACATAACAAGGGACTAGTTCATTTCCGGCTTCCCGCTCTGCAGCTTCACGTTGTTCTCGGGTTATTCTTTGCAATTCTGCTGCAGGGCTATGCACTTTTTGCAAGTGTTTAGGCAGCCTACTTTGTAATACCTTGACACCGCAGACGGGGCAATTTGTTGATTCTGCTTGGCTTTGTACGACCTGTTCCATAGTCTTTACATCCTTTTAAATTCGCAACCCAGCTGTTTTGCAGCAGGCGAACAATTTGAAAACCATTACGTAAACATAAACCAAGAGCTTAAAAGCCCGCACTAATTGGCAAGCTTACTAGCTTGTGAAGTCACATTAAGATTTCTCTTGTCCGTGAGTTGGGTATTCAAACTAACGGCTCTCTTAACGCCTTTTGTATTGCCAGTGCCATTGCTTTAACCGTCGAACCATCCAACCCCAAGGTGTTTTTATTCAATCTAGCAATACTCATGGACGCGATTTGATTTAACCAGCCATGGTAGTAGCACTTGGATCTGGCAATAGTGCTGATACGAGATTTCTTCGTCTTTACTGAATCCCAATTTTTATGCGAAGGATCGATATAGCTGTGATAAAGGTACGAAACAAAAAAAGTGCAGCCAATAGTCGTAAGTTGGTCACCACCGTCAAAGGTAAAAACGTGTCTGCCAGACTTTGAATTTGCCATTAACTTTCTCCATTTATACAAATACACCCAGCCACTGTAAGCACCTAGCTGCCGAACTGCAGCTAGGTGCTTTTTGTTGGTTTAATTCGACATAGGGCAGTTTTGGTTTCCAGGCAAAACCTTTACCTCACCATCACCATACTTGCAGAAAATCTTATCAGCATCAGCCCCTGTACCTCGCCATTGCTCCATTAATGGGGACGCAAAACTTAATGTGGTCCAAAAAATTGATGATGTCACAAATAAAAAGGATGCCTTTTTCAATTTAGAATCTCCTTGGCCTGTAATAAGCTCAGTTAGACGCTGGCCGCTGACGAATAACTATGCTGATTGAAATGATTAGACACATGTCGAAATTTAATAAAAGAAATAACGCGTGTACCTAATTTAACTAAACTATAGCTAATAGCGCAGTTTGACAACAGCAACAGATCTTTTAGGATCGAGCTCAACGCAAGTTTGATTTTTTAAACCGTTCTAACTTCTTCATTCGTCACAAAACCCGCACAACGCCAAACAACAGAATTTAAAAACCTCAGCACCCTATCCTGCTGTTTTTATTCAAGTAAATGCCCTGTATCTACATGCAACTACAGATCAATTAACGTCATTTAAGGTTCGTTTTTGTCACAGAATTTTGTGCGAGAGTTTGTGACTGGGGAAAATCCCCTAAAGGTCAAAAATTAGATATTTTCGGTACAAAGGAATGGGTAAAAATGAGAGTGCGACGAGCGATTTCGTCACAGTTCCGTCACAGCCGACGAATTTTGGGTATAAAAAAATCCCTATTAAAGGGATTCTCTTTTCTATCAACAACTTGCATTGATAGCGAAGTTGGTTGCGGGAGCCGGATTTGAACCGACGACCTTCGGGTTATGAGCCCGACGAGCTACCAGGCTGCTCCATCCCGCGTCCGTAATTACCCCTGAGCAGTGGAGGTAATTCATTGATTTGCAAGACGTTAACTTCAATATTCCGTGAGGAAGATTGCAAGTTGGTTGCGGGAGCCGGATTTGAACCGACGACCTTCGGGTTATGAGCCCGACGAGCTACCAGGCTGCTCCATCCCGCGTCCGTCATTGCGAGGCGCATATTAGGGGCGTTCGGCGTTTGCTGCAAGCGAAAGTTTCTCAAAACAGTTCAACTGCTGGTTTATTGCGCGCCTTTGCGGTTTTTTAGCTGTTTCGGCGCAATAACGCGTAATAAAAACCATCCCAACCTGTGTTGGCGGGATCGATAAATTCGTCGCGTAGTAATTCAAACTGCGGTTGCTCGGCTAAGAAGCGCTTGATCTGCTGTTGGTTTTCTTGCGGCAAAATGGAACAAGTCGCATAAAGTAGATGCCCCTGCACTTTTAACATCTTGCTGTAGCGGCGCAAAATGTCTGCTTGCAACGCGAGCAGCTCGGTTAAATGTTCAGCTTGATGGCGCCATTTACCTTCAGGATTGCGTTTGAATACTCCAGTACCTGAACAAGGCACATCTAATAACAAAGCGTCGGCACTGTCGGCCAACCGTTTGATGGTTTTTGAAGACACAATCAGCCGTGTTTCAATATTGCCAGCACCTGCGCGTTTGGCGCGCTCTTTCAGCGCGTTGAGTTTCCATTCTTCCACGTCCATCGACAGCAGACGCCCTTTTGCTTGCATGCGTGCCGCCAGCGCCAAACTTTTACCGCCAGCTCCGGCGCAGGCATCGATCACTTTCATGCCAGGCGACACGGGTAGCTGATCGGCGAGATATTGCGACCCCGCGTCTTGTTGCTCAAACCAGCCATCGCGAAAGGCTTTGCTGCGAAATAACGCTGCATCTGTGGTAATTTCTAGCGCATTAGGCACAGCAGCAACGTCGCGCCAGCCGATCTGTTCTAGATCAAAGCGCCGTTTGAGCGCGGCTTTGTCGGTTTTTAAACTATTTACCCGCACGAAACGTGTTGGCGCTTGCGCAAGCGCATGCCGGATCGTAGGCCAATTATCAATCTGCATGGCCGCTTGTTCTAACCAGTCGGGGCAACCATCACGCAACAGGTGCTGCGCCTCGGTATCTGCGACTTCGTCGGCACGGGCTGTTATACCGGCACTCCACGGCTGGCACAAAGCGCTGACGAGCTGTGCGACTTGATTTGTCGTGACAGGAAGTTGCGGTAATGGCTGCGCAAATACGCAATACCAGTAGTAATTCAGTCGACGTAATAAGGTGCCAGATGCTTGCACCAAGCCTGCGTGCAGCGTTTGTGGTAGCTCTTTAAATAATGCCGCACTGGTTTTGTCCAGCGGCCGTGATTGCACCAAAACCGCCTGCATCAGTTGCAGCAATGCGTGTTGACTGGCAGGTGGCAAAGAGCAAAACGTGGCAGCTTGACTCATCATCGGGGTCCTTACGAAAAAATCGCGATCTTAGAGGCTTTGTTATGGTGTCGCAACCGCTGTTTCTACTGGCATTTCCGCGCATTTGCCCCTACATTGGGAACTTTATTGCTGGAGGTGTTCGTTTTGCTGGTACGTTTTTCTGCTTTTAGCTTGTCGGCGCTGCTGCTGGTTGGGTGTGCTACTTCGGCAAAACTTGATCCATCCAGCGACACATCTACCACAACGCCCGCAGCAACAGAGGCCGTTGCGACAACCGGCGCATCTGGCAATGCCAAAGCAGTTGCCACTGAATCACAAAAACGGCAAGCGATGCAACGGGTCAGCAATGATAGTAGCGAGACCATTCGCCAACTTAAAAAATCCGTCGCCGCCAAACCGTGGGCGAAAGAACACTTAGCGTTGTATCTGTATGATTTAGATAAACAAAGTTTGCTGTGGCAATACAACGCGACTAGCGCCATGCGCCCCGCCTCCGTGATGAAATTAGTCACGACTATCACAGCGCTAGAATTATTGGGCTCACAACATCGCGGTCGGTTAGAACTGCTGATCAGTGCCGCCGATGCTGCGGCATTACAGCAACGCCCAGCGATGGCAGCATTGTATAAACTCAAACAGCCGCTGATCCTGCGTGGCATAGGCCACAGTGCGCTTGAGCGTCGTGATTTATTTGCAGTGCATGAAGAGTTAACGCGGCTAGGCGTGGCGGCGCCAGAACGTGTGGTGCTTGACCGCAGTTGGCTGCCCAAAAATAGTCCGGCAGCTGCCTTTGATGAAAACCCGCTGTCGCGTTACAACGTGGTCCCCGATGCGTTATTGCTTGAACAAAATATGCAGGCGTATCAGTTGGTTTCGACCAACACGTCGCTGCAATTACGGGTCACTGGACTTGCTGAACCAATTGTCGCCGACACAAAAAATCTTCAGTTAGTTGACGAGCCATGCGCGGCCAAACAGCTGCAAAGTTTAACCTGGCAATGGTCTGGCGACATCACGGCGCCAAAACTTGCGGTTGCTGGGCGCTATCCCAAGCGTTGTACCGACGCAGGTTATGCGCAGCTGCTACCGGCGGATTGGTCATGGCAAGCCAGCTGGCGAGCATTCTGGCCTGATGCCAAATTGGTGAAACTGTCGCCCAATGCCCCACAAGAACGCCGTTATGTGTTAAGTACCCTTGTTGATGAACCGCTAAGTGTGCGGATCCGCAGTATCAACAAATATTCGGACAACGCCCAAGCGCGGTTGTTGTTTGCTGATTTGTCGAATGTCGCTGAAACTGGCGACAAACATGCAGACACTGAACTTGCTTTTGGTTTCCCCGCAGCAGGCGCAATGACGCCTGCAGATCTGCAAAAATCTGCCTCGGTCATTACGCAGTTTTTGCAGCAAAAACGCATAGATACAAAACAGTTGGTGTTGGAAAACGGTTCTGGCTTATCTAGGCAAGAGACGTTAACTGCAGCACTTCTTGGCAAATTATTGCAATGGCAATGGGCGCAGCCGAGCCGTTTCGACTTTATCGCCAGTTTGCCGATTGGCGGCGTTGATGGCACCTTGCGCAAACGCTTCAAGAATCAGCCCGGTGCGCAATGTGCATTTTTGAAAACGGGCACACTAAATAACACCACCGCATTGGCTGGGTATCTGATGCCGCAGAACCGCGGCCCACTGGTGTTTGTTGCCATCGTCAATGATGAAGCTGCAGCGACCGAAGGCGTTCAGCAATTAAATAAGTTAGTTAATCAGTTGTGCCAGTAATTTTCGCTAGTTGCTGCCACAACCAATACCAACATTGGTCGCGTTTAATTTGCAGCTCAGGCAACGACACTGGGTTAAAGCGAATAAATTGACCGGGCCTTTGTTGCGCCAAAGCGTAGATGCTATAGCTCGCCAACGTACCCAGCCGCGGATAACCACCAATCGTTTGATGATCATTGAGTAGTACCAGCGGTTGCCCATCGGGCGGCAACTGAATAGTGCCGTTGGACAGCGCCTCAGAGCGCATGCTGTAGCGCGGATGTTGCCATATCGATGGACCAGTACAACGTACGCCCATCCGATTGCTTTGTGGTGAAACTCGATAAAGTTGTTGCTCCAACGCCGCTTGTTCTGGCGCCGCTTCAAATGACGCGGCTTGCGGTAAATAATCCAGCTGCAGCACGGGTGGCGGCAGCAACGCATGTTGCACGACATACGGCAAACTACGCGTTTTTGCAGCCTGTTTGGGCGTGCCACACAGTTGCTGACCCGCGGTGAGCGCCAAGCCCACATGTTCTCGATCCACACGACTACAGCTTTGGTAAAGACGTGGCGCGCTTATGTCAGCATTAATGGCCAGGTAACCGCGAAGCCCCTGCCGGTAAAATCCAATCTCTAGTACATCCCCGGCTTTTAAAGACAACGTCACTCCACAGGTCACCGGCTGCTGATTAACCCGCAGCGGCCCTAAGGCTCCAACATGGGCGACTGTGATAGCCGTTAGGGCTTCAAATCGGCAATTGCCGTGGGTAATTTCAATCACTGGAGGGAGCTGGTAAAACTGGGTCGGAACAAAATCGTGTGCTGGCCACACACCATGCACTAAACCGTGCGCCAGCCAAGCGCTGGGTAAATCCAGCGCGCCCGCTTGGCAAAAACCAGCAGCTTGCGCGCCGCGCCGCCCAGCGTCTTGCAATAACACGCCATGGTGACTGGATACCACATTAAGCAGCGGGGTCATTCGTCACCTCCAATTGCCACTGACTAGGATGTTGGCGCAATTCATAAAAACGCGCTTCATCAACGGCGACAAATCGAACCCTGTCGCCCACCTGACACCAATCAGGTGACAGCGGAATAGGACATTGGCCGATAATATTCCAGCCGCCCGGCGTTGCCGTCGGATAGACAGCGGTTTGCCGATCGGCGATCGCCACACTGCCTGCTGGCACCGATACTCGAGGCGTGGCATGACGCGGTGTTGCTAATTGCTGGTCGACAAACCCCAAATAAGCAAACCCAGGGGTAAAGCCAACGGCATACACTGGATAGTCAATGGCACTATGCAAAGCAGCAACCTGCTGCGTTGACAAGCCATGCTGATGGGCCACGGACGCAAGATCAGGAGCGACATTGCTGTTGTACCAAACGGGGAGTTGTAATAACTGGCCTGGCAAACAAAGTGGTTGGCCAAATTCCGTTTGCCACTGTTTGCACGCGTTTTCAAGTTCATCGATGATAGCCGGCCAGCGCGGGTGGTAAGGCGTAAACGACAGTAACAGCGTGTGATAAGACGGAACTATCTCTTGCACCGCGTCGCCGCACAGTTCGCCACACCAAGCGGCTAGCTGACGTATTTGCGCCGGCATGGTGGCATCAAGCGTCTGCTCGTTGGGTTGCTTTAATTCGAGCAGCAGCGCAAATTCGCCGGATAGTCGCATGGTAATGGTGTGCATAACGGTGCCCTTTTCTGACTTTCTCTAGCATAGCAAATTGTTGCAAAAGTTAACTGCTTGATTTCTCGCGCAACTACCGGCAAGTAGTCGCCTGCATCACGCCTGCTAGGCTGCGCGTGGCGTAAATAAAACAGATTTAATCCGATCTGCGCTTGTGATGCCGATGCGCTGTTGTTATGGTTTCGCTTTTGCGACCAGCGCGTCGCAGATCAATGAAAACAATAATAATTTGAGGTGTACGTTGGCTGATTGGTTAACTCTGCTACCTGCGATCGTGGCGATTGTTGTAGTACTTTGGCAAAAGGAAGTGATCCTCGCGTTGCTTCTGGCATTGGCATGTTCCGAAGGTCTGTTGTATTTCAAACAAGGCGAAAGTGTTACCACTGCGGTGATGATGTCCGGTTTTCAAACCTTGGAAGCCATGGTGACAGTGCTTACCGACGCGGGTAACGCGCGGTTGATGCTGTTTGCGTTGTTAGTAGGCGCTTTGATGGCCTACATGCGCTACTCAGGTGGCGTCAATGCGCTGGTGCATAAGCTAGTCGCTCGTGGCATCGCCGCAAATGCGCGGCAAAGCCGTTTACTTGCTTACATCACTGGCATCGTCATTTTTATCGAATCGAATTTGTCGGTGCTAACTGCGGGCATTTTGTCGCGTGGTTTGTTTGATAAATTCAAAATTAGCCGCGCCGAGCTGGCGTTTATCATCGACAGTACCAGCGCACCTATCTGTATTTTGCTGCTGATGAATGGCTGGGGCGCTTATGTGCTTGGGCTAATTAGTGCCTATGACTTAAAAGAAAATCCAGTATCGGTGTTGATGCAAACGATTCCACTGAATTTCTACGCCATTTTTATCTTGTTGATCGTGCTGTTTACCATTGTCACCGGCAAGCATTTGGCACCGATGCGCCTTGCCAACCAACAATTAAACAAAATCGACGGTCATGACGAGCCGGAAATTGCACCGACCAAAGCTCGTTATATGCTGCTACCGTTATTGACCATGATTGTGTCTATGGTCGGCTTTATGTATTGGACCGGCAATGGCGACTTATCGCAGGGCTCAGGTTCGAAATCTGTGTTATACGCTACGGCACTAAGCTGTTTGGTTGCTTACGGGCTGCTATTGACCTCGCGGCAATACAATCACCAGCAACTGGTGACCATTGGTTATAAAGGCATGAGTGAGCTGCTGGGTCTTGTCACCATCTTGTTGTTGGCGTTGGCGCTTGGGCACAGCATGAAAGAATTAGGGACTGGCGGTTATATTTCTGGGTTGGTGGCGCAAAGCCTGCCGTTGTGGTTGATCCCAGCAATGATGTTTTTGGCCGGTGCACTGATTTCATTTACCACCGGCACGTCCTGGGGCACCTTCGCCATTCTTATTCCTATTGGCATGCCGTTGGTGGTCAACTTAGGTTTACCGCCGTCCTTGGTGCTTGCGGCCATTTTAGGCGGTGGCGTGTTTGGCGATCACTGCTCACCTATTTCTGATACGACTGCCGTTAGCGCCGTCGCCGCGGGGTGTGACTTGCTAGAGCATACGCGCACGCAACTGCCTTATGCGCTGATCGCAGCACTTGGGGCATTTGTGATGTATTTGGGACTTGGCATCAGCATGATCTAAGCGGAAATAGCGCGATAAAAAAACCAGCATCTGCTGGTTTTTCTATCGTTCGAGTAAATCTGGGGTCAATTCAACCAGCTGTCGCGCTAGGTTTAAACAATCCTGCGGCCACACCATATCAGGCCGAGGCTGGTCAACGCCGGTTACGCCTTCTTGCGGTTTACATTGACGCAGAACATCCAAGTGCAAGTTATCCAGTGCATCGCCACCGGCTAACGCGCCAAACACGGCAGCGACAATCGTTGCGCGTGTGCCGGTATCACCACCTTGGCGTAAGGTGTCCACCAGCGCATCGCCAAAACTGCGTGCATACAAGAGTTGAAACAACAGGTTTTGGAGCGCCGCGACGATCGGAAAACGCTCCATCAGTTCTTGGCTGCCCGGTGTAAACAAGGCTTCATCAATGGCGTGTCGGACTATCGGTTCACAACGCAGCTCATTGGCCCATACTTTGGCATCTTGGACCAAACTGTCGGCATCAGTCTCTTCGTCAATCGCTCGCGCCAGCAACATGGCATACAAAGCGGATACTTGCTGCGCCAAGCCAGAATTATGGGTCAATGCACAATCCGCCATCGCCCATGCCGCAATTTGTGGGCCAGAAAAATGCACGCCCAGCAGTGCCAGCGGCACAATCCGCGCCAACGGACCGGCGTGAAATTCATCATCTAAAGCGCCTTCGGACAATGCGTATTGCGTCTCTGGCGTCACCGCAAAAGGTTCTGATTTCAACCAATACCGATAGGTCTGAATGGCTTGTTGGGCATCATACGCCCGGCAGTACACTAGTTGCCGAGCCAACAACAAAATTAATTCTCCGTCTTCAGTGGGCTGGCCGGCTAAGGTGTGCCACGGACCACCGTCATGCAATGTCAATAATTGCGCATCCTGCAACCGACGAACTTCAGCAAGTGCCATGAATTCGACTTGCGAACCCAATGCATCGCCGATCAGTGCTCCTGCAAGTGCGCCTTGAGCTCGGTTTAATTTTTGCGACATCGCCTACTCCGAATTGAGTTCCGTATGGCCTAAATACCAGTGATTTATTATCTTTTCAACAGCTTATGTAGAAATCAACTGAAAGCTTGCGGGATTTAATCTTTTGCTAACAAAAAAGCCAACCGACTGGTTGGCTTTTTGTTCAATGACAACTTAGTTCTGACCGTATTTCTCGGCCAAATACAACCAAGTCTCCAATACGGTATCTGGGTTTAACGACACCGAATCGATGCCCTGCTCCATCAACCATGCAGCGAAGTCTTCGTGATCCGATGGGCCTTGGCCACAGATCCCGACGTACTTGCCACGAGCTTTAGCGGTGGAGATCGCCATCGCCAGCAGCTTTTTAATCGCTGGGTTACGCTCGTCGAACAAGTGCGCAATTAAACCTGAGTCACGGTCTAAGCCCAAAGTTAACTGGGTTAAGTCGTTTGAACCAATCGAGAAACCGTCGAAATAATCGAGGAACTCGTCAGCCAACAGACAGTTTGATGGCAGTTCGCACATCATGATCACTTTCAGGCCGTTTTCACCGCGTTTTAAGCCTTGTTCAGCAAGCAAGTCAATCACTTGCGACGCTTCGCTTAAGGTACGCACGAACGGGATCATGATCTCGACGTTGTTAAAGCCCATCTCGTTGCGTACGCGTTTTAACGCTTCGCATTCCAGCGCAAAACAATCACGGAAATCTTCCGAAATGTAACGCGACGCGCCGCGGAACCCGATCATTGGGTTTTCTTCGTGCGGCTCGTATTGTTGACCACCGACTAAGTTGGCGTATTCGTTCGATTTAAAATCCGACATCCGCACAATCACGCGCTCTGGCGCAAAGGCGGCAGCGAGTGTTGAAATACCTTCGGTCAGTTTGGCGACGTAGAATTCCACTGGCGAGGCGTAACCGGCCATCATCTCGTCGATTTGGGCTTTGACATCCGCCGGTTGCGCCGCGTAGTTCAGCAATGCTTTTGGATGCACGCCAATCATGCGGTTGATGATAAATTCCAAACGGGCTAAACCGATGCCGGCGTGTGGTAACTTGGCAAAACCAAAAGCGCGCTCTGGGTTGCCGACGTTCATCATGATCTTCATCGCCAGTTTTGGCATGGAGTCCACACGTGACGTCACCACTTTAAACGGCAGAATGCCGTCGTAGACATAACCGGTGTCGCCTTCAGCACACGACACTGTCACTTGTTGACCGTGTTTGATTAAATCGGTGGCGTTACCACAGCCTACAACGGCCGGAATACCTAATTCACGGGCGATGATCGCCGCATGGCAGGTTCGGCCGCCACGGTTGGTGACGATGGCCGACGCGCGTTTCATGATAGGTTCCCAATCAGGGTCAGTCATGTCGGTGACCAGCACATCACCTGGCTGGATTTGGTCCATATCAGCGATGCTTGCCAGCACTTTGGCGGTGCCTGAACCAATTTTGTGACCGATAGCGCGACCTTCAGCAACCACGCTGCTTGAACCTTCCAACTGGAAGCGTTCCATCGAGTTGCTATCTTCGCGTGAACGCACAGTTTCTGGGCGCGCTTGCACAATGTACAACTTGCCGTCGATGCCATCTTTTGCCCACTCGATGTCCATAGCGCGGCCGTAGTGCTTTTCAATGATCACAGCTTGGTGCGCTAAGGCTTCCACTTCAGCATCGGTCAGTGAGAATTGACGACGCAGCGGTTGTTCCACGTCGATAATTTTCACTTGCTTGCCGTGGCTGGCATCGCCTGAGTAAACCATTTGGGTCATTTTTGAACCCAAGGTACGACGCACTACCGCTGGCCGGCCCGCCGCTAAGGTTGGTTTGTGCACGTAGAATTCGTCTGGGTTGACGGCGCCTTGTACCACCATTTCGCCCAAACCATAGGCCGAAGTGATAAACACTACATCTTCAAAGCCTGATTCAGTGTCGATCGAAAACATGACACCGCTGGACGCGCAGTCTGAGCGCACCATACGTTGCACACCGGCGGATAACGCTACGCCGCGGTGGTCATAACCTTGGTGCACACGATATGAAATAGCGCGGTCGTTAAACAGTGACGCAAATACGTGTTTGATGGCTTCAATGACGTTGTCATAACCACGCACGTTTAAGAAAGTTTCTTGTTGGCCGGCAAAAGACGCATCTGGCATGTCTTCTGCGGTGGCGCTTGAACGGACGGCAAACGACGCATCGTTGCCCATGCCGGCGCATAATTCGTCAAAGGCTTGGCGAATTGCAGTTTCAAATTCAGGTTGGAAAGGTGTATCAATGACCCATTGGCGGATCTGCGCACCAGCTTTAGCCAGTGCATTGACGTCATCAACGTCAAGGCCATCGAGCAGTTGATAGATGCGCTCGTTGACGCCGCTTTGCTCGAGGAATTGGTTAAACGCTTCGGCTGTGGTTGCAAAGCCACCAGGGACTTGCACACCAACACCAGCTAAGTTACTAATCATCTCACCCAGGGAAGCATTTTTACCACCCACCCGCGGGACATCGTGCATGCCCAAGTCTTGATACCAAACAACGAATTCTTGCACCGTCATGTCTCCAAATTTTGTTGCAGGTTATGTAAGCTTACAGCGAAAGCTACGTAAGCTGGTTTGATTTTACACTGCTGGAAGGCTAAATTAAAACAGCTATTTTAAATGTAAATTAATAACAACAAATGAGGTTTTCCGTGCGCACAGCCTTTTATATCTCTGATGGGACAGGCATTACGTCTGAAGTATTTGGTCATGCATTACTCTCGCTTTTCGAAGCAGAATTCGACCATATCACCATCCCATTTGTGGAATCTGTCGAGAAAGCCGAACAAGTCAAATTACGAATTAATGATCGTTATAAAACAACCGGTGAACGTCCACTGGTGTTTCAGACCTTCGTTGACGAACAACTTCGCGGCATCATCAATAGCTCCGAAGGAGTCTGTTACGACTTTTTAAATGCGTTTGTTGAGCCGATGCAACGCGAACTTGGCATCAAGGCAAAGCCACGCACCCACCGCACGCACAGCATTCACGAAACTACCTACGATTTTCGGATTGACGCCGTCAATTACGCGTTGGCCAATGACGATGGTTCGAACCTAAAAGATTACGCCAAAGCCGACATTATTTTGGTTGGGGTCAGCCGCAGCGGCAAAACACCGACCAGCTTGTATCTGGCACTGCAATATGGAATTAAAGCCGCGAATTACCCTTTTGTCGAAGAAGACATGGACAGTTTGATGTTGCCCGCAGTATTGCGACCGCACAAAAACAAGTTGTTTGGCTTGACCATCACGCCGGATCGCTTAAGTCAAATCCGCGAACAGCGCCGCCCAAACAGCCGTTATGCGTCTCTGCGCCAATGCAAACTGGAATTGGATGAAGTAGAGAATTTATATCGAAAAGAGCGCATTCCGTTTTTGAATTCAACGACGCTGTCGATTGAAGAAATCAGCGCCAAAATCATGGCGGAAACCGGGCTGAAACGGCAAAAGTACTAGCCCGGTTGTTGCTTGCTTGGCGTGCATTACAGGCCGAGCAAGCGACAACACACCCTTGGATCAAGGACTTGTTGTGGGTCATAACGACGTTTGGTGATTTGATCGTAAATCCATTGATTCACCGGCGTCGGCACTTGATGTTGTTGACCGAGGCGCACCACGGCACCATTTAGAAAATCAATTTCGGTCGGTTTATCAGCAACGAAGTCGTACCACATAGATAGCCGTGCTTTTGGATCTACTTGCAGCATTGCCGCGGCAATGCGCAAGAAAATCCAATCAGGCAACTCTAATAACCAAGGGATCAATCGTGGCGACACGTTGGTCATTTTAAACGGCTTGATGTGACTGCGTTTGCAAATCAGCAGCCACTCCCGCATCGCCGCGGCCAAAATGCGGCGCCACTCATAAGTTTCCAGTTGGTCTTTCAGCGGAATATCAGACAGCGCATTTAACGCATTGTTTAAATTCAATAATAGTTTACCGTATTCCACGGTATGAATATCCGGGAATTGCTGCACGCCTGGGCCTTGTTCAAAGGCGTCAGCTAACTGTTTAATTACCGGCAAACTGCTTTGTTCCAAGCACAAGATGCCAGCACTGGTTTGTTCGAACACTCCGGGCTGCACCTGCACCACGTTGTACGGCACCACGGCACGATACAATGAATTGTTAACGACGGTAGCTGCCAGCTCACGAATACCAACGCCATTTTGCACCAACAATAACGGCGGTCGACTGGGTATCAGGTCTTTCAGTTCACGCAAGGTTGGTTCAAGCGCCGTGGCTTTGACGGCAATGACAATCAAATCGCAATCAGTGAGACTGACGGCTGAATCAGTCACCTCGACATAGTGTTGTTGCGTTGTGCCTTGTGGCCAACGCGCCGAAATGCCCGAGGTTTGTAAAGATCCAAGCTGATGGCTACGCGCCACCAAGGTGACTTTAATATTGGCTTGCTGAGCAAGTACAGCCGCCATAAAGCAGCCAATTGAGCCTGCCCCAACGATACCAATATGGACTGCCTGCATAATGACTCCTTTTCGAAGCATCCGTGCGCATCACACAACTTAAGCTATGGCAAAACGCCGTACCCTTTTACCATAGATGAGGATCGTAGAAATGAAAAACGCAGCTAACGCTGCGTTTTGTAAGCTGAATTTACTTTTTGACGGTTCGAAGCGTGTCGGCGATTAAAAACGCCAATTCCAACACTTGATCCGCATTTAGCCGCGGATCACATTGCGTGAAATAACGTTTACTTAAATCAGTTTCTGACAAACCGTAAGCGCCGCCAGTACATTCGGTGACGTTTTCACCAGTCATTTCTAGGTGAATACCGCCAGCATGCGAGCCTTCGGCTTGATGCACAGCGAAGAAGTTGCGGATCTCTTTGAGGATCGCTTCGAAATCGCGCGTTTTGTAATCATTGGTCGCTTTAATGGTATTGCCGTGCATTGGATCGGAACTCCAAACCACTTTACGGCCTTCTCGTTGCACGCGACGCACTAACGATGGCAACTTATCGGCTAACTTGTCGGCGCCCATGCGGGTGATCAGTGTCAAACGGCCTGGAATATTCTCAGGGTTTAACGCATCGATTAACCGGATCAAGTCCAATTCATCCATGCCAGGGCCAATCTTCACGCCAATCGGGTTTTTAATGCCACGGAAAAACTCGACGTGGGCATGATCCAGTTGCCGCGTCCGCTCACCGATCCACACCATATGCGCAGAGCAGTCATACCAATCACCGGTCAAACTGTCTTTACGCGTCAATGCTTCTTCGTAATTAAGGAGCAGTGCTTCGTGAGAGGTATACAAGGTGGTTTCGCGAATTGACGGCGAGTTCTGCGCGCTGATTCCACAAATTTCCATAAAACGCAGTGCTTCTTGAATGCGCTGAGCAATGTCTTGGTAGCGGCCTTTCAGCGGGTTGCTTTCCACAAACCCCATGTTCCAGCGGCTAACTTGATGTAAGTCCGCTAAACCACCTTGAGCAAAGGCGCGCAGTAGGTTCAGCGTTGCCGCACTGTGGTGGTATGCCGTTAACAGACGTTGTGGGTCTGGCTGGCGCGCTTGCTCGGTGAATTCAAAGCTATTGATGATGTCGCCGCGGTAACTTGGCAAAGATACACCATCGATAGTCTCTAAATCGCTGGAACGCGGCTTGGCATATTGCCCTGCCATCCGTGCAACTTTTACGACAGGACAGCTACCAGCGAAGGTTAACACCACCGCCATTTGCATCAGAACTTTAAACGTATCGCGGATCTTTGGCGCATTAAAGTTGCTAAAGCTCTCCGCACAATCGCCGCCTTGTAGCAAAAACGCTTTGCCCTCGGCCACCTGGCCGAGCTGACTAAACAGATCGCGAGTCTCTTGCGCAAACACCAGCGGCGGAAACGAATGCAGCTGTTGTTCCACTGAGTTCAGTGCTGTTTTGTCGTCATAATGGGGTTGTTGTTGGATTGGAAAAGCTCGCCAACTTTTAGGCGTCCAGGTATTCACGTTGCGGTTCCTATCAAATATCAGGGGTTAAACTAGTCTTCTTGGGTTATTGCTCCACTTGCCAAGGTATCGGGAACACAGCTTAAATTCAATTGTTTCTTTGGATTAATTTCAGTCTGGACGGATAAACGTCTAAATAACAAGCAGCTATTGCCGTTGTTTCAGTTCGATAATCAAGTGTTGGCAAGCAACTTCAATCAATTGCAAGACAAAATCAAAGCCGCGTGGCCCGCCGTAATAAGGATCTGGCACTTCCGGCACTTTCGCAAAATCCGGGTGGTAGCTCATTAACAACTTTACTTTGTGTTGCTGATCAGCTGGGCAACGACGCTGCAAATCCGCAAGATTTTGCTTATCCATCGCTAAAATTAGGTCATACTCGTTAAAGTCTTGATCCAGAACGGGTCTTGAGCGTAGCCCTTTGAAGCTATAAGCTGAAGCCGCCTTGATACTGCGCGGATCAGGCGCTTCCCCTTTGTGTGACGCGCTGGTACCGGCAGACTCTACGTTGACGCTAAGCCCCGCTTGCGCAGCTTGCTGGCGAAACACCGCGTGTGCAGTAGGTGAACGACAAATATTACCAAGACAAACAAATAACACGTTCATGTCAAATTCCTAGGCCAAACCGCTTGGCAGTATACGGACATGCAGCGAAATTGCCAAAATCTATGGAGGCACTCGATGTTTGAGGCGCTACAGCATACCGAACAACAGCTCAATCAAGTACTTTTAGGCAAGCATCAGGTAGTGCGCCTCGCGTTATGTTGTCTGGTGGCGGGGGGACATTTGCTGCTTGAAGACCGACCTGGCGTGGGGAAAACCACGTTAGCGCATGCGCTGGCAGAAAGTCTGGGGTTGTCATATCGCCGTGTGCAGTTTACCAATGATTTGTTACCCGCCGATCTGACTGGGTTTCGCATTTATGATGCTCGGTCAGCTGAATTTAGTTTTTCACCTGGGCCGATTTTTCATCAAGTGCTACTCGCCGATGAAATCAACCGCGCTAGTTCGAAAAGCCAAAGTGCATTGCTTGAAGCGATGGAAGAGCATCAGGTGTCGATTGATGGACAAACCTACCCGCTACCAGCGCCATTTTTTGTGATCGCTACGCAAAACCCACTCGAGCAAACCGGCACGCAAGCCTTACCCGAATCGCAATTGGACCGTTTTACGATGCGCTTGTCATTGGGCTTTCCAGATCGAGCATCGGAACGCGCCATGCTGCTTGGTATGCAACAGACGGTGCAGTCCGCGAGTTTGAACTGGGAGCAATTACAACAGGCCGTACAACAAATCCAAATCAGTGATGATGTGTTGAACTATCTATTGGACTTGGTGAACGCAAGTCGGACGAACCAACAAAGTCATGCCTTGTCGCCGCGCGCCAGTAAAGCGTTGCTGCAATGCGCCAAAGCTTGGGCCTTGTTGCAACAACGCAGTTTTGTGATGCCAGATGATATTCAAGCGGTATTTGTCGCTGTGTGTAATCACAGGTTAGAACCACAATGCCCAGTCGAAAAAACCACCTTGGCCCGCCAGCTTTTGGCAACGACTGTATGCCCAGTATAAAACGCGTCTGGAATGGTTGGCGTGACCGCTATCTGGCGCGTCATTTGCCCGCCACAACTATCGTGGATTTAAAGCAACATCAGTTGTTTGTATTCCCTACGCCACTTGGCGCGACCTGGCTGGCGCTGGTGCTGCTGTGTTATCTGCTGGGCACCAACTATCAAAATAACCTGGTACTGCTGTTGGCGTATTGGCTGCTCAGTGTCTGGATTGTCTGTATTGTGCTGGCGTTTAAAAATTTGCATCGTCTGCAACTGCAATCGGCGGTGCAGATTGAAGGTTTCGCTAATGAACTGCATGCGTGGCCGATAGAATTATCTCGCCCAGCAATTGCGCTGTATGCGCGGATCGAAGGCTCGGAGCTGCTGGCTCGCGCTGACGGCAAACAGATCAACTTGCAACTAGCCGCGTCACGTCGCGGCGTCTATGAATTACCCCGGCTTAAAATATGGTCGGACTATCCGCTGGGCTTGATTCGTTGCTGGACCTACCCCAAATTATCCGGACAACAGTGGGTTTATCCTGTTCCAGCCTTGATGCCTGGTTTTTTGACGAGTCCAGCCAACGCCGCTGATAGTTGTGACACAGTCGATGGCATCCGAGATTATCGCGCCGGTGACCCGATCCAACGACTCGATTGGGGACGCTTGGCAAGGCAACAAATGCTCGTGGTTAAAACGTTTGCCGCCGACCAACATACCAGTGTACAACGACTGGAAGCGACACATTGTCAGGAATCCATTGCCAGTCACTTCGCCGCAATTGTGATGCAAGCGCAGCAGACGCAACAGTATTTGGAATTGAAACTACCTCACGTCCAACTCAATGCAGACAACAGTCCAAGCCAGTATCGGGCGATATTGAGGGCTTTGGCATCATGGTGACCATCCAACGATTATTATTTGTGGTGCAAGTTGCCTTGTTTTTGTTGTTAAGCTCGTCGATGGTGCTGCTGACCCAGGCCTGGTTTGGCATTTTGTTGTTAAGTAAGGTCTATCAACTGTCGACCGCGTCGCAACAAACGCTGTGGAGCATTAAGCGCGTCAATATCCTTGCGTTAGTAGGCATTGGGTTGTTTGTTGCACAGCTTCCACAATTGGGCATAGTGCATCTGATGATCCACTTGCTGTATTTCGCGGCGGTGTTGCGATTGTTGAGCCTTCGCTGGCAACGCAAAGATGCAGAGCAGCTGTTTATTGTGCATTACATCTTGCTGGCTTGTGCCGTGATCTTGCAGCAACAGCTCTGGTTTGCGGCGTTGGTGGTCTGCGTCGCGCTGGTTAATCTCGCCGTGCAATGGTTGTGGTCAGCACAAGGTGACACTATGCCACGTCTTGGCAGTAGCAAGCTGTTAGGAAGTAGCTTTGTGCTGATGGTGCTCATGTTTGTCGTGATCCCGCATCTGCCGCCTTTTTGGAAAGTACCCTCGCCGAAATTAGCCAAAAGCGGCATTGCCGAACAGCTATCACCAAATGAAATCAGTCAGTTGTTATTGTCAGATGCTTTGGCATTTCGAGTGACTTTTGACGACCCGACACAACTGTCAGCCTCATCATTGTACTTTCGGGCGCGTGTCTACGAAAAATTTGATGGCGACCAGTGGCGTGGCAGCGAACATCTGCATTCAGCTAACTTTACGGCAAAAAGTGCGGGTGTTGGTTATCAAGTGATCGTTGAGCCACATCAGCAACAATGGTTATTTAATCTAGGTGTCGCCACCAGCGTTAGTAACGGCGATATAAAGCCAAGCCAATTCGGCATTTTGTACCGCAAAACTCCGGTAACCCAACGCATTTCTTATCATGTGGTTAGTAGTTCGACGATCCCACGCACCGAGCGTTCTGTGCGGCCTTTTTTACAGCTGCCCACAGACTCCAACAGCAAAACGGTGCAACGCGGCCAACAAGCAATCATTAAAGGGCTAACGCCCACGCAAGTGGTTCACCAAATTAGGCAGTTTTTTTTGGAAAATGGCTTTGTCTATACCACCTCACCGGGTAGTTATGTTGGCACGGATGGAGTCGATAATTTTATGGAACAAGGTCGTAAAGGCTTTTGTGTCCACTATGCCCAAGCAAGCGTTGTTTGGTTGAGAGCTGCCGGGATCCCCGCTCGGCTGGTTGCCGGTTATCTCGGAGGCCAATGGCAAAACGGCGATGAATATCTTCGCGTCACGCAAGCTGAAGCACATGCTTGGGTGGAATATCTCGACGACAACGAATGGAAGATGTTTGATCCGACCTTATTGATCCACCCAGAATTAGCCGTATCGCGGGATCAAACAACCACAAGTTCGTTATTTGGCAATTTTAGTGGCGATTTCTGGGGACCTGGGCATTTCGGTGGCTTTTTAGTACAGCTAGCACGCGACTTGGACTACTACTGGGTAAACAAAGTAGTCAGCTTTGAACAAGAAGACCAATCACAGATTCAAACGTCGGTGCGCCAATGGCTGCGTGATCATTGGCAAACGTCCATTGTGGTCATGGTGGCCTTAGGTTTCATCATCCAGCAACTACTATGGTGGCGTCGGTGGATGAAGCGTCCGCTTGCGCAGCGTTTGCTTGGGCCTTTGTACTTGCTCAAACAGCCACAAGAAACAGTCAATCAGCTGCTGCAGCGATTGATGGTGGAGTATCCTGAGCAACAAAAAGCCTTGAGCGAACTGCGTCAAGGCTATTTAACATACGTCTATCAGGGGCAATCACAACACTTTGTGCGATTGAATCGCCAGGCTCACTGGATCGCTAAGCGGGTTCGCGCCAATTAGGCGTTTTGGAGGATCCGGACTGCGTGTTGTAGATGTTCAGCACAGCTCCTACCGAGCTCCGTTAGATAACCACCATCGGGTTGGGTGATCAGCCCTTTGTCAAACAACCGTTCTACGGCCGCTTTTGTTGAAACCTCAGCGTCTTTATGCACCTTGATGCCGGCTTGGACTGTATCGAGGTTAAACATGGTCAGAACTTTTAATTCTGCGGAAAGATCAGGATGAAACGGCATAATGCCTCCTTGTTGTTTTTTGCCAAGCGTAGACCGCGTCAAACAAAAACGCCAGCGTAGCGCTGGCGTTGTTGCTGTTAGTTCAAGCTATCATCGCGCCAGAACTTAGTGCCTTTAATCGTGGCTTGCAGTGCTAGACCTGTTTCGGTTAACTGATAGATTGTGATGCTGTCTACTGTCAGTTCGCCACCAATCGCATCACCTTTTTCTTGCGCTTTGGCCGCTGCGTCCATTTGTCCACCAAAGGCCCAACCATCATTAATAAACCGATCCATGGCTGCTTTGGTATGGAACACAAATACTAAACGATAATCTTTTGCACCAAGCCCTAAACCAACGCCGACTTCACCCATTTTCATGTAAGTCACTGCGCCCGAGTTGCTATGTACGACACCATAACCACCGCCGGCACTGGCGATCAATAAATTGACATTGGCATTGCTAAATACCGCGTACCCAGCAGCTCGCTCAATGCTATCTGCGGCGTACGGCTTTTCTTTGTAGAGTTTGTTGAGGGTGTTGGCGCGCATTTGTTCAATCGACTGACGTCGTTGATCGGCTGATTGGCCTGTCGATGCACAGCCTTGGAATACCAAAGCTGCCAATAAGATAATCCAGCGAAATTTCATTTGTTGTCTCCATGCTTTGCAGGTACTACTTCGACAAAGTGAGCTGCAGTTTGTTCAACAATGTAAGTCATAACAAAATTTGTCGTGCCAACACAATAGCT
Source organism: Rheinheimera sp. (assembly GCA_003482455.1). Classification (GTDB taxonomy): domain Bacteria; phylum Pseudomonadota; class Gammaproteobacteria; order Enterobacterales; family Alteromonadaceae; genus Pararheinheimera. The sequence goes on along the minus strand of DMYW01000031.1, from coordinate 34,424 downwards.
TAATGAAGAAATGCTTAGAACTACATCAGCTGTTGCAGCTGCTTGGCAAGTTGAAGACTCACAGACTCAGGGAATTGCGGTTGAAATGGCACAATACCAAGACACGGGATTTTCAATAACCGTTGTATCTCTGCAAGGTTTTCTGTTAACGCTGGCATGTCTACCAAAATATTTGCCACATACCCGACAACAGGCACCTGCTGCCGTTGCAGTTCGCGAATAGTCAACAACGCATGATTTAAGCAACCCAGTTTGACACCGACCACCAACAGCACGGGCCAACCTGCGGCACTCACCGTATCGGCTAACAGTTCTGAGTCTGACAGTGGCAACAACCACCCCCCTGCACCTTCAATCAGCTGCCAGTCGGCAACCGGGCGCTGTGGGTCTTCGACAAACTGCCGAAATTCACTACCGAGCAGCGTTATGCCTTGCCGCTGCGCTGCCAGATGTGGCGCGATTGGCAATGCAAACTTGCACCAATTGATATCTGGTTCCACCAAAGGTAACTGACTGGCCGCAAGAAGGTGTTTTATATCTGCGTTGTCGCCATTGACATCACAACCCGAAGCGATCGGTTTTAATGCGTACGCCGTGTCGCCGCACAGTTGCAAGCCTTGAACCAGCAACGCACTGACAAACGTTTTACCGGCGTCTGTATCTGTCCCCGTGATAAAAAGCCGTTTCATCGCGGCTTCTCGCCAAATAAGAACAACACTTGGTAGGTCAGTGGTAAACCAGCAGCTGTGCGAAACGGCTCGTACGCGTGGGCAAACGCTTGCCAACGTGCTTTACCACTAAGGCCTTGCGGTCGTATCGCCACGTAGTTGGCACCAATTTGTTTGAATTCTCGACCAACCGCAAATACGTCAGAGAAAAACCAGCTATATGATTTTTGCTGCGCTTTGACCGTAAGTCCGGCGGCACGCGCCAGCTGTACAACCGCTGCGGTCTCTGGAAATTGTAAGGCAGGGCTTTGATAGCCAGCATGCTGCCAAGCACGATGAAATTCATCAAGTGACCCGTTCACCAGCGTGGTGATCACAAACTTGCCGCCCGGTTTTAGGACCCGATAAACCTCGCGAAAGACTTGTTCTGGCTCACTTGACCATTGCAGCATCAAGCTACTAAACACCACATCCACGGATTCTGCTGCTACTGGGATTTGTTCTGCGCTGGCCAACATGAGCCGCGTCGCTATCTGTTGGGATTGGGTTTTGGCGAGCATTTGCGGACTGATATCCAGTGCCCACAGTTCATTACACCAGGTCGATAAATGACTATGAAACCAGCCAGGACCGCATCCTAAGTCTAACAAGGTGCCGACGGGGACGTCTTTAAGCATTGGTAAAGTATCGAGGGCAACTTCACGTTGCAAACGCGCCGATTGTTCGTAGCGCTGCGCCGCTTTGCCAAATGAACTGGCGATGCTACTCATACATTCGCCTCTTGTAGTGCTTGCTGCAACGTGCCGATCAGCACTTGAAGATCTTCAACTTGATGCGCTGCAGACAAGGTTACACGCAACCTAGCGGTTGGCACTGTTGGTGGCCGAATGGCACTCACCCAAATCCCCTGCTCTTTAAGGCGTTGACTAACCGCCAGCGCCACCTCGCTAGAGGCCATCATCACTGGCTGGATCGCGCTGTGAGATGCAAGCAGTGGCAGATGACTGTCACTGGCAAGCGCACGAAACGTAGCAATATTTTCCTGCAATTTATCGCGACGCCATTGTTCAGTGCGAACCCGTTGCACCGTGGCACGAATAAGTACCGACAATGCCGGTGACAAGGCTGTGCTGTAAATGTAGTGGCGTGCTTGTTGCCGAATAAAGTCGATGACGTCGCTTGATCCCGCCAAAAAGCCCCCTTGCGCCGCCAAAGCTTTGCCAAAATTAGCCATTAAACACTGAAAGTGCTGTGCTTTTAATCCTTGCGCCGCCCAACTACCGGCGCCTTCTGCACCTTGCACACCTATGCCATGCGCGTCGTCAAGTAGCACAGGTGTCTCGCCGGCCGTTTTAACCAGCATCGCAAGATCCGGTGAATCTCCATCCATGCTGAACACCCCTTCGGTTGCGATCACGCAAGGCTGCTGCGCCTTGGATAACCGCTGCGATAAGGATTGTAAATCGTTATGTAGAAATCGTTGAAAATGCGGCTTGTGCATCGCCGCATCTATCATTGAGGCATGACAGAGCTTGTCGAGCAATAACAAGTCTTGCTCGCCGACCAGTGCTTGCAACATCGCTTGGTTGGCAGCAAAGCCAGAACTTAGCAGCAACACATCATCGACACCTAGCCATTCGCATAACTCGTCCGTTAATGCTTGATGCACCGGATGATACCCAGTGACCAACGGCGAGCCCGTGGACGCTGCGCCGTAGCATAGCGCTGCATCCGCGTAGATTTGCCGTAATTGCGAGTCGGCAGAAAGGCCTAGATAGTCATTGCCAGAAAAGTTCAAATACTGACGAGTGATGCCATCAACTGTTGCCCGCAAACGCCCTCCAGGCAAAGGCTCGGTGACGGCTTCAGCTCGATAAAGCGACTGTTGCTGCTTTTGAGCAAGCAACTGTCGCATGTAGGTTAATTGCATAACAGACCTAAACAGCGGCGTGGAACAGACTTGGCTCGTTGGCTTCGTGGATCGCTTCGGCGAGCGCAGCTTCATACGCCTCGTCAGACACGTCATGCCGCTGCTCAGGTTTTAGACCCAACTTCGCAAATAGCTGCATGTCAGCATCGGCCTCTGGGTTCTCAGTGGTCAGCAGTTTGTCACCGTAGAAAATTGAGTTGGCACCGGCCATAAAGCACAAGGCTTGCATTTGCTCGTTCATCCGGCTTCGACCCGCGGACAAGCGAACGTGACTCTTTGGCAACATGATCCGTGCTACCGCAATAGTGCGAATAAATTCAAACGCATCTAAATCGTCGACGTTTTCCAGAGGCGTGCCAGCAACTTTGACCAACATGTTAATCGGCACAGATTCCGGGTGCTCCGCCAAATTGGCGATTTGCATCAGCAAGGCACTGCGGTCGTTGGCCGTTTCGCCCATGCCGACGATGCCACCGCAGCAGACTTTCATGCCCGCGTCGCGCACGTGTGACAAGGTATCTAAGCGGTCTTGATAAGTCCGCGTCGTAATGATCTCACCGTAAAACTCAGGCGAGGTGTCCAAGTTGTGGTTGTAATAATCAAGGCCGGCATTGGCGAGCTCATGCGCTTGATCCGCGGTTAATTTGCCAAGCGTCATACAGGTTTCTAAGCCCATTTCTTTAACGCCTTTGATCATTTCCATGATGTACGGCATGTCGCGTTGTTTTGGGTTACTCCAAGCCGCCCCCATACAAAACCGGCTGGCACCTTTGTCTTTGGCAGCTTTTGCTTGGGTTAATACTTTTTCGACTTCCAGCAAACGCTCGCGCTCAAGGCCTGTGTTGTAGTGGCCGCTTTGCGGACAATACTTACAGTCTTCTTGGCAAGCACCGGTTTTAATCGACAACAAAGTGCTAATCTGCACTTCGTTGGCTTTAAAATGCGCGCGATGTGTGAGTTGAGCTTGAAACATTAAGTCATTAAAAGGCAAAGCAAACAAAGCGTTAACTTCAGCAAGTGTCCAGTTGTGACGAACTTCTGCTGACATGGTTGGGAACGAACTCATAACAATCCTTGGATTTATGTGACGCGCGGCAGTTTTGATTGCCGTCGGGAAGTTTTGCCGTTAGTCTAGCGAGCTCGATCGGCAAGTCAACGCTTACCAGTTCAGAAAGTTTACCACTGATTATATTATGAGCATTTCGCATCAATTCGACCGTGACCATTTGTGGCACCCCTATACATCCTTGCTAAACCCCTTACCGGTTTATCCGGTCGTATCGGCAAGTCGATGTACCTTGACACTCGAAGATGGCCGCAAGCTTATCGACGGTACATCGTCTTGGTGGGCGGCTATCCACGGCTACAATCATCCTGAACTAAACCAAGCGGTCACGGCACAACTTGAAAAAATGTCCCATGTGATGTTTGGCGGTATTACCCATGAACCAGCGGTAAGCCTCGGGCAATTGCTCGTGGAACTTTTGCCTGAAGGTTTGGATCGGATCTTTTTTGCGGACAGCGGTTCAATCGCGGTTGAAGTCGCGCTGAAGATGGCGCTGCAATATCACCTGGGCCGCGGAGCGACAACCAAAACCAAGCTGCTGAGTTTACGCAAGGCCTATCACGGCGATACCTTTGCTGCGATGGCGGTGTGCGATCCCGTCGATGGCATGCACAGCATGTTTTCGGGTCAACTTACTTCGCATCTATTTGCGCCTGCACCACAAAGTCGGTTTGATGGCGAATTTTTTGCCGCAGATGCGCATGCGTTGTCCGAGCTGTTTGCTGCGCATCACCACGAACTTGCAGCCATGATTGTCGAACCTATTTTGCAAGGCGCCGGTGGTATGCGGATGTATCACCCTACCTATTTACAGCACGCTCGGGCGCTGTGTGATCAATACGGCGTTCTGCTGATCGCCGACGAAATTGCTACTGGTTTTGGCCGCACCGGCCGCGCTTTTGCGTGTGAACATGCCGGCATCATCCCTGACATTATCTGCCTCGGCAAAGCGCTAAGTGGTGGCTATATCACGTTGGCCGCCACCGTATGTCACCGCGATGTAGCCACCGGCATCAGCCAAGGTTCGGTACCTGCCTTAATGCATGGACCGACATATATGGCAAATCCGCTGGCATGCGCAGTGGCTGGCGCAAGTCTGCGCTTATTCAAACAAGGGGATTGGCAAGCGCAAGTTGCGCGGATCGAACATTCATTGCAACAGCGGCTATTGCCGCTTCGAAGCCACCCTCGCGTTGCTGATTGCCGCGTTCTTGGCGCGGTTGGCGTAGTGGAACTCTTGGAGAAAATCGACGTCGCTAAAGCGCAAGCTTTGATGGTGGACCGTGGCGTGTGGATCCGGCCGTTTGGAAATTTGTTGTACTTGATGCCGCCTTACATCATCGAACCGCAGGAGCTGCAGCAACTTTGCGACGTGTTATGTTGGATTGTTGACCAAGACATTAGCTACCAAGGAACTGTGTTACCGGGGGCATAGCGGCCCCTAGTTCTTCTCCGCGTGTTGCAGGGAGTGGCCGGTTCACACAGTGTAAAAGTAACTGAGTGCGGCCAACGAAATCAGCAGCAAAATCACCGTGTTGTATTGTTGCCTGTCGGTGCGGCGGCGCAAACGAAACTGGTTTAACGAAATACTGGCGAGACTGACGGCGCAACACCACCACAACAGATAGATTAACTGGGCGGTACGGGCTGGATCCCAATAGTCGCGGATTTGAATATCCCAGTAGCGCACCAACCCACTGTTCATCTCAGGGCGCGCTAGGTGGGTGATGCCGAGCGCCACCACAAACAACACCCAACCAATCACCGCAAGCCAATGCAGGCACTGCACCATCCAATCGGGGCCTTTTCGGCGATTTTTCAGTGATTGTCGTGGCTTGTTGTCCAATCTGTTTCTCCTGCGGCACACTTGAAAAGGGCCAATGGCACCATCATAGCGTCTTGTAGGGTTGTTCAAGCAATTTTTGCTTGAGTTCGAGCGCCTACTGCGTATGATTACAACCTTTGTTTTAATTGAAATCTTTATCTTGAGCAAGTTGGAGCCTGATGCATGACGCATGCAGTTGTTAAAGACGTCCTCGAAGGTGTTTACGCCGTCGGGTCGACAGTCACCGTAAAAGGCTGGATCCGCACCCGTCGCGATTCAAAAGCCGGTATCTCTTTCCTCGCCGTACATGACGGCAGCTGTTTTGATGCACTGCAAGCCGTCGCTCCGGCTGAACTGAATAATTACGAAAATGAAATCAAGCGTTTAACCACCGCCTGTTCAGTCGTCGTGACTGGTACCATCGTAAAATCGGAAGGCCAAGGCCAAGCGTTTGAGTTGCAAGCGAGCAACGTCGAGGTCGTTGGTTGGGTTGAAAACCCAGACACCTACCCAATGGCGCCAAAACGCCATTCGATGGAATACCTGCGTGAACAAGGCCATTTGCGTGCGCGTACCAACATTGTCGGCGCGATCACTCGTGTACGTCACTGCTTGGCGCAAGCCATTCACCGTTTCTTCCACGAACAAGGTTTTTATTGGATCAGCACGCCAATCATCACTGGTGCCGACTGTGAAGGCGCCGGTGAGATGTTCCGCGTCAGCACCTTGGATTTAGAAAACCTGCCGCGTAACGATCAAGGCAAAGTGGACTACAAACAAGATTTCTTCGGTAAAGAAACCTTCTTAACAGTGTCGGGTCAGTTAAACGTCGAAACTTATGCCTGTGCATTATCCAAGGTGTACACCTTTGGCCCAACGTTCCGCGCAGAAAACTCACACACCACTCGTCACTTGGCTGAGTTCTGGATGATCGAACCAGAAGTCGCGTTTGCCGAGCTCAAAGACGTGGCGCAATTGGCTGAAGACATGTTGAAATTCGTGTTTAACGCTGTGCTGACAGAGCGCGCCGATGATATGGCGTTTTTCGCTGAGCGTATCGATGAGCACGCCATCACCCGTCTACAGAAGATTGTGAATTCAAGCTTTGTGCGGATGGACTACACCGAAGCGGTAGAAATTCTGAAGACCTGTGGTAAGAAGTTTGAGTACCCAGTTGAATGGGGCGTCGATTTACAATCTGAACACGAGCGCTATTTAGCTGAAGTGCACGTAGGCGCGCCGGTCATTCTGCAAAACTATCCAAAAGACATCAAAGCCTTCTACATGCGCTTAAACGAAGATGGCAAAACTGTCGCGGCGATGGACATTTTGGCCCCAGGCATCGGTGAGATCATTGGTGGTAGCCAACGCGAAGAACGTTTAGAGAAACTAGACGCTCGCATGGATGAAATGGGCTTAAGCAAAGAAGACTACAGCTGGTACCGTGACCTGCGCCGCTACGGCACTGTGCCACATGCTGGTTTTGGTTTAGGCTTTGAACGTTTAGTGTCATACGTGACTGGCGTTGGCAACGTACGTGACGTAATTGCCTTCCCACGTACTCCAGGCAACGCTGAATTCTAATGCAGCGTTACATAGCGTGAAAAAAACCACCGCTTGCGGTGGTTTTTTTCTCGGTGTTGCTTAACCCAAGCGTCTAGCCCGAAAAATACTCAAAGTGTTTATCAACTGCGACAGCATTGCGCTCGGGTGCGCCTTGTGCACAAGTCCCTAAATACAAATAGCCAACAATTTCATCGTCATCACCAAGCCCCAGCGCCTGTTTTACAAAAGGGTATTGCGCGTACGCACCGGTGCGCCAAATGCCACCAAAGCCAAGCGCAAACGCCGCTTGCTGCATCGCCATCACAGCACACGCTGCAGACTGCACTTGTTCTGTGACCGGGACTTTAGGATGGTCAGTGCACTTGGCAATACAAGCAATGACCATAGGAGCTCGAAACGGCAACTGCCGCGCGCGTTCTAAAATATCATTAGCAATACTTGGATCATCTTCCAGCGCAGCTTCGGCAAAAATGTCGCCTAGTTTCGCTAACGCTTCTCGTCCCTCAAAAATCACAAAACGCCATGGCCGTAGCGCGCCGTGATCCGGCACTCGCACGGCGGCTTGTTTAATCAGTTGTAAGGCATCGCCGTGCGGCGCAGGCTCAGTTAAACGTGCAGAAGAATAACGAGTGGTCAATAAAGTCAAAGCGTCCATAAATCAGCCCTTTGCGAAACTCGGTTAAAGTTAGCAAAAAAAGAAAGGCGCCGACAATCATGTTTGGCGCCTTTGCTGTGGTTTTAAACAGATGCTGTTGATTTATAAAGCAAATGTTTATTTTTGCTACTGAAACAGATCCACATATTGCAATGCGGCGCGTTGCCAATCGAACACTTGGTTCATGCCGCGCTTTTGGACTGTTTTGTATTTCCGTTGATCGCTAAACAAGGCAACCGCTTCATCAAGTGCGGCGAGTAATGCCGAAACCGAGGCGTCCTCAAAGCGAATGCCGGTCGAGTTTTTTGCTTGCAGCGGCACCACAGTATCTTTTAAACCACCGGTGCTGCGGACTATCGGCACAGTACCGTATTTCAGACTATAAATTTGATTTAGACCGCACGGTTCAAACAAACTGGGCATCAAAAAGAAATCACCCGCCGCTTCCACCTGATGACTGAGCGATTCGTCAAAGCCTTCGATAAACCGATAGTTTTCCGGATAGCGCGTTTGCAGCTGTTTTAAGCCGTCAATGTATTGCACTTCACCAGTGCCCATCAACAACACTTGCGCTTTGCCTTGACCAAGCCACTGATTTAAAGCTGGGATCAAATAATCAAAGCCTTTTTGCGCCGTCACTCGACTGACACTGACGATTAATGGCACTTTGAGATCTGCCAACTGATATTGTCGGCGCAGCTCGGTTTTACAACGAGCTTTCCCTGATAAATCGGTTACGGAAAATGACGCTGGTAAGCTTAGATCCGTGCTGGGGTCCCACTTGCTGTAATCACAGCCGTTGAGAATACCGACAAACTGTTCGGCGCGTGCTTGGTACAGCGGTGCAAGACCGTTAGCGGCAGGCTCGGACAATAACTCGTCACGATAGCCAGGACTTACCGTATTCACAGCGTCCGCTTGCCAGACTCCCAGCGCCAAATGAGTGAGTGGGATCTCAGAAGGCAGGTGCCAGTGGTGCAGATCCAGCAGACTCAAATGCTGGCGATTAATGCCTTGCTGATAGGCGGCGTTATGGATGGTTAACACAAACTTACTCTGTGTTAGCGCACCGGATTTCATGCCCTTAAGATAACAAGCCGCCAGCGCTGACTGCCAATCATGGCCATGGATCACATCAATTGCAGTTTCTTGCTGCTGCAAATACAACAATGCAGCTTTGCAAAATACCGCAAAACGTTGACTGTTGTCGCCATACGCATGATAACCATCGTCATACGGACGCGGGCGTTGGAAAAACTCATGGTGCTCGACCAAGCTCACTTTGATGCCGTCAACGTCTAAATGCCGAATAGCACAGCCGTAAGACTGATAACCTAGCTGGAAATACAGCGACTGCCACTCGGCTTGCACTGGCACGTTATACAAATTGGCATACCGTGGCATGACGACTTCTACATCATGCCCCAGTTTGTGGAACGCCAGCGCTAAACCACGGGTAGCATCAGCAAGCCCCCCCGTTTTTAATAACCCTTCGTATTCACTGCATAAAAAGACGATACGCATGCAAGTCCTTAATCAAAACCGATCATAGCCCCTTTCGGGATCACCACGACGCCGTCTGGCGACACATGGAAACGCTGGCGATCTAATACTGGGTCTTCGCCGATCACTGTGCCCGGCGCAATTTTGACGTCTTTATCGATAATGGCACGACGGATCCGAGCGCCTCGACCTATGTCGTTGTTACCCATCAGCACACTTTTTTCGACATAGGCGTGGCTATGAACATGGCAGTTATAACCAAGGATCGAATGATACACGATTGAACCACTGACAACACATCCCGCTGAAACCATTGAAGAAATCGCTTGGCCTGTGCGATTGGCTTCATCATGGACAAACTTAGCTGGCGGCACCGGCGGTGTATAGCTGCGCAGTGGCCAGTGTTTGTTGTACAAGTCAATTGGCGGTACCACCGAGATCAAATCCATATTGGCTTCGTAATAGGAGTCAATGGTTCCGACATCGCGCCAGTAACCACGCAGTTCCTCTAATTCACCGCGAATACGGTTGGTAGAGAAATCATAAACATAGACATCACCAGACGGGAATAACTTCGGAATAATGTTGTGACCAAAATCGTGTTTTGAATCCACTTGTTGCGCATCTTCTTCCAGCACGTCAACCAGTGTTTTGGCTTCGAAAATATAGTTGCCCATCGACGCCAGCACATAATCCGGGCGGCCTGGGATTGTTTTTGGATTGGACTTAGGCTTTTCTTCAAAACCAATCATCTTGCCGGTTTCATCAACTTCGATCACACCAAATTCATGAGCTTGCGAAATAGGCACCGGGATGGCAGCAACCGTCAACACCGCCTTATTCTGCCGGTGAAATTCCAGCATCTGCCGCACATCCATTTTGTAAATATGGTCACCACCAAACACACAGACATGTTCTGGATCTAAACCTTGAATCAAGTGCAAGTTTTGATACACGGCATCCGCTGTGCCTAGATACCAGTGTTTGCCGGTTTGCATTTGGGCTGGGATTGGGTCGATAAAGCGGCTGGTTAAACCGGTAACCCGCCATGCACGACTCAAATGTTTCATCAGTGAATGCGATTTAAACTGCGTGATCACAAATATCTGTAACAAATCCGAGTTCACAAAGTTATTCAGCACAAAATCTATGATCCGATAGTTTCCACCAAAGGGTACCGCAGGTTTGGCGCGGATCCCCGTAAGCGGAGCCAATCGCGTGCCTTCACCACCTGCCAAAATCATCGTTAACACACCGGACATATCGGACTCCCTGTATAGCTGACTGAATGAATTTCAAACTGTATGACTCGACCTAGCAAGGCTAATACCACTTTTCCGAAAACATCGGAAACAAGGCCTTGCTTACGTAATTGCTAGCCTAGACTATGGCAGATTTATGGCATCACCATGACAGACTGCACAATTATCGAGCACACATGTGCCGGCCAGATTGCAACTGCACCAAACTGAAGCATACGTATGCATAAAGGACAATACCGAAACTTTTTGCTGTAATCCTGAAAAATATATTACGAATTCACCGACATATTGGTGCAGACGAAAAAAAACCACCCGCAGGTGGTTTTTGGTCCAGTTTAAAAGATTGGTTTAGCCAAGGCTTAACGCAAGTTCGGCGCCTTGGCGGATCGCCCGTTTTGCATCCAGCTCCGATGCGACGTCGGCGCCGCCGATTAAGTCACAAGCGATACCCGCTGCAACAAGTTGTTGTTGCAAGGTTCGATTGGGTTCTTGCCCCGCGCAAACCACGACGTGATCTACTGCTAGACAACGAGTTTGGCCATCTAATTCAATCCACAAGCCGTCGTCGTCAACTTTCAGATAATTGACACCCGAAAAGGTTTCGACCTGCTTTTTCTTGAGAGATGTTCGGTGGATCCAACCGGTGGTTTTACCAAGTCCTGCGCCAACTTTGCTGGTTTTGCGTTGCAACAAATAGATTTTGCGCGGTGGCACTGTGCCGTGTTCTTCAGGTAACAAAGCGCCAGCGTGTTGGTAATCTTTATCAATGCCCCACTCTTTTAACCATGCATCGGGTTGCATTGTCAGTGAATGCGGCTCTGTCAGGTATTCCGCGACGTCAAAACCAATCCCACCAGCGCCGATCACAGCAACATGCTGGCCTACAGGTTTATGGTCGCGCAGGACATCCAGATAAGACAACACTTTCGGGTGATCACTGCCTGGGATAGTCAATGAGCGTGGCGTAATGCCTGTTGCTATCACTACCCGCTCAAAACCACCTTGTTTTAGCGACTCGACTGATTGTTCACTGCCTAAATGCACTGTGATAGGAAGACGTTTCAGCATCTCGCCAAAATAACGCAGCGTTTCGTGAAACTCTTCTTTGCCTGGGATTTGTTTGGCGTAATTAAATTGGCCACCAATTTGCTGATCTTTATCAAATAGATGCACTTGATGCCCGCATTGGGCGGCGTAGACGCTAAAGGCTAGCCCAGCTGGACCTGCGCCAACCACGGCGATCTTTTGCGGCTTCGATGACGCTTTAAGCACAAGCTCGGTTTCATAACAGGCTCGTGGATTGACTAAACAGCTGGCGCGTTTTTGTGAAAATACGTGGTCCAAACAAGCTTGGTTACAGGCAATACAGGTGTTGATCAAATGCGCTTCGTCAGCGGCGGCTTTGTTCACAAACTCGGCATCCGCTAAAAACGGCCGCGCCATACAGACCATATCAGCATCACCGCTGGCCAGAATATCTTCGGCCACTGCAGGATCATTAATTCGGTTGGTCGCAATTACTGGGATAGTGACCTCTTTGCGTACGCGCGCTGTGATCCAACGAAATGCGGCACGAGGCACCATAGTTGCAATGGTCGGCACACGCGCTTCATGCCAACCAATACCTGTATTGATTAGTGAAGCACCCGCTTGTTCAACCCACTTGGCGAGTTGGACCACTTCGTCATACGCACTGCCTTGTTCGACTAAATCCAACATCGACAGGCGGAAGATAATCACAAAATCAGCACCGCAAGCCTGACGAACGGCTCTAATCGTTTCGAGTGCAAAGGCGCAGCGTTTTTCGAAACTACCACCCCAGCTATCTGTGCGCTTGTTCGTGCGCTCACAGATAAACTGGTTAATTAAATATCCTTCTGAGCCCATGATTTCGACGCCGTCGTAACCCGCTTTTTGCGCAAGCTTGGCACTTGTGGCAAAGTCTTTTATCGCGCCACGAACTTGCCGGTCAGACATGGCTGAAGGTTTAAACGGGGTGATCGGAGATTGAATGGCACTTGGTGCTTGATTCAGTGGGTGGTAACCATAACGTCCAGCATGCAACAACTGCATACATATTTTCGCACCATGTTGATGCACTGCGGCTGTTACTTCTTGATGTTTTTTGGCTTGCCAGAACCAACTTAGTTGACTGCCAAAAGGCACTAGGTTGCCTCTAAAACTTGGGCTAATGCCACCTGTAATAATTAAACCAACCCCACCTTTTGCCCGTTCGGCATAAAACGCAGCCAGCTTGGTGAAACCGTCTTTTTCTTCTTCTAACCCTGTATGCATTGAACCCATCACGACGCGGTTGCGCAGAGTAACAGCGCCCAAAGTTAGTGGTTTTAATAAATGCGGATATGGCACATACACCTCGTTGTATTGTTTATCTGGTCGTACCTGTGTTCGTTAGCGCAATGTAGCTAAGTTTACGCAAGGAGACAAGCCTACTTTGTCTGAATGCATTAAGTGATTTTGGTTAAGAATCGACCAAATCACACATTTTCTTACAAATTGCGATTGGGGGACTTTGGTTTAATTAGGTATCTTCCCAGTATAGGCAAGTTGTATGGGTAATTTTATGAGCGAACAAAAACCTGGTGTGATCGGCAGTTTCTTCCGGTTCATCTATCAAGCATTCCGTTTTGTCAGAAACACTGTGCTAAATCTGCTGTTTCTTATTCTACTGACCATCTTCGTGGTGGCCATTATGCAAGAGGAAGATCAGGTCACTGTGACCGACAAGGCCGCACTGGTACTGAATATCGATGGCGCTTTAGTTGAAGAAAAAACTTGGGTCGACCCGCTATCTAAGGCCATTAATCAAGGCACTGGCTCAGCGGAAGAAAACCCAGAAGTGTTGGTGCGCGATGTGGTGAAAGTCGTACGCGAAGCCACTAAAGATTCTCGAATTCAGGCGATGGTTTTACGCCTTGACGAGATGTCGTCAGGTTCCATGGACAAATTGCAAGCCATCGGTGTAGAGCTTGAGAAATTCAAAGCTGCGGGTAAAAAAATCTACGCAACCGGCAGTTATTACACGCAAGGTCAATATTTTTTAGCGAGCTACGCTGACAGCATCAACCTACAACCCATGGGCACAGTCATGTTGGAGGGTTACGGTACCTATCCTATGTACTACAAAGCCGCACTGGAAAAGCTGCAAATTAGCACTCACGTATTCAAAGTGGGCACATACAAGTCGGCAGTAGAACCCTTCACCCGCAATGACATGTCACCTGAAGCCAAAGAAGCGAATAAGGCCTGGTTAGATGAACTTTGGGGCACTTATAAACAACAAGTGGCTGCACGTCGTGGATTCGACGTCAATAACTTTGATGAGACCTACGCTAGCCTGTTGGCGCGGTTAAAAGCTGCCGATGGTGACATGACGAAATACGCACTTGACGCCAAATTGGTGGACACTAGCAAAACTCGCCAAGAGTTCCGTAAAGATTTAATCGAAATCGTTGGCGAAGACAAAGAGAACCATACGTTTAACCAAGTGAACTTCGACGATTACTTGTCTTTGGTTCAACCAAAACATGCAATGGTGAACCCACTAACTGACAAAGTCGCAATTGTTGTCGCTCGTGGCAGTATTATCGATGGTAAAGCTAAAGCCGGTACCATAGGCGGTGACAGTACCTCTGATTTATTGCGTCGTGCTCGAGAAGACGACAAGGTTAAAGCTGTCGTGCTGCGGATCGATAGTGGTGGCGGCAGTGCATTTGCGTCAGAAGTGATCGCTGAAGAGATCCGTGCATTAAAAGCTGCTGGCAAACCAGTGGTTGCCTCGATGGGCGCTGTCGCTGCGTCGGGCGGCTATTGGATCGCCGCACCGGCAGATGAAATCTACGCCGCACCAACAACGATAACAGGTTCAATCGGTATTTTCGCCCTGCTGCATACAGCAGAAAATGTGATGTCTACCATAGGGGTTAATGTCGATGGTGTTGGCACTACAGAGCTGTCTGGTTTGAGCAGCGGCGTCCCTCTGTTTAAAGGGTTACGCCCTGAAGCGGCGGAACTACTGCAAAGTTCCATCAACCACGGTTATGACCAATTTTTAACCCACGTTGCAACCAACCGTAAAATGGATAAAGCTGCCGTAGATAAAATCGCTCAAGGTCGCGTTTGGACCGGCAAAAAAGCACTGGAACTGGGTCTAGTCGATAAACTAGGTACATTTGAAGATGCCATCGCAGCCGCGGCGGAAAAAGCCAGCTTGAAGCAATATGATGTCCAAGTGATCGAACAGGAACTTTCTGAAGAAGAGCAACTGATGCAAAACCTGTTTGGTGCTGCGGCAAATGCAGGCTTGTTACCTCAGTCGCTGACTGAACAGTCACCATTGAAGAAACTGTTTGCAGCTGCGGAACAACAATTTGCTGTACTGAGCAAATTCAACGATCCAAACGGTGTGTACGCGTTTTGTTTCAGCTGCACCATTGAATAACAAGTACTAAAACGAAAAAGCCAGTCTGATGACTGGCTTTTTTTACTGGCTAAACATCCAAAAATCAAAAGCCAACGTAAACGCTACGGAAGCGCGATAAAGCAAAAAGCCTCACAAAGTGAGGCTTTTTAGAAGGTGGCGGAGAGAGTGAGATTCGAACTCACGGATGGCTACTAACCATCGGCGGTTTTCAAGACCGCTGCATTAAACCGCTCTGCCATCTCTCCAATGGCTGCTAGTTTACCGTGCCCAGCGACTGATGCAAGCGTTTTTTTACTGTTTAAGCCGTTGATAATGCTGACAGAATAAAATTCGAACAACCGTAGAACTCAACAGAGTCTCCGTTGTCGAAACAATCGACAGCACCTTGAGTCGCAGAGAGTTTCCACTTATAGTCGACATGTTTTAACAACAAGGACATATTATGCAAACGATCCAATCCTCCTATTACGTACAAGACAAAGTACAGCTGCAGCGTATGCTGCGTAATACCTACAGCCTGCTTAGCGTCCTTTTATTAGTCGCAGCCGGCGCGTCTTTCTTATCCATGAGCTTAATCTCAAGCCCAATGGTTGCCTTGGTGTTCACCGTCATTAGTTTTGGTTTGATTTTCGTAATTAATCGGACGGCCAATAGCGCGGCTGGCTTGGGCTTTGCCATTTTGTTTGCCAGTACCATGGGCGCGTCGATTGGGCCTTTACTGAACTTTTATGCAAACCTACCGCAAGGTGGAGACATTATCACTCAGGCGTTTGTCACTACAGCCGTCGCCTTTTTTGGTTTGTCCGCAATTGCGATGAACTCAAAACGAGATTTCTCGTTTATGCGCAGCTTTTTAACTGTAGGTTTGATTGTTGTGCTAATTGCCATCATTGCCAACTTGTTTTTACAAGTGCCTGCGCTGAGTTTGACCATTAGCTCTGCCGTCGTTTTATTGATGGCCGGATTTATGCTGTACGAGACAAATGCCATTGTGCGTGGTGAATACACCAACTACATTTTGGCCGCTGTTGGTTTATTTATGAACGTATTCAATATGTTCGTTCATTTACTGAACATCATCTATTCATTAACTAGCGAAGATTAATCGCAGACAGTGCACTAAAACTGCATTAAAATGCCCCGCTCGGGGCATTTTTTTTGAGCATGACAATGGCCAAGTTTGTTTTACAACTGCAAAGCGCCAGCGTGGGCACGCCGGCCATAGCTGAACTTATACGTTTCGCGACTGCTGCAATTTCTCAAGGTCATGTCATTGACCACATCTTTGTATACGGCGACGCTGTCTATGCTCTGTTGGATCAACAAGATGTTCCGGTGGACGAAATCAATTGGCCACAACAACTAATCGAGTACGCTCAATCTAATGCCATCCCAGTTCTCTATTGCGCAACAGCTGCGGAGAAACGCGGCGTGACCCGTACGTTACCAGGTGTACAACTGGCGGGCCTTGCTGAGCTAGCTATGCGCATTGACGATGTTGATCAATGGCTGGTGTTCTGATGAAAAAAGTCTTAGTCATTCTGTCAACCTCGCCTTTTCAGCACACGTCAGCTCGTGAAGGGCAAGATTTGGTTATGGCATTAGCTGCCGTGGAGCACCACGTCTCAGTGCTGTATTGTGGTGCAGGCGTGTTGCAGCTTCGCCAATCGGCAACACCGTCGTTAATGCCAGTAAAGGATTTTACCGTGCAACAAAAACTGTTTGCGCTTTACGACATCGCGGCGGTTTATGCATGCGCTGACAGTGTGCGCAGATGGTCTGTTGACGTCAGTTTTGCTAGGACCGACATTACATTGGTTGATGTTAGTCAGCTCGAATTGACTCAGTTTGATTATGTGATAGAGAACTAACATGGCGCTTTGGCAATTAAATTCAACCATCTTGCCAGCAAGTCTGGCCCTTCTGAAACCAACCGATGCGCTGCTGTTTAAACGCGATGCCGTGTATTTATTGTTGCAACAGCACACCTATGCGACTAAGCAATTGTTCGTGTTACAGCAAGATGCGCACGCTCGCAACATTCAACTCCCCTCATCCGTTCAAGCGATTGATGACGTGCAATGGGTGGAACTTACGCTCAAACATCAGCAGGTAGTCCAGTGTCAATAACAGAACTTTCGCAATTGCCTTTAGATAAACATGGCTATTTGGCTGATATGTCGCTGTGGAGCGAACAGGTCGCCGAGCTTTTTGCTAGCGCAGAGCAAATTCAGATGAACGAAGCGCACTGGGAAGTGGTTTGGTTTGTAAGAGATTTCTACCAAGAATTTCAAACATCGCCAGCCATTCGCATCTTGGTAAAAGCCATGGCGGAAAAACTGGGGCCGGAGAAAGGTAACAGTAAATATTTGTTTATGTTATTCCCTGAAGGCCCAGCAAAACAGGCGACTCGCATCGCCGGTTTGCCAAAACCTGCCAAATGCCTTTAACCTTTGGTCTCGAGATAATGGCGATACCAAGTGTCAAACGCTTGAAATAACACGTAAAACAGAACGGATAAAAACGCTAAAAATAAAATCCAATAGGTCGCTTTTAAAAAGAACTTCACTGGATTGAGTTTGTAACGTTTAACCTTAACGACTTTTGTGGTTTCTTGCTGTTGGCTTTTTCCGTCAACTTTTTCTGTCATATGCATGTCCGCTGCGAGGGGCATCCCCCCTCGCCTAATCTCAGTTAACGTAGTTCAGTCTTGCCGCCCATGTAGGGTTGTAATACCGCTGGGATCTCAATGGAGCCATCCGCACGTTGATAGTTTTCTAACACTGCAACCAAGGTACGTCCAACAGCCAAACCAGAGCCATTTAAGGTATGTAACAGTTCAGGTTTTTTGCCGTCAGCTGGACGATAACGAGCTTGCATTCGGCGCGCTTGGAAATCCCACATGTTTGAGCAACTAGAAATTTCACGATAGGTATTTTGTGCCGGCAGCCATACTTCCAAATCGTAAGTTTTGGCAGAACCGAAACCCATATCGCCGGTACACAATAACATCACACGGTATGGCAAACCGAGTAACTGTAATACTTTTTCCGCATGCCCAGTTAACTCCTCTAATGCCGCCATCGATTGTTCTGGCTGCACCAGTTGAACCAGCTCGACTTTATCAAACTGATGCTGACGAATTAAACCACGCGTATCACGTCCGTATGAACCCGCTTCACTACGGAAACACGGCGTGTGTGCAACCATTTTCACTGGCAGCTCCGCCAAATCGAAAATACGGTCGCGAGCCAAATTCGTTACAGGAACTTCCGCAGTTGGGATCAGTGACAAGCCTTGGCCTTCTTCGGTTGCCGGTTGAGTATGAAACAGATCTGCGCTGAATTTCGGCAGCTGGCCTGTGCCAAACAACGACTCTTTATTGACCAAATAAGGCACGTACATTTCGGTGTAACCGTGCTGTTCGGTATGCAAGTCCAACATAAACTGCGCCAAAGCACGATGTAATTTGGCAATTTGACCTTTCATCACCACAAATCGTGAACCAGTGATTTTTACGGCGTTTTCAAAATCGAGACCACCGGCAAGCGCTTCGCCCAACGCGACATGGTCTTGCACATCAAAATCAAAATGTTTAGGTTCGCCCACTTGGCGCACTACTTGATTGCCTGTCTCATCTGGACCTACCGGAACAGACAAATCAGGTAAATTTGGAATGGTTTGGATAATGCTCTCGAGCTCAGCTAACACGGCATCCAGTTGTGTTTTTGCCTGTTCCAGCTGTACACCTAAGCCATCAACTTCGGCTAACAACGGCGCAATGTCTTCGCCACGTGCTTTTGCTTGTCCAATGGATTTCGATTTTGTGTTCCGCAGATTTTGTAAATCTTGCGTGGTCACCGCAAGCTCACGGCGTTGAGATTCAAGCGCCGCAATTTTTTCAACATCTAAAGTCAAACCACGAGTGGCTAAACGGGCGGCTGTTTCAGCTAATTCTGAACGGAAATATTTGCTATCTAACATAATTTTTTACTTTAAGGTGCCTAACTTGAGACCTAACCAGGTCAACGTAATACAGATACAGACATTGAGCAGCACATTTGCGACTGCTTTGAGGTAGTCGCCTTGTTGCAACAATAACAGGGTATCGAGCGAAAAGGTCGAGAACGTCGTTAACGCGCCCAACACACCAATTCCAATAAAAATCCGCCATGGGCTCGCGGCAATTTGCTCACTGATTAATAAACCGTACAACAAGCCAATCGCAAAAGCTCCGAGAATATTAACCAGCAAAGTGCCAAAAGGGAACGCCCGGCCGAAAAGAAGCAACATCCATTCGCTAAGTGCATAACGCAAACAAGCCCCAAATGCTCCACCAATAGCGATCGCAACATAGTTAAACATTGTCGTCCCCTTGGATGGCCCGCTGATTGAGTTGGTCAAGATACTGCAATTTTTCTGCTAACTGTTTTTCCAATCCACGATCCGTCGGCTGATAAAAGCGGCTGCCGACTAATTCATCGGGTAAATACTGCTGACCTGCACTAACAGCTCCCGGTTCATCATGCGAATACCGATAATGGGTGCCATGACCAAGCTGTTTTTGTAGCGATGTTGGCGCATTTCGCAGATGCAGTGGCACGTCATACGAAGGCGATTGCCGCACCAATTGCCTAACATGATTAAACGCCAGATACACAGCATTGCTTTTTGGCGCTAGCGCACAATAAACAGCAGCTTGAGCGATTGCGCGTTCGCCTTCTGCGGGGCCCACTCGATGATAAACATCAAAAGCATCGACGGCGATAGTCAGTGCTCGTGGGTCGGCATTGCCGATATCTTCGGAAGCTATCGCCAGCAAACGACGAGCGACATACAAAGGGTCGCCACCACCTTCTAAAATCCGACAATACCAATAAAGCGCTGCATCCGCATCTGAGCCGCGCACTGATTTATGAAATGCTGAAATAAGGTCGTAAAACAAGTCACCCTGATTATCAAACCCAGGCAATATCTGCGGTACCAACTCTTTGACCAACGCAGCCGTGATCACAGAGCTTTCACCCGCGATTGCCGCTTGCCCTGCCAACTCGACCAAATTTAAAAGACGGCGCGCATCACCATCAGCAATAGCAAGTAATAGCTGCTGCGCCGGCTCATCGACGGCTAACCTGTTGGTATTCGACGAAATATCGGCTATCGCTCGCGATAACAATTGCTCTAAATCCGCCGCAGTTAACTTTTTAAGCAAACAGACGCGAGTACGCGATAATAAGGCGTTGTTGAGCGCAAAGGCTGGATTTTCAGTGGTTGCACCAACAAAGATAATGGTGCCATCCTCGATATGCGGTAAAAAAGCATCCTGCTGGCTTTTGTTGAAACGGTGAACTTCATCGACAAATAACACACTACGCTGGCCACTTTGCTGTAATGCAGCTTTGGCTTGGTCGATGGCCTCCCGAATATCTTTAACGCCCGCAGTCACTGCAGACAAGCGAAGAACTTGGGCTTTTGCATAACGCGCAATGATTTCGGCGAGTGTGGTTTTTCCGGTACCAGGCGGGCCCCATAAGATCAATGACGACACTTGGCCCGCTTCAATAGCGAGTCTCAGTGCCGTGCCCGGGCCAACCAAATGCTGCTGACCACAATAGTCCTGTAATGAAGTAGGCCGCAAGCGAGCTGCCAGCGGCCTAACATCGGGAGCAAAATCAAACGTTAAATTACTCACTTGGTTTTACGTTGATCGTCCACTTCAACACCAGCGGGTGGCGTGAATTTGAAATCATTTGGATCAACCGGACCGTTGACTTGGCTAGTGACGAAGTCGAATGTACCGATTTGCCCATCACTATTGTGCACAACCATCTGGCTTAAACCGGTGCCACTAAAAGACAGTTGCAGCGATTTAACGGGATTGTCAGCAGACTTAGGCGTGATGACAAAGTCTTCCCCTTTGGCATTTACGTCGTATTGCGCCCACAAGGCTTTATCGGTCGACGTCAACAACACAAACGGTGTTTGACTCACTTCTTTACGAGCGTCGTAAATGTTGACCTGTTCCATATCCACATCGTAATTCCACAATGTGGTGCCATCACCTACAAGGACTGTACGAGATGGTGATTGGGTTTCGAATCTGAACAATGAAGGTTGCTTCAATACCAGTGTGCCTTCGCCTGGCTTTCCTACAGATTTTTTATTGCCATCAATCACTTGTGACTGAAAACTCGCTTGAAATGTATTTAAACGAGCCAACTTATATTTTAATTGCTCGGCTGATTGTTCATCTGCCATGCCTGCACAGCTATAAAACACCGCCGCTGCAAACAGAACTAACTTTTTCATTTAAAAACCCTTCGGTGGTGGTGGTGCTAAAACTTCACGGTTGCCATTGTGACCTGGACCACTAACAATGCCGCAGTGCTCCATGGTTTCAACTAAGCGAGCGGCACGGTTATAGCCAATGCGGAAACGACGCTGGACGCCGGAGACAGACGCTTTGCGGCTTTCAGTAACAAACGCAACAGCTTGATCAAACAGCGGATCTGCTTCTGCGTCGTCTTCTTCCATCGTCTCGCCCGGTAACAAGCTGTCTTCCGTTGGCTCGCCGCTTAAAATATCTGGAATATAATTTGGTTTACCACGAGTCTTCCAATCTGCGACTATGGCATGCACTTCGTGGTCATCCACAAACGCACCATGCACACGAGTTGGCACACCAGAACCCGGCGGCAAGTACAACATATCACCTTGGCCCAACAGGCTTTCAGCACCTTGCTGATCCAAAATAGTTCGAGAATCGATTTTCGAAGATACCTGAAAAGCCATACGCGTTGGAATATTGGCTTTGATCAGACCCGTGATCACATCCACAGACGGACGTTGCGTAGCCAGAATCAAATGGATCCCAGCGGCACGTGCTTTTTGTGCGATACGAGCAATTAACTCTTCAACCTTTTTGCCGACAATCATCATCATGTCTGCAAATTCGTCAATCACCACGACTATCGATGGCAATTTTTCCAACATTGGTGGTTCGCCACGCATATCGTCAGTCGGGCGCCACAATGGATCGCGCAGTGGACGACCATCGGCAATCGCTTCTTCGACCTTGGCGTTATACCCTTTGAGGTTGCGTACGCCCATGGCGGACATCAGCTTGTAGCGACGCTCCATTTCACCAACACACCAGCGCAGACCATTGGCTGCTTCTTTCATGTCGGTGACTACTTCAGTTAATAAATGCGGAATGCCTTCGTAGACCGATAACTCCAGCATTTTTGGGTCAATCATTAAAAAACGGACATCTTCAGGTGTAGATTTGAATAACAAACTACAAATCATCACATTAACGCCAACTGACTTACCTGAACCCGTGGTACCTGCAACCAACAAATGCGGCATCTTCGCAAGGTCGGCACACACCGCTTTACCTGCGATGTCTTTACCCAGAGCCATGGTTAAATGGGACTTAGCGCCGCTAAACACTTCGTCTTCAATAACTTCAGATAAACGTACAATTTCACGCACTTGGTTTGGTAACTCCAAACCTATGAAGGATTTGCCAGGGATAACTTCAACAACACGCACACTGATTGCAGATAATGACCGTGCCAGATCTTTTGACAGGCCGGTGATCTTGCTGACTTTAACCCCTGGCGCCAAGTCTAATTCAAAACGCGTGACTACTGGACCAGGATGCACGCCAACAACTTTAGCTTCGACGCCAAAATCTAACAGTTTGACTTCGACTAACCGCGAAACACGATCTAAATCTTCTTGCGAAATTGGGTTGGCCGTACGATTCGCTTTCTCTAACAAGGCAAGTGATGGCAATTCAGTAGCTGGTGTAGCTTTTACTGGATAAATCACTTCGTCTTGCTCATCAGCGTCAGTCTCAAGTTCTGGCAAACTTGGCGAGGCTGCAGGCGCAACGCTGGCTTGTGTATGCATATAACTTTGCGCCAATTCATCTGCCGCATACGTATCATCGATACTGCTAAAGCTCAGTTCCTCTTCTGCGACGTCATCGATGCTGACAAAAGCTCGCGCTTCAGTTTTTGCATCCAGTGGTTTAATCGGCAAAGGTTCAACTTTTTGATCAGATGTCGGGAAGAAACCGCGGCTTTGTACTTCGGCGCCAATTTTTATTGGCGATGCCTTTACCACCGGTGGCTCAACCGCCTTGGCGTAGGACAAAATAGACGGTGCTGGTGCTTCAATCGGCTTCGCTGCAGTAACAGGAGCATCATCATCCGTTAATAAGGCGTGCAAGTCGATGCGAGGTTCTTCTTTGTCTGTAGAGTCAGAGAACTGCAGCACAGGCTCTTGACGTTGGGGACTATCCTGCACTCTATCACTGATCACCTGGTCGCTAGGCTGATAGACCGGCATCTCTGCTTGTGCTGTCGCTTGGGCCCGCTCTGTGTCAAATCGATTCTTCGCAGGTGACGCTTGGTTAACCACAACGGTCGTCTCGACCGAAGCTACAGGACGGTCTGTTTTAAAGCGCTGAATTAAGCTGAAAACACCTGTTGTAACTAACCAGCCCAGAGAATCCGCCACTGTCAGCCACGAAATACCCGTCAATAATGTTAAACCAATACAAAAACTGCACAGAAGCGCTAGAGTTGTGCCAGCAAAACTGAGGTGCGGTAATAAGTTTTGTACTAACAAATCACCGACAACGCCGCCAGAGGAATAGATAAATAAGTCATCAAAATTCATGCTGCTAATGGCACAAGCACTAGAAACCGAGAGCAACAAACCTAAGAGCCGTTGCCCCAAAATCAGATAATCCAACGACAGCAGGTCTTTGAAACGACGGAACAATAAATAACCACTAAAAGCAAAAAACGGCGGGAACAAAAAGGCTATCCACCCAAACACGCACAACAGCATATCGGCGATCTGTGCGCCAACCGGTCCAGCAATGTTCTTCACGTCAACTGCGTAGCCCGTTTGACTCCAACTTGGATCGGCGGAATCAAAACTCAATAACGCAATTAACATAAATACCGCGAGGCCGGAAAATGCGATTAATCCAACTTCAACGAACCGTTGCGTGCCATTTAAAGAAAAAACTGACTTAGCCTGCAAATCAAACATCCCGAATTCATTGCTTTCAACCTGCTTACCTTATCAAAGGCAAGTCGTTCCTGCATCCATTTATACACCAGCGGTGACGCTGAATACAGCTAGATGCTGTAAATTTAACCAGTTACTGGGACCACAGTCGTTTGCTTGACCTCTTCCATGACTACGTAGGTGCGGCTTTCACGCACACTCGGCAACCGCAACAAGGTTTCACCGAGCAATTCACGATAGGCAGCCATGTTGGCAACTCGAGTTTTTAATAGAAAATCGAAGCTTCCGGAGACCAAATGACACTCTAGAATTTCCGGTAGTTTTTGCACGGCTTTGGAGAATTCATCAAAACCTTCCGGCGACGTTTTGCTCAGTGTGATCTCCACAAAAACCAGCAACGCAGCACCAACTTTATTGGGGTCCACTCGGGCGTTGTAGCCTAAGATGAAGGCCTCTTGCTCAAGCTTTTTAACGCGCTCTAGGCAAGGTGTCGGGCTGAGCCCTACCCGCTTGGCTAATTCAACGTTGGACAGGCGCCCATCGATCTGCAATTCGGTCAGGATCTTACGGTCAATCCGATCGAGTTTTCGGACATTTTTATCACCACCAAACACCATAGTATTTAATCCTGAATTATCCTGTTATACAGCATAATATATCGCTTTACAGCTCAAATAAAAACGATAAATCTAGATTTACTTGACTATACTAGCGAAAAATTTTCCTCACCCTACACAGGTAAAAGACGATGATTATTGGTGTACCTAAAGAAATTAAAAACCATGAGTATCGTGTTGGTATGACGCCAGCGAGCGTTCGTGAGTTAGTCGCTCATGGCCACACAGTATATGTTGAACATAACGCTGGTCACGGTATCGGTTTCGGTGATGCTGATTATGAAGCTGTAGGTGCTAAAGTGCTGGCAACTGCAGCCGAAGTATTTGCGATTGCAGATATGATCGTCAAAGTAAAAGAACCACAAGCCGTTGAACGCGCTATGTTGCGTGAAGGTCAAATCCTGTTCACGTACTTGCACTTAGCGCCAGATCTGCCACAAACCGAAGATCTGATCAAATCAAAAGCTATCTGTATCGCATATGAAACAGTAACTGATTCACGTGGTGGTCTGCCATTATTGGCTCCGATGTCAGAAGTTGCTGGTCGCATGTCAATCCAAGCCGGTGCTCGCGCTCTGGAAAAATCTTGTGCTGGTCGCGGTATGCTGTTAGGCGGTGTACCAGGCGTAGAACCTGCAAAAGTAGTCGTGATTGGTGGCGGTATGGTCGGTACCAACGCAGCACAAATGGCCATCGGTTTAGGTGCTGACGTCGTTGTATTAGATCGCTCTATCGATGTTCTGCGTCGTATCAACGCACAATTTAACGGCGCGGTAAAAGCTATCTACTCTACTGCCGATGCACTGGAAAAACATGTTGTTGAAGCTGACTTAGTGATCGGTGGTGTGTTAATTCCTGGTGCAGCGGCTCCAAAACTGGTTACTCGTGAACATGTTCGTAAGATGAAACCAGGTTCAGCTATCGTTGACGTGGCAATCGACCAAGGTGGTTGTGTTGAAACGTCTCATGCAACGACACACGCAGATCCAACCTATATCGTCGATGACGTTGTACACTACTGTGTCGCAAACATGCCAGGCGCAGTACCTCGCACCTCAACATTTGCTTTAAACAACGCGACTCTGCCATTTATTATCAAACTGGCAAACCAAGGCTACAAACAAGCGTTATTAAACGATGCTCATCTGTTAAATGGCTTGAACGTGATCAACGGTCAAGTGGTGAACCAGCATGTCGCCGAAGCGTTGAACTTAACCTTCGTCGACCCACGCCAAGCTTTAGCTTCTGTATAAGTCGCTGATACTGAAGAAAACCGGGCCTAGACCCGGTTTTTTTTCGACTTCGTTTTAGCAATACGGTATTGTTGCCGCAGTTAGCCAAGCATTTATCAGTACATCGGAGCCATAAATGAACCGTCTTTTGATCTGTAGCTTGTTCTCGGCTGTGAGTTTGTCGTTGTCTGCGTGCGCAGCATCGATCACATTTGAGAAAGTGCCACTGCAGGTCGCGGCAACCAGCATTGAAGTTCAAGTTGCAGATACCACGGCAAAACGTATGCGTGGTCTGATGGAGCAGTACCCAGTAAAAAACGGTATGTTATTACTCAATGACGAGCCGCGTGAGATGATTCTTTGGATGAAAAACACCCCAAGTGATCTAGATGTGGCCTTTATCGATGCGTCTTGGCACATAGTTAAAATCAGTCAGATGCAAGCCAACACCGAAACGTTGCATCCCTCTGGACAAGATGTGATTGGGGCGCTTGAAATGCCACTGCATTGGTTTAGTGAACATCAAGTGAAAGTTGGTGACAAGATTTCAAACTGCGAGCGATTTAAATCAAGTTGTACAAAGTAACACTCTACTTTATCCGCGGTGTTTTTTAGTAGACAGTAAAAAGCCAGCTTATTGCTGGCTTTCTTCGTCATCATCTTTATGTAGAAAAAGCTCAGTAAACCCTAAGCGTTTAAATTCATTTTTGCGGTAATCCTTCATGGCAGCGCCTTGTCTTGATAAAGCTGCAACTTGGCGCTCCATTGCCAAAAAAGCTTTTAAATCAACGCCTTCTGCAGCCGCAGCTGCTTCATACATGTCTCTAAACTTATCAAAGGTAAATGCGATACGCCGTGCTTGCCCTTTGTATTTATACGTCACGTAACGAGCCATTATAAACCTCGCTGATTTTTCAAAGGATTTGCATACATGGTCGCGAGATAGGGCTGGGCTTCTGGGACGAGCGCATTTAGTCGTTGCTGCCACAACGATTGAGTTTCTTGATCAACCTGTTCACCAGCCGCAGCTTGATTAATTGGATAAATTCTATATCCCTTATAGATCTGCTGATCAATAAGGGCTGCGAGTTGTTCCGGCGTCTCAAACTCTTCCGCTATATCACCAAAATGCACGTGAATGCGGCCTTTTTGACCCGTGATGCCACGAATGATGCTATCGATATCTTCAAACTCAGCTTTTTGATACTCGCCTTGAGCCGCGCGTTGCCAAAGTTCATTTGCTTTCGCGCTATCACAAGGATCGAGCTCGTATGACAAGCTTACGGGAACAATGCGTAGCTGACGCATATAGTCTTTAAACTCAAGACCTTGCTGTTTTCCCGCCATGTAAAACATCTTTAAAATTGCCGGATCCGTGACGTCGTTGCCATCTTTCGCGCGCCCTTCTTTTTGGGCGATCCAAATGTTTTCGCCTTCAGCTAACGAATGAGAGATATAGGCGGACAGCTGATTAAACGCTTTGAGCATTTCCCGCGGCCCCTTGGCAGAGCGACGAACTATAAAGCTTTTGTTCAACCGCATCAGTACAGTGACGCAGGCTTTCTTCAAAAGGTTGTCACCAATTGCAATGCGACAAGTTGAAAAACCATTACGATGCAAACACCAGTTCACCAGCGCGGGATCCATAGCGATGTCGCGATGGTTACAGATGAACAAATAACTCAGGCTTGGATCAAGCTTTTCGATGCCTGACCACGTCACGCCTGTCGAAGTTCGTTTCAATGACTGAGCGAGAAACACAGCCACATGCTGTTGGACTTGTTGCACCGTTTTGAATTTTTGTAACTTGCGGCGCAGCGCCCAAGTCACTATAGGTTTGAGCAGACGTCCAACGAGGCCTGATACACCCAACCGATATTGAATGATGGCATCAAGGAATTCTGGGTCTTGGATCAGCTGTTCAATTGCCGCCGGAACTTCATCGTCATTGTATGGGCGGATGTCATCAAAATTCAGCGCGTTCAACGTCAATACTCACAGGGATCAGAAAATAATCTGGCATTGTCGCTGTTTTAATTGGCTATGACCAGACACTGGCTTCGACGTCTGCTGAAATTCTAAGCAAAAGCTGCGACATCTGACCAGTTAAGCAGTCTGTTGAAAACTTGGCGTTAGCACATGTGAAGGTGCTGGAACGGGACGTAATCGGTTAAACGGCACCTGCACCAACTGGCCATGGCTTAGTTGCTTGCCTTGTAACGTCGTAATTGGATGCAGCAGCAACACTAAAGCATTCACATCACTGCAACCAATCACTAAGGTTGTTGCCGGCATTTGGCCACATAACTGCATCAGTTGACCAACAGCAACATCGCCAGATTGCAGGTAATCGAACCAAAAACCGCGGCATGCAGGCCATGTTTGCTTGCAGCCAGCAAGCGCATCAATCGACGCCGCAACGACCGATGCTTGGTCTTGGAAATAGTGCGATAAACACTGCTGGAAAAATTCAAACTGCTCGACTTCATCCACTGTAAAAGGTGCATGCCAGCCTGCTTTAACGGCAAACGGCGTGACATGACGTACGCCCGAGCCACGAAGCTCTAATTGACCTTGATGTGATTGCCATTGCCAATCTGTACGTGCCTGAAGCATATTGAATCTCCTTTGAGTCAATGCATTATGTAATGCACTGATCTCACGGGGAAATATCAATTTGTTCTGACCAGATCTGATCGATCACGGATCGTTATAAGCTGTCGACGATCGTTTTGACTAAGGCTGGCCCCTGATAAATAAAGCCTGTGTACACCTGCAACAAGTTGGCACCTGCGGCTAACTTCTCTTGCGCAGAAGCAGCGTCACTGATCCCGCCAACCCCAATGATTGGAAAATCTGCCCCAACCGCGTGGCGTAATTGCTGGATCACCGTAGTGCTTTTGTTGCGAACTGGGTCACCGCTTAATCCACCCATTTCCTGACCATAACGCAGCTGCGCGACCGCTGATTTATCCAATGTGGTATTGGTAGCAATAGCGCCATCCATTTTACAACGCAACAAGGTGTCGGCGACTTGTTCAACCGCCACGAGATCCATATCGGGCGCTATTTTGACAAAAACCGGGACGTATTTATCGTATTGAGCCTGCAAATCAAGTTGTTCGTTTTTGACGCTTTGCAACAAGTCGTCCAACGCCTCACCGAATTGCAGGTCACGTAAACCAGGCGTATTTGGCGATGAGATATTCACCGTGATATAGGTTGCATGCGCGTAGACCTTACGCATACAAGCGACATAATCATCTTTGCCTTGCTCATTTGGTGTGTCTTTGTTTTTACCAATATTAATACCCAACACACCTTTATATTGCGCACGTTTGACGTTTTCAACTAAGTAATCAACGCCTTTATTATTAAAACCCATGCGGTTAATGATGGCATTTGCTTGCGGCAAACGAAACAAACGCGGTTTGTCATTTCCTGGCTGTGGTCGTGGCGTCACTGTCCCGACTTCGACAAAACCAAAACCCATTTGTCCAAACGCATCGATACAATCGCCGTTTTTGTCCAGTCCCGCAGCTAACCCTAGTGGGTTGTCAAAGCGGATCCCTGCAACTGTGACTGGTTTGCTTGCTACTTGCTGGCGCCATAACAATGACATAGGTGTGTGTTGGAGTAACTTCATACTGCCAAGGGCAAAGTGATGTGATTTTTCTGCATCAGCCATAAACATGGCATTACGGGCGAGCGAGTAGAACATTTGGATTCCTTAAAAAAATACCCCGGCGAACCGGGGCATTTTACCTGTCAAAACCTTAAGTCGGCAAACTTGCCTTTATCTTAGGTTATTGCACGTCGCAATGATGGCTTAATAACATCAATTCACGCAGTGCCACAGAGAACTTGGCAAATTCGTGACTCTTCGTTGTTTTGAACTCAGCAAGCATTAAGCGCCAACGCGACAGGACTGCATCGTTTGCTGAAATCCACTTGCCGATAGTCGCCTCTGCGTCGGTTGCACCGACACTACTGCGCACCACAACTTGTGACAGTGCGCGTTGTTGCCAATCCAGCTCTTCACGATAGGAAGCACGAGCCAACGCTTGCCAGTGGTTTGTCACTGGTTGTGCGGTAATTTGCTCCAAGAACCAGTGCAGATCTAACCGATCACCTAACTTGAAGTAAGTTTCTGCGACCAATAACAAGTCTGCTTTTTCTGCATCTGCAACTTGCGCAATGTCCATGACCGAGAACACGGTACTCAAATGAGCCATATAACGTGCAACGGTTAGCGGGACGCCCTGCTCGACCAACTGCTGTTCATTAGCAACCAACTGTGCTGCTTCTTGCGAGGCCAATAGCTTATGCATGTTTTCAGAAATCACGGCAAAGGCTGGTTTAAAGAACTCAATAGTCTGAGCTATGTTTAACGCCTTATTGCGATGACGCAAGAACCAGCGAGTGACACGGCGCATAGTGCGACGAATTTGGAACAACAAGCGTGTCTGTAATTGACCTGGAATTGTTGTGTCCAGCTCGTTTAATTGACCCCATACCGCTTCAACATCAAACAGTTCGCGGGCAATCGCATAAGAGATCGCGACTTCAGCAACTGTCGAGCCCGTTTCTTCCATCATGCGGTGGGTAAAGTTTGCACCCATATCGTTGACTAATAAGTTAGCCAATTTAGTCGCGATGATTTCAGCCTTCAGTGGGTGGTTTTCCATTTGAGCTGCGAATTGTTGTTGCAGAACTTCAGGGAATGCACCAAACAAGAATTTCTTGAAATAAACATTTTCAAAAATTTCTGGCAACACCAGTTGTTCTTTCAACACCATCTTGCCGTAAGCGGTCAAAATTGCCATCTCTGGGCGGGTCAAACCTTGGCCTTTTGCCATGCGTTCAGCTAACTGTTCGTCTGTTGGTAAGAACTCCAACTCACGATTCAACTTGCCGTCTTTTTCCAACGCGTGGATAAAGCGTGTGTACTCTTTCAATTGATCAGCGCCCAGCAACATAGACACTGAAATACTCTGCGTTTGACGATAACAATCATTGATAACGATGTCGGCCACGTCGTTGGTCATGTTAGACAACAATTCGTTACGTTGTTTCAACGTCAAATCGCCACTCGCAACTAACGCGTTGAGCAGAATTTTGATGTTCACTTCGTTATCTGAACAGTCTACGCCACCAACGTTGTCAATAAAGTCGGTATTGATGCGACCACCATGTTGTGCGTACTCAATACGGCCACGTTGCGTGGTACCCAAGTTACCGCCTTCACCGATGATTTTAGCTTTGACGTCTTTACCGTTTACACGCAGTGGTTCAGATGCGCGATCACCGACTTCCGCATGCGTCTCATCGCTGGCCTTGACATAAGTACCTATACCACCGTTCCAAATCAGGTCGACCGGCATCATCAGTGCAGCACGGATAAATTCGTTTGGTGTTAAGGTTACAGCGTCCGTACCCAGCATAGTTTGCATTTCCGGTGTCAACTTGATGGACTTCGCGCTACGCAGGAATACACCACCACCTTCGGAAATCAATTCCTTGTTGTAGTCATCCCATGTCGACGTTGGCAAACGGAACATCCGATCACGTTCTTCAAATGAACGTGCGGCATTTGGATTTGGGTCAACAAAGATATGCATGTGGTTGAACGCGACTTGCAGGCGGATATGTTTAGACAACAACATACCGTTACCAAAGACGTCGCCCGCCATGTCACCAATACCGACACAAGTAAAATCAGTGCTTTGGCAGTCTACACCAACTTCGCGGAAGTGACGTTTAACAGACTCCCAACCACCACGGGCTGTAATACCCATACCTTTATGGTCGTAACCGTTTGAACCACCTGATGCAAACGCATCACCTAACCAGTGGTTGTATTCTAAAGAAATTGCGTTCGCGATATCAGAGAAGGTTGCCGTGCCTTTATCTGCGGCAACAACCAGATACGGGTCATCTTCATCCAACCGAACAACCGATTTAGGTGCGACGATAGCCCCAGCAACTATATTGTCTGTGATATCCAATAAGCCACGGATAAAGGTGCGATAACACTCTTTACCTTCGTTCAACCAAGCTTCGCGACCGCCGGTCGTAGGTAACTTCTTACAAACGAAACCACCTTTTGCACCCACAGGCACGATCACTGTGTTTTTCACTTGTTGAGCTTTCACAAGGCCTAGCACTTCGGTACGGAAGTCTTCTCGACGGTCTGACCAACGCAAACCACCACGAGCGACCTTACCACCGCGTAAATGCACACCTTCCACACGTGGTGAATAAACGAAGATCTCAAATGCAGGCAATGGCAGTGGCATGTCAGGGATCTGCGAAGGACGAACCTTAAATGAAATATAAGGTTTGATAGAACCGTCTTTCGCTGGTTGGAAATAGTTCGTACGAACCATCGCTTGGATAATGGCCAAGAAACGACGCACTATCCGGTCATCATCAAGATTCGAAACGTGCTCTAACTGCGCCAATATTTCAGCTTCAGTGGCTTTAATGGTTTCTAGTGCTGCTGTATTTGTTGGATCAAATTTTTGATTGAACAATTTGACTAACAAGTTAGCCAGTTTTGGATAGCGACCAAAGGTTGATTCCACATAAGCTTGGCTGAATGTACCACCGATCTGCCGCTTGTATTTGGCAAAAGCGCGCAGTAAAGAAGCTTCGCGCCCTGTTAAACCAGCGCCTAAAATCAAACGGTTAAAACCGTCGTCTTCCAAGTCGCCACGCCATACCTTGGCGAATGATTCTTGGAACAACTGTTGCGCCACTTCAAAATCCAGCAGCATCTTGCCGTTTAATTCCATCGTGAAGTTCAACACCCAGCTGACCGAGCCATCTGGACAACGTACGCAATAAGGTGTTTCACCAATGACGCGCAGGCCAAAGTTTTCCAACATTGGCAGCACATCCGACAGGTGGATTGGCTTATCTTTGTGGAACAGATTCAACCGAACTGCATTACTTTCGGCTGATTCTTCTTGCGGGCGGTAGAACAGCATTTCCAGTGGGTGTTCGTCGCTCAATGCTTCCAGCTTAGCAATATCAACCATTGCATCGCTTGGTAACATTTCTTCTTTGTATGAGCGCGGGAAAGCATTTACGTATTTGGCAGACAACTCACGGCCTTTTAATTCACCGAAGTTACCAACCAATGCTGTAGACAGTTTGTCTTCCCATGTTCTTGCTGCTTCAACTAAATTTTGTTCAATTTCTTTCACGTTGAACTCGATATTGCTGTCTGGGACCCGCACCAAATAGTGGGTACGTGCTAGCACGGATTCCGAGAAATAGGTTGTAAATTCAACTGGCTCTGAAGTGCCTAAAAAGCCCTGCAGGATCTGTTGTGTTTCTCTGCGTAACTGAGTGTTGTAGCGTTCGCGTGGTACGTAGACCATCGCGGAGACGTAGCGACCAAAAGCGTCCTTGCGCATAAATAAACGTGTCATGTCACGTTCTTGCATTTGCAACACACCGTTGGCGACATCTGACAACTCGTTAACATCCGCTTGGATCAGCTCATCTCGGGGATAAGTTTCTAAGATGTTGAGTAACGCTTTGTACGCGTGTGTTCCATGGGCAAAGCCTGACAATTCCATTACTTGCGCGACTTTGTCTTTCAGCAAGGGAATATCGGCAGCACTATTGTTGTACAGCGAGGACGAATACAGGCCGATAAAACGATCTTCACCAACAACGTTTCCCTGTTCATCAAAACGTTTAATACCGACATAATCGATATATGCAGGGCGATGTACGCGCGACTTTTGATTAGTCTTAGTTAAGATCAACAAGTCGTCTGATAACGCTTGTTTACGTGCAACATTAGGCAATTCACTTAACACCAAATCACGCGCGGTTGAACGGCGCATCAGACCAAGTGATGAATCAGCGATACCTTCAATTTTGTAGTCGCCCTGGATTGGCACCATACGGTATTGGCGATAACCCAATAACGTAAAATTGTCATCCACTAACCAGTTCAAAAAATCTAGTGCTTGTTGGCGCTGTGCTGCGCTGGCCTTGCCAGTAAACTTATTAAGTTCCGCGATGACTTGTTGCAGCTTGTGTAGGGTTGGCTGCCAATCTTGTACGGCTAGTGACACGTCTTGCATCACAGATTCGAGTTCAGCAACTAGATTTTCCATCGATGCTTTATCGGTCATCCGATCAACTTCGATATGGAATACTGTTTGTTTTGTGGTTGGATTCGCTTTAGTCCCAAGTTTATGGAACTCGACGATATTGTTTTGTGCGTCACGGAATGTCTGCAACGGATGATGCAGCATTAAGTGAGCAGTGATCCCACAACGATTTAAAGCAATACGCAATGAATCGACGAGGAACGGGCTGTCTTTAAGAACCAACTCCACAATAGTGTGTTTTGATTCCCAACCATGTTTAGCAATTTCTGGATTAAAGACGCGGATTTTTGCTTCGTCGCCAGCATGACCATTAAAGGTCTGCCATAAGCTAAGCGCCGCACCATACAAATCACTGTCAGTGCGACCGATCAAATCTTCGGTCGCGACGCGCCCATATAGTGTCAGTGCGAACTGTTCGACTAATTCGACTTGGTCTTTCACCCGTTGACGGATGAGCTTACAAACGTTTT
>DMYW01000064.1:31613-105508 GCA_003482455.1 Rheinheimera sp. | reverse complement strand
TGATCGTTCGGTTGTTTTTTCAGCAAACTAGTTTGTTTTGCTGGTTTCCTGAACGATCTGGCTAGATCTTTGTAGGATCTCTCGGGACTGCAACAGAGTCCCATCTTTTTAAGGCAAGTTCCCGAGCGCGAACAACCAGCAGCGACCGCCCACCTTTAGGTACAACATACCACGATAGCTACTTCTTATATATGTACACCGTGAAGAGATGAGCTGCATGTGGTTCGCCACTCTATAGCTGTTCGCCCATTCGCTAAGTGGAATGCATACTCTGAGGCACCACACCACCATATACAGCAAAAAAGTATGTGCCTAACTAAAGCGGGTCTACCGAGACCGTGGTGTACTCTGCTTATAACAAGCTGCCAACCGGCGCAAAAATTCCGCCTGTGATGCAATGCGTTCAAACCACTTCAGGTTAAGGTTTTTAGATTAATTAACCATACATGCGGTTTCGAAAAGATATCCAATTGCACCTTGGGCTTAGCTCAAGGCCAGTTTACAAATGTTTATTGAACTACAACTGGCCAATATTTGAGCATTTCATTAATGTAGTTAGAATGTTTAGAGATGTCTTCTGTGAAAAAAATCTCGACTACCAAACAAAAAAAAGAACAATAACAAAAACTCATGCTCTAACTTTTATAATTATCCTACTCTAAGAAGAAACTTCCATTCGAAAAAACTACATCTTCTTTATCAGCACAATTCATACAAAAGTACCAGCTCACCGCTGATTCTTTTACACTAAGAGCGCTAAATACATCTCCATCATATCTATGGAAAATTTTTAGTACATTTTTGAATTCTTGGTCACTAGCAATCATTAAGAATCTACCATTTTTCCCAGCATCTGAAAAATAACCAACCCTTAAATATTCCATCGTTTTATTTTTACCAAGGTCAACTTTGGCTTCAAAAACGAAACTAGATGTTTCTAGTTCACTCGATATCGAAAAATCAAGTTTTTTAGCTGCTTCTTTCGTCAAAAATGAATAACATACAGATTTTATCATGAATGCCTGATTACTACCGGGATCACAATTTATATTCACCCTATTTTGCGGTAATAATGATGTTCCTGAAGCTGACGCTATTGAAATATCTATCGTAAAAACAGATGTAAAAATTAATGTTTTTATCAAATTTATAGACATATCCTCTCCTAAAAATCCACGTGCCAATGGGCTCCAGCCGGCGCATTAGGCTCTCTAATAATCGAAACTCCTAGTTCATTAAATCTGTCTTCAATTTCGTTTACTTGTTCAGTATCTCCCCGAGGAACCGAGATGTCTCTTGCTGTATTTGATAAGTGATTAGAAACTACTGCTCCATTTGATATTGCTCTTACAATAATATCATTAAAAGCTTCAACCATTTCATCTCTTGTAGCATTTGGGTTTGCTGATTGCCAGTTTATCATTTCAGTTATATGTGGACGATTTGCATATACACTTAAAAATTCATCTTTGCTGGCTATTAGTCTGTCGGCCATCAATTCTGCTTGTCTATTTGTAGTTCTAGCCCTGCCTGTAATACGTATTTTTGCAAGAGGATACTCCGATTGCACTTGAGCAATAACATCATCTACAGTCATGCTAGTTTCTGTTGGTTGAGTTTCATTACCACCATTTTGCCTTTCGTTACCATCATTAGTGTTTTCCTCAGATGTATTATTGTTAGACTCAACCGGTAATTTAGGAGATTGATCTGCTTGCCCCCCTGTATCACTTTTTGCTCCTCCATTTGAGACTGTCAACTTGCCCTCTTGAACCAGCTGCTTTAGCTCGCGGGCTTTTGCGATTTGTTGGGCGCGGGTACCGCCATTTATTTTAACTTTTATCGTCTTACCGTCATCAGGAGTTGAAAACCTAACTTCCATCGGTGGTGGTAGATGACCGCCCTTTCCGCGCGTACCGAACGTAAAATCGCCGCCACTTTGGTCGAGTGAGCAATCTCGTTTGACAGAACACTCAGCTGGATTGACCGTATACCCCGTCGGATCTGTCCCCGCCATAGGGTTATTCATCACATAACTATAGCCATTGACACTTTGAGTCGATTTTGGTGATTGAATAAACGGATCGACACTCATAAACCGGCCTAAGTTTTGGTCGTAGACGCGGCCGTTCATGTGAATAAGGCCTTGCTCGTCCAAATGCTCGTGGTCGGTAAAGCCGCGGCGGTTCCGGTTGGTCGACTGTAAGTCGCCGAATTTGTTACTAAACGACACTATTTTAGTCGGCGTTTCTTGTGTCACTGCACCTGTTTTGCCAAACGGATCGAAGAAGCGGCGACTCACCACCATGCCGTTGTGGTCGGCAATGGTAGTTGCACTACCCAAACGGTCACGCAAAGTAAATTGCAAGGTAGTCGAAGTTTCAGGGCTATAGGCCATAATCGCCACATCACCGATGTAAGCACGCCAGGCGCCATCGGTATCTGCTTCGAATAATTTACCAACATAATAGGTCGTGGTGGTTTTACTAGCCGCGGTGCGGATTTGTTTACTGCGCTCGCCAGCGGCGTCATAAACAAATGAGCTCGTTGCACCACGGCCATCCAGCAAGGTCGGTTTGTCAGTGCTGTCGTATTTGACGTTGGTCAGGCCATCGCCAGAAAGCATATTGCCGCGTTTGTCGTAGTTGTACGTTACCACGCTGCCATTGACTTTGGTTAGGCGACAGACCGCATTAGGGCCGGCGTTTTGACTGGCAAGGCATGCCGCATCACCGCCGTATTGGTAGGCGCCACTGACGGCTTTACTAAAATCCGACTTGTACAAGAAGTTGCCGGTCGCGTCGTAGGCATAACCGACGTTGACTGGGTTGTAACCTGTTTTGGCGAGGCTGTAGCTCGTCAAGCGGTTCATGCTGTCGTAGCTGTAGCTTTGCGTCTCATTGGTGGCGTAGTTGGTTTCTGCCAATGGGTTCATGAAGCTGTCGTAGCTGGTGTACCCAATGTTGTGGAACACGCCAAGCACAGGGCTGCTGGCTTGGGTGTACAACATGCTGCCGCTGCTGTTGTAGCGGGTTTGACTTTGAATTTGCCCATGCGCCAGCTGCGCGTCAGTGACATGGCCTTCGGCGTCCATCGCCGTGATATCACGATAGGTGTATCCGGTCGCAGCATTTTTGATTTTTTGCAGATAACCATAGGCGTTGTAATCATTGGCAATGGTCAAACCATTGGGATATTGCAAGCCTTTTAGGCGACCTAACACGCTGTCGTACTGGTACGTTACGGTACGTGAGGTGCCATCGATCTGTGTCGTTTCGGTCAGCGGTTGCAGCGCAGCGTTATAGGTGTAACTCTTGGTGACGCCGTTGGCACTCGACTGACTGAGTAACCCCACTTTTTTCGTATCGTACAGGAAAGAATGAGTGCCTGGCGCCGCGCCGCCACTGATTTGCTTCGACGTGACACGGCCTAAGGCATCGTAACCTAGGGTTGTGATTACTCCGTTTGCATCAGTGCTGCTTAGCAGTTCACCAAAAGCGTTGTAGGTAAAATTTGATACGCCTTGGTTGGGGTCATCCACTTTAGTTTTGACCCCAAAACCGTTGTAGCTAGCTTTGATTTGCTTGCCTTTTGCATCTTGGATCACCAACGGGTTCCCAGCGCCATCGTATGCAAAGCGGTTACTATTGCCATTGGCATCGACGGTTTCGTACAGGTACTTTTGCGTGCCATAGGTGCGGGACATCTCGCGACCTTCAACATTGATAAAAGTTTTTAGTCCTTCATACCGATAGCTTGACACCAAGCCTGAGGGCCTGCCATTTGGGATACGACGCCAGCCAGGACGATCTAGGCTGTCATAGTCGCCAAATTCAGTGACTGCATCCGGCGTGCCCACATAAGGTTCAGTGCTTAACAGAGGGCGACCAAGTTGGTCCATCGTCACATCGGTATAAATATATTGCCCATCAAAGCCTTGTACGGCAGTGCGCGTGGTTCGACCTAAACTATCGATAAAGGCTTCAGAGACAGGCGAACCTGCCGCACTGGTGCGGACCAGCAACACGGCTGGGTTGACACTTTGGCTTGGATTGTTGCTGCTGGATTGTGGCGACACATAGCGAATGAATTGGGTCGGCATCCCGGTCTGTGATTTGCTAAGCGGCCGGCCGGCATTGTCGTAAGTTACCGTTTGCACCACACCATTTGGCATGCTTGTTCGGGTTGGCTGCCCTGTCAGCATGTCAAAATTAGTGACCGAAGCGTGGCCCAGCGAGTTGGTCACTTGTAGCGGTACATAGCCGTCCGCCGCCGGCGTAGTGCCATTTTTAGTGTAACTCGTGGTGACAGTGCGGGACTGAGTGCCCCCACACCCTGAAGATTGTGAAGTGACCGCAGTGAGCAGACCAAAGTTGTTAAATTGATTCGTGGTATTTAATTTGCAGTTGCTATTGCTAGCTTTGGTTAGCACAGTAAGCGGCTGCCGTGCCAAGTTCCAACTGTCAACAATGACTGTCTTTGACAACGAATAAATTGGGATTGGATAAGCGCCGTCACT
Organism: Rheinheimera sp.; assembly: GCA_003482455.1. Classification (GTDB taxonomy): domain Bacteria; phylum Pseudomonadota; class Gammaproteobacteria; order Enterobacterales; family Alteromonadaceae; genus Pararheinheimera. Next base: position 100,989 of record DMYW01000064.1, on the reverse strand, counting down.
GAGTATGTTCTGCCACGTGTTTTGCATTAATTGCGTCGTAGTATCCACAGAACTTGCTTTATCTAACCACCATTTGCTTTCATCTGGCGCGAACGTGGTGGTAGTCACAGATTTGTAGACAATATCGACACCATCAACTTTGTCGGTATGACGCACATATTGGTGTTTTGCATTGTCATACTGATCAACGTTTTCTGGCCAATGTTCGTCGATCGCCAGCGCAGTGCCAGTGGTATCGAAAATATCCGTACGACTGCGGGTAAGAGTATTTAGGTATACAAATTTTGAGCGAACTGCACTTTGAGCATGCGCTGTGTTATCTGACCATTCGTTTGTCGTGTGTCTCAACAAAATACTGTTCAGTGAGACGTTTTCACTTTGTAACAACCCAGTGATTGGGAATTTTTGCAAGAACCGTTGTTGGGAAAGCAGGCCACGTTGCATGTCTTTTTCCAGCAACAGCTGAAAACCAGTAAAACCGCGGCCGCCCACATTAAACATAGCGCCACGATATGCATATTGTGTTTCTACAGGATCTTTTTGGCCAGATGGAGCCTTATAACTTTGCACGACATACATGCTTGAAGCGAAGTTGATGTTGTTACCGTCGGTTGTGCGTTTTTTTGGATCTGCACACTCGGTCGTTTCACCTAAAGCACTTTCTGCCACGCAATAAAGACGCTTTTGTCCAGCGCTAGAAATACCAGTAGTCAGTGGTTTGTATTGCCATTGATGCTGTTGCCCCAAGCCATTACTTGCGCCGATCAGCAAATCGACCGCCTGGTAGTCTGCGGTGGTCGCGCCATCGCCGCTGCCATAGTTTCTCGAGATATATGCGCCCCACGCATTGCCCCACGAGCTAACGGGCCAAATGGCGGTAGCTTGGTCAATACTTGATGTATTGATCTTTCCTGCAGCTCTTGGTCCATACGCCGTCACTAAATCGAGCTGACCATCGCCAAACGCGTCGATAAAGCTCGATTGAGTCGCCGAACCATAATATGCAGTGGCCCGCTCCACTAAGTTGTAACTGCCATCGGCCTGCGGCACCATCGAGACTGCATTAAATTGGTACACCGAATCATCGAGATATTCACTATCTATCGGAAAAGACGGGATCTGATTTACCTTATAAAGCACAGCATCATAGAGTTCGTCGCCGCAGAGCTTTTTGATGATGCCTGGGGAGCCGGGAAAACCAACTGTCGCGCACCCTGTGACGACGCGTGCACTAGGTAGCATTAACTCAGGCCGCCCATCGAGGTTGGAATCGACCACAGGCATATTACTGAACTTAGCGCTGTGCACGGTCGCAGCTTCACCAGGAACCACTTCGATCGAGTGCTGACGCAGGGGCAAGTCAAAATTTCCGCCAAAAGCCCGCCACGGCGTAAATTCACCTTTGCCGTTATTTAATTGATATCCGAGTCGAACAGTACCTTGCTCCATCTGCAAACTGATCACGTCACTGGCGCTATCGCCGTTGACATCCACTAACCGCTGAAACACATAGTAGTCATCACCGGCATAGACCACACCGGGTAAATCTGGGTTTTTAGTCGAGAACAAACCGGGGAGTGTGGGGTTGGAGAAGAACAGCTGTTGGATCAACTGAGCTTTAGTTGCGCCAAGTTTTCCTGGTGCAGGCATCATTGCAACTAAATCCGGCAATCCATCGCCGTTGAGATCCCCTGCATCTAACAGCGGACCCGGACGGATGGTTTGCCCAATTAGTGAGCGATCTGCCTCGGCGCGGATCACCACTTTAATGCTGCTCGAAAACGGCCTGCTCCGATCGCGTGTATTGGTGTAAAGAGTCCAAGTAGAAACTGGCGCAACGTAGTTGTACAACAACAGATCCGGAAAACCGTCACCATTAAAATCCGCCGTCGATTCAATACGATCTGCGGTGTTTGCTGAACCATCAGAGCCAAAAAAACCATTAAATGGGAGCCCTGTCGAAAAGTCATTTGCACTGCTTGAAAGCCGAATGGTAAGGGTGCCGTTTTTCCAGTTGATCGGATCCATAAGCCCATCGACATCTGCGTCAATCATAGGGCATTCCATGCCATGATATCGCTGATAACAATTCATGTTACTGTCGAACAGGTTATCACTCAGCACACCTTGCTCGGCGTTGGTGTGCTTCGCTTTAAAATCAATTGCGCCATCACCATCGAGGTCACCAAAAGGCGCGATTTGCCACAGCCATTTGGCGCCCGCCAACTCTGCTCGTCCGGCAAACTTCAGGGCGTCTGTGACAATAGCCCCTTTGGCATCACTCCAGTTAAATTGTTGCGGCGCACTGCAGTCGCTGCCCACGCAGTACCTGACGCTTCTCAATAAGCTACGGCCGCTGTGTTGGCTTTGTTGGTAATCCAGCACATAACTTCGGCTGCCACTGGCCAAGGCAGAACTAACGGTAATAGCTTTCAAGCGCTTGGTCGTGTTATACCGTGAGCCTAAATTGTACCCAAAATGAATGTCAGGGCGCGCTTCATAGCTTAATTGCACTTGTTGCTCCCCCCGAGCAGTACCGTTGCCGGTGTAATAGATGCTCTGCAACAACACTTCGCCATGGCCGCTGTTGCCATACACATAATCAATGGCGTTGTTACCAGTAACATCCAGCTCTTTGCTAACCAGCCACGACAGCACCAGCGCATCGCTGTCATCACCTTTGACTCGACTATCTGCGGTATTGCCAAAAAACACTTTTCGCCCATCGGGGAATTCCGCCACAAAGCTGACATTGGCATCATTGATAAAACCTTGCTGCGTAACCCGCACCAAACTATCCAACTCAGTGCGGTAAACCGCACCTGATTCGTTGTAGTTGCCGCTAACCACCATCAGACGCGAGCCGTTCAGACAGAGGCGGTCTGTGCTTGGATTGCCTGTGACAGCGCGAACCTTGGTAACTTTGTCACGAACTTCATCTTGTTCAAACGTCGGCGCACAGCGACTAAGCCCTGCCCCACCATTAAAACTCCAGCCAACTCCAACAACCCCGTTGCCGCCTTGCGAGCCATAGTTCAATGACAATTTCGGCTGCATCCCCGCTCGGCCCGGCGCTATCTGCAGCGGGATTTGATAACTCGCTTGCCCATTGTCGACGCCACCTTCGGCTGGCAGCGCAAAGGTGGCCATCGATGTTGAGCCGCTTGGCGTCACCGCAGGCGCTGACTGATCTGCCACCTGTACCGGCGATATGTTTAACCACTGTGGGTTAGCTGTCTGCGCCATCACCGGCAGAGTAAAACAACACAACAACCGGCTAACCCGGCGAATACCTTTTGCAATTCCGTGCGATCCCATTGGCAGAACTCCATTAATTGTTGATCCCTTAACAACTGGATGCCGAGCCACTGCAGCAGCCTCGGTGACTGCACTTCTGAAATTTGACTTGAAACTTAACTCAAAATTAACAACAACGAATAACCTATAATTTACAATTTATAAACAATCAACTTTCTGCATAAAAAAACCGACAAAGCGACAGCGCGAGTCGGTGACGAAAATGCGGTATCCTTATGAATTCCCCATGTTTGTTGATTGAAACTCGCAATGAAAAAAGTGCTCGTGACAGGTGGCGCCGGTTTTATCGGCTCAGCGTTGGTCAAACAGCTCGCTGCCGATCCAACGCGACAAATTTTGGTGCTCGATGCACTGACGTATGCAGCACAACCCGCGTCGCTTGCTGCATGTCTCGAGCAAGCTGCAGTCGAACTGGTGGTTGGGGATATCTGTGATGGGCCGATGCTCGCGCAATTATTTGCGCGTTTTCAACCGGATACGGTGTTTCACCTAGCCGCAGAAAGCCATGTCGATCGCTCGATCGCGGGGCCCGCAGCGTTTATCCAGACCAATATAGTTGGCACCTTTGAACTACTGGAAGCGGCGCGACTGTATTGGCAGCAGCGCCCAAGCAACACTGATTTTTGTTTTTTCCATGTTTCCACTGACGAAGTCTACGGTGATTTAGCGGGCAGCGAGCACATGGCGACAGAACAACATGGTTATGCCCCGAGCAGCCCCTATTCAGCCGCAAAAGCCAGCAGTGATCACTTGGTACATGCCTGGCATCGAACTTATGGCCTACCAGTGATGATGAGCCATTGCAGTAACAATTACGGCCCTTGGCAATATCCAGAAAAACTTATTCCGCTGCTAGTAACAAAAGCGCTGGCCGGTGAACCACTGCCTATTTATGGCGATGGCTTGCAACAACGAGACTGGTTGCATGTTGACGATCATGTGGCGGCGCTGCTCTGGATACGCCAGCATGGCCAGATTGGCGAGCGCTACAACATTGGCGCAGATAATCCACGCACGAACCTGGACTTAGTGACCCAAATCTGCCGTTATCTAGACCTGCAACTTGCCGAAAAACCCTCAGGAATAGCGTCGTTTACGACGCTCATCACCCATGTGCCAGACCGCCTTGGGCACGATCGACGTTACGCTATCGACAGCCAAAAACTGCGCCAACTCGGCTGGAAACCGCGTATTGCATGGGATGACGGCATCGCCAGCACCATCGAATTTTACCTGCAACGTCAGCAGCGCGAGGACAACGCATGAAAGGCATCATTTTAGCCGGCGGCACCGGTAGTCGTTTGTTTCCGCTGACGCTTGGCGTCAGTAAGCAGCTCTTGCCGCTTTACGATAAACCGATGATTTTCTACCCACTGTCGGTGTTGATGCTCGCCGGTATTCGCGATGTGTTGCTGATTTGCACACCGCATGACGAAGCGGCATTTCGCCGGGTGTTTGGCGACGGCTCGGCGTTTGGGTTAACCATCCAGTATCAACTACAAGCGCACCCGGGCGGCATTGCGCAAGCCATCTTGTTGGGGGAGACCTTTATTGGCGATGGCCCTGTGACTTTAGTGCTTGGCGATAACTTGTTTTATGGCGCGCATTTTCGGGAAGCATTAGCGCGGGCCTGCCAACGCCCGCAGGGGGCGACCATCTTCGCCTGCCCGGTCAAACACCCTGAGCGTTACGGCGTTGTGGCATTTAGCGCCGATGGCAAAGTGCAACAAATTATTGAAAAACCTACAAAAGCCCCGTCGTCCTACGCGGTTACTGGCCTGTATTGTTATGACAATAGCGTGGTCACAAAAGCCAAGCAATTGCAGCCCTCAGCACGTGGCGAATTGGAAATCACTGACCTCAACAACCGGTATTTGGCTGAACAACAACTGCAGGTTGAAACACTCGGTCGCGGCTTTGCTTGGCTCGATACTGGCACGCCAGAATCCTTGTTAGAAGCCAGTTTGTTTGTGCAAACCATTGAACATCGGCAAGGGCTGAAAATTGCCTGCTTAGAAGAAATTGCTTGGCAACAAGGTTGGCTGACGTTAGCGCAGCTACAGCAACGTGCTGATTTTTATGGCAACACACCCTATGGCGATTATTTACGGCAATTGCTGGCAGAACAGTGCTAGGCAGCCCTAGGTTTTTTCGACATAATCGGTTTACACATAACTCGCCCTGACCCGTGTCAGGCAGATGGTGGTTCTCGTTTTGTTAGCAGTCGTCTTTGATCTTCTCACTAATCTGGCCAAGCAAATCGTCGTGATCAGTTGCTGCATTGGTTGGTCGGCTGCGAGCCACGCTGCGAACGCGTCTAGCCAGCTGGTGCGATACGCCGGTGATGCACGTGTGGATTATTATGTGGAGCTGATGCAGTTAGCGCTCAGTTATCCCAAAGGACAAGGTTATCAGTTAGCAGCGTCCGGCTTGAACATTCCCAAACAACGCGCTTTTGATCTGATGAACGCCCACCAGGGCATTGATATCATGTTTGGCAGCGCTTCGAAGGAGCGACTCGCCAATTATCGCGCTGTGCCTTTTTCGATTTTGCGCGGGCTCAATGGTTATCGCGTTGCGTTAGTTGCCGCAGATAAACAACATCAATTCAAATCGTTACATAGTCTTCAACGCTTAGAGACATACCGCGCCGGCCAGCTTGCTAGTTGGAGTGACCGCACGATTTTAGAAGCCAATCAGCTGATGGTTGAAACCACTGATCAAGCGGACAATCTGTTTTTGATGCTGGAAAAAGGCCGCATCGACTATTTCCCACTTGCCGTCGTGGAAGCCCGGCAAGAACTGGAAAAACGGCCTCAATTACACCTAACAATTGACCCCTATATCCTGTTGTATTACCCGACCGCCACCTATTTCTACGTGGCGAAAGATAACCCAGCACTGGCTGACGCCTTACTGGATGGCCTGAAACAAGCGCTGGCTGATGGTCGTTTTGACACGCTGTTTGCCAAGTATTTCGCCAAAGACATCGAGGCGCTACAGCTAGAACAACGCCGCGTGTTTCGACTCCACAATCCTTTGTTGCCGCCTGAGGTTGATGCAGATGGCCCCGAGACTTGGCCTTTGTTGTCCAATCCAGTATCGGATTTAACCGACGAGCGTTAGATTGCTGTTTGTTTTGCCCCTCGCGACGTTGAAAGAAGCAGACCTATTCCAATAGCCAATAATGGCACGTCAACTAACAGTTTCGCTGTACAAATTTGGTTCTGCCTCCCAAGTTAAACTTTGGTAATAATAAGTATTTGTTCCATTCCTACATCGAAATAAAAAAGGCTCCAAATCTTGGGAGCCCTTTAGATGAAACTAGTTGTGGGGTGAATCTTTATTTTCATCCCACAAGTTCCACATCACAAGGATGTTGGTTATTCCACAGTAACTGACTTCGCCAAGTTGCGGGGCTGGTCGACGTCGGTGCCTTTGATGATGGCGACGTAGTAGCTCAGCAGTTGCAGTGGCACTGTGTAGACGATTGGTGCGATCAGCGGGTGCACGTGTGGCACGTTTAACACGCGTTGAGTGGCGTCTGATTTAAAGTGTGCGTCTTGGTCGGCGAACACGTACAGGATACCGCCACGGGCGCGCACTTCTTCAACGTTGGATTGTAATTTTTCCAGCAAGTCGTTGTTTGGTGCCACCACGATGATCGGCATGTCAGCGTCAATCAGCGCCAATGGGCCGTGTTTTAACTCACCTGCAGCATAGGCTTCGGCGTGAATGTAGGAGATTTCTTTTAATTTCAACGCACCTTCCATGGCGATTGGGTATTGATCGCCACGACCTAAGAACAACGAGTGATGCTTGTCGGCGAACTCAGTCGCCAGCACTTCGATGCTTGGCGCCATCGCCAGCGTCGCTTCCAGTTTGGCTGGCAGTGATTTCAGCGCATCAACCATTTCTTTTTGTTGCGCAGCGGTCAAGCCATTGTACTTACCAATCGCCAGCGTCAACATTGCTAAACCAACCAGCTGTGTGGTGAAAGCTTTGGTGGATGCCACACCAATTTCTGCACCGGCGCGTGTCATGAAAGCGAGGTCAGATTCACGCACCAGCGATGAGCCAGCAACGTTACAAATGGTTAAGCTACCGATATAGCCGTTTTCTTTGGCTAAACGCAGGGCGGCCAAAGTATCAGCGGTTTCGCCCGATTGCGAAATGCTGACTAACAATGAACCAGGTTGCACATACGATTTGCGGTAACGGAATTCTGAGGCGATTTCGACGTTACAGGAAATGCCGCCCAGCGACTCTAACCAATAACGCGCAACCATGCCTGAGTGATACGAGGTACCGCAGGCAACGATTTGCACGTGACGGACTTTCTTAAACAGCTCGGCTGCGCCATTACCGAAGGTTTCATCCAACACGGATTCATTGCCTAAACGGCCTTCCAGCGTGTTTAAAATCGCGTGTGGCTGTTCGTAGATTTCTTTGAGCATAAAGTGGCGGTATTGGCCTTTGTCACCGGCGTCGTAGCTGACGGTCGATTCGGTGATGGTGCGCTCAACTGGGTTGCCGTGACGGTCATAGACGCTGACGCTGTGACGGGTAATTTCGGCTACATCGCCTTCTTCTAAGAACATAAAACGGCGCGTGACCGGCAACAGCGCTAATTGGTCGGACGCGATAAAGTTTTCACCAATACCAAAACCAATCACCAGCGGGCTGCCTGAACGCGCTACCACTAAACGGCTTGGGTCTTGTTTGTCCATCAACACAGTGCCGTAGGCGCCTGAGAATTGTTTAACAGCGTTTTGCACGGCTTTGAGCAGTGAACCTGACGCTTTAAATTCTTCTTCAACTAAATGCGCGATGACTTCGGTGTCAGTGTCTGAATTAAACACATAGCCTTTGCCTTTTAACATTTCACGCAGCGGGCCGTGGTTTTCGATGATGCCGTTGTGCACCACAGAAATGCGATCAGACACGTGTGGATGCGCGTTACGCTCAGACGGTTCGCCATGGGTTGCCCAACGGGTGTGCGCGATACCTGTGCCGCCTGGCGTTGGTGTTTGCTTGATAGCGTCGGCTAATTCTTTGACTTTACCAACGCGACGCACGCGGCTGTACTCACCTGGGCCTGCCAACAGCGCGACACCGGCTGAGTCATAGCCACGGTATTCAAGGCGGCGTAAGCCTTCAACCAGAATATCGACCACGTCACGCTGCGCGACTGCGCCTACGATTCCACACATAATTACTCCGTCGTTGTTTGTTCATGCACGCTGGCGCAAATCACTTTGACGCCGTGCTGTTCTATTTGCTGTTTTGCCGTGTCGGGTAACTGATCGTCGGTTACCAATATTTTTATCATCGTCCACGGCAGTTCTAAATTATGGATTTTGCGGCCGATCTTCTCAGATTCGACCATCACCACCACTTCACGCGCCACCTCGGCCATCACACGGCTTAAGCTGGTAAGTTCATTAAAGGTGGTGGTGCCGCGCTGCAAATCGATGCCATCGGCGCCGATAAACAGCTGGTCGAAGTCATACGCGCGCAGCACTTGCTCGGCCAGTTGGCCCTGAAACGATTCGGATTGTGCGTCCCAGCTGCCGCCAGTCATCAACAATTTCGGTTCGTTTTCCAACTCGCGCAAGCTGTTGGCGATGTATAACGAATTCGTCATCACCACTAAGCCTTGTTTGGCCGATAACTCCGGCAACAAGGCCGCTGTGGTGCTCCCGCTATCTAAGATGATGCGGTAGTGGTCTTTTATCAAGCCCGCCGCAGCTTTTGCCAAGGCTTGTTTGCGCTCGGAAATGCGTTCTGGGGCATGGTCATGGATTAATTCGTGCGGCAACTGCACGGCGCCGCCGTAGCGACGAAGCAACAAACCGTTGTCTTCCAAGGCCGTTAGGTCTTTACGAATGGTCACTTCAGAGGTATCAAAACGCTGCGCCAACTCATCAACACTGACTTCACCTTGCGCATCGAGTAAATCGAGAATAGCGCGGCGGCGTTGTTGGGTGTTGCGTTTGTTCATCAGGCGGCTCCAGCTGCTTCTAATTTCGACTTATGTTTCGATTCGAAAGTTATTTTATGCGCGCGAAAGATAAATGCAAGAAAATTTCTTACAAATTGCCAGCTGAAGCTGAATTTTAGCTGACTGCTGGTGTTGTAATGGCAAAACTCGCCGTCCAGCCGACACAAATCAACAACAAGCCAAGCCCCAGCAACTGCACGCGCCAATCGGTATCGCGATACAAGGCATAATCAATAGCACAATACAGCAAGGTTGGGAGCACCATAAACAACAGCAGCCAGATCCACATGCTTATCCCCTTTTTGAGTTGAACGCGCAGCATTGCCCCAAATTCTAAATGAGAATTGTTTGCATTTAAACAAAAATCACGCTACAGTGAATTCAGTCAAGGATGACGGCACCGATCTTGCCCGGTGTATTGGAAAGGAGGCATCTCCACGGTAGTGAGTAACCTGTTCAGCACGGCGTTACTGTTTAGTCTGTTCTGCAGTAAATATTAAGGGGAGCCTTGGCTCCCCTCTTTTTTTTGCTTCAATGCCACAGCCGATTAAGCCGGTGGGTTGGCGCGGAACCAGCCGGTGATGGAATAACGGATCGCCCGGGCAAAAGGAGCGACGAATGTCACGGCATGCGCGTGCTTGACGTCAAACAACGCCATGTTATTGAACATCGGCATCCAGGCGTTTTTCGCTAAACCATTGTCTTGATAGAACTGCAAATTGCCACCCCAATCTGGGTGCCATTGCGGCGTAAAGCCCATCACAAACGCCACACGGCGGCCTTCGGCTTCAACAATGTCGTTATGCCGCGTTAAAAAATTCCCCGGAATATAACGAGTACCTTGCGCTGATGCATATTTGATATCGTCATAACCCGTCAGCTCACGGATGAAATTCATCATCACTTCGCTGTTTAACAACTGATGCGCTTCCACTAACACATTCGGCGTGGTTGGTGAAATTTCAGGACGACGATCAATACGATGCGTACCATACAAGTAACCCACGCCATTACTGGCATTTTGGTAAATTTTGCTGTGGATCTGTTGTTGTTGCTCTGGCGGCAAACTGCGCAGTTCACCGTCTGCCAGCAATTGCGGTGCATTGTCGATGAAAAATGCATTGCTAAATGGCGTCTTAGTGCCTAGCGCTTCGGCGAGAGTTTGCGCGGATTCGCGTTGCCAAATGTCCAACACATTCAAGCGGCGATCTAAATTATATTGCTCCCGCAAGTAATCCATATTGGTCGGGATGTCGAGCTTTAACATAAGAACCTTCGTTGTTATTTATTGAGTGGGTACAGGTCAGTTAGTGATAAGCGATAGTTGTTAGTGCACAGGACGATGTTGCACCAACACCCACGGCGAGACAACCACCGCCCACAATTCTTGATGGGTATCGTACCAGTGTTGAGCGACAGCTGGCTCTACTTTACGGATTTGCGCAGCGGACAACCAGTGGGCCACTTGCTCTTTTGCATCGGTGGCAAAGGCATAAGCGACGTCGATTAAATCAACCGCATGGTCAACTTCAATCACCGAGCCGGCGGCATAAAAGCGTTGCAAGTCTTGCCATGCAATACGCGCTGTTTCGCCGGTGATTTTCGCCCGCAATACCGCGGGTTCAACTTCAAAATTATCGTGCATACCAAATCTCTATCATGCTGATTAGTCAGACAGGTCGTCTTGTTCAGACACCTGCGCTGCATTTAGTTCGTGTTTTTTCAAAAGCTTATGGAAGTCGGTGCGATTACGACCAGCCAGTTCAGCGGCGCGTGTGACATTGCCTTCAGCCATTTTTAACACCCGCACCAAATATTGCCGTTCGAACTGATCGCGCGCCTCGCTGAGCGTCGGCCAAAAGCCGCGGTTTTGCGCCAAGGCTTGTTGCACTAAGGCTAGGCTAATAACCGGGCTGTTGGTTAGCGCCACGCATTGTTCCACCACGTTGACCAGCTGGCGCACATTGCCAGGCCATTGGGCGGTGACAAGGGCTTGCATGGCGTCTTCTGAAAAACGCGTGACCTGCACACCGTGACGCTCGCCACTTTGTTGCAGCACATGACGCGCTAGTAATGGGATGTCTTCGGCACGTTCGCGCAAACTTGGCAGCTGCAAATTCACCACATTTAAGCGGTAATACAAGTCTTCACGGAAGCTTTGTTCTTGCATCGCTTGTTTTAAATCGCGGTGTGTCGCTGAAATGACACGCACGTCGATAGGAATGGACTTAGCACTGCCGACAGGGCGAATTTGCCGCTCCTGCAAGGCGCGCAATAATTTGACTTGCAGCGGCATCGGCATATCGCCAATTTCATCGAGAAACAAGGTGCCGCCATCGGCTTCCCGGAACAAACCAGCGTGTTCAGTCACGGCGCCGGTAAACGCGCCTTTGGCATGACCAAACAGTTCAGATTCCAACAGATGTTCTGGCAAGGCACCGCAGTTAATCGCGACAAAAGCGCGACGCGCGCGAGGGCTGGCTTGGTGAATCGCATTGGCCAATAACTCTTTGCCGGTGCCGCTGGCGCCGGTGATCAGCACACTAACGTCGCGCTGCGCCACGCGGTACGCTTGTTCCAGCACCGATTCCATGGTTTTACTGCGCGTGACAATCGCTTGGCGCCATTCGTCTTGACTAGGTACATGCGAGGAATGCACGGCTTTTTGCAAAATGTCGCGCAGTTCTTGGTTATTCAAGGGTTTGGTGAGAAACCCAAACACACCGCGTTGGGTGGCTGCCACGGCTTCAGGAATAGAACCGTGCGCCGTCATCAGCACCACGGGTAACCCTGGGCTGCGTTTGGCTATTTCATCAAATAGCGCCATGCCATCAAGGCCCGGCATGCGCAGGTCACTCAAGACCACATCGACCGGCTGTTTAGCCAAAAGGGTGAGCGCCGTTTCGGCGCAATCGGCGGAAATGACTTGATAACCTTCGCCTTCGAGGCGTAGCGTCATCAAACGCAATAAGCTGGGGTCGTCATCTACCAATAATAATCGTGCGTTATTGCCTGGCATGTTAACCCCCGCCTGAGCCTAACTTGGCTTCAATTTGGGTTAAGGCTTCGATTTTCTTTTGCAGATCATCGTTTTGCTTTTGCAGCTTTTCAACATTGTCGTCTTGCTGACTATTCAGACGTGTCAGGGCTTTTACTGCCGATTCAGATTCCAACAACCGTTGGTTGTAGGCCAAATCCCAGCGCAACAACGCGGCTAAACCGGACGGCAACTTAGGCAATAATTCTGCCAGTTGGCTTTGTGCTTTTAAGCGCACCGCGTAACCCGCTTCCGGGTGCATACGCAACAACATACTTTGCAGGCTGGATACTGGATTGTCGGCTTTGCCAAGGGATTTACTCAGCGCATCGCGCTGCGCAGCACTCATCGCCAGTAAGTCGGTACGGAAATTTTGCCACGCCGTTAACGTGCTCGCATCGTCGGCAATAGCAAGTACGGGCTTAGCCGGCACTACCGGCAGTTTGGGGATCTCGACCACTTTGGTCGGTTCCGGTTTTGGTTTTAAGATGACCGGCAACGGGCCTGAACTACCCGCACAGGCGCTCAATAACCAGCACACCCCAGTCAGGGTCACTATTCTCATGATGCTTCCTCAGCGATCGGTAAGCGGATCCGAATACAGACGTCGGCGTAATTCACGTCGACAATCTCCGCCATACCACCGAGCAGGCGGGCACAATCAGACACAATAGAGAGTCCAAGCCCCGAGCCTTGCACGGCGTCAAAACGTGGTGTTTTACCACGAGTAAATGGTTCAAACAATTTCGCCCGCAATTCCGGCGGGATCGGTGTGCCATTGTTGGCAACATCCAGCAGCATAAACGACTCATGTTGCCGCAATATAACCCAAACTGGACTGCCCTGCCCGCCGTATGCCTGCGCGTTGTTGATCAAATTGTCCATGATGCGACGAAACAACATGGCATCGGTATAGATACGCGGCAACTGACAATCTAGTTTGACGTATTGCTGGCGCTGCTGCAGCGACAAGGCGTGGTCGGCGAAACAACTCTCAAACAGCTGCTGACTATCGTGCCAAGCAAATTCGGGCTTCGCTTGCTGTAACAAACGGTTGTAATCCAGTAACTGTTCGGTCAATTGACTAAGCCGGTCGGCACTGCCATTAAGCAATGACACCACTTCCATTTGTTGCGGGTTAAGCGGCCCCACCAACTGTTCACTGAGCAAGGCGCAGCCTTCACGAATACTCGACAGTGGCGTTTTAAGTTCATGCGAGGCATGACGTAACAAAATGAGCCGCAACGCTTCCAGCTGTTGTAAGCGTTGCGCCAACCAGCGCAACTGCTCGCCGAGTTCGGTTAATTCAATCGGGCCATGGACTTTTTCTTGCGGGAAATGATGGCTGGCTTGGCCGATGGCGCGAATCATCGTATCCAATTGTTTAATTGGTGACGCGATGCGCCCGGACGCCCACAACACCAAAATCAAGGTCAACACCACCAGCGCCACAGTTTGCCACGCCAGTTGGCTTTGCGCATCGACCACAAAGTTCTGTTGGTTCTGCAAGCGCTGTTCTAAGCGTTGCCAGATTTGTTCGGTCAGTTGCAGCTGCTGCTGCCGGATTTGTAACAGCAACGGGGATAATTCATCGTTACTGCTTTGCTCAAACTGCTGCTGTAAAAGTTGCGTATCCTGTTGCTGTTCTTGGCAAAGTAGCGGCGCATCTAGGTCTTCGCATACACGCGCGAGCATTTGCAGATAGTTCTGCATATGGCTTTGCGCCAATTGACTGAGCGCTTCGGTGCGTAAAATCGAAAACTGCCGCACGGACCGCTCGATATCCACCACCACGTTTTGCATGTTTTCTGCTAGCTTGACGCTTGCCACCGAGGCTTGTGCTTCGGCCACCGCGTATTTACTGATGTTGGACAAGGAGCGATAACTTTGCCACAGCAGCACAGTGAGCGGGATCAAGGCTAAAAAGAAACTTAACAGGATAAATTGACGCAAGGATGCGGGCTGAATTGGACTTCGCATGCATGCACTCCACAACAAAAATCAGGGCGAGGTTAACGCTGAACCAAGAAAAAAACCACAGCTCGGTCACCGAGTCTGTGGTCATCATAACGGAAATCAGCGGCGGGGCTTACAGTTATTTCTGGGTGTTCAACTGACACGCAGCTGCGCGTTCTGTCTTGTCGATAACCGAACCTGCAGTCGCCCTTGCTGTTTTGCTGTGTCGCCGAAGCAGCGCCGGTTTGACAACTTATTGCTGCAACTGCAGCTGCTGCGCAAAGCTTTGCAAGGACACTTGGCTTTGCATGGCTGGGCTATGTCCGTCGCTGGTTTGTAATTCCGGCCATTGCAAGGTCAATTCGCTAGCTGTTGGCAATGCATCAGTCACCACCACAAAGCGCCCTTCGTTGCGAAGTACCTGTTGATGCGCCGACGCTTGTCCAGGCAGCATAGGCACCCGCACGAGCCGAGGGTCGGCAAACGCTTGGCTACGCAGAAGTTTTCCTTTACCACTACGCAGTTGCAGTTGTGCTTGTCCATGTGGCGGCGTCGTGGTTTGCTGCGAGGCCGCATTGGACGCACGACCGTTATCGCCGAGCGCTACCGCATCCACTAATTCGATCTGTTGCCCGACAAACTGAAAGGTCAGTTGCCAGCGCTCGCCGGCTATCGCCGCTTGCCCGAAGCACAATGCCGCGGCCAGTCCCGCCCACGACAAAAAGTTATTGCAACTGAACATGCCAAGTTACCTCTTGTTTGATTTTAGTTGGATGGCGCAGGACACCGGTCACATCGCGAATTTCTGCAGTCAGTTGATAATTGGTTTGCAGCGCGGCACCGACCGTCACCTGCGACTGGTTGTCCCATTGCGGTTGGACTTGGCCATTTAACCACCAGCGGATCTGTTGCTGCGTGACGCCCACCGTCAACATCAGTCGGTATTGCTGATCTTGACCTTTTGGATGATTAACTGTGCCCGCCGCCGGCGTGATATCGGTTGCCATACCGATGGTTTGATACAAACTATCCGCCCACGCTTCGCCGTTAATACTGCCCACCGGGGCGCCTAACGTGCGCATAAAGCTGTCGCTTAGTGGGCGGTAAAAACCTTTGCTGTGGTAATACGAACCTTCAAACAAGCCAACTCCCGCTTGCCCTGGCTGAGTAGGCACTTGGTTCGGATCGACAAACCAATGCCGCCAACTGACTTTGCTCAGGTCCGTTTCACGCGTGACATTGGGGTAACAGCCTTCGCAATAATAAGGTAAATAAAATGGCGCCGATGCATCGTCAACATACTCGTCGGCTAGGCCGGCAAAGGCGTGACCAAGTTCATGGATCGCCACTAAAGGGGCCGCTTCGTTCATGGTAAAAGTGGCAAGTGAGCCGCCGGCGCCACCATATTTGGTGCTATTGCCAAGCACTAACACATAGTCGTAATTCGGAAAATGTTTGGCGACGTAGGCAAACACTTTGGCGTCATCGACGCAGAACAAACGGTCAATATTCGAGCAGTTAAAATGGCCATCAAACAGACTATTGCGACTGATATTATTGGCAGGGTCATCAACGCCACTTTCTGGCGAGATGGCATCCAGCACATGCAAATTCCAACCAAGTTGATGGGCGCCGATTTCTGGGCTGGTGAACATTTCTTTGGCAAACTTTAAGGCGGCATCCCGCAGTTTTTGTTGCTCATCTGCGGCAAAGCCGTCGCCAACAATCACCAAGTTTAATTTGCGTAGGCTCGGGTTGCCTTGCAAAGTGCGGCCCAAGCCGGTGTTGTTGATGGGCGTGACTAACAGATCTTTTTGAAAACTGGCTTGACCACCATGCCCGTCATCAGCTACCAATCGCAGCTGGCCCGCCGTTGCTGCAGCCACTGTTTGTACCTGTAAGCGCTGTGTAGTGCCATCGGTTTGCACGGCGGCGATAGCGCTGGTGCTGCGCAGCGTCACTGCATCACCGTCCACGTCATTCAGTTGCACTTGCAAGGTATAAGTAGCACCGCTGTCTAATGTGGCAGGCAGACCACTGACTTGCATGGTCGGCGCATCATTCACTGGCGTAATGGTCAACTGACAGCTTTGTTCCACCGCCGTGTGGTGGCCATCGGACACTTTAAAGGTAAAACTTGCGCTGCCGTGGTAGTTGGCGTCTGGTTTGTAGGTAAAACTGCCGTTGCTTTGCAACTCAACGGTGCCATGGGCAGCAGCAGTAGAGACCAAGCTGAAGGTCAGCGCATCTTGGTCGGCATCAGTGGCCTGCAGTCGCTGACTTGTGCTCTCGTCTTCATTGAGGCTAAAACTACTCGCCCCGACGACCGGCGGCTGATTGACCTTTTCTGCCCCGCCAGAACCACCGCCACAACCGCTCAGCGCCAACAATAAACTGGCGCCGAGCACGGAATATCGAAGTATCACCACCATTTTCACTCGCTAGAAAAATCACGTTAAATTAACAATAACATCAAGCATCGAAACTTATAAATAACTTTTGAATGGTTTCGTGAAGAATTAATGGCTGACATGCCAAATGACGGACATAAAAAAACCGGCTGGGAGCCGGTTTTTCAGAAGTTTCGTGGATTACGCGTTGGCTGTTGCCGCTGAAGAACGCGCTTTGCGAGCTTTCGCCGATTGACGGTTGTAAGCAGCGGTGAATTGATCTTTTTCCAACTTGCGCACGGCATCACCGTTAACATCAATCTTGCGTAAATAAGCGACGAACACTAAAGCGTTAACCACGAAAAAAGCGACTGCAGCGATTAAAAATGTGTCCATATTGCACCTCATTTGCCGGGTTACATCATCCGGCTCTAAACTTTGAACCTAGGGTTTCAGGTAAAAAACGGAAGTGGAACTCCGAGTATCACTTGCGTTATTTACCTGCATGCCAGAGTTAAAGCAGTTTGCGTGCCAACTTTAAATTACTTATCTATCTCATTGTTTTTATTGATTTTAATTTTCGTAGTGTCACTCAGTTACCAAAACTAAGCCCTGCTACCTTTCAAAGCTGTCGCTAATTGGCAACAGCCAAAGTCACCTAAAAATATTATTTATATATATCAATAACTTAGACTGTATCTTTTTTGCGACAGATCTGCCAAGCCAGGCGAATAATTAAAATTTTCTATGTATTTCAATAAGTTGCACTGTTGTAGTTTTGCTACACAAAGCGCCGAATAGCTGGTGAGAAAACAAAAACGAACAACCCAGCATTTGGGCTGGGTTGTTGAAGAAACTCGCGGTGGCGTGGCAGGAAGGCACAGCCGTCCACCGTAAAAGTGTCACGACTGTGGCTAGATGGTCAAAGCAGACGGCTTGACCGACACTTCACAGGGCTGCTGTTTAATATATAAACCCGTATTTGCGCGCTACCTTGTCGAAGTATTCCAAGCATTGCTTGGCATACAGACGTTTTTCGACGTAGCTGCCAGGGAAAAAGCTTTTCTTAAAGCCATACGCCACCATGTCTTTCAGCCGCTTTAAGGGAATGTCGAAATTCTCCAGCGCCAGCTGATATTCCTGCGAAACGCTGGTGTTAGAGACCAAGCGGTTGTCGGTGCAAATAACAGTGGCGATGCGGTTTTCCAGCATGTCTTTGAATTTATGCTGTTTGATATCGGTGATTGCCGGGTTGGTTTGAATGTTGGACGTCAAACAGACTTCAATCGCGATCCGCTTGTCCGCAATATAAGACGCCAACTCACGGATATAACGGGCTTTGTCGGTTATGGTTGGGTCTTTGATCATCTCAGGGATAAACATCGAATAGCCATGGCCGATGCGGTCGGCATAACATTCAGTGATGGCCTCAAACACCGACTCCGCACCATATGCCTCGCCGGCATGCAGAGTTTTTAGTAAAAAATGCTGATGGGCAAATTCATACACTTCTTTGAAATTATGCGCTGGGTAGCCGGATTCTTGACCGGCTAAATCTAGCGCAACAATGGGCACACCTTCGTCATCTCGCAACCGCACGCTGGCGCGCACCAATTCCATCGCCGCCAGTTTGATCACCTGCATCGGCTCGAAATCACGCATCAATTGGAATAAGTTGGTGTAATAAGGCGAAAAACCTTTGCCCGAGAACATCCGCATCGCGCAGTTGATAATGCCGTATGCAAACGGCGGCTTGTCACCTTGTTGGATCTCAGGCCGCGCATTGTATTCTTGCATGGCGCGTTTCAGGCCGTTATTGACCGTGTGCATGACGCGGTCAAAATCGATACCACGCGACACGTCCATCAACAACTGCGGCGCAAACCGCACTTCGATGTAATTGACGCCTTCGTTTTGATTGTCGATGGCCAGTTCATAAGCGGCCCGCTCCAAATGCTCTAGGTCGCGCAGCACAGCACAGGTGTATTGAAAGCCGTGTAAATACTCGCCCAAATTGGCATAACGTTCTTTGAATACCAGCTCATGCATGCCTTGCACTGTGTCGGACGGCAACTGGATCTTGCTGCTGCGCGCCATCTCGATCAGCGAATCCAGCCGCAAACTGCCATCGAGGTGCAGATGCAGGTCCGACTTTGGCATTTCTTTAATAAAATCAGCAGAATAAAACGGCATGAGCGATCCCTAATACGTTGGTGGTGTGCGGGTTCAGGTCAACAATACACGCGCACCCTTTGGCATTGCGTGTAGACAGCACGCAGTTTGTGCAGCACCTATGGAGCGCGGCACCCAACAAACTGTGGCCATGCGAACCCGATTTAACCTTGTAGTCTAGCGAATTACACACTTTTGATCAGGCAAATTTGCCCTGATCTCGCCATCGATGGCCGCGACTGGCGAAATAAAAGCCAACCAAACCTATTCCGGCTCATTTGCACAATAAAATAAGTGACAGGCTGAAAAAGGCTCGCTAGAATCCTGCCCACGCATCGCGTCTACATCCTATCCTGCCCGGGTGGTGAAATCGGTAGACACAAGGGATTTAAAATCCCTCGGGGGTAACCCCGTGCCGGTTCAAGTCCGGCCCCGGGCACCATTTATCTTCCTGTTGTTTCTGCTTCATATTTACTTAAAACACTGTTGTTATTGGTTATTTTGCTGTTTGCGGCAGGTTTCGACATAGTCACACTCGGCTATCTTATCGCGTCCATTCACCCACCGCTTAAGACACCTCAGCGGCAGTGATGCATGGCTACTTGCCTATTGCTAGACCAGCTCGAAAAAGTCCAGCATAAAGCTGCGGCGCGACAAATTAGCCATCTAGAAATCTATCTATAAAATCAATCGGTTAGTTATTCACCCGACCAAAGTCGTAAAGTTTTAGCCATCTATACTGTTGCATTTCCAAAAATGCCGTGGTACTAATAAAAAATCACCAGTACGAAACGATTTGAAATCGCGGTGCTGGATAAATAAAAACTAAAGAAAACAACAGATTCAAAAAATGAACAAGTTGAACGCCGCTACCATTCTTCTCAACCTCCTCGTGCTCCTCAAAGGACCTCGGGGTTTGGTGCATTGGTAAATCTGCGTTAAGCAAAATCCAGCAAAAAAACCCCGAGCTTAGGCCGGGGTTTTTTGTTACCTCAAGGCCTGACAGGTGAAAAAATCAGCAACGAGGAACAACATATGAGCAGCGCAAACGACAAAATCTGGATCTTCGACACCACGTTACGTGACGGCGAACAAGCCCTGCGTGCCAGCTTAAGTCACAAGCAAAAAATCCAGTTGGCGCATGCGATCGCTCGCTTGAACGTCGATGTCATGGAAGTCGGTTTTCCGGTGTCATCACCTGGCGATTTCGCCTCGGTGCAGGCGATTGCCCAAAGTGTCAAAGGGCCGATCATTTGCGGCTTGTCGCGCGCGGTGTTTGCCGACATCGACGCCTGTGGCGAGGCGTTAAAAGACGCCGAACGCCGCCGTATTCACACCTTTATCGCCACCTCGCCGCTGCACCTGCAATACAAATTACGCAAAACCTTGGCGCAAGCCACCGAACAAGCCGTCGCTTGTATCCAGCATGCGCGCCGTTACACCGATGACGTGGAATTTTCCTGTGAAGACGCCGGCCGCACGCCCATTGACGACTTGTGCCGCATTGTCGAAGCCGCCATCAAAGCCGGCGCCAGCACCATCAATATTCCAGATACAGTCGGCTACACCATTCCCAACGAATTTGGCCAGATCATCAGCCAGTTGATGCACAAGGTGCCGAACATCGACCAAGCGCGGATTTCGGTGCATTGCCACAACGACTTAGGCTTGGCAGTGGCGAACTCCATTAGCGCCATTCAAGCCGGTGCGCGGCAAATCGAATGTACCGTCAATGGCATCGGCGAGCGCGCAGGCAACTGTTCGTTGGAAGAAGTGGCGATGATCATCAAAACTCGCGGTGATTTTTTGCCTTTTTACACCGACATCAAAACCACCGAAATTTACCGCTCCAGCCATTTGGTCAGCCAAATCTGCCACATGCCAATTCAGCCCAACAAAGCGATTGTTGGCGAAAACGCCTTTGCCCACAGCTCCGGCATTCACCAAGATGGCGTGTTAAAAGCGCAAAACACCTATGAAATCATGTCGCCGGAACAAGTCGGTATTCGCCAAAACGAGCTGAATTTGACCTCGCGTTCGGGCCGCGCTGTGATCTCCCATCGCTTAAGCGAAATGGGTTACAGCAAAGACGATTACGACTTAGACCAAGTGTACCAAGCCTTCTTGGCGCTGGCCGACCAAAAAGGCCGCGTGTTTGACTACGACTTGGAAGCCTTGGTGTTTTTCGAAAACTTAAAAGACAACGACGAACGCTTTAAGTTGTCGTTCTTAAGTTCCAGCACCCACACCGGCCATGTGGCGAGCGCCACGGTTGGCTTGATGGTCGACGACACCACCTACACCGAAGCGGCCACCGGCAATGGCCCAGTCGAAGCGGCGTTTCAAGCCATTCACCGCATCGCCAAGTTGGAAGACGCCAAGATGGTCGACTACAACCTGCAAGCCAAAGGCGAAGGTGAAAATGCCTTGGGCCAAGTCGACATCATTATCGAGCACCAAGGCCGCCGTTATCATGGCGCCGGTTTAGCCACCGACATAGTCCGCGCCTCGGTGCTGGCGTATGTGCACGTGCTGAATTTAATTGAACGCAGCAAACGCATCGACGCTGTGAAACAAGCGCGCCGCGATGCGCTAATCGGCGGTGAAAAATAACTCGTGCACGCTGGCTGCCCGCAACAAGCAGCCTTGCAGCACACCAAATTCGGCGCTATGCCCACTAGAAATACCAGGCACAGCGCCCACAAGATCAAACATAAAAACCAGTGGAACAGACGATGAAAACCTACAAAATTGCCGTGTTAGCCGGCGATGGTATCGGCCCCGAAGTGATGGCCGAAGCGTTAAAAGTGCTGCGTGTGACCGCGCAGCGTTTTGGCTTTAACGCGCAAACCCAAGACGCGTTAGTCGGTGGCGCCGCTATCGACGCACACGGCGAAGCTTTACCTGCCAGCACCTTAGCGCTGTGCCGCGACAGCGACGCGATTTTATTTGGCTCGGTCGGTGGCCCGAAATGGACCAGCTTACCGCCTGCGCAACAACCAGAACGCGCCTCGTTATTGCCGCTTCGCAAAACCTTTGATCTGTTCTGCAACTTACGCCCAGGCAAAATTTACCCAGCTTTTGCCGAGTTATCACCTATTCACCCACGCACCAGCTCCAAAGGCATGGACATCTTGTGTGTGCGCGAGCTGACCGGTGGTATTTATTTTGGCGAAAAAGGCCGCAGCGACACGGCCGCCTTTGATACGCAAACTTACAGCGTGGCGGAAATTGAGCGCATCGCGCGCGTGGCGTTTGACGCCGCCAGCAAACGCCACAACAAAGTGACTTCCATTGATAAAGCCAACGTGCTGGCCACCAGCGTGTTGTGGCGCGAAGTGGTGACGCGTGTCGCCCAAGACTATCCAAGCGTCACGCTGGAGCATATGTACATCGACAACGCGGCGATGCAACTGATCCGCTCGCCGCAGCAGTTTGACGTGTTGTTGTGTGACAACTTATTCGGCGACATTTTATCGGACGAATTAGCCGCGATCGCGGGCTCCTTAGGTTTGTTGCCATCCGCCAGTTTAAACGGCGCTGGGTTTGGCTTATACGAACCGGCCGGTGGCAGCGCGCCGGATATCGCTGGCAAAGGCATTGCCAACCCAGTGGCGCAAATTCTATCGCTGGCTTTGCTGCTGCGCTTTAGCTGTGGCGAAGAAGCGGCGGCGCGCGCCATTGAAGCCGCAGTCGAGCAGTGTTTAGAACAAGGCATCGTCACGCGCGACATCAACCCAGAGTCCAGTTTTGGCACCAAAGACGTCGGTGACGCCATCGCCAACGCCATCGTTAGCCAGCAAGCCGCTTAAGGAGCACAGCATGGGCAAGACCTTATATCAGAAGATTTACCAAAGCCATGTGGTCGGAGCGTTAAACGGCAGCACGGATCTGTTGTTTGTAGACCGCCATTTAATTCACGAAGTGACCAGTCCGCAAGCCTTTGCTGGCCTGCGTCAGGCCAAGCGCAAGGTGCGTCGCCCCGACTTAACCTTCGCCACCATGGACCATAACACCTCGACTCAAGTGCGTAGTTACGACGCCGCCGGCGAAACCTCGCGCAAACAGCTGGAAGCCCTCGCCGCCAACTGCGCCGAAAACGGCATTGAACTGCTGGACTTGCATCACCCGGACCAAGGCATAGTGCACGTGATTGGCCCAGAGCTTGGGTTAACCCAGCCAGGCATGGTGATTGTTTGCGGTGATTCGCACACGTCCACCCACGGTGCGTTTGGGGCTTTGTCCTTTGGTATTGGCACGTCGGAAGTCGAACACGTGCTGGCAACTCAGACGCTGCCGCAACAGCGGGCTCGCACGTTAAAAGTAGAGATCACCGGCAAATTAGCGGCCTATGTGACGCCAAAAGATGTGATCTTAGCCATTATCGGCGTGTTAGGCACTGCCGGCGGTAACGGCTATGTGGCCGAGTTTTGTGGCGACGCCATTCGCGCTATGTCGATGGAAGGCCGCATGACGCTGTGCAATATGAGCATCGAAATGGGTGCCAAAGCCGGCTTAATCGCGCCAGATGACATCACCATCGCCTACATGAAAGGCCGTCGTTTTGCGCCAACTGACGCCCATTGGGACGCCGCTGTGGCCTATTGGCAATCGCTGTTTAGCGACGCAGACGCCGAGTTTGACAAAGTAGTGACGTTAAAAGGCGAAGATATTCGGCCACAAGTAACCTGGGGCACCAGTCCAGAGCAAGTGATCGCCATCGACCAACCGGTGCCAGGCCCTGAAGCTTTCACCGACCTGATCAAAGCCGACGCTGCCCGTCGCGCCTTGCAATACATGGGCTTGGCAGCAGGCCAGAAGTTATCCGACGTCGCCGTTGATGTGGTGTTTATCGGCTCGTGCACCAACAGCCGGATTGAAGATTTACGCGCCGCGGCAGCTGTGGTCGCCGGTCGCCAAGTGGCGGCAGGCGTACGGGCGTTGGTGGTGCCAGGTTCTGGCATGGTCAAACGCCAAGCCGAAGCTGAAGGGTTAGCCGATACCTTTAAAGCCGCAGGGTTTGAGTGGCGCGAGCCAGGATGTTCGATGTGTTTGGGCATGAACGATGACCGCGTTGATGCCGGCCAGCGCTGCGCCTCCACTTCTAATCGCAACTTTGAAGGTCGCCAAGGCCGCGGTGCTCGCACCCATTTAGTCAGCCCTGCCATGGCCGCTGCCGCTGCTATCGCCGGTAAATTTGTTGACGTATCGAGTTTATAAGGAGCCATCATGAGTGAAATTTTTGCCAAAGGTCTGGTGTGCCCGCTGGATAAAAACAACGTCGATACCGACCAAATTATTCCAAAGCAGTTTTTAACCTCGGTCAGTCGCGATGGCTTTGCCGAAGCGTTGTTTTTCGACTGGCGTTATTTAAATGATGGCCAACCGAACCCTGACTTCGTGTTAAACGAAGCGCAGTACCAAGGCGCATCGATTTTATTAACCCGCAGCAACTTTGGTTGTGGCTCGTCGCGGGAACACGCGCCGTGGGCCATTCAGCAATACGGCTTTAACGTGATCATCGCTGAAGGTTTTGCCGATATCTTCTTTAATAACAGCGTCAACAACGGCATGTTATTGATTAGCTTAAGCGCCGCCAACATCGACTATTTGTTCACGCGCTGCAAACAAGGCCCGCAGCACTGGCAAATCGACTTGGCCAACCAAGAGATTTTGCTTGGTAACAATGCCGCGTTAGGGTTTCAAATTGACCCAGATATCAAACAGCGCTTGTTAAGTGGCCTGGATTTTATCGGCGCCAGCGAGCAGTTAAACCCGCAGATCGACGCCTATGAAACGGCACGGCGCCAGTCGCAGCCTTGGTTGTAAAAAGCGCAGCCTAGGCGGTAGCACATTCCGCAGTGGAGCTAGCAGCCACATCACCAACGCCAGCAGTTGCTGGCGTTTTTTCTTGCCCTAAACAATCCAGACAGTGCAACAACTCCCGCCAATGCTCGCTTAAACTGCCCAATCGCCTAACACAGACGTCTCAGTCAACTACAGGTGTAACCCACAAACTAACTTGAACTCCGCAGGTAAGTACGAAGTTCAACAAGTCACCGACCAACTGTTTACACTGGCGAAACACTTGTCCCTTTATCGGGTTTTCATCGTCAAATTTGTTGGAAAAACAACCACTTCGTGTCTAAGCTGCAGCTATGGGCTTGTTGTATAAAAGCGCCCGTTCGCCTTATTTGGATTGGAACCCTCATGTTCCATAGACTGCCTCGCAGGATTTCGACGTGCGCACCGAGAATTTGACCATTCTGTTTGTCGACATTGCAGGTTACACCGCCACCACCAATCGACAGTCACGTCAGCAAAATGCCTATTTGCTGGACCGGTTTGCCAGTTTGCTAAGGCCGATCATCCGTCAATTTTCAGGACAAATCGTCAAATCGATGGGCGATGCCTTGTTGTTAACCTTTCGCTCGCCCACCAATGCCATGTTGTGCGCCCAGCAACTGCATGACCGACTGGCAATGCACCACCAGCAACAGCCAGAACAAGAAGAAATCGTCATACGTGTCGCCGCACATTTAGGTGAAGTGCGGATCACCCGCCATGACGTGTTCGGCGAAGCGGTGAATCTGGCCGCGCGGATTGAAGCCGTCACCCCGGCAGCTGAAATCTACTTATCGGAAGCCGTGTATTTGGCAATGAACAAAGCCGAAGTCCCAGTCGAAAGTGCCGGACAATTCACGTTAGATGGTTTTGAGCATCCACTGCACTTGTATCGCGTATGTAAAACAGCGGATAGCGACCTGCCGTATGGCAGCGTGTTTAATGCTGCCACAACAAAGCGGCGCTGGCTGCCTTGGCTAATGGCTGTGTCAGTTGCCGCTGCGGCGACATCAGGTTATTTTTTATTTAAACCAACTGCACAGCCCACCTTGTTGGCGCCGCCGCGCGTTGATGTGCCTGAAGCCAAGTTTGTACAAGTGAAATGGAAGTCAACACCACAAATGGTTCCTGCGGCACTGCGCTTTGAGATTAACAAGCTAGTCGGCGCGGTCATTGCTCCAGTGACTAACTTATACCTGTTTGAAAATGGTTCGGCGGCAGCACAAATCCAAACGCTGGAATTTGCCACTCGGCATACCACTGCCAATGACGGTATCGCATTGAAGATCCGTTTATTAGACGCCAAAGGTACCGTGCTGAATCAGCAGGAATTGCAGTGGTCTAGTCAGCCGAGCTACAGCCAGATTTCGGCGTTATTTCCGTTGTTGTCGCAATGGTTTGCTTCGTCTGCCGTGCCCATGCCGACCAGCGGCATCACAGATAGCTTGTACAGCCAATATTTGGAGATGAGTTATCAACTGCACCAAGCAAAACAATTACAAAATCGCGAACAAATCCAACTTGCCAGCAAAGGCTTACAGCAACTACACGAAGCGGCGCCGACCTTTTTCCCCGCACATCTGCGCGCCTGTGATGCGCTGCTGCTATCAACCGAGCTAGAAATCCAGCCACTGCCGCCCGCGGCGTTAAGCCTGTGTGATTTTAATAGCATTGACGAGCAAGCTCGCTTGTTGCAAGCCCGTCTTGCCACCTTGCAACAACGCTGGAATGAGGCGGAAAGTTTGTTGCGTGAGGTGCTGCGCAACAACAGCAAATCGATGGAAGCATACAGCCTATTAGCCAGCGTTTATCAAAGCTTAAAACGCCCACTTGAAGCCGAATTAGTGCTGCGGCAAGCGATTAATTTTCAGCCCCGCTATTGGCCGGCGCTGCAACAGCTCGCCATGTATTATTTTAGTGACGGCCAAATTCGCCAAGCGATCCCTTATTTGCGCTTGATCGTCGAGCTCACCCCAAATAACGCCGACACCCTCACCAATCTTGGCTCGGCGTACTTGTTAGTCGGTGATTTGCAAGCAGCGGCGGACATCTACCAACAAGCTCTTGCCATCGAACCCACGGCCATGGTGCAGACCAATTTAGCCAGTGTTTATTATTATCTAGGCCGCTTTCAACAAGCCTTAGATTTATACAAAGCCGCGCTGCTGGCCGACCCCAACAGCGCAGAGATCAATGGCAATATCGCCGATACCTACCGCCAGCTCGATATGAAGGCCGACGCGGATCTGTATTATGCAAAAGCCATCAGCATCCTCGAAGCTAAAAATCCGCGTGGCCGCTGGTTAGCTTACCTTGCCAAATTCACCTATTTTGCCGGCGACCTTGACGCCGGTTTACGGTTTGCCGAAACAGCGCAACAACAGAACAGCCAAAACTCAGACGTCTTGTTGGTGCGGGCCAGTTTGCTCACCGCACAACAGCAGTATGATCAGGCGATGGTCGCTTTAGAAAAAGCCATCGCCCTTGGCTATCCAGCAAGCTTGATAGCCGTTGATCCTGACTATCAAGCATTAACCACCCGCACGGATTTCCGTGAATTAGTGCAAACAACGAGGGACCATTAATGAAAACAACGCTGATGTCTGGGTTTGTGTTAGGTATGGCGATGCTGTTGAGCGCTCCGCTCTTTGCCTCCTGTGATCAAGAGTCTGAACAACAAGCGATCAAGGTAATCAAAACGATCGATGGCAGTTATTCAATTGAAAACAAGAGAGAAAATAAAAAATGCCGCATTAAAAACAACTTAAAAATGGACGCAGACTCGTCACTGTTTACGGTTGATTTTAGCGCGGTGGATTGCAGTAACGGCTGCAAAGTGATCCTCAAACGCAAAGGCGAAAGCGAAGACGCCGGGAAAGACGATGGTGACAAAAAAACCAAGGCGCGCGTGTGCAAACTAAATGACAAAAACGAAGTTACCTCGTGTGACATTCGCGCCAATCACCTGACCGATTTTTGTGACAACAGCCTCGGCGGCGCGGCCGACGAATGTCACGTGCGATATGTGCTGAAAGTTGGCAACCAGAAGGTCGATCCGATCATTGTGGTTAAACCACTGCCAGGCGGCACTGAATAACCCAGAAAAAACGCCGGCATTTGCCGGCGTTTTCTTTGGCTGCAAGCTTAGTTGATCGGTTGGATCACTGCTTCATTTTGCAGCGGACGCGCTGATGTCTTAATCGACAAACCTAGGCCAACGGCAGGCACAGGGCTGGCTAGCTCTGTCGCTTGCGCTACAGCTTGTTGCATAACTGGGCAACTGCCATTAGCGCTGTGATACAAAGCGCCCGCTAACAAGCCTTCTGAGATGCTTCCTACTGGCTGACTGAAATCGTCGGTAACTTTACAGCCTTTGACTTCAGCATTTAACGCAGGGGTTGTGGCTGGCGTTAAACCATCAAAAAAATCACCATAACCTTTGGCATTACTGCCTTTAAATTGAATGCTGTAATAAGTCCTGCCACAGTTGCTAGTCGGGTAAAAACCATAAGGTTTACCACAGGTAGTTTCACCAACCAGTAGCACTTCCATATCCACACCACGCAAGCCATTGACCAGCGCTTCACTGGCCGAGCAGGTGCCACCAGTTGTAAGCACATACAAACGACGCAAGGTCAGCGTCGGCAAATCGGTGTTTAACAACTTACCCGCGTTGTAATCAATCTCTTTGGTATAAAACGGAATTGGCGACAACGTTTCCCCAGTCACTGGGTCGGTATTCGGGTATTTATCATTAAAGGTCAAGCGGTTATACAAACGACCTTGCACCACGTTCGGCCCGGAAAGCATGTAGGCAAGTTGCGAAGACAGTGCCAATGAACCACCGCCGTTGTAGCGTAGGTCCAGCACTACGTCTTGCACGCCTTGTTGCGAAAACTGCTTCACAGCACTGATTAAATCAGCCTGGGCTGGCGCACTAAAGCCGTTAAATTGCACATAACCGACTTTGCCGCCTTTGCTGTTCGTCAGCACTTGCCGATTACGCACTAACGGCATGTTCACGTCCGCCGAACGCAGTTGCACTGTTTTGGTCACCCCACCGAGTGTGCGCACAGACAGGCTATGAGTTTCATTCACTTTGGCAGGAAACAAGCCGGCGTTGATGCTATTGACCACCGCTTGGGTGTCACCATTGACCACATCAACACCATCGACCGTCAGAACCAAATCACCGCGTGTTAAACCGGCGAGATCTGCAGGTGAACCCGTTTCAGCGTACCCCACATACACTTGGCGAGGAGGTTTAGTCGCACGGATCGCCCACTCGATGCCGTAACCACCAACCACTTGACTGACATTGCTTTGTTCATAGTCACTGGTGGGTTCACTAAAGTGATATTTATCTTTTTTCGCACCAGATTCTGACAAACCTGAAGTTTTTAATACGTCAAAATAATCCTCTGCACTGGCATAACCGGCCGGATTGATATCCGACAGTTCGCGATACCACAAGTAAGTGCGATGACTCCAAGACCGCAAGAACATTTGCTCATGCATCAAGGTCCCCTGGCGATCCGGATATGTCTCGCCGGTGTAAGGGCTTTTGCCTGAGCGCGGACTGGCGCAATAATTCTTGTATTGATTTTCGTCGTTATAGACGCCCGCCGTGTATGTCGGCGCGACAGTCGTTCCACCTGTCGCGGCATCGCCCGACGAGCCACCGCCACAACCAGCCAGCATCACAGCACCCATCAAGGCTGTTATTGGGTAACGCATTGCTTTTTCTCCATCCTTTTAAAGCGGCCAATACTGTAAATGAGATGTAGTGGAAATCATACTAGGTTTGTTCCAACACAAGCTCTTTGATTGCTTTTTAACCGGTTCCAGCTCAGTATTAAACGGTGCACCGATATTTAGCAAATTTGGGGACGCTATGGATCCGTTAGCTCCAACACAAATCACTCATTTGTTCCAAGGCGATGGCAGCGTCAGTGAGCGACTGCACACGCTTCACAATCGGTTATTGGAAACCTCACCGCAAGTCTGCCGGATTGCCTGCGCTATTTATGACCATTCCTCAGACCTACTCAAAACTTTTGTTAACAGCACACGCGTGGGTAATGCCATTCAAGCGTATCAAGCAAAACTGACCGAAGTGCCTAGCTTGCTGGCACTGGCGCAACAAGGCCAATGCCGAGTTATCGATCAAATCCCTTTAAGCATTCAGGCAGGGGCCGCCCATTCCAATTGGTTATTAGAACAACCTTATTTAAGCTCTTTTACCGTGCCCATGTATGACAATGGGCAGTTTTTAGGGTTTATTTTTTTTGATTCAGACCAACCAAATTATTTCAGTCATGCCGTGCAAAGGGATTTGTTGTTGTATTCCAATCTCATCAACATGGCACTGTCCTCTGAACTCTCGGCGGTTAGGGCCATCTTAGCCTCCGCCCAAGTCGCCCGCGACTTTGCGCATCTACGCGACTTTGAGACTGGCGCGCATCTCGAGCGTATGGCGCGTTACGCCCAGTTGATTGCACAAGGTGTCGCCAGCACGTACAAGCTATCCGATGAAACCATCGAGCATATCTACTTGTTCGCACCTTTACACGACATCGGCAAAATTGGCATCGCCGACCAAATTCTGCTGAAACAAGGGCCTTTGACCGACCTTGAACGGGCAGAAATGCAAACCCATGTGCAAAAAGGCGAAGACATTATGCTCAAAGTGATTGGCGACTTTGGCTTGGACCACCTGCCTGATTCGCAAGTGATGCGCAATATCGTGGCTTGTCACCATGAAATGCTGGATGGTAGCGGCTATCCGCGTGGTCTGAAGGGTGAGCAAGTACCGATTGAAGCGCGCATCGTTACCGTTGCGGATATTTTTGACGCGCTAACCAGCCTGCGACCATACAAACAGCCGTGGCCGGTGCCCAAGGCGTTTGCGGAGCTCGACCAGATGGTCGCCGCCGGCAAATTGGATGGTTTTTGTGTGCAAGCACTGAAAGATCGTATCGCTACTGCGCAATGGATTGTCGCGAGTTACCCAGACCAGCGCTAAGTCGCGGCCTCGCCTGAGGCGTCGTTGAGTTGCAACCAATCTTGGCGCATATGCCACTGTGCGACCCAATCGGCGAACTGACCGGCCGGCATCGGCCGTGCTATACCATAGCCTTGCGCCAGTTTGCAGCCCAGTTGCAACAAACGCTCGCCGTGCGCCAAGGTTTCCACGCCCTCGGCGATCACTTCGCGGCCAAACACTTGCGCCAAACGGATCACGCCGTCGACGATATTCAGATCTTCCGGGTCGGCTAACATGTCGCGGACAAAACTTTGGTCAATCTTTAACGTTTGTACCGGCAAGCTGCGCAAATAGGTGAGCGATGAATAGCCAGTGCCAAAGTCATCCAATGCAAAACGCACACCCAAACTTTGACAACGTTGGATCAACTCCGACGCCTTGCTAATGTCGCTGATCGCCGTGCTTTCCAAAATCTCTAGCTCAACTGCGCTAGCCGGCAGCTGCGGGTACTGTTGCAATAAGTCGCGCAGCTCCAAACAAAAGCCTTCCGTCAGCAAATGACTGGCGCCCACGTTGATACTGACTTGCACCGGCAGGCCTTGTTGATGCCACAACGCCGCTTGTGCCACCGCTTGGTGCATCACCCAGCGCCCTACCGGAATTTCTAAGTCGCTGCCTTCGACGTAACTTAAAAACGCCGCCGGTGCTAACAAGCCACGTAGCGGATGCTGCCAGCGGATCAAAGCTTCAACGCCCATCACGTGACCTGTGTGTAAATCCACTTTCGGCTGGTAATACAGCAACAACTGATTATCGGCTAAGGCTTCGTTGAGTTGATCTTGCATCAGCTGATGCTCAGCGACTTTGCGTGCATTTGTCGGATCGAACCAGCAAACCCGGTTCTTGCCCGCTTCTTTAGCTTGCACCATGGCTTTATCGGCGTGGCGCAACAAGGTGTCCGCGTCGGCGTTATCGTCCGGATAGAGGCTGACGCCAATCGAACCGGTCAATGAGAACTCGCCTGCTGTGGTTTGTAGCGGCTTAGCCACAGCCGCCAGTAACCGTTCGATGATCGGATGACATTCGCTAGGTTCTGGCATGTCGTTTAATAAGATCACAAATTCGTCACCACCCAGTCGAGCGAGGGTGTCACCACTGCGCAGTGCCGCTTGTAATTGTTGGCTGATTAACAACAACACTTGATCGCCAAACGCTGCGCCATAATGGTCATTGATGACTTTAAAGCCGTCTAAATCCAACAAGCACACGGCACAACGCCGTTGTAACTGTACAGCACGGCCAAACGCTTGCTCAAAGCGTTGCGACAACAAACGTCGGTTCGGCAGTCCCGTCAATGTGTCGTAGTAGGTGACTTTTTCCAGCTCTGCTTGATGCATCTTTTGCTGGCTGATGTCGGTAAAAATACCTATGTATTGCAAGATATGTTGATTGGCATCGCGCACTGCACTGATTGACAGCAGTTCACTGTAAAAAGTACCGTCTTTGCGTTTATTCACTACCTCGCCACGCCAGCTGCCAACCATTTGTAATGATTGCCACATGGCTTGATAAAATGCTTTGTCATGTAGGCCTGAACTGATTATCGACGGTGGCTGGCCGACAACTTCCGCCGCACTGTACCCAGTGATCCGGCAAAAGGCCGGGTTGACGCGTTGGATCAGCCCCTGCGCATCAACCACCATGATACCTTCGTAGCTGTTCTCAAATACCACGTTGGCTTGGCGGTGTGCGGCGGCCAGCTGATGCGATTCATGCACATCCAACTGGGTTCCAGACATCAACCATGGTTCGCCATGTTCGGTATAGGTGACGATTTTGCCGCGCATCGCCATCCAACGCCAGTCACCTGTAGCCATACGCAAGCGCACTTCCACATCAAAGCTGGCGGTCTCGCCAGAACCATGCCGTTTCATCGCCAGTCGGGCCCCGGCGACATCATCTGGATGGATCATTTGCAATAACTTGGGCAAGGTCAGTGGTGCGGATGCGTCGGTAAACCCTAACATCACCCACCAATGCTGGCTGACTTGCAGCTCTCGCGACAATAGATTGTATTCCCAGTAGGCTAAATCCGTACCAGTTAACACCCGCTCCAGCTGATCGCGGGTTTGTTTCAGTAACGTGACGTCACGGGCAATTCCAAAAGTACCAGCAAGCTTGCCATCAGCATCATACAAAGGCCCTTTGCTGACCGAAAAATGCCGCTGGTGCCCATTGGGCAGTTGTAGCGTTTCGTCGACATGCAATACGGCTAAGGTTTCACGGACTTTCAAGTCGTGTTGGATATAGGAACTGGCCGTTGTGGCAGGAAAGATCTCTAAATCAGTGCGACCAAGAATTTGCCCCGCCGACAGCCCCATCGCCTGACAGGCCGCTTGATTGGCTAATTGATAATGCCCAGCCAGGTCTTTGGTAAAAATCGCATCATTGGTGCCTTCAATCACCGATTTCAGCAAGCGCTTTTGTTGTTGATAACGCAGTGCAGAGCGGCGCAGTACATGGCATAACCAGCTCACAGTGAGGCCGTTGACCGCCAAAAACAGCAGCTGAATTTGCATATACAAGGCCAATTCATGACCAAACAGCTGCTTACGTACCAATACCGTGGTGATGCCGACGGCCAAGGCCGTGGCAAATAAACCGGGGCCAAAACCGCCCGCTACTGCACTGACAATCACTGGAAACAGCAGTAGCACCATCATAGGGCGGTCACTGAGTGGATCTGGCAATAACAACCGGAACAACAGCATCATCAGCACCAACAAACAGGCGCTCAAATAGTTGGTAAATTTAGCGGTAGGATGTTGGGTTAAATGCGGTTCTATGGTTGCTTCAACGGGCAATCGGCTTGCCATACGCAAAGTTAAACCAAATCCCAACGCACTCAACAACACAAACAACATGCCTTTCATTGATGACCATTGCATCAATAAAGAGGGCTCGACCAGCCATTCCAGTACTCGATCCGACAGCAGCACCCACAAGGTGGCGAGCCCCAAGTACATTAACAAGGCGATGGCGATAAAGCGTTGCTGTTGACCCAATTGCAAGTAACTCTCATTTCGCTGAACCTTGGCAGCTTAATGGAGTCTAGCCAGGTTTAGCAAGACCTGTTTCAGGTCCAACTTTAGGAAAATGCCACTGAATGCATTAAGACGATAACGTATTGAAAATCATGAAATCGCAGAAATGTAACCGATTGCAATTATGCTGAAATTTTTCGAAAGCAGTTTGATCTGGTTCTATCTTTGCAACTAGGTGCCGTAAATTCAGCAAAAAAAGGCCTGCATTGCAGGCCTTGGTCGTCAACTGGGCTTATTTATAAGACCAAGTCTCAGTCACGCCACTGAAGGTCGAGTATGCACGCAGACCAACATGCCAAGTACCGGCTTGTGGATTGGTGATAGTACAAGTTTCAGTATTACCATTTTTGTATGGACGGCACTTGTAGGTGGTAGTGCTTGGCGCTGTGCCAAAGTTCACATACAAGTCGGCATCACCAGTACCACCAGCGATTGATACCACTAACTGAGTTGCACCAGCTGGCACCGTAATGGTGTTACGCGTCCAGTTGCCTTTGGTCGCCGCCAGATTACTCAGCGTACCTGAACCTGGAGTCGTGCCACCGCCACCACCGCCGCCTGTGCCACATGCTGTGGTTGTTACACCAACCGATGTGAAGGCCGCTGCAACGTCAGCTTGGCTATAACCTTTATCCGCAGCCGCTTTACACACACCATCGGCAGCTGAGTTAAAGGTCGCACTTGAAGTCCAATACAATTGGTTGGCAATGGTCATCACTTCAAACGCTTTACGGGTGTTCCAGCCGGCTTTGTTGGCTAACAAATAAAACGCTTTGTTGTACACGCCAGAGCTTAAATGCACATCTAAGCCACTGTAGTAGTTTGAAGCATGGCCAATTGAGCGACCATCACGTGTTGGGTCATCAAAATAACGCAATGCACCTGATGATTTGAAAATCTCAGCGCCGACTAACCAGTCGTTGCTGCCTTTCATGAAGTATTCCGCAGCTTCACCAGCCATATCCGAGAACGCTTCGTTGATACCACCTGATTGACCGCTGTAGACCAGCCCAGAGTTGAACTCAGTAAAACCGTGGCTGACTTCATGTGAGGTCACGTCCAGGCTCACCAGTGGATAGAAAGTGCTAGCACCGTCACCAAACGTCATCTGAGTACCATCCCAGAAGGCGTTTTCATAGTTGGTGGAATAATGCACGCGCATTTTCAATTTCACATTCAACGGATTCACGCCAAACCAGGTTTTGTACAGATTAAACACCACGCCACCAAAATAATGGGCATCGTTTAGTGGTGAATAAGCACCGTTAATAGCTTTGACTGTGTTGTTTGGACAAGTGAACTGGTGAATTGAACCACCTGAAGTCCCACCGTTTAAGTTGTAGGTGTCAACGTTGGCATTGGTCATACGGCAGTTGGCATCAACATCTAAATAGCCATAGTCAGTGCCATAGTTGTACTGACCGGTTTTTTGGTTACCACCAGGGCCAGTGGCGTTTTGATGAGCGATACCTTCCCATGACTTCAGCACTGCGCCGGTGTTGGCGTCGATGATGCTAAATGGACGGCTTGGTTCAGCACCTTTGTACACCACGTAGTTGTTGATATAGACCAGATGCGCCACGTTTTGCTCATCGATATACACCCACAGCTGTGCATTGTCTGCCGGTACTTCAGCTTGGGCCGTTACACCCGGCACCTTTTTGCTAGCAAGTGATGCTGCAACCGCTTGTTTGGCGCTCAGTACCGGTGAAGGATTGGCGATATCAATGTCCAAACCTTGCACTACCGTACCACTGATGTCTTTTAAACCATTGGCAGTGCTGATACCAACCACACTGTGACCCCACACTGGGATACCTTTGTAGTATTGTTGGAAGCGTGTTTTAACCTGGCCATCAGCACGACGTACTGATGTTTTGGCAACCAGATTCATTAAGTCTGTGCTGCTAGCCTTGCTGGTGATGCCCATCATCAAGTTAGATTGGTTTTTCAAAGCTTGATCAGCGGGGACAACTGTTGCGGCATTAGCTGCACCAGCTGTCGCCATGAGCATGGCGATGGCGAGCGGGCTCAGAGCGTATTTTTTCATGGAGGTTATCCTCTCGTGTTGTGTTATGGGTTTCATGTTCCTGAAGTGCTTCTGTGTAAAGCACTGACAAAAGATAACCAACAGAAACTGGTTGCAACATCGAATCACCCAAATATCACAAATTTATAAAAACATTATCAAATGATGACATCTGCTTGTCATGCAGCTGCGCTAGCTAACTTATTGATGAGCATGGCCAAACCGACCTGCAGTGATTATCATGAACAAAAATGCGCGGGGGTTGGCATGGATCAGGTATTTCAATGGTTTGACTGGATGGGCTTAGCTGTTTTTGCCAGTTCAGGAACGCTAGCGGCATGGCGCAAGCAAATGGATGGCTTTGGTGTGCTAGTGCTCGCGTTAGTCACAGCCATTGGTGGTGGCACTATTCGGGACACCATTCTAGATGTGCCAGTGGCTTGGCTGCACAACGACACCACCTTTTATGTGATCTTCGGCGCTGCCGCCTTGACGATTTTGTTAGTCCGCAAACGCTTAACCATCCCCAATAATGCACTGCAAATTGCCGATGCCATCGGCTTGGCGTTTTTTGTGGTGATGGGCTGTCAAAAGGCGCTCGATCATGGTGCGTCCAACATGGTTGCGATCATTATGGGCACCATAAGTGGCGTTTGTGGCGGTATGATCCGTGATGTGTTGTGCCGCGAGATCCCACTGGTGTTTCGCGGTGAGCTATACGCTTTTACCTGTATTTTTGGCGGACTGGTGTACACACAATCACTGGCGTTGCAGCTGCCGCCGCTGTGGTCGATGAGTCTGGGCATGCTGGCTTGCTTGCTGCTGCGCTTAGCGGCGATCCGCTGGCACTTGACCATTCCAGTGTTTGGCCGCAGCGGTCACATTAGTAAGTAACGGGCATTGAACAGACGAAAAAGGCAGCCGAAGCTGCCTTTTTTATCTGCCGACAGGCTTGGGATCAGAGGCCTAAATCTGCCAGGAAATCATCATCGACCGCTTCGGTCGCAGCGACTTCCGCAGGTGCGTTGCCGGCGTTTGCCAAAATGTCATCGACATTTTCTTCTTCGTGTTTCTCAAAGTCATGCAGCTGGATAAATTCTGTTTTATCCATCGCCAATTCCATATAGAAAATATTGTGCAGCGGCGTACTAAATGTCACGCGACGGGCTTGTGGCTGGTCCAACTGGGTATTGACCAAAATCTGCACTTGCTTGTTAATCGCCATCATTTTCGGCTGGCTTTGGCTAATTGAGGTCTGCAAATCTTGCCGTACGCGATTAGTGAAGTCACCGACGATTTGGTTCATCAGTTCGCCCATTACGTTGCCGACTTCGTCCGAGGTATGGAACTTCGCCAGTTCTTCTTCTGGCATGCCCATACTCATCATGTATTTGCGATAAATTTCCATCGCCGATTCGGCGGTAAAGTTGATCACAACCAGGCCAGAGAAACCACCGTCGAACAACACAAAACAACCTAAATCTGGGCGTAAACAGGTTTTGTGGATCTTTTGCACCATCGGTGAATAAGCAATTTGCGGATTCCCCGCGGCAGCAAACACTTGGGTCACCGACGAGCACAAGGTGATGAGAATGTCGTCAGTACCGATAACTTTTGATTTTTTCATGAAAGGCTCCTGTCTGGGCCACTGGCTCAGGCGAAACCGGCATAAATACTGCAATTGCTTGCAAAGGGCCGGCTCAACACTGCAACTCACCGCTGTCACACGGCGCCTGAACACCCGAGATCTACATAAGTAACTATTGGTAAACTAACAAATACTATGCCAGCAACCGCACATCTGCAACCTTGTCCCAATTCAGGCACTGATCTGGTAACGCTTTGCCTAACAAGTAGTTTCGGCTATGGTGATGGTATGCACGTATTTGACCTGAACAAGGCCAGTCACCGATGACCCAAGGATTAAACGCAAGCCCAACGGAATCGAGCTTACAGCGCGGTTTGCGTCGACTTGTACAGATGCTGCATGGCCATGGCCGCAGCCAACAAGGACTGGTACAACAGTGCCAGCACTACTTCAGCCACTTTGCGGCAGAACAAGCGCAGTTGCAAGAACTTCAGTTACAAGTGCAACAAGCACAAAATCAGTTGCAACAAGCCAATCGGAAGAACGAAGCTCAGCTGATCAGCCAAGCGCAGCAAATTCGGCAACAATATCAGCAGCATGAAGAACAACTCGAAAGACGCCGCCTGCAAAGTCACGAACAATTTGTCATGTTATGCCGGCAATTATTGGCCCTGACTGAAGGGCAATCTCGTGCCGAGACCATCCAGCGCTCATCGCGGATGCTCGGCACTTTGCAATTGCTGATCCCGGAAGAAGGCCAAGTCAGCTTTGTGGTGCAGCAAAAATACAAACCCTTTTACAAAGCTGTGCTGGCGCTCCGTTTACTCGATCAATTGCTCGATGCAGGGTTGATTGTCGATGAGTTCATTCTGCACAAACTGCAGCAAAAACTGCCGTACGGCGATGAAAACGCCGAAGATTGCCCGTTTCGCAATGACGTGCAAGTGCCGCTGATTATGGCGGTGTTGCTGCAAGACCTCGGCCAGCAACAGCCGCAAGCCCAACAATTGCTAGCGCAAATTCCCGGCCAAACCGATGCGTGGCGGCGGTTTAGTCCATTTGAGCGCGAGCAATTTATCGAACTCAGCCGCCGTGGTGCGTTGGACTTTTTACAACATGGCATGGCGATGGCACGTTATCGCGGCAATTCGCGTACCGAACGCGATCAGTATTTACTCGCCGAACAACAAAAAATGCAGCTGGTCACCCGGTTAATTAAAGAAGCCAACGAGCCTGAAAAAGGTATTGGCAATTTATTGCGCTTGCCGCAAGTGTACGCGTCAGCCGTGCTGCCAGGACGCGCCCGTTTCATGTATGAAGCCATGCCGAAAGTGGCATTGATCCTAAAAAATGGCGCGCGGTTGGGCCATTATGATGAACGGATGGTCGACCAACTGCTGATCATGACAGGGATTTTCCCGCAGGGTTTTGGCATTGTGTTTGTACCCAAAGAGTTACACAGCTCGGACACTGCGAAATACGAGTTTGCCATTGTCAATTCATTGTACCCACCCAGCCCTGAAGTGCCGCTGTGCCGCGTCGTGACGCGTGATTTACGTTATCGCCAAGTCGGCTATAACTGCAGTGTCAGCGTCGACCACAATCTGTATTTCAAGCCTGCGCGGCAAAAGCTTAGTGTGATCCCGCCTGAGCGTTTACAAGAGATCTTAAAAAAGCTCAAAGCCGGTTTTGAACCGGGTCAATTGCGTCACATGTTGCCACGCAGCTGGCACCCGACCGAGTTTTTCACCGAGCCGAAACATCAAAACTTATGGAACCGCTTGGAGATCGTCAGCAATTGACCGAACTAGAAAAAATGCGCGCTGGCGAATGGTTTTCGCCGCGCGACCGTGAACTGACGGCCATGCGAAAGCAAGCCAAAGCCGCCTGCAAAGCATTAAATCTCGCCGGGCCCGAGCCGTTTAAAGCGCAGCAACAGCTAGCGCGTGCCTTGTTTGGTCAACTGGGAAGTTGCTACATAGAACCGGATTTTTATTGCGATTACGGCGTCAATATTCAGATCGGCCAGCGTTTTTATGCCAACCACCACTGCATCATGCTGGATGCCGCCACTATTGTGATCGGCGACGATGTATTGCTCGGCCCTGCCGTGCATATTTACACAGTGACGCATCCGCTCGATGCCGCGCAACGTGCACAAGGGTTTGAACAAGCTAAACCGGTGCAGATTGGCCATCGGGTGTGGATTGGCGGCGGCAGCATTGTTTTACCGGGCGTGACGATTGGTGATGACGCTGTTATCGCAGCAGGTTCTGTGGTCAAGCACGACGTCCCCGCCGGCAGTTTAGTCGCCGGCAATCCCGCCAAACTGCTACGTCAGCGCGCCGACGACCCCGCCAGCCGCGTCGACTAACCCTTCGGCTTTTTGCAGCCGAGCCTTGGCAAACGTTCGGCTTTTTGAACCGTTCCCGGCATAAAACCAGCGTAAAATAGCGATTTTCTGCAAGGCTAATGCTTAACGCCTGCTCACAGGATCGCTTGATGAACGCTGTAAAACCTTCGTGGTGGCTAATTAGCTTGTTAGCCTCGGTGATCGCCGTCACACCGCTGGCCATTGATATGTACTTACCGGCCATGCCGCAAATTGCCGCAGCGCTGTCGAGTGACGCCGATGCGATGCAACAAAGTTTGAGTATCTATTTGTTGTGTTATGCCGCCGGTATGTTGTTGTTTGGGCCGCTGGCCGATGTGCTGGGGCGGCGCACACTAGCGCTGTTTGGCCTTGCTAGCTTTGCCCTGTGCAGCTTTTTCTTAAGTCAAACCGACAGTATTCAAGGTTTTTTAGTGGGCCGAGGATTGCAAGCACTGCTTGGTAGTGCTGCAACTGTGGTGATCCCAGGCTTTATTCGTCAGTTGTATCAAGAACATACAGCTAAAGGCATGTCGTACGTTGGCATCGTGATGATGTTAGCGCCACTGGTAGCTCCGGCCGTTGGCTCTGCCTTGTTGTTATTGGATGACTGGCGGTTGATTTTTGTGGTGCTCGGCAGTTATGCCCTGCTGATCCTTGTGTTGTGTAGCGTTTATTTACCGCACACTGAAACGCCACGCCAAGGACAAAAACCGGATTTTTTAGGTGCTTATCGCGAAGTCTTAGGCCACCGCCGGACCCGGCCTTTGTTGCTGTTGTCGATGAGTGCGTCCTTTGGCTTTTTTGGCTTTCTGACTGCCGTGTCCTTTATCTACATCGGCCACTATCAGGTCAGTGCCCTGACCTTTAGTTGGTTGTTTGGTGCCAACGTGGTCTGTTTAATGCTCGGCAATTTTATCAATGGCAAGTTGGTGCCTAAGCTTGGCAGTGTGCAGTTGCTGCGCTACACCACGTCGATTGCGCTGATAGCCGCCGCAGGTTTATTGCTGGTGGCGCTGCTTGATGGTCCTTTGTGGGCAACCGCTTTGTGTATTGCGCCACTGATGTCGAGTCTGGGCCTTAGTGCTACTAATGCCGATGCGTTGACGCTGCTGGATTTTCCGCGCCATGCTGGCACAGCTACAGCCGTCATAGGCACGTTGCGGTTTGGCGCAGGCGCGCTGGCAGGCCCCGCCTTGGCACTGGGTGTTGATGGGGCTTTGCTGCCGTTTGCATTGGTGATGGGGTTAGGCGCTGTTGGCGTGTCCGTCAGTCGATATTGGTTTGCAAAGCACGCCCCTGCGCAGTTGGCGCACTGAGCAACTCGTGGGTTCGCTAAAACACAGGTGCACCAAGACCAATTGCCACAAGCCCAGTGGCGATACTCAAACTCACGGTGATGGGAAAGGCCGCAGCTGGCTTGAGGTTCGCTGCGGCAATGGACTTGTTGGTTCGGTGTCGCTGGAGACTTCGCCGTATTGGCAATGATTCGTTATGTCGCAGTAACTTTGCAATCAGTGCCGTGTGCACTAGGTTGCAGCCGCGGCGTTGGCCGCTGCATCTCGCGCCTGCGCCAACAGGCTAACAATCGCTTGGTTGTCGCGCAGCACGCGTACTTGGCGGAATAATTCATCGGCCTGCGGGTATTGGATCCGCAAATAGCTAAACCACTGTTTGGTGCGACTGGCGTAATAGTCGGATTGGTCCGTCGCTTCATAGCCACCATAATCAACCAGCAGCTGCAACACCTGCCACCAGGGGAGCGCAGTGCCGCCCTGTTTGATGCGTTTGGCTAAATTCGGCTGCGCCAGCGCACCACGTCCAATCATCAGATCGCTGGCGCCCGATTCGGCTAAACATTGCTGCGCATCCGCCGGTTGCCAAATTTCGCCATTGGCAATCACATTCACCGGCACGACCTCGCGGATCTTAGCGATCCATGGCCAATACGCCGGTGGTTTGTAACCATCGGTTTTGGTGCGTGCATGCACCGCCAATTCGTTAACGCCACCTTCCACCAAGGCACGCGCATTGTCGAGCGCCAGCGTGGTATCTTCATAACCCAAGCGCATTTTTGCCGTGACAGGCACCTGCGCCGGCACGGCGGCGCGCACGGCTTTGGCAATTTGATACAGCAATTCCGTTTCTTGCAGCAGCACAGCACCACCACGGCTTTGATTGACGGTTTTGGCGGGGCAGCCAAAGTTCAAATCGACGCCGGGCGAGCCTAACTCCGCGGCGCGGGCGGCATTTTCCGCCAGCCAATCCGGATCTTGCCCCAGCAACTGCACTTTCACCGGCACACCGTGTCGAGTTTGACCTTGCTGTAGTAATTCCGGGCACAAACGGTAAAATACTTTTTTCGGCAATAAGCTGCTGCTGACGCGCACAAACTCAGTCACGCAGCCATCATAACCACCGATGCCAGTTAACATGTCGCGCATGAAGTGGTCGACGACCCCTTCCATCGGTGCCAAAATGATTCGCATGTTTGACTCGTTGCCAAAAAAGCGCAGTGTACAAAGGCTGACGTAAAAAGGCTACGTCGTTGCGGATCATGGACAGACGAAAGGAAAGTTAGGTTGTTAAAGAGAGTGAGAAGGGGTTGGCCGCAAGTGGTGTTTATGGTGGGTTTGTTGCTCATCAGCCATGTACGCGCCGCCGATGCCGATTGCCCCACGCCAGTGCGAGTGCAATTAGACTTACATGCCCCCTCGGCGTATCTGGATGCCAGCAAACAAGTGCGCGGCATGGATGCAGAGCTGGTCAGTGCGATTTTTCGTCAAGCCAATTGCCCTTATGAGTTTTCGTTAACGCCGATGACCGGCGCTCGCACCTTAAAAAGCCTGGAAGATGGCGACATCGATTTGATGATCCGTGCGTCAAAAACGGCCGAACGCGAACAATATGCGTATTTCACCGATGCCTATCGCCAAGAAGTTGTTGGTGTGTTTAGTCGAAAATCCCTGAATTTGCCGACCAGCTTGACCCTAACCCGCGCCTTGCAAATGGGTTTACGCTTAATTGGCCCCGCCAGTGGCTTTTATGGCGACGACTTTGAACAGCTGCGCCAAGGTTGGCGCGACCGCGAACTGTACACGGCGTACCCAGATGCCAAAGTCGCCACTGAATTGTTGTTTGCTACACCCAGTCGTGGCGAATTGATGTTGGTTGATGCCGATATTTTCTTTTATTACGCCGGTGCCGGGCGCCTCGCCGATATTCAACAAATCGGCAGTTGGCTGCACATCACACCTGCGCATTTGATGCTCAGTAAAAAAACCAGCTCGCCTGCGCTGATCAAACGACTGAATCAAGCGATCGCCACCCTAAGTCAAAACGGCGAGTTGCGACGCATCGAACAACGCTATCGACCTGAGCTGCTGCGACTGTTATTGCAACGGCATGCGCAAAATGCTGTGCTCAAAGGCAGCAAAACGCTAAAATAACCGTTTTGCGCGCGGAAAGCCCCGCGCGAGCATGCTCGAGCGACTATTCTCGAGTGACTCGAGAGACCAAAGGACAACGCATGACATCGGCCAAAGCACTGAAAAAGAAGATCGCCAAACGCGCGAAACAAAAGAAAAACATTCAAGTGAAAAACTCAATTCGCTTGAAACAAAAAGGCTCTGATGGCGCGGAAACTGCGGCCGCCATTGTCACAGCGGCAGCAGTCAGTAGTGACGATAGCGAAGAATAAACCAGCTCGAAGCAAACGCCGCCACTAGCGGCGCGGCTGAACAATCAGCTGCACTAACGCATGGTCACTGCTGTGGCCATGCAGCGCATACTGCGGGCGCACCAAATGCTCGTCAAACACCTGATACCCCACCACTTCGGCCACCGCATGATGGTAACGCGGG
Organism: Rheinheimera sp.; assembly: GCA_003482455.1. GTDB lineage: Bacteria > Pseudomonadota > Gammaproteobacteria > Enterobacterales > Alteromonadaceae > Pararheinheimera. The sequence goes on along the minus strand of DMYW01000064.1, from coordinate 57,327 downwards.
TCGAATTCTTGCGAGCACAACAGATAATCCAAAACCTTGCCGTGCGCACCGTAATAATGCGTCGGTGGTCGGATTGAACCATCGACCAAATGCGCCGCATCTTGCAAGCGCAAACTGGCATCGAGTGCCAGCAGTGGCTGCAACAAAGGGGACGACAATTCATCATTAAAGTCGCCGCACAGCAACAAAGGCCTCGCTGCTTGCGCATGATGCAGCGCCAAACGTTGCCACAAGATTGCGGCTTCTAACAATCGTTGCTGCTCGCTTTTCACCCGCGCAAGCGGCCCACTGAGTTGTTTGTCGGGGCGGCGCGATTTCAAATGCACCACACAGATGTCGATGTCGCCAATGCCGGGCAACTGCAGCCGAGCCAGCAACGGCTCGCGACTGTCCTTAAAACCACTGAGCTGGAGCTGGGTTAACCAGGCTTGGTCGACACTGGGCAGCGTCAACTCGGTCAGCGGATAACGACTGGCCAATGCCACCACAGGCGCGGTGAAAATATGCTGGTCAACCATCGTGGGCTGCCCCGCCGATAGCAGATAGTCCAGCCCCGCCTGCGCGCACAAGCGTTGCAGTGCTTCGACCGAAAACACTTCTTGCAGCGCCAGCACATCGGTGTGCGCTTGCTGCCACAACCGCTGTAACCACTGGGTCTTCATCTGCCATTGCTCGGCCGAATAAATCGCCTCCCAGTCGTACCAAGCATACGGCGGGCAAGCAAAATTCTGCAGATTTAGTGTGGCAATTCGGTACATGGCAACTCCTGTTGGCGCCAGCCTAACGGAAGTTGCCGAAAAACCCAAGTAAGCACTGGTGTTAGTTCAAGCCGAAGCGGCTGCCGCTTGTGGATTGATCAAAAACAGCAGTCGATCCAAATTCAGTTTCTGATACGGCATCACGCGTTGCGGTTTGCCTGGGCGTTCAATCACTAACGCGGTGTCATCGAGGATCAACAAGGCCGCCGCCGTTTGAATTTGGTTGCCATGTTGCGAGTAAGCGCAGTGGCTCAGTTGGAGGAAATTTAGGATACGGGTACGCACAGCAGATAATGGCATGGTCACACCTCTTTGTTGTTCTTTTCATCAGTGTGACCCTACGCTAAAACAGAAGTTCGCCGCTTGCACACTGATCAGAGCAGTGTAAAAAAGCCCTGCGAACAGGGCTTAGTGAGTACCAATCAACAACGCTGTGGCTTCGCTATAAGGGTGTGGTGAAACCCGCTAGTTCGGCACATGCAACAAGAGATCATCCAAGATTTTCGGGCTGCTTGGCGCTGCGCCACCAAAGTTCCAAGGCGATGGTGTTAGTGCTAAACCACGCAGCGCGCCTTCGCCGGTTTTGTCCCAGGTCGAGATATAAATGCGACTACCCGCCCAATCACTGACGCCAAGCGCACTGCCTTGATACCGAATGTGGATTTGCTGCTGCGCCAAATCGACGGTCACAGTCGGTGCCGCGCCCAGCTTGCGGCCGGTTTGCGTGGCAGATGCACCTTGCGCGGTAAACATCGAATTGCCCCAGCCAAACAGCTGGTGTCCCAACTGCCAATGCCCTGCTTCTGGGAATTGGCTTTGCAACCCAGGCAGCTCAGCGAGCTGTGGCTGGCCTTTAAGCGCCGGCACCTCGAAATAAAGCGAGAAGTGCACATTATCAAAGCCATTGGCAGGCGCCCAAAATTGGCTCACTTGCGCCATGGTCAGCGTCAGTTCCAACACAGTGCCTGCCGCTTTGGCCTCAACCCGGCGAATATCCAGTTGCCGCTGCGAATGCATCTGCGTCGGTTGCAGGTACAAACCGGTTGGCCCTTTGTCGTCGTTTGCCGGATCATCCAGCAGCACTTGTTGTGCTGGGGTGTCCCGCTTGGTTTGGTAGCGATACACAGCACTGGTCTGTTGATTCGCTGCATCAAACAGCACCAACTCATTGCGCTGCACGCCTAAATCACGCACTGGCAAGGTCAGGCTAAAATGGCCTTGTGCATCGGCTTGCACTGGCGGAAGCGCGGTTAACTGGCCATTGATCACGGCTTGCAAGCGGGCGTTTGGCGCCGCGCCTGATCCCTGCAGCTGGGTGTCGCGCAGCAAGACTTCAGGTAACTCACTGTGAAGCCGCAAGGTCGACACGGCAGTGGTGGTCAAAGGTGCCGTTTGTTTGGGGGCTTGTAGCACGATGACAGCCCGCGGCGGCAACTCGATAGTCAGCTCGCCACGCTCGTTGCTAGGCACACTTGGTAATTGCGTACCGAATTGCCACAGCACCGGCAAACGGCTCGCACTCGGCGTCACTGGCAAGGCGCTAAGCAAGCGTGGCGTATCCGCGGTATTGAGCAGCACAATCAACCGCTCCCGCGCATCTTGCAGTTGATACGCCAGCACGCCGGCCGTTTGCGCATCGGCGCGCAGCACTTGGTACTGACCACGGCGCGTTGCACTGTGCGCTTTACGTAGCTGCGCCAGACTGGCGATCTGTTGATACATGGCCGATTGCATGTTGAATTGGTCATGCGTGCTGCCAAAACCGCCAGCAAACATCGCTTGGCGCGTCTCGGGCAATAACTGTTCATCCCCTTGATAAATCACTGGAATTCCGGGAATGGTAAACAGCACTGCATAACCTTGGACAAAGGCTTCTTCACTGCCGGCACTTAAAAACCGTTTGGTGTCATGGTTGTTTAAAAAGGTTGGTAACAGACCTGGCTCTGGGAATAAGGTCAGATGTTTTTGAATACGGTCCGCTAATTGCGCTGGCGCTTGCCCTTCGGCCAACACTTTGTTCAATTCGAAATACAGTGGAAACGCAATCACCGAATTTAATTCCGGCTGTTGCTTGCTGCCCAAAAAGCTCAACAACTTGCGCTCGCCACTGTCGTCAAACGGTTTGGAGCCGTCAAATACTTCGCCAAAGGCCAAAAACTGCTGTTTACCGAGTTGCCGCGCTTTGGCCAACACACCATCCGGCGCATGTAAAAAGTCCTGCCAAAACGCATGTTCGACATACTTGGCCGTATCAATCCGATAGGCATCGACCCCCGCCAGCTCCAGCCAATAGCGATAGCTGTCTTTTAGCACCTGGCGCACCAACGGATTGCTGGTGTTGATGTCCGCCAGCTGCCCCACTTGATAGCTGGTTTCTTCGCCGGGACGGTTTGGATCTTGAATCGACGGGGTGAAATGATAAGCTGCCACCGCCGCTTGTTTCGGGTCACGCGCGTCTATTTGATCAAACGGATATTGGCTAGGTTTGGCTTGGCGACTGGTTGGCGCTTCAAACAACACAAAGTTGTTTGCTGGTTGCTGCGGGTTGTAGGGGCCGTCGTAGCCAAAGAAGTTGCCGGTGTGATTCAGCACTATGTCTTGCACCAGATACATGCCGCGGCCGTGCAAGGCTCGCGACAACCGCTGGTAATCTTCAAGTGTGCCCAAATGCGCATCGATCGCTTTAAAATCCAGCGCCCAATAGCCGTGATAGCCGCCATATTGCACTTTTTGGCTATACCACTGATTGGCCACCGGCGGTGTCAGCCACACCGCTGTGGCGCCAAGTTGTTGAATGTAATGCAAACGCCGTTCAATACCGCGCAAATCACCGCCGCTGTAGCGGCTGGGATCTGCCGGATTGTATTCGCCAGCGCCTTGATCGTTATTGCGCGGGTCACCATCGTCAAAGCGGTCGGTTAACACAAAATAGATCACTTGGTCGCGCCAATCGGGTGACGGCACCTGCAGCGCACCAGCGGCTGCCGCCGCACTCGTGAACAAAGCAGCAAAAGAGCCGGCAGCAAACCAGCCGGCACTAAACAAGCGTGCGCTAAGCGCCGAGAACCGCATCGGGCGAGACCATCGCATCACATTCAACTCCTGTTACATAGGCGCAATTTGCAAAGCGCGCTGGATAAACTCATCGTGAGATGGGAATTTCGACAGTGGCTCCTGCTTAATCGCTTTGATGCCCGCGAGCACATCAAATAACTGTTCACGATTGTAGTTGTTGGCGATCGGATGGTAGTCCTTGGGCATCACACCTTGGCCTAACATCACTTGCAGCCAAGAACTTTCGAGGAACAAGTCGTTTTGATCGCGGAACAAGCTGCCATCATCGGCAAAAATGGCAACTTTTTGTTTTAATGTCGCAGGCACTTCCAAATTGCGCATATCGCGCCAGAACTGGCTGTCATCGCGCTGTTGCACATGGTAATGCAGCACCAAGAAATCGCGGATCTGCGTAAATTCCAGCTCGGACTGCCGGTTGTATTCCGCCACTTTTGACGGCTGAATGCCGTTGTGGGGGAACAATTGCAACAAGCGGACAATCGCCGATTGGATCAGATGGATACTGGTTGATTCCAGCGGCTCTAAAAAGCCTGACGCCAAGCCCACGGCAATCACGTTGCGTTGCCACTGTTTGCGCATCCGGCCGGTGCGGAACTTGATCACTCGTGGATCACCGAGCGGTTTGCTGTCGAGGTTACTCATTAGCAAGTCGATGGCTTGTTGTTCGGTGTAATGATTCGAGCTAAAGACTAAACCGTTGCCATTGCGGTGCTGCAACGGAATGCGCCACTGCCAGCCTGCGCTGTGGGCAATCGAGCGGGTAAACGGCAAGGTCTGCTCAAATCGCTCGGACGGCACGGCAATAGCCCGATCACACGGCAATAAATGCGTCCAATCGTCATAACCGACACCCAAAGTTTTTTGGATCAACAGCTGAGCAAAACCAGAACAATCGATAAACAAATCGCCGGTCACTTCGCGGCCATCGCTGAGTACCAAGGATTTGATATCGCCGTTAATCTGCTGCATCACCTGCTGCACTAAGCCTTCGGTGCGCACCACGCCCATTTGTTCACTCAGCTTGCGCAAATACATAGCGTACAAACCGGCGTCAAAGTGGTAAGCGTACGGCAGTTCTAACACTGTGTCTTTGGCGGTAATGGGTGCAAATTTGCCATGCGTCGCACACAAATAGTTCAGGTCATAGTCCCACAAGGAACTGCTATCGCCGAGCTGCTGCGCCCGTACCCACAAGTGGTGGAAGTTGCAAAACGCCATGCTGCGTCCTGGCGCACCAAAGGTGTGGTAATACATGTCGCCGGGTTTTTTCCAGTTTTCAAAACGGATGGCGAGTTTGATGGTGGCTTTGGTTTCGCGCAAAAAGTCGGCTTCACGAATACCCAGCACCTGATTGACTAAGCGAATGGGTGGGATGGTCGCTTCACCAACGCCAACGATGCCGATGGTCTCTGACTCCACCAGTTCAATATCAACCGCTTGCCCCAGCACCTTTTTTAGCAAAGACGCGGACAACCAACCGGCGGTACCACCACCTAAAATCACAACTTTTTTAATGGTTTGCATAAAAACTCCGAAAAAAAACCCAATCAGCAGGCTGATTGGGTTTTTAGGCTACAACACTAAGCGAACTTAGAACTTGTAGTTAAATGACAGCATGTAGTTACGGCCATAGTTTTGATACAAGGTGATTTGACGTGCATCGTTACCGTTGGTCGATACATCGCTTTGATCCGTCAAGTTTTGACCTTGCAGAGACACACGCAGACCTTCTAAGCCTTTGATACCTGCATCTTTAAAGTCGTAGCTGACTTGAGCGTCGATGTACTTACCACCCAGTTTCACTTCTGGTACTAAGCTCAAGCTCAGACCGCGGTTTTCTGTTTGGTAATCGTCACGTTTAGTGCCGGCGATACGCGCTTCAAAACCACTGTTCTCATAGAAGAACGTCATGGTGTATGTTTCGTTCGACAGACCTGGTACACGTTCGTTGTTATCACCCAACTTGCCATCTAAGAAAGTAGCGCTGGTGAACAAGCCGAAGCCATCCAACATTGGGTGAACCATTTCAAATGGCAGGCTCAATTGGACTTCGTAACCACGTACAAAACCAGTTAAACCATCTTCACGGTAGTTCACGCGGCCTAACATAGTGCCTGGCGCTGAACCATCAGTTGCTTTGTGGTATGACGGAATGTAGCTTGGGCTGAAATCTGCAATTGCAGTGCCGCCACGGTGCCAGTTCACTAAGTCTTTGAAGAAGAAGCTTGTTGCCACATAACCGCGGTCATGGAAATAGTTTTCGTATGACAGGTCAAATTGGTTGGCTTCCAGTGGACGTAACTTCGTATTACCTGAGCTACCACCCCACGCGCTGTTCAGCGGGTCAGTGCTCTTGATGTTGGTATCGTTGAAGTTAAATGACACCACTGCGTTTGGACGCATATCGTCCATACGTGGACGGCTCATTACTTTTGATGCCGATGTACGAACGTATTGACGCTCAGCCACTTCAAAACTGAAGTTAGCACTTGGCAACACGTCGGTGTAGCTAGCTTCATCAGATACTGGTGCCGCGTTGGTGTACAGGTTGGCGCCTGTAGTTGCGTAATAACCTACACCTTCTTGTTTCGCTGAAACAATTTGTACGCCCAAGTTACCTTCGACGTTGACGTCACCTAACTCTGTGCTCAGATCTAACTTACCGTACACTGTGTTCAGTTTTTCGCTGATGGTGTACGTATCGCCTTTACGACCGTTTTCCAGCTCTGCTGCGTCAGTGGCGATGTAATAACCGCTGCGGTACAAGGCTAATGAATCGTATGCTGGCACACCAGAAATGCCGATAAAGCTCAGGTCCGCAGTACCCAATACGTTTGGAATTGGGTCAGCGTTTGGCCATACTTTGGCAGTCAGGTAAGCACCACCGTTAATCTTGGTTTTTTCGCGATCTTTGCTGATCACACCAACAGCTGCTTTTTTGAAGATACCCCATTCCACATCGCCTTTCAGGTCGATACGGATAGTGTCCATTGATTCTTCAAATTCTGGTTGGTTAACAAAACCGTCTTGTGCCGTGTTTGGAGCGTATTGCGCATTGCCTTGGAAACGAGCAACCGGCGCTAAGCTACCGCCCCATGCTTGTGGGCCAGCCAGTTTCACCAGTGCTGCATTGCTGTAATCCAATGGCGCAATCGTTGGGTGGTTGCTGTACACAACGCCAGTGTCGGTCATTTTCCATGAACGAGCCGCCATTGGCAGGACGCCTGAACCAGCACGACCTACACCTGAATAACTTTCGATATCCGTGATGGTCTTCTCAACATCGCCCGTTGACAGGTCTAATGCCGCTGTCCACTCGTCGCTGATGTTGTATTCCAGGTTTAAACCGTAAGTTTTCAGAGTTGAATCTTGTTCACGGGCATCGTTACGGATAACGGATGCGAAACCATCGTAATAACCCTCAGTGGCTAAACCGTTTTCCACTTTAGTGATGGTGTAGTTGCCAGTACCCCACTCAGCACCACCTTCTTCTAAGCCGCGACGCGCGTCTTTTTCATTGAAGTCGATGTACAAAGCGTCGAACTTGGCAGAGAACTTATCGTTTGGTGCGAACTCAATGATAGTCGCTAATGATTTACGATCTAACATCGCAGAACGCGTGAACGAGTCATGACCACCCAGCACTACAGTGCCAGCTGGTACCGATACACCTGGAGCAGCTTTTGCTGCGTTAGCACCGGCATAACCCCAGCCGCGGAACTGTTGTTCTTGGCGTGGTGATTTCATTGATGCAGCGACTACGGCAACACCCAGTTTATCGTTCATGAACTTATCGACTAAGTTGACTGACAAACGGTGACCATTATTCGAGAAATCTGGGTTGCCAGAATCTTTGGCGTTTTTCTCGTAGCTGAAGTTTACCGCGGCAGTGCGGTCAGCGCTCAGTGGCGTAGCGGTTTGTAAGTCAACAGAACCACCGATGCCTTGCGCCATCAGTGATGCATCTGGTGTTTTATAAACCAGCACTGTTTGTACGATTTCAGCTGGGTACAGGTCATATTCAACGCCACGGTTGTCACCCATACCGAGCAGTTCGCGGCCGTTTAATGACACGCCAACGTAGTTTTCGTTAAAGCCGCGTACTGACAGACCGCTGGTACGGCCGTTACGCGTTTCACCTGCCAAACCTGGCAGACGAGACAGAGATTCAGCAACTGACGTATCTGGCAGTTTACCGATATCTTCTGCTGACAGAGCTTCAACCACAGAGGTTTCGCTCATTTTGATGATTTGTGCTTTTTGCAAGCTGCCACGGAAACCCGTGACGCCGATCACTTCGATCTGCTCTTGCACTGTTTTTTCTTTATCTTCTTTTTTCGCTGTCTGAGCCATGACGTTGGCGCTTAAACCTGCAGCCGCCAACGCCAGCGTCAGTACGCTGAGTTTGTAGTGTTTCATGCCCTTCATCCCCGGTGTGGTGTTTGTTCTTTAGTCTATTGTCACGACCGGACATGACGACCGGATTATGACAACTTTGCTATTTCTAAGTGGAACCATGAACCTGCACAACATGAATACGTATTCATATCACGGCATTTTGCGCCTGAGCGGTGCAGCCCCTCCTCACGTTGCACCGATGCTGTGCATTTGGCAGAAAAACCGTCTGAAATCACAACCTTGTTGCACCCAATCTAGTGCGAAGCTCAATTCCACCTTAAAGGGATAGCACAAATTTTCAGCAGGCAAGCCGCAGATTTGGCATAAAAATCGAGAAATATTGCCGTTCATCGCAAAGTTGCAGGCAGAAAAAAGCCGTCTGACGACGGCTGTTTTGCAAAAGTAGCGCCTAGCGTTACCAGATTTTGATCCGCTGCTCGTCGCTGCGGTACATGCCATCCTCCGGTTTTACGTCATAAGCTTGGTAAAACTCAGGCATGTTCGACAACACACCTTTGACGCGATACATGCCTGGCGAATGCGGGTCTGTGATCAGCTGCTGACGCAGCGCTTCGTCACGGAATTTGGTACGCCAGACTTGCGACCAGCCGATGAAGAAACGTTTATCGCCCGTAAACCCATCGATTTCCGGCGCAGTTTTGCCATTTAAGGAATTCTGATAGGCGCGGTACGCCACTGTCAGCCCCCCTAAATCCGCGATATTTTCACCCAGCGTCAACGCACCTTGCACATGCAAGTCATCAATCGGATTGTATTGGTTGTATTGGTCAATCATCATCTGGGCGCGTTGCGTGAATTGCTCGGCGTCTTGTTCCGTCCACCAATCGCGTAAATTGCCATCACCATCGCTACGGCGGCCTTGGTCGTCAAAACCATGGGTAATTTCATGGCCTATCACTCCACCAATTGCGCCGTAGTTCACCGCGTCATCGGCAGCCACGTTAAAAAACGGCGGTTGCAAAATGGCTGCAGGGAAGACGATTTCATTCATGGTCGAACTGTAATAGGCATTGACGGTTTGCGGCGTCATGCCCCACTCGTTGCGGTCGACTGGTTTGCCGAGACGGCCAATCATCCGTTGATATTCACAACGCATGCTGCGCTGCATATTGCCGACTAAATCATCTGGGCTGATGGTAATGCAGGAATAGTCACGCCATACCGCCGGATAACCAATTTTGGCGTTGAATTTCTTCAGCTTTTCTTGCGCTTGTTGTTTGGTGGCTGGACTCATCCACGCCAACCCATCAATTGACTGCGCAAACGCAACGCGCAGGTTTTTGATCAACTCTTCCATCCGCGCCTTGGCTTCGGGTTTGAAATACTTGTCGACGTACATCTTACCGACCATGTGGCCGAGTGCATCGTTGATCGCCTCCACTGCCCGCCGTTCACGTGGTTTTTGCTCCTGCAGACCATTTAACACTCGACCATAAAAATCAAAATGTGCTTGCTCGAAGTCGCTGGACAGCCAAGTCGCGTGGCTGCGCAGCATGTGGAATTTCAAATAGGTCTGCCAGTCGGCCAGCGAGACCGTCGGCACAAAGGCTGCCAGTTTTTGCAGATACGTCGGTTGACGCACGACCAGCTCGTTCACGCCGGTTAAACCGGCACCGCTGAGCAAAGCGTCAACGTCTAATGGCGCTACGAGTGTTTTGAATTCGTCACGGCTGAGTTTGTTGTAGGTTTTGTTGCGGTCACGGTTTTCCACGCGACTCCATTGCATCGCCGCCAACTGCGATTCGATCCGCCAGACGGTTGCTGCCGCGTCATTGCCACCTTGCCAGCCAGAAATTTCCCACAGACGGGCAATAAACCATTGATATTGCTTTTGTACTTGGACGGTCTTTTCGTCCGTTTTTAAATAATAATCACGATCCGGCAAGCCGAGTCCGGCTTGATTGACACCTGTGATGTAACGCGTGGAATCTTTTTGGTCTTGCCCCACCATCAGCTGCAACGGCGAGCCGGCGCGCAATTCTAAATGGGCGCCCCAAAAACGTTGCAACTCTGCCAAGCTAGTGACTTTATCAACTTCGGCAAGCAGCGGTTGTAGCGGCTGTAACTTCAATTGTTCCAGCTTTTCTGTATTCAGATAGGCGCGGTACAAGTCACCAATTTTTTGCGCATCGCTGCCCCCTTCGGCAGGCTTAGCGGCAAGTTGCTGCACCAGTTGCAATACTTGTTGCTCGGCATTAAAGCGCAGTTCGTCAAAAGCGCCCCAGCGTGGTTTGTCCGCAGGGATCTCGGTCTTTTTCAACCAGTTACCATTCACGTAGCTGTAGAAATCATCTTGTGGTTTGATTTGTGGGTCTAAGTTGCTCAGTTCGATCCCTGATTTAAGCGCTGCCGGCGCTGTCGCTGTTGTCGCGGGTGCTGTTGTTGGACGCTCACACGCAGTCAGCGCTAACGACAATGCCACCACGAGGCTTTTGAGCATCAATGACTTTTTCAGCATTCTGTAACCTTGATTAGAAAAACTTCACTTACCGGCGAGTGTAGAGAGCCACGATCGAAAGTCCAGCAGTCGACTATCAGTCGCCGAAAGGCTGCGATAAACAGCATTTTCTTACCGCAATGGCGGTCGAAAGCCTTGCTTGGTTGATAATTTTCTAACACAGGAACAAAATCACCCTACTTGATAGCCCCAGACGGGCAATTCATCCCAGCAAGCATTGCCTTTTGCCAACAAGTTTTGGGATGATGGACTTTTATTGCTGTTTACCAAGGAAGAGATATGTCTGAAAGTGTATTGGCCTCTGTTGCTGGCTTCCCTGAATTTATTGCGTTTTTTGTGCTGGCGATTGCGCTGGTGTTGGTATTCGCCCGCTTGTACAGCTGGGTCACACCCCATGACGAATTTAGTTTAATTCGCGCCAATAACAGCGCTGCAGCCGTCGCCTTTGGTGGTGCCTTGATCGGTTTTGCCTTGCCTCTGTCGAGCGCCATCACCCATTCAGTGTCTTTTTTAGATTGTGCTATTTGGGGCGCGATTGCCCTGCTGGTGCAAGTGTTAACTTTTTTAGTCGTGCGTATCGTAGTACGTCAGCTGCCAGAAAAAATTAGTGCCGGTGAACTGGCCAGCGGTATTTTCTCTGCCGCCTGTTCCATCACCATTGGCCTGATCAACGCCGCCAGCATGACCTTCTAAGGAGTCTTCGATGCGTAATCAACTCAAGCGCAGCCGCAAGGTCGCGTTAACGCTGATGGTACCGGCAAGTATGGTGGTGTTGGCTGGTTGCAGCGAGAGCAGCACCGAAGCAGCGGTGTTTGACACCCCAGAGCAATGCGCGCAGCAGTTTGACCGCGAGCAATGCGAAGCGGACTACAAAAAAGCCCAAGCTATGCATGAAACCGTCGCGCCGCGTTATCAAACACTGGCGCAATGTGAAGCCGATTTTGGCGCAGGCCAATGCCAAGCGCCGCAGCCAACGCAACAGCAACAATCAACGTCATCGAGCTTTTTTATGCCACTGATGATGGGTTATTTAGCGGGGCAGATGTTTAACGGCGGCAACAACAGCCGTATGTCACCGGCGCAGCCACTGTACCGTTCAAAAGACGACCCCACCACCTACCGCACCGGTGCTAATCAACCGATCGCTCGGCAAACCGGTGTCGTCAGCGTGCCAAATAGCAAACTGCAAACCTACAGCAACACCAATTTGCGCCGTGGCGGTTTTGGCTCGCAAGCACAGCGCCGGCAAGAACAATCGTCCGCCAGTTATAGCAGTTACGGCGGATAAGCAGACATGAAAAAAGTGAGAACCACGGAACGACCGGGCTGGCGCAGTTTTGCCGAATCGGTTGGGTTTAATTTCCACACCTTTGACGGTGAGCCTTATTGGGATGAATCGGCATATTACCAATTCAGCATGGCGCAAATTGAAGACGATTTAGAAGCGCCGACCGAAGAGTTGCATCAAATGGCATTGTCGCTGGTGCCGGACATTCTCAACAGCGAACAGCTGCTGACTAAACTCGATGTGCCAGCTCAGTATTGGGATTGGATCCGGCAGTCTTGGCACAGCCAACAGCCATCCTTGTACGGTCGCATGGATTTAGCCTACGACGGCAAAGGCCCAGCCAAACTGCTGGAGCTCAATTACGACACGCCAACCAGCCTGTATGAAACAGGCTTCTTCCAATGGGTCTGGCTGGAAGACTTGATGATGCGTGGGCAATTGCCCAAACATGCCGACCAGTTCAACTCGCTACAAGACCAACTGGAACAACGCCTCGCCATGTTGGGTCTGCATCAGCCGCTGTACGTATCCGCCGTGGCGGAAAGCATCGAAGACCAAGGCACAGTGCAATATCTGTGTGATATCGCGTTGCAAGCAGGCCTGGATGCTCGTTTACTACCGCTGGAGCAGATTGGCGTGGCCGACGGCCAGTTTGTCGATGCCAACAACCAAACTATTCCCGCTTGGTTCAAGTTGTACCCATGGGAATTTATGCTGCGCGAAGATTTTGGGCCGGAGCTGCTGACGTCCCAGACGCAATATCTGGAACCTGCGTGGAAAATGTTGTTGTCCAACAAAGGCATACTGCCGCTGCTGTGGCAAAAATACCCGAATCACCCAAACTTGCTGCCGGCATTTTTTGAAACGGCGCAGTCTGAGCCGCTGTCTACAGGCTGGGTACGTAAGCCGTTGTATTCGCGAGAAGGTGCCAACATTGAACTGATCGATAGTTTCGGCCAACGCTTGAAGGTGGATGGTCCGTATGACGATTCCAGTTATATTCGCCAAGCCTTTCATGCGCTACCAAAATTTGGTGACAGCTACACCTTGATTGGCTCTTGGATTGTCGGCGATAGTGCGGCCGGTATCGGTATCCGCGAAGACGACAGCTTGATCACCAAGGATAGCTCGCGGTTTTTACCGCATATCATCCTCGATTAACCTTGTGTTTGCCCCATCGACCTTGGTTTGCGCTGCGCTAAACCAAGGTTGTAACGTCGCCACCTGCTGCCAACTCGCTGTTTTTCCCGAAGAAATATTTTTGTCAAAAAAACATCAAATATTTATCAACTTTTTTGCGTCGTTTTGATTTTGACAACGCTGTCATTTGTTTCATTGTTGACGTTCAGCGCTGGGTGTTGAGCCCTCTCCCTCCCTCAACATCTGGCGCTGCTTACAACGACAACAAAGCTACAGGACAACATGATGAACTTAACGATCAACTCAACACTGCGCACGCCGCTGGCGCTGGGGTTGTTGCTGGCAGGGTTAAACACCGCCTATGCCGCCCCCGCCACGCCTGCCAAACCGACGCTGAACTGGCAAGAAACCAACCTGACACTGCAAAACGGCAGCGTGAATATTCCCATTAGCTGGAACATGTGGTGGGGTACCAATGGTAACCAATGGCAGCTTTTGCAAAACGGCGCCGTGGTTCATACCGCTAGCCTGACTGCCAACGGCCAAAACGCCCAAAGCGGCAGCAAAACCATCACCGCCACTTCAGCCGGCAGCTACGAATTTGTGGTGGCGCTGTGTAACCAAGTCGGCACGGAGCGCAGCTGTAGCCAAAGCGATAAACGCGTGATCACCGTCACCGGCTCAGGTAACCCAGGCACGCCTGGCGGTTTTGATCCATGGACCTCGCTGAATTTCAGCGGCTGGCCGCAACCGCTGAAGCAACAAAACAAGCCCTACCTCAACACCAGCAATAAAATGGTCGGCGGTTATTTTGTCGAATGGGGTATTTATGGCCGCAACTTCCACGCCGCCGATATTCCGGCGAAAAACTTAACCCATCTGTTTTATGGCTTTATCCCAGTGTGCGGCCCGAACGAAGCGCTGCGCCAAGCCAACCCGCAAGGTTACACGGCGCTGCAAAGCCAGTGCGCCGGCAAACCGAATTACAGCGTGGTGGTGCATGACAAATGGGCGGCGCTGGATAAAGGCTACCCGAACGATAAATGGGACCAGCCGATCAAAGGCATTTTTGCCGAAATGTACCGGCTGAAAAAAACCAATCCGCAGATCAAAATTCTGCCATCGGTCGGCGGCTGGACCTTATCCGATCCGTTGTATGACATCGGCAACAACGCTGCAGCGCGCGCCACCTTTGTCAAATCCGTCACCGACTTTATCAAAACCTACGACTTCTTTGATGGCGTGGATATCGACTGGGAATTCCCTGGCGGCGGCGGTGCCAATGACAAACTCGGTAGCCCGCAAGATGGTGATGGTTTTGTCACGTTAGTCAAAGAACTGCGTGCATCACTGGATGCGCTGAGTAAACAAACCGGTCGCAAGTATCAACTGACCGCAGCTGTCAGCGGCGGTGTGGAAAAGCTCAGTAAAATCAACTGGGAAGCCGCTCATCCTTACCTCGATTACATCAACTTAATGACCTACGACTATTACGGCGCTTGGAATGGCACGCTGGGCCATATGGCCGGCAGTTATGCCAATGCCAACTCGCCGATCGTCGGTTTCTCGGCCGAAGAAGCAGTGAAATACATCCTCGCACGCCAAGTGCCGGCGAGCAAAGTGACGATTGGCGCGGCGATGTATGGCCGCGGTTGGAAAACCGTCAGTAACGTCAAAAATGGCAATCCATTTACTGGCACCGGTGGCGAAGGCATCGCCGGCAGCTGGGAAAAAGGCATCGAAGACTACAAAAAAATTGAAGCCACCATGATGGGCGGCGCAAGCGGCACGGGCGCCAACGGCTTCACACTGTATTGGGACGACCAAGCCAAAGCCAGTTATGTCTACAACCCAAGCACTACGACGCTGGTCAGTTTCGACACGCCAAGGTCGGTCAAAGCCAAAGGCGAGCTTATTCGCAAGTATGGCCTTGGTGGCGTGTTTGCGTGGGAGCTCGACGCCGACAACGGCAACATCTTAAACGCCATGCACGAAGGCTTAGGCCACCCCAAACAATAATCTTGATAACAACGCCGCGGGCTGACGGTCACGTCGCCCGCTTTGGAGTTTTTATGCATGTTTTACCAAAAATGACCGCGCTATCCGTGCTAATGGCGGTGCTACCGGTGCAGGCAGCAGACCTGATTAAAGCCTGGACGTCCAGCACTGTGTACACCGGCGGTCAGCAAGCGCATTACCAAAATCAAATTTATAAAGCCAAATGGTGGACGCAAAACAATCTACCGACAGCGGCGAACAGCCCATGGACGCTGGTCGGTGCCTGCGATAGCCGCTGCGACACGGGTGGCGGTACAGGTGGTACCACGCCGCCCAAAACCGGCCCACAACCTAAACCTGGCGGGGGTTACACCCTGTTGCAATCGGAGGTTGATGCCACCGAAGCGCAGCTGACGGCATCGCCGCTGTTTGCACTGACTCGCGCCAACATCGCCACGCGCGCCAATAGTGAAGTAGAGGCGATCGTGCCAGGGCGCAGCAGCAATCCAGAGAATGTCCGCCGGGTCGAACGCTTGTTACCGGCCTCGCAATGGGCGCAGCATTTCGGTATGGCCAATGCGGCGTACAGCTACGGCAAGTTCCTGCAAGCAGTTGGTAGGTTTTCCGGCTTTTGCCGCGACTTTACCGACGGCCGTGACCCCGATGCGATTTGCCGCAAAGCCCTCGCCACTATGTTCGCCCATTTCACCCAAGAAACCGGCGCACATGACCGGAACTCCTCGATTGAAGAGTGGCGGCAGGGTTTGTATTTCGTCAAAGAAGCCGGTTGTTCGGACAACGACACCAGCTGCGGTTACAACAGCGAATGCAGCATGGCCGGCTGGCAAACCGAGATTTGGCCATGCGGCAAAGACGCCCAAGGCCGCTTTAAAAAGTACTACGGCCGCGGCGCCAAACAACTGAGTTACCACTACAACTACGGCCCGTTCAGCCAAGCCATGTATGGCGATGCCAAGGTGCTGCTGAATAACCCAGAGCTGGTAGCAGACACTTGGTTAAACCTCGCGTCAGCGGTGTTTTTTATGATGTACCCGGCATCGCCAAAACCGTCGATGTGGTCGGTGCTGGATGGCAGTTGGGTGCCCAATAGCAGCGACGCCAGCCGTGGCATCAGCCCAGGTTTTGGCGCCACTACCAACATCATCAACGGTGGTATTGAATGCGGTCACGGTTACGAAAAACCACAAAGCCTCAATCGCATGGCCTATTACCAACGCCACGCCGCGCAGCTGGGCGTGCCTATCAACGCCGCTGAACAACTGGGCTGTAAAGACCAAAAACCTTTTGATGTGTCGGGTGCCGGCGCCTTGAACATCTATTGGGAAATGGACTGGGCTTATTACCCCAACAACCCCGAAGGCAAAGCGTTCGCTTGCAAATTAGTTGGCTATCAAACCGCCTACAGCGCACTGCAAAAGGGCGACTACGCCAAATGCGTGCAGAAATATTTCAATGTCGAGCTAGTGAAATAAGCTGGCGACCACCTAGAGAATCCCCATGAAAACTACTCAAACCATGTCGTTATCCTTGCTGGCATTGAGCGTGCTCGCGGCCAGCAATGCCGCGTTTGCGGTCAACTGCACCAGCCTTGAAACCTGGAACTCCAGCAAAGCCTACAGCGGCGGCGCGCAAGTGCAGTTAGAGCAAAAAGCCTACAAAGCCAACTGGTGGAATCAAAATAAAAACCCCGCGCAGTTTTCCAATGCCTACCAAGACTGGAGCAAACTCGGTGACTGTGACGGCGTTGTCGCCAACAAAGCACCAAGCGTCAGCCTGACGGCGCCGACGGCCGGCAGCTCGGTCACCGTCGGCAGCCAAGTGCAATTCAGCGCTACGGCCACAGACAGTGACGGCACTGTCAGCAAAGTTGAGTTTTATTTAGACAATCAACTATTTAGCACCGACACCACAGCGCCATATAGCGCCAGCTACACTGCCGTCGCGGGTAGCCACAGCCTGTACGCTAAAGCCACCGACGACAAAGCCGCCAGCAGCCAAACCGCGGCCATTAGCTTTACCGTCAGCAGCGGCACCAGCAATCAAAGCCCCAGCGTGAGCATCACAGCTCCTGCCAATAACGCCAGCTTTAAAGTTGGTGAAACGGTGCTCTTAAGCGCCAACGCCACAGACAGCGACGGCACTGTGGCCAAAGTCGAGTTTTTGTTAAATGGCGTTCTGCTTGCCAGCAAAACCGCGGCGCCTTTTAGCACTAGCTGGACTGCCGTGGCCGGTAATCAACGGCTGGAAGTGCGCGTGACGGACAACCAAGGCGCGGTATCTAACCAAACGGTGACATTTTCGGTTGCCAGTAATCCCACCGGCAACGCGGCTTGTCGGCCCGATGGCTTGTATCAAACACCTGGACTGGATGTGCCGTATTGCACCATTTACGACAGCAATGGCCGTGAAAAATTGGGCGCGGATCACGGCCGACGTATCATTGGCTATTTCACCTCGTGGCGCACTGGCAAAAATGGCCAGCCCGCTTATCTTGCCAACAACATTCCGTGGGACAAAATCACCCATATCAACTACGCCTTTGCCCATGTTGATGGCGCGAATAAGGTGTCGATTGGCAATCCCAGTGCAGCCAACAACCCAGCCACCAACATGGAATGGCCGGGGGTCAATGGCGCGGAAATGGATGCGACGCTTCCCTACAAAGGCCATTTTAACTTATTGAATAAGTTCAAAAAGCAGCATCCTGGCGTCAAAACGTTGGTATCGATTGGTGGCTGGGCTGAAACCGGCGGTTATTTTGATGACAACGGCAATCGCGTGGCAAGTGGTGGCTTTTACAGCATGACCACCAACGCGGATAACAGCGTCAATGTCGCCGGCATCAACACCTTCGCCGACTCGGTGGTGGCGTTTTTGCGGCAATACGGCTTTGACGGCGCCGACATCGACTACGAATATCCATCCAGCATGAAAGACTCGGGCAACCCAGATGACTTTGCCATCTCCAACGCCCGTCGCGCCGGTTTAGTGGCCTCCTACCAAGTGCTGATGAAAACGCTACGCGAAAAACTCGACGCCGCGTCAGTGCAAGACGGCAAACACTATTTGCTGACTATCGCCTCCCCGTCGAGCGGCTATTTGCTGCGTGGCATGGAAGTGTTCCCGGTGACGCAATACCTCGATTACGTCAACGTGATGAGTTACGACTTACACGGCGCCTGGAACCAACATGTCGGCCCCAATGCCGCCTTGTTTGACGATGGTCGCGACAGCGAACTGGTGACGTGGAACTACTACCAAACCTCGCAATATCAAGGGCTTGGTTATTTAAACACCGACTGGGCTTACCATTATTTCCGCGGAGCCATGCAAGCGGGCCGCATCAATATCGGCGTGCCGTACTACAGCCGCGGCTGGCAAGGCGTGACGGGTGGCACCAAAGGCTTGTGGGGTAAAGCGGCCCTGTCGGATCAAACCAAATGCCCACCCGGCACCGGTGGCTCAGCGCAAAACCAATGCGGCCTTGGCGCGGTGGGCATCGACAACCTGTGGCATGACTCGGACAAACAAGGCCTTGAAGTACCGGCCGGTTCCAACCCGTTGTGGCACACCAAAAACCTGCAAGCCGGCAAGCTAGGCTCGTATGCCAGTGCTTATGGTTTAGACCCAGTCAATGACGCCACCGATAAACTGGTTGGCAGTTATCAATACAACTACGACAGCACGCTGGTGGCGCCGTGGCTGTGGAACGATGCCAAAAAAGTGTTTTTATCGATTGAAGATGAAGAAAGTATCCGCCAAAAAGCCAATTACATCATAAGCCGTGGTATCGGTGGCGTGATGTTCTGGGAACTGGCCGGTGATTACAGCTATGACAGCAGCAAAGCCGAATACGGCATGGGCGATGACTTAACCAGCATCTTCTATAACAGCTTTAAAACCGCCGCACCTTACGGCAACCTGCGCGATAACAAAGCACTACCGGCACAAAGCTTGGATGTGCAAGTGAAAATCGACGGCTTTAAGTTAGGGGATGCCAACTACCCGCTGAACCCGAAACTGACGCTGACCAACAAATCAGGCCAAACTATCCCAGGTGGCAGTAAGTTTAGTTTTGATGTACCCACGGCGACCGGCGATAACGTCACCGACCAAAGCGGCTATGGCACTAAAGTCATGCAAAGCGGTCGTAACAGCAGCGGTAATAACATCGGCGGCTTGCAAAACGACTTCCACCGCGTGGAACTGACCATCCCAACGCATAGCCCGCTGGCCGCCAATACCTCTGTGGTGATCACCCTGAACTACTACTTGCCCATCCCCATGCCATCGAACTGGCGCGTGACGGTGGGCAGCCAAAGTTTTGCCTTAAAACAAGAATACCCGCAGCTGCCAGCCGGCACCATTAGCGGCGGCGGTTCCGGTGGCGATACCGGTAGCTGCACTGGCGTGCCCGCCAACGTGGTGGAATACCCCACTTGGCCACGTGGCACTTATGCAGCCGGCGGGGATTACATCCGTTACCAAGGCAAAATCTACAAAGCCAACTGGTGGACGCAGTCACTGCCAGGTTCAGACAGTAGCTGGAGTTTAGTCTGTAGCTTGTGATCTGGTGAGCAGCGACGGCTCGTGTGTTGCCGCTATTTGGCGACAATATCGCAAGGCTAGTCGCCACTGTTTCAAATAAAAAAACACCGGCGCTTGCCGGTGTTTTTGCTAGTCACGTGACTTGCTACGCCTCATTGGGTTTCGCTGCATCCATCGCTGCCGTCGGCGTGATTTGCTCTTGCACCAAGTGGCTTAATTGCGTCACATCACCATGTTTCAGGCCAATTTCCTGCAACAAGTTATCCAGCAAAGGGGCCTGCGCACGATACTTCAGCGCGCTGTTGACCAGCTGATCCGGCAAAGAACCGCCTTGGGCAGTGTTCACATCACCAGCTGCACCGCCGACACCTGGCAAACCATTGACTTGCAAAATCTTAATGTCGCTGATTTGCTCCATTGGCTTGACGCTTTGCGCGATGATCTCAGGCAATTTTTCTATCAGTGCCAAGCGAATTTGCATGGCAATTTGCTCGACCGACAACAAGTTTGCCGCTTCGTTGATGGCTTTTTTACCTTCAGCTTCTACCGAATAAGTTTTCGCTTTGGCGTTAGCCAGCAACAGCTCGGCGTCGGCATGACCTTGCGCGGCCAAGCGAGCTTTGTCCGCTTCACCTTGTGCCGCCAACCGCAGCGCTTCCGCTTGGTCCTCGGCCGCTTTTTTCTCTGCTTCGGCGGTGACTAACAACTGAATCGCTTCTTTTTCCGCTTGCTGGCGCGCTGCGACCAATTCCACTTGTTTCGCCCGTTCTGCGCGTTCAGTTTCCCGTACTGTCACCACCGTCTCTTCTTCTTTGACCGCCAGGGCGCGGGCTTTGTCGGCTTGCGCTTTGGCTTCAGATTCAGCGCGTGACTTTTCAGCGACGGCGATGGCTTTTTCCTGAGCGGCCAATTCAACAGCTTTTTGCCGTTCAATTTCCGCTTGTTCGACCGTGCGTTGTTTGGCGATTTCCATTTCACGCACAGCCCGTTCTTTTTGGATGGTTTCGTTTTCGATATCCCGTTCTGACAAGATACGTTTTAAATCGATTTCACGTTGCGAGGCGATTTGCGCTTCTTCAGCTTCGCGCTTTTTCTCCGCTTGTTCACGGGCAATTTCCGCGCTTTGCGAAGCTCGGCGCACCGCGATTTCGCGTTCTTGCTCTAACTTGGCGTACTCTTCATCGCGCGAGATCTGCAGTTTTTGCCGCTCGGCTTCTAAGTTTTTGGTTTTAATCGCCAGGTCGGTTTCTTGTTCGATGTCGTTGCGGATTTTCCGACGCGTTTCAATCGCTTGCGTCAGCTTGGTTAAACCTTCCGCATCAAAGGCGTTTTGTGGGTTAAAGTGTTCAAACGCCGTTTGATCCAAGCCAGTCAGCGACACGGATTCCAATTCCAAGCCGTTTTTCAACAAGTCTTCAGAAACCACTTGCTGTACTTTTTGTACAAAATCGACACGCTTTTCATGCAGTTCTTCCATGGCCATTTCAGCGGCAACCGAGCGCAAGGCATCGACAAACTTACCTTCAACTAACTCTTTGAGTTCGCTAGGGTTCATGGTCTTTAGACCCAAGGTTTGTGCCGCGTTGGCGATGGCTTCAACCGTCGGTTTGACTCGCACATAAAATTCAGCGGTCACGTCGGCGCGCATCCGATCTCGGGTGATCAGTGCTTGCTCGGCCGCGCGGCGAACTTCAAGACGCAAGGTATTCATGTTGACTGGGATCATTTCATGCAGCACCGGCAGCAAAATTGCACCGCCGTTCATGACGACTTTTTCACCACCAAAGCCGGTGCGCACAAACGAAATTTCTTTCGAGGCACGACGATACAGCCGAGCTAAAATCAACCCCAATACAATAAACGCCGCCAGCACAATACCGGCGATGATCAGCACATCTGTCAGATTCATCATTTGTGTGACGATTGAACTCTGTTCCATCCTATTTTCCTTTTTTTATTTCCAACAACGCATAACTAATTCAGTGGGCGAATGCCGCGATAAATCGCTGATAAATGACGCACCAACAATACCTTGTCCCCTTGCGCAAAACTGAGGTCGACTTCATCAGGTTCGACCATCACATAATGGCTGTAGCCATGTTCATCTTGCACTTTGGCTTGTGCGGGCGAGCCGCTGCGTGCGGTCCCAAGGACAATCACCGCGGTTCGTCCCACTAAGCTTTCTTCACTGACAGCGCTGGTTTCATCTTTGGGCATCACGCGCCCAAGCAAACCCAACGTGACGCGAAGCAGCGGCGCCAACAATGGCAATGTCAGCAGCACAGCTAACCAAGCAGGCAACAAAGCGCCCGTAACGCTGCGACAGCCCTGCTGCACCAAGAGCCCGAGCAAGCCGAACAACATCAAGGCAACAACCAAACTCATCAACACTGGCAGTTCGCGAATGCGTAACCAACCAAAAAATTGGTTCAGCACATTATCGTGAGGTGCGCTGAAGTCGGTGATGTCAGTATCGGGTAACCAGGATTCCAAGGTCGCCGATAACACACCGCCGAAAATCATCGAAACGATTTCGAGCACGCCTAAAATCAACATCAAAGCCAGAGCAACCGCAAATGGCCACGCTTGCTCGTGTAATAACAGTTCAAACATCCGCGTCTCCAGCAGCTTGTTGTAATTGGGCTAATCGGCGTTCAATGTCGGCTTCACGCTTGAGTTGCGCCAGTTGTTGTGCCGCCGTCACATTGGGTTCGGCTGGCGTGAGCAGCTGCGCCAACGCATGGCAATCTTCTGCCAGCTCGGCAAGTGCTGTTGTTTTACTAGCGACCGCATCTTCTAAATCCAACAACCGCGCCACTTCCGCTCGTGCAGTCGCCGTATCTTGTTGAGCAAGCAGATGTTTAATGCGGGCTTGCAATGCCGCAACATTGGTTTGCAGCAGCAACAGCTGTTGCTTGAGGTTGTGTTGCTCGGCTTGCATTTTGCCAAGAGCATACTGCAAATCATCATGGGATTGTTGCGGTGCGGGGGTGCCAGCATCATACGCTTGCTGCAACTCGGTTTTGGCATCATGCCAATACAATCGCAACACGTCTTGTACTCGTTCTAATAGTCGACTCACCCGTCACCTCCTTGGTATTTCCGCATCTTTGGCACCTTGGCTACAAATTGTCAACATGCGTTAAAACATCAAACTACTGATTTATGAATACATTTGCTTTATTTAGGCATATATATTCCACTAAGTTGCATAACAAGCCTTCGTCACAGCTATTGCCTTGCTTGATTCATACGCATTTTTTTCATTGGCATGACTGATATTTTTGTTGGATATTTATCCAGTTTCCATTAAAGTACGCGCCATTACCCGTCCCGTCGTGCACTCCGGAATCTTGCAGCCGCAAGCCCCGGCGCGGCGGTTTTGCAGTTTTTTGTCATACTGATGCCACATAACCACGGTATGACCTAGGTATTTCGTCAGAAGGAACCAAACAGAGCGTGCGTACTACTGAACTTGTTGATGGCTTTCGCCAGTCCGCCCCTTATGTCAATGCACACCGCGGCAAAACCTTTGTGGTGATGCTCGGTGGCGAAGCGATCATTCAGCCCGGCTTTCGCAGCATTATCAATGACATCGCCTTGTTAAACACCTTGGGGATCAAGGTGGTATTGGTGTACGGAGCACGACCACAAATCAATCAAGCCCTCGAGCACGCGGGGTTAGAAGCGCAATACCATAATCGAGTGCGCGTCACTGACGACGATTCGTTCCGTTTGATCAAACAAGTCGCCGGCGCCTTGCAACTCGATATCACGGCCCGTTTGTCGATGAGTTTGTCCAATACACCGATGCACAATGCGCAAATCAACGTGGTCAGCGGTAACTTTGTGATTGCCCAGCCACTGGGTGTCGATGAAGGCATCGACTATCACCACAGCGGCAAAGTACGTCGCATTGACGTCGCTGGTATTCGCCGCCAGCTCGATCAAAACTGTATTGTGTTGATGGGGCCGATTGCAGCTTCGGTTACCGGTGAAAGTTTTAACTTAACCGCCGAAGAAATTGCTACCCAAGTGGCGATTAAACTGAAAGCCGACAAGATGATTGGCTTTAGTGAAGATGGCGGCATCATCGACGAAAATGGCGAAATCATGGCGGAACTAATGCCAAATTACGCCGAAAAAATGCTTGGCGAAATCGAAGACAAAGCCAAACATTGCGCGGCGACCACAGCGTTTTTACACGCCGCTATTACCGCCAGTCGCGCCGGTGTGCCACGCTGTCACTTGGTCAGCAGCTCCATGAACGGTGCTTTGCTGCAAGAACTATTCTCACGCGATGGTATCGGTACCCAAATTGTCACCGAAGCCGCCGAGCGCTTGCGCCAAGCGACGATTAATGACATTGGCGGTATTTTGGATTTGATTCGACCGCTTGAGCAGCAAGGCCTGTTGGTCCGCCGCTCGCGTGAACAACTGGAAATGGAGATCGACCAGTTTATCGTCATTGAACGCGATGGCTTGGTGATTGGCTGCGCCGCACTGTACCCCTTCCCTGAAGAAAACGTTGGCGAGTTCGCCTGTTTGGCAGTGCATCCAAACTATCGCGATGCCGATCGCGGCAGCTTATTGCTCAAACACATCATCCAAACGGCGCGGCAACGCAAGTACTTCACCTTGTTTGCCCTAACCACGCGCAGTATTCACTGGTTCTTAGAACACGGCTTTGAAATCAAAGACGTGGAAGATTTACCGGCGAAAAAGCAGCAGTTGTATAACTACCAACGTCGTTCAAAAATTTTGGCGTTGGATCTGACCTAACACGTTTGCCATACCCGATAAAAGCCGCCAACAATAGGCGGCTTTTTTATTAAATTCCCTGATAAATCTTGATGTTTGTTGCCAACATGCAGAAATTGATGGTCTATCTGTCGCGAAATTAGATAAACTGGCTGTTTACAATAAAACAACATGGAAGAATAAAAACATGAAACAGACATTACGGGTGCTTGCGTTATTAGGGTTAATCAGTGGTCAACCGCTTTTGGCGCAACAAGCGCCCAGCAGTACCGAAACGACCGCCAGCGTGCCTCAAGCCGCGCCGACTGAAGCTGAATTGGCAGCCAAAGCTGCAGAAGATGCGATGCAAATGGGCCCGATCACCATCAAAATCGCGCAACAAGCAGAGCTGAAAGTACCAGAAGGTTATGGTCATATTCCACGCCAAGAAGCGCAACGCTTGCTGGAAGCGTGGGGCAATGGCAAAGACAGCAGCGTGGAAGGCATGCTGGTATCCACCACTGACAACAACGCTAACTGGTTCCTTGTCGTCAGCTGGGAAGACACTGGCTACATCAAGGATGACGATGCTAAATCTTGGGATCCTGCTGAAATGCTGCAAAGCATGAAAGAAGGGACAGAACAGCTGAACGAAGAACGCAAACAACGCGGCATCCCCGCCATTCATGTCAAAGAATGGGCAGAAGTGCCAAAATACGATGCACAAACCCATCGCTTAGTGTGGTAACTGATCGCCACTGGCGACGGCGAAACCGACCTGCAACAAGCCACCATCAACTACAACACTGTGATGCTGGGCCGTGAAGGCAAAATCAGCATGAATATGGTGACTTCCGTTGCCGAATTACCAGCACTGCGGCCAATTGCCAACACCATGCTGAGCAACCTGGAGTTCGTTGCAGGCAAAACCTACGCCGACTTTAACCCAGAATCCGACCACGTCGCAGAATACGGCTTAGCAGCGCTGGTTGCCGGCGGTTTGGCAGCGAAGAAACTTGGTTTACTTGCGTTAGCAGCGGCATTTTTTGCTAAGTTCGCCAAACTGATCATCGCCGGCGCGCTTGCTCTTGGTTACGGGGTGAAAACCCTGTTCGGGCGCAAAAAAGCCGAACCGGACGCATAAGTTAGTTGCAGCAACCTACGGGTTAATGCCAGTCAGTTAAGCGGTTTTAATGCAAATACTTAGCAAGTCCGGTTAAAGCGGCAGTGGTAACAAAACGGACTGGGCGTCACACGCACGCCGTAAAT
>DMYW01000064.1:0-31407 GCA_003482455.1 Rheinheimera sp. | reverse complement strand
TTTTGTTGCCACCGCTCGCCTTGTAAGATTCATCGACACGAAAAAATAATGCCAATCAGCTTAACTGACTGGCATTACACCCACGGGTGGCTTTTTTGTGGAGTTAGCGCTGTGGAGTCTGCGAGGCTTGCACTTGCGCGACCACTTGCCGCGCCAGCGCTCGTGCCGTGGTCCATTTGCCACCAGTCACGGTCAAAATCGCGTCTTGCCAATTCAATTGATATTCGCGACTGGCCGATGTGGCCTGTGCACTGCCACCGAGTAACGGTCTGACCCCGGCAAACTCGCGTAGAATGTCTGCCTCAGTGCGCGCTTGCACAAAATAATGATTGTAGACGCCCAGCAAATACTGCCGCTCAGCGTCGCTGCAACGAATGGGTTCATCCAACTGCTGACGCACTTCGGTGGTGCCGACCAAGGTTTGCCCTTGATAAGGCAACACAAACACGATGCGCGCTTCACCTGGAACTTCCAGCATATGGCCGTAGCGACACAGTGGCGGTAACAGCAAATGACTACCTCGTACCAGATCCAACTTGGCAGGCACTTTTAACTGTGACTGTTCCAGCAAGCGATTGCTCCAAGGCCCCGCCACATTGATGATCCGATCAAACTGCAGCCAGTCGGCTCGTCCTTGTAATTGCAATTTAGCATCGGCTTTGACCGCCACAACTTCAGTATGCGTATGAAAGGTCACACCCGCTTTTTCGGCTTGCGCCACCACCCAATGGCCTAGTCGCTGGTCGTCCATTTGGCCGTCAAAAAACAAGTAGGCACCGATTAAACCTTGTTGCTGCAACTGCGGGCTTAAACGCGCCACTTGCGCCGCATCCAACCAGCGGTGGCGGCCAATGCCACGCCGCCCCGACAACAGGTCATACAGCGACAAGCCGATTTTTAATTGCCAGCGACTGCGGCGGCCGTCCCGATAAATCGGGTAGAGAATGGGTAAACGCCGCGTCAGGGCGGGCGCTTTTTTGATCCACCAACGGCGTTCTTGCAGCGCCTCGTGGACCAAACGAAATTCAGCCTGTTCGAGATAACGCAAACCGCCATGCAACAACTTGCTCGACGCAGCGCTGGTAGCGGCTAACAATTCACCGCGTTCAAACAGACACACCTGATGGCCTGCCAGCGCTAGCTGCCATGCCGACGCAATACCATTAATTCCGCCGCCAATCACTGCAATACGCATCTGAGCTCCAGTTAGGTAAGTCCTTGTTTAAGCTTGGCAAATGAAATTCGCTTTGTCGACATCACGGAAAAATCAACCAAGCTCGACTATGCTGGTACAGAGCTTTGTTTCTAGAACTGGTCAGCCAGAACTAGGGCATTTTGAACAAGGACGTAACATGGTCGCGGCGGTTCCATTAACGGATAACACTCATACCAAACAAGTACGCGATTTAATCAGTCGCGTGCATGATACCCCGCATTGCAAAGACTCCTTGTATCCACTGGCTGCACAATTTTTTAAAGGCGAATTGCAGCAGCAGATAGTGCAACTGACTGAAGAAGTGGCGTCGCTGCAGCGGCGCTTGGATGATGCCAGTCGAGGTGCACGCGCCAAATTAGAAGACAAACTAAAAACAGCCACAGCTGAACTAAAACAAGCGCAACAACAGTTAGAAGACGAGCGGCTACAACGCGTGCGTTTGTTGAAAAAAGCCTGTCGTGGCGTGCTCAGCTTGCTCGATGGCGACAACAAAGAAGAATGCCGGGCGATGGCGGCGCGAAGTCTCGGCACCATAGCGCTGATCTCCCCCACGTATGGCTCGAAAGTGGCGCAAATTAATGCTCGCACCAAGCACGTCTACAAAGCGATCCTTGCGTTGCTGCTGTTGCAGCAGTTGTTGCACAACAAATTAATTAGAAACAGCTATGTTCTGTCGCGTATCGACAGCCAACAAAGCCCAACTGCGATTAGCCCGGCTTTTATTGAAGAAGTGCAATTGCCGCTGATCGCCGCATGTTTGCTGCAAGATATTGGATTGCAACACCCCGCCGCACAGCGCATTCTGACCGGCGTTGACGGCACACTGGACCCTTACCGCGTGTTACCGGCGGCCGAGCGCGAGGCCTTATTAGAGATTTGTTATACACAAAGCCAGCGCTTTGTTACCGAAGGGCTTGGCCTTGACAGCTATGTCGGCAACTCCAAAGCAGAACGCGACGCCTTTTTGGCGCGTGAACAAGAAAACCAAGACTTTACCTTGCACCTGCTGCAATCGGCGATCGCTCCCGAAGATGGCATCGGCAACTTGTTAAAAATCCCACAAGTCTATACATCCGTGGTGCTCCCCTCCAAATCGAACTACCACTACGAGCAGATCGCCAAAGTCAGCGCCTTACTCAAAGCAGGCGTCGAGAAAGGCTGGTATCCGGCGAAAATTGTCGACAACTTGCTGCAAATTACCGGAATTTTCCCACAAGGGTTTGGCATTACATACATCCCAAAAGACTCAGATCGGCGCGATTTAGACCGCTACGAATACGCCATCGTCAACGGCTTGTATCCGTTTGAAGCCGAACAACCCATCTGCCGGCAAGTCACGCGAAATTTGAAGTTCAATAACTTCGGCATCAATGTGGTGATCGCCCCAGACAACAACTTGTTTTTCCCAATGGCGCAACAAAAGCTCGAAAAAATCAGTGAAGAACGACTTCGGGAAATCCTGCTGCAATTGGTATCGAACTTCGAAGAACGGATGGAGATGGACTTGATCCCGCGGTGCTGGCACCCCGATGAGTTTTTCCATTACAGCAAAAATCAAAACCTGTGGAATCGCACCGATACGATCCGGAACTAGCATGACAGCAGACCATGTCGGTTAGCGGGATAAAAAAAGCGCCTGTCGGCGCTTTTTGTTGGGGTTCAGCTTATTGCCGCACCTGACCATCACCAATCACTATGTATTTTTCAGTGGTCAGCGACTCCAGTCCCATCGGGCCATAGGCATGCAATTTACTGGTGGAGATGCCAATTTCAGCACCAAGCCCCAACTCGCCACCGTCCGAAAAGCGCGATGACGCATTGACCATCACCACCGCCGAGTTCACTTGTTTCAAAAAACGCTGCGCTCGGCTGATGTCTTGCGTGCAAATCACTTCGGTGTGACCTGAGCTGTGCTGTTCAATGTGCGATACCGCGCCGGCAAAACTATCGACCACTTTAACCGACAGAGCCAGCGCCAGATATTCGGTATCAAACTGTTGCGCCGACGCAGCAATACCGCCGGCAAAATACGGCAAAGCCCGCTCACAGCCATACACTTGCACTTGTTTGTCGGCCAAAGTCTGCGCCGCCAGCGGTAAAAACTGCGCCGCAATATCCTGATGCACTAACAAGGTTTCCAGCGCGTTACACACGCCAGGGCGCTGCGTCTTGCCATTGACTAACAGATCTAAACCTTTTTGCAGATCGGCGGCTTTGTCGATAAACAAATGGCAAATGCCTTTGTAGTGCTGGATCACCGGAATGCGGCTGTGTTCGCTAACAAAGTGGATTAAGCCCTCGCCACCGCGTGGGATCACCAAGTCCACCGTATCTTTTTGTTGCAACAACTCCAGCAACAACTCGCGATCTGGCACTGGCATTACCGTAATTGCGGATGGATGGATACCCGCATCGTCCAAGCAGCGCCGCATCACGGCCGCGATGGCCAAGCTCGACTGCAGCGCTTCGCGACCACCACGCAAAATGACCGCGTTGCCCGATTTCAAACACAAAGCGCCGGCATCTGCCGTCACATTCGGCCGCGCTTCATAAATCATCGCAATGACGCCCAATGGAATGCGCATCTTGCCGACTTGAATACCGTTTGGACGTGGGGCGAGCTGGCGAATTTGACCGACCGGATCGGGTAAACGCGCCACTTGCCGCACCGCGTCGGCCAGCGCGGCAATGCGGGCGGGGGTTAATAACAAGCGGTCTTGCATCGCGTCGGACAATTGCTGCTCACGCGCGCCCGCCATATCTCGGCTATTGGCGGCTAGGATTGCCTCTGTGGCATCGACCAACGCATCGGCCATCGCCAGTAACAACTGGTTTTTCGCCGCTTCAGACAGCTGGGCTAGCTGCCGACTAGCTTGTTTGGCCTGCTGACACAACGCTACCACAGATAAAGTTTGTTCAAACTGACTCATACACCCTCCAGCAACACTAAATCGTCACGATGGACGGCAACTTCACTTGGGCAATATCCAAGCACCTGGCTGATGGCATCGCTGTGCACACCTTTGATTTGCTGTAATTCATGCGCACTGTATTGACTGACGCCTTTGGCAATTTTTTGGCCTTGCGTGTCGACAAGCCAGACCGCATCGCCTTTATCAAACTCGCCTTGCACGGCGGCCACCCCTTTGGCCAGCAAACTGGCACCTTTGTGTTGCAGCGCCGACACAGCCCCAGCGTCGAGCACTATGCTGGCGCTGGCCTTACTGCTGTGCAACAACCAGTGTTTTTTGGCGCTTAAGGTTTCGCGACGGGCCACAAAATGACTGCCCACGGCATGACCACGCAGCAACGCCTCAAAGGTGTCACTGCGCTGACCATTGATGATTAACGTGTCGATGCCCACGGCGGTCGCTTTATCGGCCGCTTGCAGTTTGGTCACCATACCGCCGGTGCCAACACTGTGGTGACTGCCGCCCGCCATGGCATAAATTTCTGGCGTCAGCTGCTCAATCCGGCTGATCAAGGTGGCGCTGGCATCGGTTCGCGGATTGGCCGTGTACAGGCCTTCAACGTCTGAACAGATAATCAGCGCATCCGCTTCCACCACGCTCGCCACCATAGCCGCCAGATTGTCGTTATCACCGACTTTCAGCTCCTTGGTAGCAACCGTGTCGTTTTCATTGACGATCGGCAAGGCGCCATGCGACAACAAGGTGCGCAAGGTGTTGTCGATATTCAGGTAGCGTTTGCGGTCGCTTAAGTCGTCATGGGTTAACAGAATTTGCGCACAAGGCCAGTCTAACAATCGTGACCACAACGCCATCATGCGGGTTTGCCCCACAGCGGCCATCGCTTGTTTGACGTTGATCGGCAGCGGCTGGTGCGGAAACGGGATCGCCGGTCGGCCAGCAGCCACGCTGCCGCTTGATACCAACACAACCTCAACACCCCGTAATTTGCATTCACTGATAAACCGCGCGACGGCCAACAAATACCGAGTGGAGGTGCCCTTGCCTTCCGGCGCAATCAACGCACTGCCGACTTTAATGACAATACGTTGCCAGGACCCGCCAATCATTTTTACACTCCGTTTTTCGACTATTGCTTACTAATTAAGCCGGAGCTTAACTTTTTGGACGTATATATGTCCAGATGAATCCTGCTGCGCCAACCAGTCGCAGCGAGACACGAAGCCTTCGCACAACGGCAAGTTGCACACTGCCTGCGCTCGCTTGGAATGGATTTAGGCTGGTTCAGGCAAAATTCAGGCAGTTTTTTTTAGTGTCTTAGTACCTAACTAAGGAATAGCTAATGAAACTTCGTGCTCTCGCCCTCAGTGCAATCGCAACATCACTGTTATTAAGTGGTTGTGCGCAAATGAATATTCCAGAAAACAACACCACCAAAGGTGCGGCCATCGGTGCAGTTGTTGGTGGCGTTGCTGGCAAAGCGACGGCCAATCATTCGAATAAACGCATGGCGCTTGGTGCTGTGTTAGGCGCATTGAGTGGCGCTGCGATCGGCCGCTATATGGATAACCAAGAAGCCGCATTACAAGAACAACTGGCAGGCAGCGGCGTGCAGGTGATCCGCGATGGTGATGTGTTACGTCTGCAAATTCCGTCGCAAATCACCTTTGCCGTCAACAGCAGTGACATCCGTGCCGGTTTGTATCCAGTGCTGAACAACGTCAGCAAAGTCCTTGCTGAATATGACAAAACCGTGCTGGTGATCACAGGCCACACCGACGACACCGGCGCGCGAGCACATAATCAGAAATTATCCTTGGCGCGTGCTGATGCGGTGAAAAGCTACTTATTGGCGCAAGGCGTCGATGAACGTCGTTTAGAGAGTCGTGGTATGGGGCCTGATCAGCCGTTAGTCGCCAACATATCCGAAGCCAATCGGGCACAAAACCGTCGTGTCGAAATCAGTATTGAACCTTTAACACAATAGCAAAAGTTAGTCCCAGCCCTTTACCATGGAGTTCGGTGGAGGGCTTTTTTCAAACGCGGCTATTTGCTTTTGACGTGATCAAGCTGTTCCAGTTGCAGCTCAACTTCCGCACGTTGCGCTTCGATTTGTACTAAGCCACGTTGATAACTGGTTTGTAGGTCTTGGATTTGTAATTGAGTTTGTTGGGCTTGTTCTTGGCCGCCTTCCAGCTTCATTTGCTGACGCAACAAGGTGTTCAAGCGATCCATCTCGCGTTGATAGTCCAGATCTAGCTTTTGCAGTTGATAATCAAAAAAGCGCTGGCGTTTTTGCAGCTGATCGCGATGTTGCGCGCGCAACTCGGCCGCAGAAATTGGCCCCGTTTTGACTGTCTGTTCTTTTTGCCCTTGCTCGGTTTTATCACAAGGGAATTGACTGAAAGTGACGACCCCAGCAACTTCACATTGATAGAAGCTGGTTTGCGCCATCAGCGCCGGACTTAACAACCATGTCAGCCACAGAATCGATTTCATAATGCCCTCAATATTGGAACTTCTAATCTAGCCAACTCTGCTACTGCCGCGCAAGCCCGAATAGTCGCAACGCCCTCACTACAGCGTACCTGATTGCCAGCCATTGCTGCAGCTAAATTACAAATAAGGCACGGCCACTGTGGTTTTCCAAGTTTTAGCCCCCTCTTTTCACCTTGAAAAAAATCCCCGACTTGCGGCGGGGATTTTTAGCGGAAGTTACGCGGCTGGTCTTTTTACGAGCTTTATTGGGCCGCTAACTGCTGGCGCATAAAATTCGGCAGCGCCATCGAGGCTTGGTGGACCTCGGCATTGTAATAGACAGTTTCAAAGGCTGGATTTGCGGCAGCGTCACGGCGGAAACCGTCAATCGCTTGGTCTTTGCGGGCCAAGGTACAAGTCCACCAGCCGCTTGGGTAGACCATTTGCGGGAACTGCAGCGTCTGCAAATCGGCAAAGCCTGCGTCTTTCATCGCTTGGCGCATGTCATTGAGCAGTTGCATATGAATGAGCGGTGATTCGCTTTGTTGCACCAAAATACCGCCAGGCTTTAACGCCGCTAAACAACTTTGGTAAAACGCCCGGTTAAACAAGCCTTCGCCTGGGCCAATTGGGTCGGTGGAATCAACAATAATCACATCGACTGATCCAGCTGGCGTTTCACGCATATATTGGATGCCGTCTGCAAACAACAGGGTCGCGCGTGGGTCATTGTTGGAGGCGCACAATTCAGGGAAGAACCGCTCCGCCATCCGGGTGACTTGCTCATCAATATCGATTTGCGTCACACGTTCGATGTCTGGATGCTTCAGCACTTCGCGTAGCGTGCCACAGTCGCCGCCACCGATAATCACCACGTTTTTAGGTGCTGGATGGGTGAACAGCACAGGGTGGCTTAACATCTCGTGATACAAAAAGTTGTCGCGACTGGACAACATAATCACCCCGTCAATGACCATTAAGTTGCCAAAGTCGGTGGTTTGGTACATTTCGATGTGTTGGAAAGGTGATTGGACTTCAGCTAGCTTTTGTTCAATCCGTAGCGAAAACGCACTACCGCTTGGCGAAAAAATCTCGGTAAACCATTGCTTGGAATTGAGTTCTGACATAGCTCGGCTCCGGCTGGAAATTCAAGGGGCGAATATTTTGCCAGCGAAGCGCTTTTCAGACAAATTTTTCATGTTTTTTTGCCGTCATTGTCTATAAAATGGCGGCCTATTTTTTTTAAGGGCACGACAATGGCAGAATGGGGTATCGACAAAGCAAGATCTATTTATAACGTGGCGGTCTGGAGCGAAGGCTATTTTGACGTCAACGCCAATGGTGATCTTGTAGCTTATCCAGATCAGGATCACAGCAAACCAGGTATCAACTTGCCTGAGTTAACCGCACGTTTTAAAGAAGAAGGTCTGACTTTACCAGTTCTCGTGCGCTTTACCGACATTCTGCAACACCGCGTCGGTACGCTGATCGAGTCCTTTGCAAAAGCTAAAAGCGAACGCGAATACCGTGGTGAATACACGGCCGTGTATCCAATCAAAGTTAACCAACAATATTCAGTAGTCAAAAAACTGGTCAGTCATCCAAGCGGTAAAGTCGGTTTAGAAGCTGGCTCAAAGCCTGAGTTGATGGCGATTTTAGGCGTCACCGACAAGCCACTGCGTATCGTCTGTAACGGCTATAAAGACAGTGAATTCTTACGCTTAGCAACGATCGGCCAAATGATGGGTCATACCGTCTATGTCGTGGTTGAAAAACTGTCAGAGCTGAAAACCTTGTTGCGTGAAATCGACAACTTGGGTGCGGCGCCACGTATTGGTATCCGTATCAAGCTGAATTCCGTTGGTAAAGGCAAATGGCAAAACACCGGCGGTGAAAAAGGCAAGTTCGGTTTGACCGCCACTCAAGTGCTGCAAGCCATTGATGTGCTTAAAGAAGCTGGCAAGTTAGACTTGCTGCAACTGGTGCATTTCCATATCGGTTCGCAAATCGCCAATATCCGTGACATTCACAACGCCATCCGCGAATGTGCCCGTCACTATGCCGAATTGCGCACGTTAGGCGTGCCGATTGAAACGGTCGACGTTGGTGGTGGTTTAGGCGTGGACTACGAAGGCTCGAACTCACGTTCGGCCTGTTCCATGAACTACACCATGTACGAATATGCGCGTAACGTCGTTTACGGCTTAAAAGAAGTCTGCGATGAATACGACTTGCCACATCCGAACATCATCACAGAATCAGGCCGTGCTATGACGGCACACCACGCTGTGTTGGTCACCGATGCTATCGACGTGGAACGTGCGCCAGGTCTGCGTTATTTACCAGAACCAAGCGAAGACTCACCGGCGGTGGTGTGGGCGTTGTGGGATTCGTACCAAAACGTCACGCCACGTTCAGCGGTGGAAGCCTACCACGATGCGGTGCACTACTTCACGGACGCGCACGCCCAATACGTGCACGGTTTGTTGACGTTAAAAGACTGGTCTTTGTTGGAGCAAATCTACTTTGCCACCCTCAACAAAGTGAAAGACATGTTGGATTTGAGCTCGCGTTCACACCGTGAAATTCACGATGACTTGAACGAAAAGCTGGCTGACAAGTTGTTCGTGAACTTCAGTTTGTTCCAATCGATGCCAGATGCTTGGGGTATCGACCAACTGTTCCCAGTGATGCCACTGGAGCGGATGAACGAGCCACTGGAGCGTCGCGCAATTATCCAAGACATCACCTGTGACTCGGACGGCGCGCTGAAGAGCTATGCCGATGGCAATGGTATTGAAAGCAGCTTACCGCTGCCGGAATACAACGAAGACCAACAGTACTTAATCGGTATGTTTATGGTCGGCGCGTACCAAGAGATTTTGGGCGACTTGCACAACCTGTTTGGTGACACCGATTCAGTGCACGTTGAACTGAATGCAGACGGCAGCTACAACCTGGCCAACCCGCTGAAAGGCGATACAGTGGCCGATGTATTGCGTTATGTCGCATTTGATGCCGAAAAACTGATTGGTTCCTACAGCAAACAATTGGCACGTACCGAGATGACAGGTGCGCACCAAGACCAATTGCTCGACGAGCTGAAAGCCGGCGTCTACGGGTACACCTACTTCGAAGATTAAGGTACACTGACAGGTCGGAGCAGTCTGCTTCGACTGCTCACGTATACAAAAGAGCAGGCGACTGCTCTTTTTTGTTTTCTGGCTGTGGAGTTTTGTATGCTGCATTTTTTACCTAAACCGCTGATTGGTACGGTATCGTTTTTGATGTACATCCTAAACACGCTGTTTTGGGCCGTGCCCATCATGTGTTTGGCAATGCTCAAGTTGCCGCCAGTGCAGATTTGGCGAAAATGGATCACTGTGTTATTGGACCATTGCGCGAGCGCTTGGATCTCAGTCAATAACTTCACTACGGCTCTATTTACCCGCATTCGCTGGGATATCAAAGGCTTAGAGAACTTATCAGTCAAAGACTGGTACTTGGTGGTCGCCAACCATCAAAGTTGGGTCGATATCTTAGTGCTGCAGAAAATCTTCAACCGGAAAATTCCATTCTTGAAGTTCTTCCTGAAAAAAGAACTGATTTATGTGCCGGTGATCGGCGTATGTTGGTGGGCGCTCGATTTCCCGTTTATGAAACGCTACAGCGCACAATTTTTAGAAAAACACCCACACCTGAAAGGCAAAGACATCGAAACCACCCGCCAAGCCTGCGAGAAGTTCCGCTTCAAACCGGTATCGGTGATGAACTTCCTCGAAGGCACGCGGTTTACCCAGTTTAAACACGACAAACAGGCGTCGCCATTTCAGTATTTGCTCAAACCCAAAGCCGGCGGTATTGGCTTTGTGCTAAACGCCATGGGCGAGCATTTGCATAAGCTACTC
The DNA here is from genome assembly GCA_003482455.1 of Rheinheimera sp. Taxonomy (GTDB): domain Bacteria; phylum Pseudomonadota; class Gammaproteobacteria; order Enterobacterales; family Alteromonadaceae; genus Pararheinheimera. The sequence continues at coordinate 20,875 of DMYW01000064.1, read as the reverse complement.
GACGTGACGATTTATTATCCAAAAGGTTCGCCTAGCTTTTGGGATTACATCTGTGGCAAGGTGCAAGACATCAAAGTTCGGGTGCGCGTGTTGCCGATTGAAAAACACTTGATTGGTGATTACGAGGACGCCGCATTTCGCGCGCAATTCCAACAGTGGGTAAACCAACTGTGGACAGACAAGGACCAACAGTTAGCGCAGTTGGCTAAAGGAGAATAACCATGTTGGCGTTTTTACCAAGCTTTATCATTTTTCCATTGGCGGTACTTGGGTTTACCTTAAACCTGATCCTGTCTGGTGGCGTGGTAACCTTGTGCGGGTTGGTAAAACTGCTGCGCATTAAAGCACTCGATCAACAGATCAGTCGCGCTGCCCACTGGGGGTATCGGCACTGGTTGTTGCACAATCGCCAACTGATTAATTTGTTTAATAAAGTCGAATGGGAAGTCACCGGGCACACGCAGCAATTATCCAAAGAACATTGGTACTTGCTGATCGCCAACCACAAAAGCTGGTTAGACATTCCAGTGTTGGGTCAGTTTGCGCTCGAGCGCATCCCAGAACCTAAGTTCTTTTTAAAAGAAGAACTGAAATATGTGCCATTTATCGGCTCAGGTTCTTGGGCGCTAGACATGCCGTTTATGAAGCGCTACAGCCAAGCACAAATCCAAAAGAATCCGGAGCTTAAAGGCAAGGACATCGAAACGACGCGCCGCTCCTGCGAAATTTTCCGCGGCCAACCAACGACCATGATCAACTTTGTCGAAGGCACCCGCTTTACCCCTGAAAAACATCGCCACAAAAACAGTCCATTTGGCCACTTGCTCCCACCTAAAGCCGGCGGCATTGCGTTCACACTGGCCAGTATGGGCGAGTTGTTTACCGCGCTGATTGACGTCACTATTATTTACCCAGACAACAAGGGCCACGTGCTGATTGAAATGTTGTGTGGTCGGTTAAAACGCATCGTGTTGCAAGTTGAAGTACTGCCGGTGGATGACAGCATTATCGGCGACTACTTCAATGATGAGGCATTTCGTCAGCGCTTCCAATTGTGGCTCAACGAGCGTTGGGTGCACAAAGACCGCGCAATTGGTCAGTATTTGGCAGCCCATACAGGCCAAACCTTACAAAGCGTGCGCCCGCAAGATCAAACCTCTTGACGCAGCGCTCGGATCAGCAGATTGCGAGGCGTTAATTGCGCCTCGCACAGCTCTAACAATTCCACCGCGTAACCCTGCTGCTGTAGCGACAACACTAAATCTAACACCAGCCATAACTCGAGCGGCCGCCGGAACAGGTGCTGTACTAACTCCAAGCGCCGTTGTTGCAGCAGCGCCTGTGCAGCCCGTTGCAGTAACTCAGGCCACAACGACGTCTCAGGCACGTTCCGCTGATGCTGCGCACTGGCGAGTGCAAAGAACTCAGCCAGCCCTTGGCTAAACACTTGTTTTGGCAAGGATTGCAGCGGTTGATATGGGGCTGTGGCATCCAACAGCAGCTGCCACTGCCGCCACGCATGACGCCATAGCATTTCCGTGTGACTTAACCGCTGCACTCGCGCACCAGCGGTGGCTTGTTGCTGCACTGCCAAGCGTAAATCCGCTTTGGACAGTTGCAGCTGCGAGGCCTTCGCCGCAGCCGACAGCGGCTGATAAGTAGCGGCCTGCTGTAGGTGATAGCAACATGGCAACACCGCCATCTCCGCCACGCGCCGCTTAGCGCCATGGCGAATCGCCACCCGATGCAAATCGCCGCAGGCATGCATCGCCACGAGACGTTGTGCCGGTTGCAGGTGCTCATCCGGCGAGCCAGCTAGCACGTCGGCACAAACAAAGGTTTGCGCCAGCTTGAGTTTGTCACTAAGCGCTTGGCCTTGCTGACACAAACTGGCTTGCCATTCTAATGAGGTCACTTGACTCGCGCCGGTAAACGCTAAAGCGCGCCCTAAATGCCCCTTGCCGGCACACCATTCCAGAACAGGTGCGGTTGAATCCAACTGACTGTGCTGCATCGCCGCAACAAACTGACTAATTTGTTGCCATTTTCGTCCAGGCACATCGGTGGCGAGCCAAAACGGCAATGCTTGATCGGCAGCCTGTACACGCGGGAATACCGGGAGCGTTTGAAAGACATCTACAAAATGCTCAGCAAAATATTGCTGCTGCTGTGCTGGGTCTGCATCGATAGCCTGACAGGTTTCCAGCGACAGTGCTTGCAGTCGTTGTTGCAGCGGCTGCGGCCAGTGCGTCGGCCACGCCATTTGCATTGGTTGACACTGCCAGAACTGACGATGCTGCAGCAACAAGGCGTCTAATTGTTGAAATAACTGCAGAAACATAGACCTATCCAGCACGGCAAAACCGCCAGTATACCTTGCCGGTCTAGCACTGCCCAGCCAGCGTTTTTCCGTCGTCAGCTGGCATCTCCAGCAAGCTTGTGACAGACTGAGTTAATCCTGCATTTTAGAGATACGTTATGACAGATCTGAAAAAAATCATGCATGTAGAAGATGATCCATCGATTCAAACCGTGGCGCGCGTGGCCCTTGAAGCGGTCGGTGGCTTTGAAGTGTGTACGTGCAGTAGCGGCCAAGAGGCCCTGACCCGTTATCCCGAGTTCCAACCCGAATTGATTCTGCTGGATGTGATGATGCCTGGTATGGATGGGCCTAGCACGTTAAAGCAGCTGCAAACCCAGTTTGATTTGACCGGCATCCCGGTGGTGTTTATGACGGCGAAAGTGCAAGCCAGTGAAATCGAGTCGTATAAATCGTTGGGCGCGAGTGACGTGGTGGTCAAGCCGTTTGACCCGATGAGTTTATCGGCACAAATTCGTGAGATCTGGTTGCGCGGCCGCAGCTAACGAGCAGCGGCCTTCACAACCACCACTCGTATTATTTCACTTCGTCTTGCCGCTGTTCGCTGGCTTGTTTAAACAAATCCTTACTGTGCTCTATCGCTTGCTCGTTGCTGTGGGTCGGCCCTATGTAATAGGACAGCGGCAACAGTGTTTCATCATACACAGGCGCCAATCGAGGCGAGTCGTCTTGCCACAGCCGCGGCACCAAAGACTGCCCACTAAACAACAAGACTAAACAGGCGCTGAGCACCATGCGGCGGGTTTTGCTCTGTTGCAGCGCCAACGTAAAGTTGCCCAGCAACAAGCCAAACAACAAGATGGCCACGACTGCTTGATCCAGCCAAAACAGCCAGCTCGCACCATTGAGGTTAAAACGCAACCATGGCTCGAGCAGTTGCCAACCATTGTTTGCCAGCACCACCAGCAGCAAGAGCGCCAGCTGCGCGCGGAAATAGCCATGCCGATGATTAAAACGCGCCCACAACATCAATAACACAGGCCAGATAGTTAACCCCAAACCATACAACGGCAACTGGATCAGCTTTTGCTGCCAACGCAAATCATCTTCGGCACCGTTGTGAAACCAATGCTCGGCTAAGTCAAAGCAGAACACCAACACAAACCAGCAGATTAATTGCAGCGGATGACCCAAACGATTCAGCCGAGCTGCGGCTTTATCCAGCGGCAAGGTTTTCGCCACGGCTTGCGAGCTATCGACTATGCGAAACTGTTGTTCTGCTAGGAAAAAGCTATCGCCAGAGCTAAGCGTCAGTACGTCGCTGCGCTGCTCTTTTGCGTCAAAACTGCCATTGTCCGAGGCCAAATCACGCAGCAACCAGCGACCATCGTCTTGTAGCGTTAACTCTGCATGGTGCGGGCTGACGTATGGATCGGCGACAATCACATCGTTGTCATACGAGCGACCAAGGCTTACCTGCGGCTGGGTAAATTTATGCAACGCCACCACGTTGCCTTGCCGATTCAACAGCTCAATGACTACTGCCATGATACGGCCTCGCTAAATTTACGGCGAAATGCTTGCGCTTGGTCAGCGCTCACACCTGCCAGCGTGTAATGGCTGGACACGGCTTCTAAACCATCACCCAATGACGTCGCCAGATACAACACGTCATACAAATCAGCGAATTGCCGATAGGCGCGCACGCAATATACCACCTTCGATTTACGACCCTGTTGCTCGACCACTTGCTGCTCACATTCAAATGGTGTCACGTCTTCTTTGGTGGCTTGATTGTCCGGCCGCACATTGCTGGCTTCTTGTTCATACTGCTGGAAGAATTGCAGCGGATGCATATCATGCCCCTGCAACCATAAAAACTGCATTTGCACAGGGCCAGTGCTAAAGCGTTCCGACAAATAAATCAGGTCATCTTGACTGCAAAACGCCATGACCTTTTTGATTTTGTCTTGGGTTTTCTCGACATTGGATTCGCCCCAGCAGCGGATAAACCCGGTGACTTCATCCGGGATTTTACCGTTGCCAAAATCTTTGACTTGCCAATCTGACGCTAAAATTTTGTCCATCATCACACGCTGACTGGTTTGCAGCTGCGTTTGCATGTCTAAGCGGAAATTGGCGGTTTGCCCTTGCTGCTGATAGCGTTGCAGCAAGGCGCTGAGCGAATCCCCCGGCACTAAAAAGCTCAGCTGGTTGCCACCAGAGGCGACGTTAACGCCAACAACCTGTCCATCGGCGTTCACCGTTGGGCCGCCACTCATGCCGGAATTAATCGACCCGGTGAAATGAATGCGTGGGTAATAACTGTATTTTTGCAGACCGTTGTATGTGCCTGGCACCAAAATCATGCCAAGGTCATGCGGGTTGCCGAGCGAATAAATGGTGGCGCCTTGGGCAGGTTTTTGCGCCGCCATTTGAAAGCTGATGCCCGAGGTTAGCGCAGGGTCTGAGCTTTGCAACAAGGCCAAGTCGTTGATCACATCCACCGCCAGCACCTGCACCGGCACTTTTTGTTGCTGCTGACTCAGTGCTTCCAGTTGATATTTTTCCGGAAACAACACAGCCTCTGACACCACGTGATAGTTGGTGACCAACAAACGCTCGCCGCTAGTCGGCAGCTGCAAGACAAACCCAGTACCAATCGCCGATTTCGCAGTAGATGCACGTTCAATCACCCGCACTTGCAACAGGGCCGGTTCAAAGCGCGCAAATAACTGCTCGGCAGAATCCGCCCGCGCAGGCAGTCCAGTCAGCCATGCCGAGAGCACCAGCAGACACACACATGCTTGCAGCAGCCATGGTTGCCATCGTGCTTGTTTTTGTGGCCTTGTCGGCATGTCGACTCCCTTCGCGATTAATACAACAGACTATACAGCTTGCGGCGATATTCACCGGCCAGCGGGTCACCTTTGGGCAGCACAGCCAGGATATCCAGCAGTAACTTTTTCGCCTCGCCAAAGTTCATGTCTTGTTTGATGATGGCAAATAGCAGCGCCAATGCTTCGCCAGAACGTTGTACCGCTTGGTATTGCACCGCCAATTGTTGCTTGAGTTGCAAATCATCCGGCGCTTGCGCTAGTTGCGCTTCCAAGGCGCGAATTTCCGGGCTGTCAGCCGCTTGTTGCGCCAGTTCAATCAGAGATTTTACTTGGTGGTATAAGGCGTCTTGGTCCGCCAGCAGCACAGGTGCGATTAACTCTTCCGCCTGCGGAATTTGGCCAAGCGTGGCAGCGACATACGCCAGCTGCAACCGGGCATCGACGCGCGCGTTATCCAGCGCAAAGGCGTCTTTGAGAATCGGATAGGCGTCCGCCCACTGCTGTGCTTCTAACAATGGCAACGCCTTGGCCAACGCTATATCCACCGGTGCGGGCAGATGTGCTTTTAGGCGTTCACGAATTTGGCTTTCTGGCTCCACCCCGGCAAAACCATCGACCGGTTGACCGTCTTTGATCAAAAGCACCGTGGGCAAGGAGCGTACGCCGAAATGCATCGCCAGTTGTTGCTCTTGGTCACAGTTTACTTTGGCAAGCACTAAATGCTCGGGGTAATCGGCGGCGATTTTTTCCAGCACCGGCATCAATTGTTTGCACGGCTCACACCAATCGGCCCAAAAATCGAACATCACTAATTTTTGTTGAGACAGCGCGAGCACATCGCGCACATTGTCCATGCTGACATGGAGTTGATTCGCTAACACAATGACTACCTTCTAAAAATTGCTTGTCGCGGCATACCTTTACTATGTGGTTGGCCTCTCGCTTTTGCAAGCACACCGGCGATGACCGCCATACCACTGCTGTTAAAAGCGCCAGCGCATTCGGTTTATGGGCCCAATTTGCGACCAAAGTTCGCCGTATCACTTGAAAAATCAGTCGACAAGCTCGGACCAGATCTCGTAAAGTAAGGCTTCACGAGCCTGCCATTTAGGCGCTAGACGCCACACTATTACAAAGGCCGTAGTTTGAAATTTTTGCACAGCCTTACCCTGTGCAGTCCACGTAAGCAGAATTTGCTTGTATACCTACAAGCCTAAACCCCGGCGTTTTTTAAGACGTCCGGAGCTTTGCCTTACGCAAACTATGAGACCTGAGTGAAAATGAACCAAAAACACCAACCAGAACTGCTGTCTGGTGGAGCCATGTTGATCCGCGCCTTACGCGATGAAGGTGTCGAATACGTCTATGGTTACCCAGGCGGTGCCGTGTTACATATCTACGATGCGCTGTTTCAGCAATCTGAGGTAAAACATGTGCTGGTGCGTCATGAGCAAGCCGCCACCCATATGGCGGACGCCTATGCCCGTGCCAGTGGCCGAGCCGGCGTCGTGCTCGTCACCTCAGGCCCTGGCGCCACTAATGCCGTCACCGGCATTGCCACTGCTTATATGGATTCGATCCCTATGGTGGTGATTTGTGGCCAAGTGATGAGCCACTTGATTGGCGATGACGCCTTCCAAGAAACCGACATGCTGGGGATTTCGCGGCCGATCGTCAAACACAATATGTCGGTGCGCCGGCCGGAAGATATTCCAGCCATCATCAAAAAAGCGTTTTACATTGCGCAAAGTGGCCGGCCAGGCCCGGTGGTTGTCGACATTCCAAAAGATATGACGATGCCCAACCAAAAGTTCCCGTACGAGTACCCGACTGAGGTCAAGCTACGGTCGTACAACCCGAACAGCAAAGGCCATCCAGGCCAAATTAAGCGCGCGCTTGCCACCTTGTTGGCCGCGAAACGCCCAGTGCTGTATTCAGGCGGCGGCGTGATTTTAGGCAAGGCGTCCGAGGAATTAACCGCGCTTGCCAAACGCTTAAACGTCCCTGTGACCAACACCTTGATGGGCCTTGGCGCCTACCCTGCGACCGACTCGCAGTTTATCGGTATGCTCGGCATGCATGGTACGTACGAAGCCAACCAAGCCATGCATCACGCTGATGTGATTTTTGCCGTCGGCGCCCGCTTTGATGACCGGGTTACCAACGCGACGAAAAAATTCTGCCCAAACGCTACCATCATTCACATTGATATCGACCCGGCCAGTATTTCGAAGACCATTTCGGCGCATATTCCAATCGTCGGTTTGGTCAAACCTGTGCTGCAAGAAATGCTGAACCTGCTGGATAAACAAGGCGGTGCCATCGATGCCGCCGCACTTGGCCAGTGGTGGCAGCAAATTAACCAGTGGCGCGACGTCCATGGTGCGCGTTATGAAGAGCGCCGCGATGTCTTAAAACCACAAGCGGTGATTGAAGCCGTTTGGCGCCACACTAAAGGCGATGCTTACGTGACGTCGGACGTCGGCCAGCACCAAATGTTTGCCGCGCAGTATTACAAATTCGACAAACCGAACCGTTGGATCAACTCCGGCGGCCTTGGCACCATGGGTTTTGGCTTACCAGCCGCCATGGGCGTCAAACTGCATTACCCAGACGCGGAAGTGGTCTGTGTCACCGGCGAAGGCTCTATTCAAATGAATATCCAAGAGCTGTCAACCTGCAAGCAATATGGCCTAGGGGTGAAAATCATCAACCTCAACAACGGCTATTTGGGCATGGTAAAACAGTGGCAAGACATGAACTACGACTCGCGGTATTCCAGCTCGTACATGGACTCCTTGCCTGACTTCGTCAAATTGGCCGAAGCCTACGGCCACGTCGGTATTCGGGTGACCCACCCAGATGAACTCGATGCCGCACTGGAGCGCGCCTTTGCCATCAAAGACAAGCTGGTATTTTTAGATATTCACGTCGACCCGAAAGAACACGTCTACCCGATGCAGGTGCCAGGCGGCGCGATGAACGAGATGTTCTTAAGCAAAACGGAGCGGACCTAACATGCGCCATATTATTGCGGTATTACTGGAAAACGAATCTGGCGCTTTGGCGCGCGTGGTGGGTTTATTCGCGCAGCGCGGTTACAACATCGACTCGCTGACGGTGGCGCAGACGGAAGATCCGACGCTGTCACGCCTGACGCTAGTCACGCGCGGCGATGACCAAGTGATTGAACAAATCACCAAGCAGCTGCACAAGCTGATTGAAGTGGTGAAAGTGTCCGACATCAGCGAATCGGCGCACATTGAACGTGAGCTAATGATGGTCAAAGTCAAGGCGCTCGGTGAGCAACGCGAAGAAGTCAAACGTAACGCCGACATCTTCCGCGGTCAGATCATCGATGTATCACCGACGACCTACACCATTCAAATTGTCGGCACTTCGGAAAAACTGGAAGCGTTTTTAGAAGCACTCAGTGGCACGCAAATTCTCGAAACCGTACGTACCGGTGTGTCTGGAATTTCGCGTGGTGAGAAATCGCTGACAGCGTAGTTATTGACGGCGTAGTTATTGCGCGATTTATCAAAAAGCCGACTTAATGTCGGCTTTTTTGTGCCTGCAGCCCGCAAAATGCCTGCCTAGCAGCACAACAGGCTTGCCGAAGCATCGATTGACGATAAAGTAACCAAGTGTAACTTGCGGCGTGACTAAGCAGCGCTAGACTGCATAAATACTCGGGAGTCCTTGCATGCGTTGGCAACAAAACCCACATCACTATAAATTCTTGGTGCTACTCATTGGCTTTGTTGTCAGTGGGTTCATGACTGCGGCAGCTTACGCCGACGAGATCCCAAACGTTGATGTGCTAATCGAAGACAGCGTGTACGACGACTATTTCCGTTTCCTCAACGGCCGCTCTGTGCAAGACATCCAGGATTTTTCCACCGTGGGCGCGAGGCGCGACGTGGTCGATATGGTGCTGGTGCAACAAGCCATTCGTCTTGGCGGTTTGAAGCTGAATTTTCAATTTAAACGCAGTGATTTTAGCGCTCGCAGTCCGAAATTATTCATTCGCGGCGAAGCGCTGGTCAGTTTCGATTCGGTGTGGCGCAATGCGGTGCGCAAATACGAACAACACGTCTATATCAGCAGCCCAGTGATTGAACGTGGTCAATATGTAGCAGGGTTATGGACGTCCCCCGGCAATGGCAAAGCCTTGGCAGTGCGCACCAGCGCTGATCTGCAACAACTCACGGCGGTGTCATCTAAGTCATACGAAGCAGACTGGCGCACACTCGAAGGGCTAAAACTGAAAAACATCCGCGATGAATACGCGTGGATCTCCATGGCGACGTTAGTCAGTAAAGGCTGGATCGATGTGATGCTGGCGCCTTTTCCGCGGCAACAGCCGTTTGTGATTAAACAAGAGCATGTCACATTAGTCGCAGTTGAAGGCGTCAAAGTGCTGCTGGATGATAGCCGCCACTTTGTAGTATCAAAACACCACCCTCTAGGCGCAGCCACCTTTGCTGCGCTGCAACGCGGCATGCTTAAGTTACGTGAACAAGGGGTGCTCAACCGCGCTTATGCCGAATGTGGCTTCTACAACAGCGCGGTTGCCAATTGGACTTTATTAAAACCGTCAAATCCGTAATGGATCTGCATCAGGCGCCGTTGGTTTTTGCTGGTTAACAAACCGGCCGTATACCAGATGGAACAGCGGAGTCGCCATCAAGGTTGTGACAATCGCCATCAGCACCATAATCGAGAACAGGCCTTGTTGGATCACGCCGTATTTCAATGCGATATTGATGATAATAAGCTCCATCAAACCGCGTGAATTCATCAAGGCACCGACCGCCATCGCCGTGCGATTGTCGGCACCGGCTAAACGCGCCGCGCCCCAACATGCTACACCTTTGGCCGCAATCGATGCAGCAAGGATCACCATGGCGATGCTGAACATCTCGAGTGAGCCTAGGATATTCAGCTGGGTTTTTAGGCCTGAATAGGTAAAGAACATCGGCAGCAATAAGAACACCACGATTTTTTGCAGCTTCACGCCCAGTTGCTCGGACAAGAGACCACGTGGCATCGCTACACCCAACAAGAAGCTACCAAACACAGCGTGCAACCCGACCCACTCCATCGCATAAGCGGCCATCGCCCACAGCACCAGTACAAGTAGCAGATGGATGCCAGTCATCCGGCCGAGTTGTTCGACTTTGTCTGCCAGCGGCTGCAACCAGCGCGTGCCAAACCGCACCATCAAAAATGCGTAGATCACACCACCGACCACGGCTTTAACGGCAAGCATGGCGCCGCCACCAAAACTTGCGAGCACCACCGCCAGCACACACCAAGCGGCCGCATCGTCGATGGCTCCCGCCGCCAGCGCCAAAGTACCTAGCATAGTGCCGGACAAGCCACGTTCATAAATAATCCGCGCTAACATCGGAAACGCGGTGATCGCAATTGCAGCGCCCATAAACAGTGTGGCATTGCTGTAGCTGATGTTGTCAGCAAAAAGCCCAGGGATCCCCGGTAGCCACAAACATAACAAAGCCGCAGCGGCAAATGGCACCACCATGCCGGCAAGCGACACTGCAATTGCGCTTTTGCCTTGCTCACGGAAAAATTTGGTATTGAATTCTAAGCCGACTAAGAACATGTACAGGCCAACCCCGACCTGCGCGCCAAAATACAGCAGCGGCATAGTTTCAGGGATAAAAATACTTTTTTGTAATTCAGGCAAAAAAAGCCCAAATAAAGAAGGACCAAGCACGACACCTGCGATCATTTCACCAACCACACGTGGTTGGCCTATAAAGCGCGCCAAATAGCCAAATACTTGAGCCGCCAGCAGAATCAACAGCAACTGCGGGATAAAGGCTAGCGCTAAATCTGTATAACTCATTTCAGGTCCCTAACAACACAAACCAACAAGGTATCTTCGGCAAAAAATGACCACTCACACTAGGTGAGCTCATCCACAGACGCAAGTTAAATATTCGTAATAATCCGACAATTGCCAGCCGATGCAAGATGGACAACCAAGCAAGAAACCTAGGCACATCGCGGCTTTTCTGGCATGCTGCACGGATCCTAAATACGAGAAGATACCATGTCGGATCAAGATCAACACGACCAAGATATTCTGTTTGAAGTCATCGAAAACCAATTGGCCGATGAATATCCGAAAAAAGTGAAAGAAACCCTGCTGCGATTGTGTTTGACTGGCCACAGTCGCGAAGATGCACTGGAGCTGATTGCATGCGCCTTAGCGCCAGAAATGCACGCTGTGGTTGAACATAGACAACCGTTTGATTTGGCTCGCTATGAGGCGCATTTGGGTCTGTTGCCAGAAACACCATGGATCGACGAGGAATAAGCGGTTGATGCCAGCGGTTCGTCTTTTGTTGCTGCTCGGTATGGTTGGTTTAATGGCTTGCCAATCCAAACCAACCAGCACTGCAGCCAGCCTGTACTCGCAAACGGTCCGCAATTTGCCGGCCGCCACCGAGCTGCCTGACTACCAACAGTTGTACGCGAGTTACCTCAATGACGGTGGTGTGCTACAACAAGTCGCAGATTGGCGCGACTTCCAGCAGCAACTCAAACAGACAGATTTTGCCCAATGTTTGCAATTGCCTTGGCAAGAGAACTTAGCCAAGCAGCTGTTTAATCTAACATTCTATCGTTATGCCACCGCTTGTTTTGCCGAGCAGCAACAGACTGCTTCACTACAACAGTTTACGGCCTACCGCGATTACATCAGGCGCGGCATCAGTAGCACAGGCAACGGCTTGCACGCCTATTCCGCATGGCAGATCAATACATTTGCCGATGCAGCCGAACTGGCCGCGCTCGACGGTTATGAAGTGCAAGACTTTCAAGTAGAACTAGCCGCCAACGGCAATGCGCTGTACTACAGCCTGCAATTGTACGATCCGAAAACACAGACCTTTTCCGCGCGCTTTTACGACAATCAGCGTTTTCTGCATGCCGTTGAACAAGTGCCCTTTCCCTTTGTTGGCATGTTTGACGGCTGGCAGAACCAAATGATCCCGCAAAATGCCGATTCCAGCGCGGCAATGAGCGCCATCATGGGTTATGTGCAATTACAAGAGCAAAAGCCGGCTGAAGCCGAAAAATGGTATTTAAAAGCCATTGCCGCCGGCTCCTTGGAAGCTACCGTGTTGCTGGACCAACTGGCACTTAAGTATGCGGTGACGACCGACAAGCAGCAGATCCAAGACTATCTCGATGATGCGGCCGACCGTCATTACGTTCCTGCGATGCAATGGATCGTTTATCAGCAGGTCTTGGCCAGCAAATCACCAGATCCAATTGCCCATTTGCAATGGAAAATCGACCAGATCAACCAGCTTAGTCGCGCCGGCAGTACCGAGTTCGCGCTTGCCCGCTGGTTGCTCAATGGCCAATACAGCAAGCCAGCGCCTGAGCTTGCCATTCGGTTGATGCAAAAGGCGGCAGCACAAGGTGATTTAGCCGCAGCCGCCTATACCATTATTGCGAAAAAGGAATACGGTCAGCTGACGAAAGCCGAGATGGCCCCGCAGCTACAGCAGCTCGCGGACGCCGGTGGCACCGAAGCCGCCTATTTGTACGCCTCTGAGTTAATGCAACGCAAAGACCTGTCAGCTGCCGAGCAGCAACAAGTGTTTCGTTACTTACAACAAGCTGAAAAAGCCTTCCACCCCGAGGCGTTTTATCTGTTGGGTTATGGCTACGAAATGGCATGGTTTGGCACGTCCACAACACAGCGGCAAGCAGCGGCGTTGGCCTACTATCAGAAAGCCGCAGAGCGCTTTTATGCGCGCGCCATGTTTCGTCTCGGCAACGTTTACCGCCAGGGCGATTTGGCGACCAAAGATGCCAACCTCGCCAGTCAATGGTTTTTGTTATGCAGTCGACAAGGTCACACCGGTTGTGCTTATAACGCAGCGGTAATGTATGACGACGGTGAAGGCGTGCCGAAAGATCAAGCAACGGCATTTCGGCTGTTTAGTTATGCAGCACAACAAGGCTACATACCTGCAGTAAACCGATTGGCATTGTTGTATTTATTTGGCTTGGGTACCGAGGTCAATGTGCCTAAAGCGGTTGAACTGCTGCAACAAGCCGCCGACAGTGGCAACGTCAGCGCCAACTATTATCTAGGTTGGCTTTATTTTGATGGCAAACACTTACCACAAGACCTAGTCAAGGCCAAAAGCTATTTGCAAAACGCCAAAGGCCACCCAAAAGCACAGCAGTTGCTACAACAAATCGACACGCCAACAGGTCAACCTGCGCATTAACTTACTGAGAACTACAGAGTTCTGTAGTGATAATGTTAGAAAGTGTTAATCCTGCTCGAAAGCGCCAGCAGCTCTGCATTAAGCTGGTGGCGTTTTTTCAGGAGAATACCCATGACAATGACTCGGATGCGTTGCGCCCTCGCTCTCAGCACCTTGCTTCTTACCGCCCAAGCCCAAGCCACAGTAGTGCTGGTGAAAACCTCGGCAGGCAATTTTGAAATCAATTTGTACGATAAAACCACCCCCACTACTGTCGCCAACTTCCTCAACTATGTGAATAGCAAAAGTTACGACGGTACCTTTATCCACCGCAATGAACCTGGCTTTGTGCTGCAAGGCGGCGGCTTTAAATACAATCCAGCTCTGGCATCGCCATTCGTCGCCATCCCGCAACAAGCGGCGATCCAAAACGAACCTAAGTGGTCGAATGTCAAAGCCACCATCGCTATGGCCAAGGTATCAGGTAACCCCAACAGTGCAACCAGCCAATGGTTTATCAACTTAGCCGATAACAGCGCCAACTTAGATCTGCAAAATGGGGGCTTTACTGTATTTGGCCAAGTGAATGCGCTAGGTATGGAAGTCGTCACGGCGATTTCACAACTCCCTAGCCGAGTCCATTCGAACTTCCCTGGTGTGCCAATGCGTAACTACACCAGTGCCGACGCCCAAGCCAATCGACCGGTTACCGCCGACAATTTAGTGGTCATTGAAAGTGTTACCGTGATCAATACCGATCAAAACAGCGCTGCATCACTAAATCCCAAACCAAACACGCTGATCACCAACCCTACCTCGAACGAAACTGCCGGTGGTGCCTTTGGCGGCTTTGCCGCGCTCTTGTTATTGGGTCTTGGTTGGCATCGTCGTCGCTAATTGATGTAAGTGGCCAGCTAACTGGCTGCCAGCCTCTTCGATGTGCTGACGTAACAACAGCAGAGCCGCCGCATGGTTCTGCTGTTTTAGTAAATGCAATAACTCTCGATGTTGCTGCTGGCTGGTCGGGCCGTACGCCAATTGCAGATGTTGAAATCCCAAATACATCCCTGCTTTTTCATGTAAATGCTCAATCAGTTGCAATAATTGTGGCCGATCACAAGCACGATACAAACTGAGGTGAAATTCACTATTGAGTTTCGCCACTTGCCAAGTTGACGGTTGTTCGAGCGCTTCTAACTGCGTCAACCAATCTTCCGCAGTACCAAGTTGTGCAAAGGTTAGATGCGGTAACGCCAAACGCAGCGCCAAGGGTTCAAGTGCAGAGCGGATCTCCGATAACTCACGCGCTTGCGCTTCTGTCAGCGGCATCACCTGAATGCCGGCCTTACCATGACTAAGCAACCAACCTTCACTGAGCAACTGTTGTACTGCGTCGCGCACCGGGATCCGGCTGACCCGATAATGATCGGCCAACTGCTGTTGCGTCAGAGGTTGTGCGGGGTACCAAATGCCCTGTTGAATATCGATGCGGATCTGCGCCGCTAGATTGGGTTTCATAATTTCACTTAAACCTGTCGTACACGTTGCAACAACAAGGTACAGATCCCCACCAGCAACCCCCAAAATGCCGAGCTAACGCCCAACAAACTGACGCCAGACGCTGTTGTCAGTAAAGTCAACGTTGCAGCATCCCGATAAGGGCCTTCCGCAGTCGCGGCACTCAAGTTTGCGCTGATAGTGGCCACCAAGGCTAGACCGGCAATCACCGCAATTAACGTCTGTGGAAAGGTTAGAAACAAGGTGACAATGCTAGCGCCCGCCAAGCCTGTCAGCAGATAAAACATCCCAGCCGCCATGCCAGCTTGGTATCGTTTGGCGGCTTCTGGGTGTGCTTCTGGTCCGGCACAAATTGCCGCAGTGATGGCAGCCAAATTCAGCGAAAAATTACCAAAAGGCGCCAACAACAGCATCAAGCCACCAGTGACATTTAATACCGGCGAAACCGGCACCTCATAGTGGTAACTCTTGAGCACCGCCACGCCGGGTAAATTCTGCGACGTCATGGTCACAATAAACAGCGGCAAACCGATGCCCAAACAAGCTTGCCATGAAAATTCCGGCGTCACCCAATGCCAGGCAGGCCATTGCCAACTTAATTGCTGTACTTGTAATTGCCCAGACCAAGCGCACCAGAGACAGCTGGCCAACAAAATCAACGGGATGTTGTAACGTGGCCAACGCAGCCGTCCAACGACAAACAGCACTAAGGCTAAGGCCAACAACAGGGGGTCATCCGGTGCAACTTTAAACAGCTGCAAGCCAAACTGCAGCAACACCCCAGCTAGCATTGCTTGGGCTAGTGGCAGCGGCAACCATTTGCTGAGGCGATCGAACCAGCCACTTAAGCCTAACAGTAACGTGAGTAAGCCACTAAACATGAAGACACCAACCGCCTGCGCCATGCTATGCCCACTCAACGCCGTCGCCAGTAACGCGGCGCCGGGGGTCGACCAAGCGGTCAGCACAGGCGCTTTGTAATACCAGGAAAACCCCAGACAGGTGATCCCCATCACAAAACCCAACACACTGACCCAACTGGTCATCTGCGACGCGGTTGCACCCGCAGCCGTGGCGGCTTGAAGTACGATAGCTACTGAACTGGCAAACCCCACCAACACTGCAACAAATCCAGCGACGATCACCTGCACACGCATCATAGCTACCTTATTTTCGAGTTTATTACGTATACAAATATAATATTTGTATACAAATTTCAATCAACTCGTCGAAGCTAGATGCCGCGCGACATAACTACAGCTCGCGATCACCTGTAAGTGTTGCTGCTGCGCCCACGCCAAACCAGCAATTGTCAGCTGTGCGGCAACTCCTTGGCCACGTAACGACGGCGGCACAAAGGTATGGTAGAAGTCGACCCAAGCCCCCTGGGGCCCGTGACCTAACCGATACTGTAAAATCGCCTGCTCAGTTTGATTCTCCATGACAAACTGTTGTTGCTCTGGTAAATGTTGCACTTGCATCTGATAAACTCCTCGAAGGGTTGCGCTTCATTGCGCAGTTCATTTAATCGACCGCGTCATCCAAGCTGAGATCGTCTATGAAACTTAAACATTTAGTTATCTGTTGCGCCTTAACTTTCCCAACGACAGCGCTGTCAAAAGATTCTGCCGCGGCATTTTATGAACGAGCCCTGCAGTTTCAACAACAAAAAGAATTCAAAAAAGCCGAACTCGAACTGAAAAATAGTTTGCAACAAGACGACCAATTTCTACCAGCCCGCTTGTTGCTGGGTCAGGTGCTGTTGCAAGACGGCCAGTGGGCTAGTGCGGAAAAAGAGCTACAACTCGCGTTAGCAGGCGGTGCAGCCGTAGAGCCCGTGGTTTATCTGTTAGGGCGCGCCTTACTTGCCCAACAAAAGGTCGATGAAACCCGTTTATTGCTAGCTGGGTATCCACAACTACAACAAAAACCAGACTACCTTTTGATCCAGGCAGGCTACCAGAAAACCGGATTCCACTACGACGACGCTTTAAAAACTTATCAGCAATTAGTCCAGCAGCCACTCAACGAACCATTGGCATCCGAAGCGTGGTACGAATTAGCGGAGCTGCAATTTCGACAACAAGCGTATGCCGCGAGTCAAACTAGCCTCGATCATGTAACGACGGATTCGCCTTTTGCAACCCGGGCCAGTTACCTGCAAGCCCGACTAGCACTCAGCCAAAATCAGCCAGCAAAAGCGACGCAAATCTACAGTGCCTTGCTGCAAAAAGATCCAAATGACGCCGCAGCATTGCTAGGCAATGCACAGCTGCTGCTGCAGCAAGGTGACGCAGCCAAAGCTTTGGAATTAGTATCCAAGTTCCGCGACCAAAACCCGAATAATCCATATGGCCAACTGATCCATGCGTCGATTTTGGGACAACTTGGTGATGATCGCGCGCAATCACGGATGTTGAAGCAAATTCAACAACAATTGGCCACCCTAACAACCGAACAACGTGACAGTGAAGACGTGTTGATGCTCACTGCTGTATTAGATTTCAGCGATGGCCGGTTCGAACAAACCGTGACCAAATTGACACGTTACCAGCAACTTTATCCGGCGAATGTGCAAGCAAGCCAACTGTTAGCGCAAAGCTATCTGCAGTTACAAGACTACCGCGGCGCTGAAAAACAAATACACCAAGCCATCCAGCTAAATCCCAACGACTTTAGTTTGCAGCTCATCGCCGCTGCTGTGGCTCGAGCGCAACAAGACGTTAAATCAGAAGTCAGCATCTTAGCGTCGACTTATCAACAATTCCCGCAACAAGCCGATGTCCAAAAAGCGTATCTGCAAGCGTTGCTCCGTGCCGGTCAATCCGATAAGGCTCGGGCGCTGCTGCAAAAGCAAGACAAAGCAAATGAAGTGGCCGATCAACTGGTGCTCGGCTACTTGCAGCTTGAAAACCAACAACTGAACGATGCTCAAATCACGGCCCAAGCATTGCTGCAACTAAGCCCAGATAAAGTCGAAGTGTTTCAGTTTGCTGGTGACGTGGCGGCTAAATCGGCAGACGCGGCGCTGGCCAAGCAATTCTATCAGCAAGTGCTAACACTCGATCCGCACTATAAACCAGCTCTGTTATCCCTTGCGTCATTGGCCTTGCAACAGAATGATTGGCAACAAGCCAGTGGTTATTATCAGCAGGTCTTGGCCAAGACGCCTGACGACACTTTAGTGCTGCAACTGCTCGCAGATGCCGCCATTCGATTAAAACAGCCGCAACAAGCTATTGAATATCTTGAAAAGCTAGCAGGTGATGATCCCAAGCTGGCGCCAGCTCGCTTAGCGCTACTCGAACTGTATGTGCAAACTATGCAAACAGAGAAAGCCAGTGAGCTCGCGGAGGCACTGACGATTCAATTAGATATCCGCCCTGAGTTGTACTTTGCTAAAGCGCGTGTACATCTGCAAAAGCATGATCAAGACGCGGTGCGACACAACACCGATATTTTGTATGGTTTGTGGTACGACGCACCGCAACAGCTGGTTGCTCTGGCTAGTTTGCAGCTCGACAACCAAGACTCGACAGGCCTAGACAAAACGTTGACTCGCCTGAAGCAGTTTAATGAGCAACAACCACAAGTCGCGATGTTAGAAGCGCGACTGTCACTGGCAACAGGGCAGCCTAAACTTGGACTGCAAAAAATCAGTAAGTTAGAACAACAGCAAGGCAGAAACCCAGCTATCACCGAACTAAAAGCTCATTTGTTATTGGCTGACAACCAACGCGACGCCGCCGCCACATTATTTGAATCCATGTATCAGCAAAGCGGCGCCATCGAGCATCTTTTACCTTTGCTGCAAGCTAAACAGTCCGACTCGAGCTATGTGACACACGCGTTGGGTGACTGGGTGAAACAGCATCCTAATGATCTGAGTGGCACTTTGTTATTGGCCGAGCAACTGCAAAAAGCAGGCCTCACAGGCTCAGCTATTGAGGTTTATCAACAAAGTCCACTGCTCGACAGTCAACCTGTACTTCTGAATAACTTGGCAGCTTTGTTGTTACCAGACAACGCCACAAAAGCTGTTGTGTATGCCAAAAAAGCCCACGAGTTGATGCCTGAACAGCCTGATATTTTAGATACTTATGGTTATGCGTTGGTGTTAACCGATGCGGCGGAATCTGGCCTTGGTATCTTACGCAATGCCGAAATTCGACAACCAGAGTCGAGCTTATTGCAGCTGCACATAGCGGATGCGCTGCAACGCCTAAATCGGGCAAGCGAGGCCCAAACCATCTTACATCGCTTAAAGACAGCAACTCTAAACGATGATGAAAAGCGTTTATTGCAAAAACTACTAAGCAAATAGCCTGTACACAATGAAGTGCTGATGTGCTGCATGTTACAGCTAACATAGTTGCACATAGAGGAAATGCAACACATTGAATTATATGGCAAATTTCATACAGTTTGTTTATCGCGGCGTTTAATTAGAATATTTACGTAAGACAGCGTTGTCATTAAAGCAATGAGCCGGTATCATTGGCGTAATTTTGAACGATTTATTAAAGGTCATTCCATGAAACATTGGTTGAAATATGCAGTAACCGTGCTGTCTTTGGCGATGAGCTATGCACATGCAGGTAGCATCAGTTTGGGTCAGGCTGCTAACTACAACATGTTTGTGAAAGGCAACTTTTCCGCAACAACAGCTGACACAGAAGGCTCAGCGGCTATCGGCGGCAATTTAATCATCAATGGTGGTTATGATTTTGGACATATCACCAGCAATGGTAATGCAGCAACTGTCACAGTCGCAGGGAACGTCCAAAAATCAGGTAGCGGCTGGTTAAACGTGTACAACGGTCAACAAACCAATGGCAAGCTGGTCTATGGTGGCACCTTAACCAATAGTGGTGGCGGCATTGGCGGCACAGTGCAACAACAAACCAGTTCAGTCAATTTTAATACGGCCTTTAGTCAACTAGAGCAACTCTCTTCAACCTTGGCCGCTATGACAACACCAGTTGCTACAAATCGCGACAATCTGAACAAGGTGTTGACCTTCACGCCTGCTATTGCCAATCCAAATAATGTCTACGTGTTTAACGTGACACAAGATGATTTAAATAGCTTCCATACCATTAAAGTGAACAACGCCAATATCAGCAGTGATGCGTTAATCGTCTTTAATATGACTAATCCAAACGGTAGTGTAGATGATTCATGGACTGCGAACGCAAAATGCAGTTCAGGTGATAAAAGTTGCTTCCAACTGACGCAAACGACATACCAAGTTGGTAACAATTCTACCAATAGCGGCCATACAGTAATGGATAGCCACATTCTCTTTAACTTCAATGGTATCAATGATTTGCGCATTGACTCATCGATCTACGGTTCGATTTTGGCTCCAACTGCAGCCATCTCTGCCAAAGGTGGGGTGATCTGGGGTCAAGTGATGGCAAAATCATGGTCTGGTGACCAACAAGTCAACTGGAATGCGTTAAACGTCCCAACAACCACACCGACGGTCAATGCCCCGCCAGTCTGGTTGTTGCTGTTCTTACCATTGCTAATCATGTTGCGTCGCCGCTCGCAAGCCACTGCTGTCGCATTTGCTTAAGCGCTGCCGCCATCCATTGAAGCCCGCAACGTGCGGGCTTTTTTGTTGCTGTCACCACAATAATCAATTCAGCAGCTTAGTCGCGCTGCGCATAGCACCTGAGCGTTCACTAGAGCAACAATACCTGCTTACTGCCTGCAACCAAAACATGCTGTGCTGTGACCACTCCGCCAACCCAACAAACACCCGTGAAAAGGATGCAGAGCCGACAGCAGAAGCTATTACCGATGTTTGAAATAGGGCTAACTAGATGGTGACGATGCAGCAACTGGCAGCCTATAAAAGCATCCTGTCTATGCCAATGCATGTGGGCGCAAGTTGGCAATACCCCAATTTCTGGCCATAAAAAAAGCCA
>DMYW01000033.1:8706-13095 GCA_003482455.1 Rheinheimera sp. | reverse complement strand
GGCGCCTTGGCAAGCGAATTTTTTTTCGGGCTTTCCAGCGATCCCGGGGTCGCCTTTTCTTTGGTGACTTTCTTTTGGCGAAGCAAAAGAAAGACACGCCTGCGGCAGGCATACACGCTCGCCGCGAAGGCGAAGATCAAGTAAAAACCAACCATCAAACCCAGCTTACGAACTCGCACTGCCGCGGGCATACCCGCTCGCCGCGAAGGCGAAATCAGATTTATAAAAAGCCTGCCGCAACGGCGATATAACCTCTATGCCCCCACATCCCCAGCGTGCGATACCTCAGCAATTAACTCCGCTTCATACCCATTCGGGTTGCGCTGCTGCCAGCGCCAGGTATCCGCCACCATGTCGCTTAAACTTAAACTCGCTTGCCACTGCAACTCGGTGGCGGCTTTGCTGGCGTCGGCGTAGCAGGCGGCGACATCGCCGGGGCGACGTGGTGCTAGCTGCGCTGGGATCGCTTGGCCGGAAATGCGCCGATAAGTCTCTAGCATTTGCAGCACCGAAATTCCGCTACCCGTGCCCAAGTTGTAGACATGCCAACCTGGCGTGCCGAACAAGCGCTCAAGCGCCTGACTGTGGCCACGCGCCAAGTCCATCACGTGGATGTAATCGCGCACGCCCGTGCCATCCACCGTCGGATAATCGGTGCCAAACACTTGCAATGCGGCGCGGCGGCCGACCGCCACTTGGCTGATAAAAGGCAATAAATTATTCGGAACCCCTTTTGGATCCTCGCCGATCAGCCCCGACGGATGAGCGCCAACTGGGTTGAAATAGCGCAGCACGATGGCGCTAAAGGCTGGGTTGGCGCGGCAATAGTCCGCTAGCATCACTTCCACTTGGTATTTGCTGCGGCCATAAACGCTTTGCGGCGCGGTCGGTGATTGTTCGGTGAGCGGCAAACTCGCTGGGTCACCATACACAGTGGCGGAGCTACTAAACACCAAGTGCTGCACGTTAAATTCCTGCATCAATTGCAACAGCACCACAGTGCCGGCAACGTTGGTGCGGTAATACTTCAGCGGTTCACGCTCCGACTCGCCAACGGCTTTTAACCCAGCAAAATGCATCACCGCATCAAAGGGCTGGCCTTGCGCCTGCGCCTGTTCAAACACAAGGCGCAGCGCCGCTTCATCGCAAATGTCCACGGTGATACAAGGCACCTGCACACCCGACAATAAAAACAACCGCTCCAGCACACGGCGATCGCTATTGGCAAAGTTATCGACGATGACCAGCTGGTGACCGCGGTTTAGCAAATCCAGCACTGTGTGCGAACCGATATAACCGGCACCGCCGGTGACTAAAATGTTCATGCGAAAATCCTTGCTTGATAATCCCGAAGGTTTGAACCCGCTGGCGCAACAATGCCTACATAGACGCTGCCTGCCTGGACGCTACTTGCATGGCCACGGCTTGTCTGGACGCTGCGCAACATGGCCAAAGCGAGCGTTGGCGTGTGCCCTGCTAGCGAGAACGCAGGCGAGAAAGTCGGCAAACTCGCGCCAAGTTCAGTTCGCAGGTCATACGGCGCCGGTACTGCGCGCTTTTTTGACTCCACCGTCGCTGCTAAGGTTTGCAACGCCGCGCTCGAGGGTGTATCGCGTTGCGTGCTGGCGTCCCGAGTGGCTTGAACCGCCGCCGTGTTAGCGCCCACCTTGATGTGATACGACGCGGTGACGCAGCGCCCTGGCGCCTGGCAATAACTGACTTCAAGTGCACCGCCGCGCGCGCCAGTTGCCAGCAATAGCGCCACCACGCCTTTTTCACTGCGAAGGTCCGCTAGCGGGTTTAGCAGTTGCACGTCACCGCTGGTTTTTACCTGCACAGCGACATCATTCAGCGGTAGCAACACGCCTTGGGCATCGCGAAGCTCGGCATACATAAACACCTGATCATGCGCCTTGGCCGGCAAATAATCGGCATCACTGCGCAGTGTGATGTGCTGGATAGCCGCTGTGCTCACTGTGTTTGGCGTCGACACTTGATGCGTCGCCACCAGTTTGCCAGCGACAAAGGCTTGCGCCATCAGCGTGCCGGCCTCAAACGCTGGCACGGTAAATTCAAACGGCAGTCGCACGCCGTTGGCGGTTTGCGCGGGAATGCGAACTTGTGCAGCGCCTGCTTTTGTAGTGCCTGCGTTTTTGCTAGCCACATTTTTGCTACCTACATTTTTGCTACCCACAATGCGACCATTAAGGCGCAGTTCCACCTGGTCGGCATTGCTAAACACCCGCACGGTTAAACTAGAACTTGGCAGCCAATCGCTGGCGATAAACACCATCGGCTTGGCCAGCGGCGCTGTGCTGTTGGCGTCGCGTTGACTTTGGAACTGGTAAAAACTGAACTTAGGCAAGCGGTCGATACTCATCAAACCGGACGCTTCTAAATCGGGCGCATAACCGCGGTTGTAGTCAAACATCACCCAATAACCATCGGCAAAGGCCGGCGTGGTGCGGTTGTCTTGCATGGCTTCGAGCAGGTTGGTGGCTTGTTGCAACAAACGTTTTTCACCACTCCCCAGCAGTTGACGCGACGTGCGTTCTTCCGCTTTCAGGTTTTGCCACTGGTCTTGCGCAAAACCAGCATCTTGCGCGTAATACTCCCAATCACCGTATTCCGACACCACATACGGCACAGTCGGTGGCGTGTAATGTTGTAAACGGTGCTGGCGCGCCTGCAAGTACAGGTCAAACCCCGGCATCCAACCCGCCGACAACGCCTGCGGCGCTTCGTCTTTGACGGCTTGATGCAAACGGCGGATCAGCGCCTCACTCATCGGTGTTTCATTGAGCGAACACTCAAACGCCAACACGCTCGGGTGGTTGTAGTCGCGCTGGATCAAATCGCGGCAGGTGCGAGCGGTCATTTCAGCAAATTGCGGGTCCAGCGACTGATATTGCCAGCCTGGAATTGCGTCTAGCAGCAACAAACCCAGCTGATCGGCCGCGTCCATAAAGGCGCGTGACTGCGGATAATGCGACAAGCGCACATAATCAAACCCGGCGTCTTTGATGCGCGCTGCGTCGCGATAATCGGCGAATTCGCTCACCGCATAACCGACATATGGGAATTCTTGATGGCGATTCACACCGCGTAAAAAGGTCACCTCGCCGTTGATCTCCAGCTGCTTGTTGGCGTTAAAGCGCAAACTGCGAAGGCCAATTTGTTGCTGATACTGCTCGAGCAGTGTGGCGTTTTTAGCGGAAACATCGGCGCTCGCGCTTTGCCAAAGCCGCGTTTGCAATTGATAAAGCGCAGGCGAATTCGGGCTCCAACGTTTGGGGTTACTCAGCGTTAATTGCTGCACGAGTGCGCCAGATGCGGTCACCGGGCTGGTGCTGCTCGCCACCACGCGACCTTGGTCGAGCAGTCGCTGCTCTAACAAATACTGTCCACCTTGCGCCCGCGCCGAAGACGCTACGCCCTGTGCCGAAGACGCTACGCGTACTTCGCTGGTAATTTGCAACGCCGCACTGGCACTGGACAGTGTCGTCACATCGACCCGCACGCCACCCCGGCGCGCTTGTGAAAGCTCAGTCGGTTGCACCAGCGCGACCACGCCACTGCGCCGCAGACTCACCTCACGATACAAGCCGCTATAAAAATGAAAATCTAATAAATTCAGCGGTTTTAAACCTGATAGCGCATGGTCGCGGTTGTCAACACGCGCCAACAGCTCGACCGTTTTGCCGGCCCATGGCGTTAAATCCAGCGAAAACGGCAAATAGCCACCCAGCTGATGCTTGATGTGCTGGCCATCGACAAACCAGTCCGACACCTGCATCGCGCCACCCACCTGCAACCACAGCTCTTCACCGGCGGTAAGCGCCGGCAGTTCGAGTTGGCGTTTATAAAACACCTGCCCTTGCTTGGGTTTGCCGCTGATCACTTTGGACTCAACATACGCACTGTGCGGCAACTGCACGCTGTGCCAAGTCGCACTGCGCAGCGCCTCGCTTGGCAACAGATCCACGCCTTGCGGGTCTTCGATAAATTGCCAATCCCGCAGCAATAACTGACAACCCGGCGTCAGTTGTTTAGCCGTGTCGACAAAAGTCGCCCCCGACAACCGCGACGGCGCTTGCACACAGGCTGGAGACGCTTGCGCAGACTCCACATCCAGCCCAACCGCAGGCGCGCCGACTGGCTCGGCAGCTTGCCCCGCCCAAGGCTGAAGAATAAAAAAAGCGGCGACCAGGGAGACCAACGGCCACCGCGACAGGAACTGATTGTGCTTACTCATAAAATTCATCATCTCTAACCCCACCCCAGCGCAGCATCCAACCCACTAATGCTGCTGAAGCTATCTAATCGTTGGCCGCTGCTTTAGCTCTTGCTTCGGCTCTTGCTCTGCTCGCCCCGTAAAGCGAGCCTGTC
>DMYW01000033.1:6958-8392 GCA_003482455.1 Rheinheimera sp. | reverse complement strand
GTTACGCCTGCGGCAGGCAAACCAGCTCGCCGCAAAGGCGATAATCAAAAAGAAACAAAAACCCAAGTGCTTGCAAAAAAGTGTCTCGGACAAATCCGAAAGCGCTCTCCACCCAACCACCCGCACCAACCGACGCCTGTCAGGCATACAAAACAAATAACAGCGTGGCGATAGAAAAACCCCCTCACCCATAATTCCTCTCCACCGCCGGCCGCAGCACCAACTGATGCCACTGCGCATTCACCGGCGCTTGCAACATCGCCAGCATCGCATCCGCCACATCCTCCGCCGCCAAATAATCTGGCCGCGCATTGGGGCGAAACTCGGTATCGGTACCACCTGGATACATCGACAACACCCGCACGCCCGAACCTTCCAGCTCTCGGCGCAACACATTCAAATAGGCATCGAGCGCAGCTTTGCTGGCGCTGTAAGCAGCCAAATTGGCATTGCTGTACAAGCAACAGGTCGACAGCAACGCCAACACGCTCGGGCTGCAGTCGGCGCTAGCAATTGCTTGCATCGCTGGCAACAAAGCTTCAATAAACCGCACATTGGCCAAAAAATTCACCGCCATCATTTGCTCAATGGCGCGATATTCCGGCCGATGGGCGCTGCTGCGGCTGCTGTTTAAACCAGCGCACAACACCAAGTCCGTCACCGGCATGGCTTTATTGCTTTGTGTATCGCGACACAGCTGCAGTTGCAGGCAAAAATCACGCAGTGCCGCCGCATCTTGCAGCTCGACAGCCTGACAGATACCGCGTTGCGTCACCGGCACTTGCTGCCACACAGCGGCCAGTCGACTGGCGTCACGGCCTGTGATGCTGACCCGTTGGCCAGCCGCCACCGCTTTGTGTACAAAAGCTCGGCCGATACCACTGCTTGCGCCTGTGACCAGAAGATGTTTCATCACGCGTTCACCTTTGTGACCTTGCGTCTGTTGAGCCGTTGCTCGTCTCGTTGCCGGTGGTGAGGCACCGTTCCAACCTTGGGCAACCACAGTGAAGTGTTCGGGCCCTTGGCGGGGAGAACCGCCAAGGGAGTCAGTGCTGCGGGGGCTGCTTGGCGCGGTCACGCGTCCACACAACGAGGGCAGTCAGCACCGACCTACACATGCCCGAACCCTTTACAGCGAGTACGAGAAGCCGATTAAGTAACGGCGCCCCCAATCGAGGTAGCTGCCGATATGGCTTGGGTCGTTGTCAAAGTACGAGGTAGACGCTTCGTTGGTCAGGTTCTGCCCTTGCAGCATCAACTTAAACTTAGGTGTGACCTCATAACCGATGCTGGCATCGACGGTGCGCTCACTGCCCAAGGTGGTGATTTCTGTAGGGTCCCAGCTACCAACACGGGTGAAGCTGCTGCGGTAGTTGTACGACAGCTTGGCGTCTATGTTGTACTTGTAGTACCACAAGGTGAAGTTGCCGACGT
>DMYW01000033.1:0-6749 GCA_003482455.1 Rheinheimera sp. | reverse complement strand
GTGTAGGAATAGTTGCTGTACACACCTAAACCATCCAGCGGTGACGGCAGCGTTTTGAAAGCTTTTTGGTACATGACTTCAAAGCCTTTAATCAAACCACCTTCGCCATTGACCGGTCCGGTAAAGGCGTAGTTAACGCCATCGAGGTTCAGCGTGTCGCTGCTGGAACCAATGTGCGATTTTAAGTCTTTGAAAAACACCGACGTGGTCAGTGCCGACTCGTCGTCAAAGTAGAATTCAACGCCCAGATCTAACTGATTGGCGATAAATGGGTCCAGCGTTGGGTTACCGCCTGACGCCGTTTTCACTGGGCTTTGGCTGTCGATATCAAAGCCAGTGCGCATTTCCACTAGTGGCGGGCGCGACAAGGCGCGTGACAAGCCAAGGCGAATTTGCGTGAAGTCGTTGTAGGCAAAGGTTAAGTTCAATGACGGCAACAGTTCGGTGTAGCTGTGATCGACACTAACCGGCTCGTAGTTGTCGTCTTTTTTTTGGTAACCGCTAGAGGTCGAGTTGGTGTGCACTAACCGCACGCCGGCGTTACCGCTGTAGCTCATACCGAACAGTTCGCTGTTAAAGCGGGTCATCACGTAACCGGCACTGGTTTTTTCTTGGACGTTCCAGCTATTGATTTTGTCGGTATTGGTTGGCGTGTGTTGTGAGCGGTCATCGATGCCGCCAAAGCCGTCTTGCGCCACTTGGTCCCAATCATTAAAGCCGTACATCAGTGGCGACACTAAACCGCCGCCTAATTCATAGCTGTAGGCATAGTTGGTCAGCGCGGTGTTGGTTGGCGTTTGCCCCCAGCTGATCACGTCGTTGTCTTTTTCGCGATCTGCAACCCGTGCACCAAACGACAACGAATCAAACATGCCAGCATCTAATCGGTATTCAAAATCGACTTTGCCGCTGACCATGTCGTCAGTTAAATCGCGGTCTTTGTCCACTGTCATGCCATTGATGGTGTAGTACTCAGGTTTGCTGATGTCTTGGTTGACCGTCACACCCAAGCGGCCGCCGGCTGTGGTCCATTGAATATCCAGCGGTATTGGGCCGTTGTACTTGGACGTAATGTTGACCCAACGCGATTCGATCGCCGCGGTGGAATACGCGATATCGGTTGTGACTTTCCAGCGATCGTTTTCGTAGGTGGTGTTTAGGCCCGTGCTGAATAAATCGTTGGCTTGGAACCAAGTCGCGTTGTTGGCGCTGTGGTTGCCCCACAACAAACCGCCGCCCGTGACTTGTTGGCTGCCGTCCGCTTTGGTGATGATTTGTGGCTTGCTGGCTGAATTGTTGTAGCTCCAGTTCGCGCCGCCGCCCCAGTTGCCCCAGCCGTCAAACCAGTATTGGTCTTCACGCTCGGTAATATCGAATTTGGAATAAAAGGCGTCGTATTTCAGTTCCAGCTTGTCAGTTGGTTGCCATTGCAAAATCAGCATAGCGCCGCTGCGTTGGTTGTCGCCCAGTTTGGTGGCGGTTTTACCGCCCCACGGCGCGGCTTCTTTGATGCCATCACCGTTGATATCGCCTTGATCGGCCGTGTTTTTGTTGTATGACCATGAACTGGTTTCGCGCTGCACTGACGGTTGGTCTTGGTACGACAAGCCCAGCACCACGCCGAATTTGTCACTCCATTGGTCAACGTAACTGACGCTGCCCTTTTTGCCGCTGCTATCGGCACCTGCTAAATCACTGCCTAGCGGGTATTGCATGGCATGGCCAGTGACGGTGATCACGCGCTCGCCTTTGGCCAGCGGATTGATGAAATTCATGTTCACCAGGCCAGAGATGCCGCCTTCGACTTGGTCGGCCATCGGGCTTTTGAACACTTCGACTGAGTTAATCAGCTCTGATGGGAATTGCTCGTAACGCACTTCGCGGCTGGGCTCGGCACTGACGATTTCGCGGCCGCCCATAGTCGCCATATTCAAACGAGGGCCCATACCGCGGATTGACAAGACAGACGAGTTACCGCGGTCACGTTCTGCCGCTACACCCGGCAAGCGCGCTAACGCGTCGGCGATGGTGACGTCAGGCAGTGAACCCAAGTCATCTGTGGAAACGATTTCCACCGTACTTTCGGCGGTTTTCTTTTGCATCAGCGACTTGCCAAGCGTTGCGCCAAAGCCACGAACCTCGATGGTTTCAATTTGTTGGTCGGCTTTTTTGGCATCTTTTTGCGTGTTGGCTTGCTGTGCATTGACCTGCGTCGCCAGCAAGGCGGCCGTGACCGCCAAGGCTACCACGGATTTATTCCAGTGCTGCATCTTCTACCCTTTGTCTGTTGATGTTGTGTTGTGACCCTGCCTTCTAGTGAGACAGTGTTCGCCTCGGCCGCCGAACCTTACCACCAAGCCGCCGGACTGCCGCGGGAGAATTTATAACACAATTAGGAAAACGTTTTCCATAGGTTTTGCACGCCAGTTTCCCAAAACAACTTATCCAATTGATTAATATGCATAAATAGTAGGAAATCGCTTAACAAGTAGTCTACGGACATTCGATATCCGTCACCGCAAAACTGCCTGTACGTTATGGCATGGGCGTGAAACGGCGATGTAGGCAGATACCAATCGACTATCTGCAGAAAGGACAATGCGATTAAAAACACCGCAAAAAAAAGGCCGCGTCAGACGCGGCCTCGAAGGCAAAAGCAACCGTTAAACAGTGCTATGGATTGCCACAGCATGCATTAGTTGCAGCTAACTGTGACAGTTTTTGGATACCAAATTGGGCCAAGCACATTCGAAGGGATGCTAGCGAGGCCGTTTGCAAACGTCAGTTCAGTTTTTACTGAAGTCCAGCTTTGTTGCGCACAAATAGCTTTTGCATCCACCGGAGCACTGCCTTCATACAAAGCAAACGCAAAGTTATGATGCCATTGCGATTTAGTCGCTTGACCAGTGACTGGTGCTGATTTGTCAAAATGGATAGTTGAACATCCGGTTGCAGCCAAGCTAAACAGGGCCACGGCGATTAATTTTTTCATATTCATTACTCCTGTGGACACCAAACTTTCGCGGTGTGCGGCGTGTACATACCCAGCGTGATAATAGTCAGTACGCCATCACCGAAGGTTTGTTGCGACTGCATTTGCAGTGGCTCTTTGCCTTTGCAGACTTCAGTCACATTGATATGGTGTTCACCCACTAAACCAAAGATAAAAAACGATTTAGATTCTTGGTAAGTAGGCTTGGTGGTGATTTTAGCTTTGGCTTCTGGCTGGATGGTCACAGAAGAGCATGCACATAAGGCTATGCCCACAGAGCACGCCAACAAACGATTCAACATAAGATTCCTTTTTAAATAAACATCTCATAGCGTAAGCATTACAACATGGCCGCAACACCAACGCCGCCAACACTACAACTGTTTTGCAAATTTGCAACCTTATATTTGCGTCATCACACCAATAGGCCTCTCCCCCTGATAAGCGAGTTGCGCGTTTTTGGCTGCCAATGCAGGCGAAGACTGACCACTAACTTGTT
Source organism: Rheinheimera sp. (assembly GCA_003482455.1). Lineage (GTDB taxonomy): Bacteria > Pseudomonadota > Gammaproteobacteria > Enterobacterales > Alteromonadaceae > Pararheinheimera. The sequence goes on along the minus strand of DMYW01000033.1, from coordinate 3,258 downwards.
CGCTCTACTACAAAGTGTTGCGCTGAAAGATCCCTCGTCGCGCATGCTTTTTGCTGGCACTTTGTGGCAAATTCAGGTAGTGTGCGCGCCCCTTCAATCTAGAAGGCCCTGCAGCTGCGGCAGATGGTATTCGCAGCCTCCGGTCATGCACCGTGAGCACCCTGTGGAATCCCCATGCAATTTACTGATTTAAATCTGTTACCTGAACTGCTGTCTGCATTAACCGAAAAAGGCTACACAGTTCCAACTCCTATTCAGCAACAAGCCATTCCAGCCGTGATGCAAGGCCGTGATCTAATGGCCGCCGCCCAAACCGGTACTGGCAAAACCGCCGGTTTTACGCTGCCACTGTTGCACCGTTTAGCGCTTGGTTTTCGTGAAGGCCGCAAGGTGCAATCGAACCATGTGCGCGCCTTGATTCTAACGCCAACCCGCGAACTGGCTGCGCAAGTGGCTGAAAACGTAGCCCTTTATGGTAAAAACTTACCGCTGCGCAGCACTGTGGTGTTTGGCGGCGTAAAAATTAACCCGCAAATGATGGCGCTGCGCAAAGGCGTCGACATTCTGGTGGCAACGCCGGGCCGTTTATTGGATTTATATTCACAAAACGCAGTGAAATTCGGCCAATTGGAAGTGCTGGTGCTGGATGAAGCCGACCGCATGCTGGATATGGGTTTTATCCACGACATCAAAAAAGTACTGGCGCTGCTGCCGAAAAACCGCCAGAACTTATTGTTTTCGGCCACCTTCTCAGACGACATTCGCAAACTGGCCAAAGGCTTGGTCAATGACCCATTAGAAGTGTCGGTCAGCCCACCGAACACGACGGCTGAACGTGTCGAACAGCTGGTATATTCGGTCGATAAGAACCGCAAAGCACCGCTGCTGACACAACTGATCAACGACAATAATTGGCAACAAGTGTTGGTGTTCACCAAAACCAAACACATGGCCAACCGCTTGAGTTTGCATTTGCAAACTGCCGGCATCACAGCGCTGCCTATTCACGGCAATAAAAGCCAAAACGCTCGTACCAAAGCCTTAAGTGATTTTAAATCCGGCGAGATCCGCGTATTGGTAGCGACCGACATCGCCGCCCGTGGTTTGGATATCGACCAGCTGCCGCAAGTGGTGAACTTTGAGCTGCCCAACGTGGCCGAAGATTATGTGCACCGCATTGGCCGTACGGGCCGTGCCGGCGCTGCCGGCCATGCCGTGTCGATGGTGTGCGCCGATGAGTTTAAAGAGTTAGCAGGGATTGAGCGGTTAATTCAGCAAGTGTTGCCACGGCAAATTGCTAAGGGCTTTGAGCCGACGCATGCTCTGGCGGAGTCCAAACTCAATACCAAGCCATACAAACCGAAAAAGCCAAAGAAACCAAAAGAGTACAACGAAGCGGCAACGCCAACGGCAGACAAGCCTTTTGGAGAGCAGCCGGGTCGCCCGCAAGGCGATAGACCACAGCGTCCTCGTCAAGACGGCGAGCAAGGCCAACGGCCAGTACGCCCGCAAGGTGATCGCCCGCAGCGTCCTCGTCAAGACGGCGAGCAAGGCCAACGGCCAGCACGCCCGCAAGGTGATCGCCCACAACGTCCACGTCAAGACGGTGAACAGGGCCAACGGCCAGCACGCCCGCAAGGTGATCGCCCACAACGTCCACGTCAAGACGGTGAACAAGGCCAGCGTCCAGCGCGCGCGCAAGGTGATAGACCGCAGCGTCCGCGTCAAGACGGCGAACAAGGCCAGCGGCCAGCGCGCCCGCAAGGTGATCGCCCGCAGCGTCCAGCAGGTGAACAACCGCGTCGTTCTGGCCCTCGGCCGAGCAAGCCAGCGTTTCAACGCAACGATCAATAGCTGCAATCGCGGGCAATAACTGCGACCGCGAGCAATCACTGCGATCGCCAGCGATAACATCGATTGCTTGAAATAAAATCTGTGGTCGGTGCGGCGTCGCATCGACAGTCAACCGGCCACAAAATATAACAACGGGGGGTTCAGTTGCCCCGAGTTGTCATAAAACTGCGCTATCTTGATGAAGAAATCGCCAAGTTGCGATGGACGTCTAGCCCTACACAGCTTGGTTTTTTACCCGATAAAGAAACGTAAACAACGCCAAAAATCCAGTTTTCTGTCGGTTGATGTCGTTTTTTGCGCTTTTTTTTGGGCAAACTAAAATAAATTCCTGTATATTATGCGCCTATTTTCTAACCCCTAGCTAATCGAGATGACTATGTCAGCAGATTTATCCTTATACAGAAACATTGGTATCTTCGCTCACGTTGATGCCGGTAAAACCACCACGACCGAACGTATCCTGAAACTGACCGGTAAAATCCACAAGCTGGGCGAAGTTCACGAAGGTGAATCGACCACTGACTTCATGGAACAAGAAGCCGAGCGCGGCATCACCATTCAGTCAGCCGCAGTCAGCTGCTACTGGAAAGGTCACCGCTTCAACGTCATCGACACCCCGGGCCACGTTGACTTCACGGTTGAAGTATACCGTTCGCTGAAAGTTCTGGACGGTGGTATCGGTGTATTCTGTGGTTCAGGCGGTGTAGAACCTCAATCAGAAACCAACTGGCGTTATGCCAACGACGCGAAAGTATCGCGTCTGATCTTCGTAAACAAACTGGACCGTATCGGTGCCGATTTCATCCGCGTAACAGAGCAAGTGAAGAAAGTTCTGGGCGCAACGCCACTGATCATGACGCTGCCAATCGGCCGTGAAGATACCTTCAAAGGCGTCGTTGACCTGCTGTCAGAAAAAGCCTACGTGTGGGATGAATCTGGCCAACCAGAAAACTACACTGTGACTGACATCCCAGCTGACATGCTGGAAGATGTTGCTATGTACCGCGAACAACTGATCGAAACTGCTGTTGAGCAAGACGATGACCTGTTGATGGCGTACATGGAAGGCGAAATGCCAACTATCGAACAAGTAAAAGCCTGTATCCGTAAAGGTACCCGTGACCTGGCGTTCTTCCCAACTTTCTGTGGTTCAGCCTTCAAAAACAAAGGTATGCAGTTAGTGCTGGACGGCGTTGTTGACTATTTACCAGCTCCTACCGAAGTTAATCCGCAACCGCTAACTGACGAAGAAGGTAATGAAACCGGCCAATACGCTATCGTATCTGCTGACGAGCCATTCCGCGCTTTAGCATTCAAGATCATGGACGACCGTTTCGGCGCCCTGACCTTTATCCGTATCTACTCTGGCGTACTGAACAAAGGCGACACAGTTCTGAACTCTTA
>DMYW01000049.1:58442-93198 GCA_003482455.1 Rheinheimera sp. | reverse complement strand
AAACGCTTTCATTTGGACCATTGTTGCACTAGTTTGGTGCGTGAATTCGCCGCGTCAGGCGTTTCAAAGGCACGGCCGCAAATGGCCGGACGGCACCCGTGGCGAACGCCGTGCTAAAAAATCGACTGCTCGGTTAAATCGGTCAACCGAGCCAAGGCATAGGTGCCAAGCGCTGAGTTATGGCTGGCATCTAAGCCGGGCGACCACACCGCCACCGCCGCTTCCCCTGGAATAATTGCGATAATGCCGCCACCAACGCCACTTTTGGCGGGCAACCCAACCCGATAGGCAAATTCGCCGGCGGCATCGTAGGTGCCGCACGTCAGCATCACCGCATTGATGCGTTTAGCGCTGCTGGCGTCCAGTAGCTGCTCGCCGCTCCACGGAATAACCCCATGATTGGCCAAAAAGCTGCCGGCGCGGGCCAGTTCTTCGCAGGTCACTGTGATGGAGCACTGCCGACAATAACTGCGCACCACGCGCGAGACCGGGTTGTGCATATTGCCAAAGTCTTTGATCAGGTGGGCAATGGCGAAGTTGCGATGGGCGGTGGATAACTCAGAGTCGGCCACTTTGAAGTCAAAATCGACGGTTTTGGCGTCGGTCAGCTGGCGCATAAACTGCACCAAGGCGATTTCGCTATCGACAAAACGACTAGCCAAAATATCGGTGATCACCAGCGCGCCGGCGTTGATAAAGGGGTTGCGCGGTACACCGCGTTCGTATTCCAGCTGCACCAAGGAATTAAAGGCACTGCCCGATGGCTCTTTACCAAGGCGTTGCCAGACGGCGTGGCCTTCGCGGGTGTACGCCAGCGCCAATGCAAACAACTTGGTGACGCTTTGCGCCGAAAAGCGCGTCGTGGCGTCGCCAATGCTAAACAGCTGGCCATCGAGCGTATAAATCGCCATGCCGAATTGCTCAATTGGCACTTTGGCCAGTTCGGGGATGTAACTAGCAACTTGGCCTTCACCGAGGCGCGGCAGCACTTCGGCATAGATGGTTTGTAAAATGGAATGATAATCAGGGCGTTGGCTGGCCATCGGCAGCTCCAGTCACCAAACATCTGTCCAGCCTGCGCTATTGTGGTGCAAGGCGCAAGCCAGCTAAGGCTGGTCGGCGCAGCCAAGGCGACGGCCTGCGCAGAGGTTCCTAGATGTGCGCAGATACCCGCAGCTATGCGGTGTCAGCGACTCGTGCTGGCCTTGCTGTGTCGCGGTTGTTACTATCGAGGTTTTTGCGCGGCGCCACATCAGGTGCCGCGTGTGGCGAAGCGGAAACCTCCTATGTTTGAAAAACTATTCCAACTCCATGCCCACGGCACCACGGTCAAACGCGAAGTGCTCGCGGGCCTGACCACCTTTGTCACCATGGCGTACATCATTTTCGTCAACCCCGCCATGCTGGCCGAAGCGGGCATGGACCATGGCGCCGTGTTTGTCGCCACCTGTTTGGCGGCGGCGGTGGGGTCGATGTTGATGGGATTATTAGCCAATTACCCGATTGCGCTGGCGCCTGGCATGGGCCTGAATGCCTTTTTCACCTACGGCGTGGTGCTGGGTATGGGGCACAGCTGGCAAACAGCGCTGGGCGCTGTATTTATCGGCGGTGTGCTGTTTTTGTTGTTAAGCCTGTTTAAAGTGCGCGAGTGGGTGATCAATGCCATTCCACGCACGCTCAAACTCGGTATCGCCACCGGCATCGGTGCGTTTTTGGCGATGATCGCGCTGAAAAACGCCGGCATTATCGTGGCGCACCCAGCCACCTTAGTCACGCTTGGCGATTTAACCAGCGCCACGCCACTGCTGAGTATCGTCGGCTTTTTCTTAATTGCCGCCGCTAGCTCTCGTGGCTGGCACGCGGCGGTGTTAGTCGTGGTGTTGCTGTTAACCGCCGTTGGTTTATTGCGTGGCGACGTGCACTACCAAGGTTTAGTGGCGATGCCGCCGTCGATCGCGCCGACGTTTTTGCAAATGGATTTAAAAGCCGCCTTTGATTTGTCGTTGGTCAGCGTGATTTTTGCCTTTTTGTTTGTCGATTTGTTTGATAACTCCGGCACCTTGTTGGCGGTGACGCAAAAAGCCGGCTTGGCCGATAAAGACGGCAATATCGAGCGCCTCGGCCCCGCCTTAGCAGCGGACAGTATCGCCGCCGTTGCCGGCGCTGCATTGGGCACTTCGACCACCACCAGTTATGTCGAAAGCGCCTCCGGCGTTGCCGCTGGCGGGCGCACCGGCTTAACCGCGGTGGTGGTGGGCTTGCTGTTTGCACTTTGTGTGTTTGTCGCGCCACTGGCCGCCATGGTGCCGGTGTACGCCACCACAGGTGCGATTTTTTACGTTGCCGTGCTGATGCTATTTAACCTGCAAGAAATTGATTGGCACGACATTACCGAAGCCGCGCCAGTGACTGTGGTGTTGCTGCTCACGCCGCTGACGTTTTCGATTGCACACGGCATCGCGTTGGCGTTTATCACTTACACCTTGGTCAAAGCCATGTGCGGCCGCGCGCGGGAAGTGACGCCAAGCATTTGGGTGTTAACGGTATTGTTTGTGCTCAAGATTGCATTTTTGGGCTAAACATTCCTTTTTTGGGTCCACCATAGACGGCGCTTAGTCGCCGTCTCAGCGACACTTCCTGCAGATCCAGCGATTTTTTTAAAGCGGATACGGCGGGCAACTCCCGGCCGTTTTTCGCTAAATCAGCCACTTAAGCACGGTTGAAAGCGCTTCAACCGTCGCTCCGATTTTTCTCGTTTGTCAGCAAAACAGGCACGGCGCTACAGTCACTTCAGACGCTACAGGAGCTCATCCCCGCCCTGGCGTCCTTGGAGGAAACCCAGATGAAACTGACAGCAAAAATGAACCTGACCAAACTGGCAACCGGCGTGATTCTGCCATGCGCCCTGTGGCTGAGCCCTTTTGCCAGTCAGGCCAGCGGATACAAAATGGTGGTGTTAAGTGATGCACTGCCGACGAGCTCACTGCAAAGCCCTGAGCGCGCCGACACCGTCGCCGAGCGCATCAACAGCTGCGTGTCGCTGACCAAAGAAACCGACCCAGCAGCCAGCCAAAAAGCCGAAGCGACCTGTCATCAGGCCGTCATGCAGGCTAAGTATGCTGCGCCCAAGTTAGGGTCTGATGGTCGAGCCTTACGGGCATACGCCTACACCAATCGCGGCGTACAAAAGGCCATGCAGCATGACACTGAAGGTGCGTTAGCCGACTTCCAAATGGCGGTGAAGCTCAAAGCCGATGCCATCACCACGCATAATTTGGACAAGCTCAACGCGGAGCGTGCAAAAGGGCTGTAATGCCCAGGAGTGGAGGCCATGATGATGAAAGCCAATGACAGTATCCTGCCAAGCCAACTGAGTAATATGCGAGCCTTTTTGGTCGCACTTGCTGAGGAAGTGCAAGCGCAGTGGCACCTGTGCAAAACCTTATCAGTCAGCACCTTCGACCCCGAGCAAGAGCGACAGCACGCCAAGCAAGACGAGTCGTCGCAGCCACATTAAAGTGGCAAACCATAGAAAAAGCGCCGCGATGGCGCTTTTTCTATGGACGCGGGCAACGTTCGTCTAGCTGCTGGCAAATTAGGAATTAGGCAAAAGCTCAACTTTCAAAATACAAGCGTAAGAAACACCATCACTACCGCTCCAATTTATCCACTCAATTCTTGCTTGCAACTGGGGGGTTTTACTCAACCACGGTGAAAAGCCAACATCCCAGCAGTCTGACGGCACTTGTCTGCGCGAGCCTTGATAGATTCGAAGCTGCTGCTTGTTGACGAGAACGACTTCATCGACCACCTCAGTGAAATCCAAATAAACAACCCCCTGCACAATTTGTCTGGGTGCTGCCAATTGAATTTGTTCTTCATGTCGTTCTGTTGCGAATAAAATGGCGATCAAGGCCATAGGTAGCGTAAAAACAAACAACACTCCATAGCCATCACCTGCCAAAAAGCGCCGTTTTTGCGACCAGTTGTGAAAACCATAACCGATGAGAATGAGTAACCAGATCAGCGCGAGAGTCCCATAAACCCAATAGAAAAACGCGGGTTTTGCTTCAAAAATCAACGTCATAGTTTTGGCTAAGTAGAATGCGACTACCTCACCATAAAATCATTCACAGCTTACGTCAAACAGGGCCCCAAAAGATTCACTTTGGCCATATCCGCAGCCGTGGCATAATAGCCGGCTGTATATTTTCTGACGGGTGGCGTGGCCGCCCCTAAACAATTGAGGTCGGTTATGCGCGTATGTGGCGTGGAAATCAAAGGCAGTGAAGCGATTTTATGTGTGATGGAATTCAATGATGGCTTGTTCTCGCTGCCGGATTGCCGCCAATCGCGCTTCCAACTGGTGCACGACCAAGATCAAGAATCCTTCCGCAAGTTTCAATTTAGCCTGGCCAAGCTGGCGCAAGACTACAAAATCAGCAAGTTCGTGGTGCGCGAACGCCCGCAAAAAGGCAAGTTTGCTGGTTCTGCTATTGGTTTTAAAATCGAAGCGGCGCTGCAACTGATCGCTGATGTGGAAACCGTGGTGGTCAGCAACGTCCTGCTGAAAGACCAACTATCGCGTTTCCCTATTCCTGTCGATTTTAAAGAAACCGGCTTAAAAGGCTTCCAAGAACCGGCCTTTAACACCGCGTACGCGTATTTAGCGAAATAAACCATGCACAGCCAACGTCTGCCTCGTTTTAGCCGCTGGATACTGGTCATTCTGGTGATCAGCCTGCTGCTGTACGCGGCGGTCCGTTGGCTGGCATTGGCGTCGCAAACCAATAGTTTTCAATGGATTGGTACGCGTGTCGATCGGGTGGAAACCAGTGAAAAACTGGTGGCGTTAACCTTTGACGACGGCCCACGCGGCAAAGTGACACAAGATATTCTGGCGACGCTCAATCGCTACCAAGTCAAAGCCACCTTCTTTTTGGTCGGTCGGCAAATCAAGCAGTTCCCTTTGCTTACCCAACAGCTGTGGCAAAGCGGCCACCAGCTGGCGAACCATAGCTTTCAGCATCGAGCGATGGATGACGAAGACTGGCAGCGGTATGGTTGGGAGCTTAGCGATACCGATGCGTTGATCCGTCAAAGTGGCTACCAAGGCGAGATCCATTTCCGCGCACCGATGGGCAAAAAACGCCTGCTGTTGCCACTGCAACTGGCGTGGCGCGGCCAAGCGCATATTCTGTGGGATGTGAACCCGCACGATTACCAAGGCACAGCACCGGATATCATGGTGCAAACCGTGCTGAACAAGGTCAAACCCGGCTCGATTGTGCTACTGCACGACCGCGATAACACACTCGCCGCCTTGCCGGGCATGATTGAAGGCCTCAAAGCCAAAGGTTACCGCTTAGTGACGGTTGACCAGCTGATGGCGGCCGCCCAGCACTAACACGACTGCTGCTGATTTACCTGTAGCGCAAAAAATGCTGTTGTCATCGCGCTAAAAAGGCCCATCCGGGCCTTTTTTATCTACAACTACAACTGTTTGGCTTGCACCTTTTGCCAATACACCTGCAAGTCGCGGCGTACTTCTGGCACTAACAAAAACAGCGCCAGCACATTGGGCACCGCCATTAAGAAAATCATCGAGTCGATAAAATCAAACACCGCCATGATGTTCGGCACAGCGCCAATGGCCACCACGCAGACAATCAGCACTTTGTAGCTGTTGCGCGCGAGGCTGTTTTCGCCAAACAAATAACTCCAGGCTTTTTGACCATAATAGGCCCAACTGACCACTGTCGAATAACCAAACAGCAGCAGCGCCACCATCAGCACCCATGGGAACCACTCAAACACAGTGGCAAAGGCGTAACTGGAGATCTGCACGCCATCAAGGCCGGTTTGCAGGTAGGCGCCGGTTAGAATAATCAGCAAAGCCGAAATGGTGCAGATCACCACGGTGTCGATAAAAGGCTCGAGCAAGCCGACAAAACCTTCCGAGACTGGCTCGTTGGTGCGCGCCGCGGAGTGGGCGATTGGCGATGAACCAATACCGGCTTCGTTGGAATAGGTAGCGCGGCGAAAGCCTTGGATCAGCACGCCGATAAAGCCGCCGTAGGCCGCTTCCGGCGCAAAGGCGCCTTTGACGATAGTCCATAGCGCGGCTGGAATTTCACTAAAATGCATGCCGATGATGATTAAAGCACCGGTTAAATACACGGCGCACATCAAAGGCACTAGTTTTTCGGTCACACGGGCGATGCTTTTAATACCGCCGATAATCACCAAGCCAACCAGCGCGGCGTAGATGATGCCAAAGGCCCAAGCGTTATCAAAACCAGTGACGGTTTTTACTTGCACAAAGCCTTGATTGACATGGACAAACCCCGCCGAGCCAAACACACATGCGATGGCAAAAAAGCCCGCCAGCACAGTGCCAAGCCGTGGCAGATTGTATTTATCCAGCGCCACTTTGATGTAATACATAGGGCCGCCGGCCGTCGAGCCATCGGGCAGAATTTTGCGGTACTTCACCGCCAAGGTACATTCGACAAACTTGGTGGTCATGCCCAAAAAGCCGGCGACTATCATCCAAAACGTCGCGCCAGGGCCGCCTAGACTAATCGCCACCGCCACCCCGGCGATATTGCCGGTGCCGACCGTGCCGGACAACGCCGCCGATAGGGCTTGGAACTGACTAATTTCACCGGCATCCTGCTTTTTGGCAAAGTCGCCGCGCACCACCCGAATGGCATGGCGAAAACCACGCAAGTTGATAAACCCCAAGTACAAGGTAAAACAAATACCACCGCTGATCAGCCACAGCACGGTCACCGGCACGGCAACGCCGTCGACATTGAAGGAATAAAACACCACGCTGGCAAGCGCGCTGGAAAAAGCCTCGAAGGCTTGTTGGAAGCTAAAGTCGCTAGACATCTGGAAATCTCAAGGCGCAAAAACTCCCACCATATCATAAAAAATCGACGATGTTCGGTTCTGCGGTTAGTGGGGTTTTCGGTACGACCATTGATTTGTACCTATTTTACTAATGGTCGCCATCGGATGACTGAATTAGCATAACTAAATCTTTTGCAGAAGGAATTGTCGATGCGTGTCGTGCTGTGGGTCATCATCTGTGCTTTGCTTGTTACATCTAAGATCTTCGCCAGCGAGACGCTGACGCCACTGCACAGCTGGGCGAATCGTGGCGGTGGTCAACTGATCCCACTGACCGATGGCCGCATGTATAGCGCAGCACGCCCAAAAGCATGGTCGGTCGACGATCTTTGGTATCAATTCGGTCAACCCGAAGACCGCGCTGTGGTATTCGCCATAGGCCAACCCCTGCTTGAACTTGAGGCGCCGGCAACCTGCAGCAACACAGTGTTTGTAGCATCGCCAAGCCGCCAGCAAGTCACGCCGCTTAGTCAAGGGCGCTTGTTAAAATCCGGCGGCATTTGCCCCAAAGATAATGACCACCACCAAGGCTTCACCCAGTTGTGGATCTATGACAGCCAACAGCAACCGCACTGGCAAGCCGTCGGGCAGTTACAGCAAGCACGATTGCTGCACACCGCCACAGCGCTGCCGGATGACAGCGTGATCCTAATTGGCGGTATTGATCCGGTGCTGCAACGTCCACAGGACGGGCAGTCAATGCAACTTCGCATGCTCAGCAGTGTCGAGTTATGGCAAGGCAACCAAGTGCAGCAACTGCCGCCGCTGCCAATTGCGCGGGCGCTGCACAGCGCGACTCGCTTGCCGGATGGTCAGATCCTAGTTGCCGGTGGCCTTAGTGCGGATCTCAAACCTTTGCAAGACAGCTGGTTGTATCGCTTAGGCGATGCGCAGTGGCGGCCAGGGCCAGCGCTACCGCAGGCGGTGTTTGACCATGCCGCATTACAAACGACCTTTGGTCTGCTGATCGCCGGTGGCCGTAACGAACATAACGCACCGCTGTTGCAGACCTTGTTATTGCGCGACCTGACACAAGGTTTCGAGGTCACAGCGCCGCTGATGGTACCTGTCGCCGCTGGGCAGCTGGCGCAAAGCCTACATGGTGACTTGTTGTTCTCCGGCGGTTTTACCGCAAACTCTCAGCCAAATCCGTTGTTAATGCGTTGGACTGGTGAGCAGTGGCAGCTAGTGCAGTCGCAAGCCGTTCCCAACCAACAGGGCAATTGGTCAGTACAAGCGCAAGCGGATGGTCATTGGTTACTGGCCACGAGCCAAGGCGCTTATCAATTAACCCTGCCAGAAATCAACGCTGTAGCGCCAGAGCAAAGCAGCAGCCACTTGCCACGAGGCAACCGCAATTTCTCGCACGTTGGCAGTACCAACATCGAATTGAATGATGGCCGCCTGTTGGTGGTAGGTGGCGGCCTAACAGGCATGCCAATAGCCACCACCTTCAGCGAAATTGTTGACCCACGCACTGGGCGTTGGCAAACCACAGCGCCGACCCAAGCCGCGCACTTTAGCAGTGAGGCCGTACGGCTCAATGACGGCCGAGTGCTGCTGTATGGCGGCATCAGCGACAGTCTGCGCAGCGGTTCACAACCCAAAGCACACAGCGTCGAGCTATTTGACCCAGAGCAACTGAGTTGGCAAACGCTGCCGAATTTGTCGTTTAGTGACGAAGAACGGGTCGAAGCCAAACTGCAACAAGACGGCAGCGTGTTGTTTGTGGTCAGCAGTGATTTTAATCATCAACAGTACACCAAGTTCCGCGCGCTGCGTTTTGACCCAGCAACTGGACAAGTCCAAACCTACCAAGCGCCCGCCAGCAGCCAATCCAACGACCCTTTGCAGCAACCGACCACACCGCTGCCGTATGGCGCGCATTGGTTACTTCGGGATGATGGTTCTGTCGCCTTGGTGGGCGGGCAATGGGCGACCTACTTGGCTGAACCGAGCTGCGCAGCGGCACTGCGGCAAGCCATTTCCGCAGCAGTTACAACGCAAGATCACAGCGCTCAGCCTGTCGACAGCGCTCCGCTGGGCAACAGTGCTCAGGTAGACGAAAGCGCCGAGGACGACGCCCCCGCAGCCGACTTACGCGACCAATTTTGTCCCGAATTTGACGAAGATGTGACCTACGGTTGGCAAGATGGCGGTTATCACAACGACCACATCTGGCTTTGGCATATTGCCGAGCAACGCATTGAACAGATCCCCAGCCAGCTGCGCGCTGCGACCACTGAGCCAAGCACTTCAGCGACCCCAGCGTTGCGCCCCTTGGCGTTTAATTTTTATCAAACGCCAGCGCCATTAACGCTGAGCAATGGCGATTTGCTGTTTAAACAAGCGGCGTTTGGTAGTGAGCAAGCTCCAACCCTACTGCGCTGGCGTGCGCAGGATTTAACCTTTGAATGGCTGCCGGTGCACCCAGAAGATATCTGGCGGGAGAGTCAGCTGATTGGCCTGATCGATTGGCATGCACTAGCCAATGGTGCAGTCGTGGTGTCGGATTATTATCTGGCCCCACATAGCCAAAGCTGGCAGCAGCTGCCTGCAACCGAAGCGACGGTGGATTGGCTCGGCGGGCAAGATGCGTTGTATGCAGTCAGTTTTAGTGAAAGTTACAGCGCTAAATTATCCGCGTCCGAGTCGCTTGTTGCACCACCCAGTGCTGATGCGCCGGTTAATAGTGCCGATGCACCGACAACCACGCCAGCAAGCCCAGAGCCACAGCGGCAATGGCAGCTAACCAACGAACTGCCGCTACCAACCGCCCCGCAAACTCGCAGTAGCCTGTTAGCCTTGCAAAACGGCGATGTCTTGCAAGCCTTGCAGCACAGTCAAAATCAGCTGCGTTTACAACTCTGGCACAGTGACAGCCAACAGTGGCACACCATCGCCGCGCCGAACGAGCGACTGGCAGCTCCGGTGCAATGGTTAGAATTGCCCGACGAACAAGTGCTGCTAGTCCTGCAGGCCTTTGTGGCTAAAACCAATCAAACTGAATTGCGTTGTTATCGCAGCGCGACCCCGCGCAACCCCAATTGGCAAGCCTGTGGCAGCTTTGCGGTGACCGACAATAGTGAATTTGCACTGGCGGCGACAGATGACGGCAGGCCGGCCTTGATGGTCAATAGTCAACAAGCGCAGGTGTTTGACCTGCCAACCGCCACCTGGCAAGCGCAAGTGCCCTATCAACACAATGGCGAATTAGTCACTGGTGTTGCCGTCAAATTGGCGGTGCCGCTGCTGTCCTTAGGCGATGCCAGCAGTGGCGCGTCACTCGCGGCCAATGCGCTGGGCGCGAAATTCATCGAACAAAACCCCAGTGGTCGCGTACCCAAATGGCAGTGGTCTGCCGCCAAACAGCAGTGGGCTTATATTTTTATGGAGTCTGAGCTGGGCCGAGAAGCTGTTGAATTGTCGGATGGCTGCTGGCTCGGTTTGCATAACAATCAACAACAATGGGTGCTATTCGACCCGAAAAACGGCCAAGTGCGCACCTTGCCAGAGAGTTACCCGGTCAACCATGCCGTGTTTGCTAAACGCCCGGATGATACTGTGCTGCTGCTTGGCCATCACAGCTGGTGGCGTGGCGATTATCAGCAATGGTTTAGTGCCAGCTGCCAAGGGGTTACTGCGCTTAAAACGCCAGCCAGCGCTTTGCAGACTCCAGCAACACCTACCAACCCATCAGACAGTACTAAGGCGCCTGACACCACAACAACAAGCGCCACCACAGCACCAGCAAGTTCATGGAAAACCTTGCTGGTCGTAGTAGCACCGCTGTTTTATCCAAGCTTGGGCTTGTTGCTGCTGCTCGTTGTTATCTATCGCCGACAATCTCAACTCGACGAACCAAGCAAGCAACTGCAATGGGCGATCCGGCTGACGGTCGTGGTGTGTCTGGCCAGCGGCTATGGCCAAAAATTTGGCAAAGTGGCCAGCACAGGGGAAATCAGCCCACTGAGTGAAACCTGTATCAGCCAACTACATCAGCGTTTAGCAACGAGCGCTGATGCAGCTAGCTGGCCGGCGCAACTAGCCGAATGCATTCCGCTCGCCACACTGCCCACCCTCGATTGCCGCTTAATCGGCACTTGGTCGCAGCATAACGAATTGATGAGCCAGTCCAGCTACATCACGCAGTTTGCCGCCAATGGTCGTTATACCGTGACTGACGCATCCGGCCAAAGCACACGTGAGTACCAAGGGTATTGGGGCGTCTGGCAGGACAAGTTGGTGTGGTTCGCCAAAGACAGTGTTGATCCGTTTGCTGATGCCAATCCAATTGTCAGTATCAGCGCCGACACTCTGGTCATCACAGAGCAAAACGGCAGCAAAACCACTTTGCGTCGACAGTCGTCCGACGCGGCTACATGCCCGGCAAACTGACCTAATCTGAGCAAATGCCACGACCTGCAGCGACGAAGCTCTTGTCGTGGCACTCCCCCACCAAAAGCGCCTGTTCGTGCTTGGTTGCCACAGCGCCTTTGTCACAAACTTGCCATCGTCATCGCATCAACTCGTCATAGACGCCCGCTAGTCTTAGCCACGCAAGCAACAGCTGGAGGACAACCCGATGTGGCAACGACTACTGTTTAGCGTGCTAATGACCTTGTGGACTGGCTGGGTGCCGGCACAAGCGCAAACGTTGCAAAGCAAAGTAGTGCTGGTGACAATTGACGGCGTGCGCTGGCAAGAAGTGTTTGGCGGTGCCGACCCCAGCCTGTATGGCCGTCAACCGGCCGATGTGCCGACTGCCGCGCAACTGATGCCGTTTTTACACCAAGTGATGGGCCGGCAAGGCCTGCTGATTGGCGATCGTCGCCATGATTCTCGAATGCGTGTCAGTAACCCATACGCGGTGTCGTACCCAGGTTACCAAGAGCTATTAACCGGCTTTGCCGACCCGCGGATCTCTGATAATCGCAAAACCCCCAACCCCAACGTCAGCGTGCTGGAATGGCTGAATCAACAAGCTGGCATGCAAGGCCAAGTGGCGGCGATTGGCTCGTGGGAACTGCTGCCGTATATCCTTAACACCACGCGCAGCAAGTTGCCGGTCAACGCCGGTTTTATGCCATTGACGGAAGGTTTTGTCGGTGGCCCATTGTCCGACAAGATGCAACTGCTGAATCAGCTGCAGCGCCAAACACCAAGCCCGTGGCAGGCGGTGCGTTTGGACAGTTTCACCCACCAATTCGCCTTGGAATATCTACGCGTGCAACAACCTCGCTTGTTGTACGTGGCGTTTGGCGAGCCGGATGATTTCGCTCACGGCGGCGATTATCCGCGTTATGTGCAAGCGCTGCAGCGTGCCGATCAATACCTAGCGCAGCTGTGGCAAACGTTGCAAAACGACCCGTTTTACCGTGGGCAAACCACCTTGATTGTTACGACCGACCATGGCCGCGGCGACAGTGCGACGACTTGGTCACGCCACGGCAGCACTCGTGTATTGCCGGGGGTGCTGCAAAAATCCGGCAGCGCAGATGCCGCCGGCTCCGAGCACATTTGGCTAGCGGCCGTTGGACCGCAAATTCCAGCACAAGGCTTGGTGCGCAGCGACACCGAATGGCTGCAAAGCCAAGTCGCCAGCACAGTGGCGGAACTTTTGGGGTATGACTACCAACAATTCCAGTATCGCGCGGCGACCCATTTGCCTTGGTTTGCCGAACCAACGGCAGCCAAACACCCGCGGCAAATCGCGCCGTAACCGCCAAGGGTTTGCAGCTTAGACCAGCTCGCGGACTTGTTGCTTAACTGTTAATGTGCCAACTTTTCGGCAATGCGGATGGGTTGGATGCAACAACGACTAAGACACTTAGGTTGGCGACACTGGCTATGTTGGCTGCTGTTATGGGGCTTGATGCCCGCTTCGGCCACCTTGCGGGTGGCGACAGCGCAGTGGCCTGGCTTTACCACAGCGACCGGCCAAGGTGCCTATTTTGAGTTATTACAGCTGGTGCTGGCTGAACCTGTCACCGTGGACATTATGCCCTATACCCGGGCCGTGTTAACCACCGAACGACAACAAGCCGAGGTAGTCTTTGCAGTGACGCCACACGATTCCACCCTACTGGGATTATCGATGGACCCGATTGATTTTGATGAAGTTGTGGCGGTGTTTCGCCCTACCGCCGCGTTGAAGATAGCGCTGCAACAGCGACGTTTTAGCAACCTCAGGCTGAGTTGGCGACAAGGCTACAACTATGGGGTGGCGCTTGGTTTGCCGGCACAAGGCTTTGAAGCACTTTCCATCGAACAAGGTTTAGAGCTGGTACTGCACCAACGCTTGGATCTGTTTTTGGTAGAAAGATCGGAATTAGACAGCTTCACGCCGCAGCAACTGCTGCAAAGCGGGTTGGCGGTCGAACATCTGGCTTTTGTGCCGATTTATGTTGGATTTGCGCCGTCATCACGCGGCCTGCAACTGCAACGGCAGTGGAATCAACGCTGGCAACAATTGCGTGAAACAGGCGAACTGCACAGGTTTTATCAGCACCATGACGGCATGCTGGCACCCGACCCACGACAGCCAACCAAACCTGCCTCACCCCAGCCTGCCAGCGGCCCTCGCTCGTAACGCAGCCTCGGCTACCGCTTGATTCGCTGGAACTAGTTTTTGCTGCTACTGTATTTTTAGGAACAGCAAGGAGGCTCAGCGTGAAGCACAGCAAAGGTCAGTGGCGCCACATGCTCGGCCGTTTAAGTGTGGTGCTGATGCTTGGTGCGGCCACGATCGCCGGCTCTATCACAGCAACAGCGGCGCCAACACAAGCAACGCCAGCCAAACCCATCCGGGTGGTCACCGAACACTGGCCGGGTTATACCTCGGCCACTGGCACTGGCGCTTATTTTGAAATGCTGTACCTAGTCCTCAAACCCGACCCTGCCCCCAAAGTGCAACTGATGCCGTTCGCCCGCGCTGTGGTGGCAACCGAACGGCAACAAGCCGATTTAGTCTTTGCCGTCACCGCCCGTGACTCGCAGTTGTTGTTACGCTCCAACTTGCCGATGGATTGGGACCGCATCGTGGCCGTGTACAAAAAGGATGCGCGGATTGACCAAGCCGTGCGTGCCAATCAGTTGCAACAATTACGCTTAAGCTGGCGCCTGGGCTACAACTACGGCAGCGTGGTTGGCGTCACCACACCGGGTTATGAGACCTTGTCGGCTGAACAAGGGGTGCAGCTTGCGCTCAATCAACGCGTCGATGTGTTTTTGTCGGAAGAAGACGAACTCAACACGCCACAAATTCAGCAATGGCTGAGCAAAGGCGCCACAGTGCAACCCGTGGCCATTGTCCCCATCTACGTCGGTTTTGCGCCGACGGAACGGGGTCGCGAGTTAAAACAGCAATGGGATCACAGCTTTATTCAAGCCCAGCACACACCCGAGATGCAGGACTTTTATCGCCGATATCCCGGCATGCGCGTGCCAGCGGCCGAATAACCTCGTACACTGCCAACTCTAAACGCCAAACCCTAAACACCGTTATGCTCAACGCCATTCATCACGTCGCCATTATTTGCAGCAACTACCCAAGGTCCAAGCAGTTTTATCATGAGCTGTTAGAGCTACCGATCCTCGCCGAGCATTACCGCGCCAATCGCGACAGTTGGAAGCTGGATTTGCAACTGCCAAACGGCAGTCAACTGGAATTGTTTAGCTTTCCAACGCCGCCCGCACGGCCAAGCCAGCCCGAAGCGCAAGGTCTGCGCCATCTGTGCTTTGCAGTGGCGGATGTCGCTGTCACCGTCGCTTGGCTAGCGCGCAAAGGAATTGTGTGTGAACCCGTACGCATCGACCCCTACACTGACCGCGCTTATACCTTTTTCCAAGACCCCGACGGGCAACCGCTGGAGATTTACCAGCAGGTATAAAAAACGGGCATTAAGCGCCAATGCAAGTCAGCTTCGCTAAGCCACACGGGCGTCAGGCCCCGTTCTTACCAACCCACCGCGTCGCTTACGACTTTTGCATGCTCACCGCGGTTTTTTCCACCTGCTTTAACACGCGCAACAAGTTGCCTGACATGACTTTTTCAATATCCGCTTCGCTGTAGCCGGCTTTTAATAAGCCTTCAATCAAATTCGGATACATGGACACGTCTTTCAGGCCTTCCGGCAATGAGTCACCGACACCGTCAAAGTCCGAGCCGATCCCGACGTGGTCAATGCCGACCAAGTCGCGCACATGGTTGATGTGCTGGATCACGGTATCGACGTTGGCAAACGGATACGGATGCTGTTTCTTATATTCTTCTTCAAAGGCTTTGTCGTTGGCGTCTTTGCCCGCAGCTTTGGCGGCCGCTTTTAATTGCAAACCCCATTGGTTGGCTTGCGACACCACAAAGGACGAACCGAAGTTGATTTGAATGACGCCACCGTTTTTCGCCAAGGCTTTGATCATTTCATCGTCCATGTTGCGCTCAAAACCCGGCACATATGCGCGCAAGCTTGAGTGCGACGCGATGACGGGGGCCTTGGTCAGCTCAATCACTTTGTAAAACGCTTTGTCTGACACGTGCGAAATGTCGATCATGATGCCCAAGCGGTTCATCTCGGCGACCACTTTTTCGCCAAACGGGCTTAAGCCTTTCCACGGCCGCCGGATGTCATAAGACGAGTCGGCTATATGGTTGGATTCGGAATGCGTCAGTGTGATGTAACGAATACCGCGCTGATAAAAATGCGTCAGGTTTTCCAGTTTGCCTTCGATCGGCGAGCCGTTTTCCATACCCAGCGCCAACGATAATTTGCCGGCTTTAAAGTTACGCTGCAAATCGGCACTGCTGTAAGCCATGGCGAATTTATCCGGAGCACGGCCGACCAGCGCTTCCATACTGTCGATCAGCTTGTTCGCCAGCAAATAACTACCACCGGTTTTTTCCAGTGATGCTGGAATATAAATCGACATAAAAGGCGCATTTAAGCCACCTTTGACGGCGCGCGGGTAGTCAAAATCGCCACGTTTGGTGGCTTTACTGACGTCCTCCCAGTCTTCTTCTAAACGGTAGGGCACATCGATATGGGTGTCGATCAACATGTGTTTTTGTGCGATCGCCACAGCACGGTCATGCAGCGATTCGGCTGCGGTCGCACTGCCTACCCATGCCAGGGTCAGCGCGACAGCGATTGGCAGTAATTTCATCTCTAGGTTCCTGAAAAATCTTATTGTTTTGCGTGTCCGCTTCAGCATACCGCAAAGCACACAGCCACCGCTGAACCTTTTGTCGCCAGCCATGGCTATTTGGTCGAGTCCAGCAGCACTGATGCCAGATTGGCGTTTGCCAAAGCACCGGATTACACTGGGATTATTCGATGTCTTTGAGCCTATTATGTCCGCGCCTGCAGAACCTTCATTACAATCCATGCGCCGCTACCAACTCACTCGCTTATGGCAAGTGGTGCTGATGTGCGCTGCGCTGGTGCTGGTGGGCGCTTGGTTGTCTGGGCCTTTGTCTGCACGCTTGTTGTACATGACAGAACTAGGCCTGCTGCCGGTGTTGTATCTGCTGTACAAACAACGCGCTGAGGCAGCCAACAGCTGGTTTTTGTGGATGCTGACACTGGCCGTCAGCGGCTTGTTGATGCTCAATAACGCGGTGTTTGAACCGGCGGTCATGTGTTACCCCGTGCTGTTGGTCTACGCCGCGTTGTTTGGCCGCCCCGGCATGTATTTCCGCTTATTGGCCTTTATGTTGGTCTTTGTGATTGGGCTTTGCAGTGCCATCCTGCTGGGCTATTTGCCGCAAACGACTCCAGCGATGACCTGGCCTTCGATTGCCGTCGCGGTCTTGGTGCTGCTGGCCAGCGGTTTTACCGTGCGGATGCTCGCCTCTGGCTATCGGCGGCTGCTGCAATCCTTGCAAGCAGAAAACGATCGCGTCAAAGCGTCTGAGCAGCGGCTCAGTGAGCTCGCCGAACTCGACAGCCTGACTGGCTTACTGAATCGCCATGGCGCAACGCAGCATTTTTCGAGCTGTCTGATTGAGTCACGGGCACTGCTGTTTATCGATCTCGACCATTTTAAGCCGATTAACGATGCCCTTGGCCATGCCACCGGCGATGCGGTATTGCGGCATTTAGCAGAGCAGCTGCGCCAGCAATTGCAGCCAGAAGAGTGGGCCTGCCGCTTTGGTGGCGACGAATTTGTACTGGTGCTGCAACATGATGCCGACCTCATCGGACGCATTGAGCAATTGTTACGTGTGTGCCAGCAAGAGATCCTGATTGGCGCGTATCCGCTTAAACTCTCAGCCTCGATTGGCGTGGCACTGGCGCCAGAGCATGGCAACGATTTCACTGAATTGTGTCGCAAAGCCGACATGGCGATGTACCGTGCGAAAGCCGATGGCCGCAATACCTGGCAGTTTTACCAAGCCAGCCTCGATGACCAACAACACTCCACGTTGGCCCTGATCACTTTGTTGCGCCAAGCCTTGCAACGCGAACAAATCGAAGTGGTGTATCAACCTAAATTCCGCTTGCAACCGTTAGCACTGACCGGCGTTGAAGCCTTGATGCGTTGGCGTTGCCCTGAATTGGGTGACGTCAGCCCAGCGCGGTTTATTCCGCTGGCCGAAGAAACCGGTTTGATTGATGAACTGGGCGTGTATGTGCTGCGCCAAGCCTGCCAGCAAGCCCAGACGTGGCATCAGTTAGGCTATCCATTACACATGGCAGTTAATGTTTCAGGACGGCAGCTGCGCAGCGGTTTATTGCCGGTGCAAGTGGCCTACACGCTGCAAAAAACCCAATTTGCAGCAAGCTTTTTGCAGCTAGAACTCACCGAATCAAGCCTGATTGGCGATCATCACCATATCCAACAACAACTGGAACAACTCAGTGCGCTGGGGGTGGCGTTGGCGATTGACGACTTTGGTACTGGCTATTCGAACTTGCAGTATTTGTCGCGCTTTGCCGCCGGCACTTTAAAAATCGACCAATCTTTTGTGCGTAACTTGCCGCAGCGGCCGCAAGACTTAGCACTGGTGCGCGGCATTATTCGACTTGCCGATAGTTTGCAAATCGCCACGGTGGCGGAGGGCGTCGAAGATGAGGCTAGCTATCAGCTGCTCTGTGAGCTGGGCTGTGACGAAGCGCAGGGCTATTATTGGGCCAAACCTATGGCGGCGGCAGAGTTAACCACCGCCCTCGCCGCCAAGCGCTGGGTCTTGGCGGCTCCACCTTCAACTAGTTAGACCGCACCAATCCAAATTGCTCGAGCAGCAGTGCATCGAGCTCCGCTGGCTCGACCGTGCGTACTGTCGTTTGGCCAGCGACGCTGGTTTTTAATTCATTGCCGACCAACAACACCCGTCCCTCGGCGGTTTGCCGAATGAGCAGCAACTTTTGCACAAAGATGGTGTCCGGGTGTGTGGAATTCAGGTAATTCGCCGGCAGGTAATCGATCCATTCGCTGGGCGATAAATTAAAGCCGTATTGATTGACCCAGTTGCCGTCGATGCGGGCTTGCAACACAAATTCGCCGACGTCCGGCATTGCCAGTTGGAACACATCATAGTCTTGTGATTGCGGCACATTGACCTGCGACAAGGCGATCGGGGCGCGCATGCCATAGCTGCCAAACCCTAAGTCACACAGGTATTTTTCACCGGCTAACTGCACCACCAACGCCATATGGGTTTTTGGGCGGCGCATCGGGTAGAACATCGGTCGACAAGCAACAAATTGATAGGACACGCCAAGGGCGGTCAGCGCCATCGCAAACAAGCCGTTGAGTTCATAACAATAACCGCCGCGTTTGGCCTGCCCGTCGTCGCCAAGGATTTTTTCGACGATTTGATCGGGCTCCATCGAGACGATTTTACCGGCTTGCACATCGAGGTTTTCAAAGGTGATGCTGCGCAGTTGTGCCTGCATCATGCTCTTGAGTGCTGCGGCATCAAAGGTGGCCGCCGTTGGCACCGCCTCAAGGCCGATCCGACGTGCATACAAGGGCAAACTAAACTGGGTGGCGTACATAGGTTCTCCAACACGCGCAGCGGGTGATGATGCACACAGGCGGCGCGGCTATACATCAAGGTTGCAATCGACAGGTGATATAAGCCGCTGATTGTCGCCAATCTGTGGCCATCTGGCTAGTCTGGCGAGCGCAGCGCTGGGGCACTTGAACTCACCCACGACAACTCGCGTTTTGCCTTTATCCACCGATTTTGGCATAGTCGCGAGCATAGGTTTTGGTCTTGGTGAAACCCAGTTTTGGGCAGGCGATACCTAGCTTCACAGCAAGCGCCTCCATCCTGCTAGAGTGAACACAGCAATCTGTGTATTTTCATTTGCTTATCGCTATGACGCCTCGCTTAGTCATGGCAACCGCTGCCTACCAGAAGGAACTTTGATGGATTTATGGACTTTTCTAGCGCTTTGGCTTGCCGTGCTTATCTGCTTACCTTTTCTGCCAAAGCACAATTACACCGGCAGTCGAATGGCCAACTATCGGCGCGTCAGCTGGCGACAACGCGAGTATCTGATTGAAGAAGTGTTTAATTATGCGGATACGTCACATCAACCTTTGGACGTAAGGCGCGTGTATGAAATCGCCTTACCTAGCCACTTATGTTGTCGTTTCGAGCGCAAAGCGCGGCAACTTGGCCCTGCCGAATTGACCGACTCTCCCACCGGTGATCGGCAGTTTGACGAACGTATTCAGGTCATTAGTGATCAAGCTGGGTTGTGGCAATGGCTGCAACAGGATGCGGCCACCCGCCAAGCCATCTTGGCGATTTTTGCGCATTTTACCGTGAATGTCATCGAATGCGACAAAGGAACTCTTCGTGTCGTGTCCCATCAGCTAGCTCAGCTGCCTGAACTCGGAGCCGAATTGCTGTTTACACTTGCAGATGCACTGGCCAAGCTAGCCCAAGCACCAACGCCACAACCAGTGTTAAAACCGGCGGTGGTTGTGCGTTTTAGCTGGGGATTGTTAGCTTTAACTCTCTGGCTTTTGTTTGATTTTTATCGCAGCAACTACGATTTTTGGCAACAACATCTCACGCGCTGGACTTTGCTGAGTTATATCTTGCTGGGCAGTGTGTTGTTGTATGGTGGCAGTGTCTTAGTATTGCGACGCTGGGCCGGCAATTCGCTGCCACGACAACGAGTGAAAAATGAATGCTACGCACCGCTCGCGCTGGCCTATCCACTGTTGCTTTGCAAAGCGTTCGTCATGGTCAATACCATGCAGCCCGCTAACCAGACCGTGCAAGTCGACAGCGAAGTCCTGTGGAAATACAGTCGCCATAACAAACAGGGACATAATTACTACGTTGAGTTGTATCAACACGGCCCTGTCTTTGGCGCGACGCCGCCGCTGACTTGGCAAATAGACAGCTCGACTTACCAAAAAATATCAGAGAAACAACCGGTCACCCTGATGATCGCGCAAGGGTATTTGGGGTTACCCTATGTGCAAAGCATCGCGTTTTTGCCCACTCAGCAATAACCCCGGCGCGCACCAACGCAACGCGTTTAGTTATCCGCGCGCTGCTGTTTGATGTAACTCGACACTTCGCCAACCGGTGCCAACCAGTAGCCGTTTTTCGGATCTTGCAGGTACTGAATCAGCTGCTCAAGCGCTTTGAGATCGGTGGTCATGACGCCACGGCTGCCCACTTCATGGCCGGCCAGCACCAACCATTTGTCGGTTTCGCGCTCGTTTTCCAACAATTCCCGCAGCTCGTTAAAACTCAGCCCGTCCATCCGCAAGCCGGTTAACTGAGCAAAGTCGGCATACCGTGGGTCATTGCCGGTTTCGTCATTCCAGGTGCGGGCGGTTTCGAACATGTCAGCCACCAATGGCACATAACTTTGCGTCTGCCGACCACGGCCGACAAAGGTGTTGCCACACGGAAAGGCGAACTGCTTGGGTGTCACCCCCAGCGTGCGCTGAATATATTGTTGGGAACGTTCGATGTCACTGCGAATAAAGTCCAAATCGACTTGTTCTAAGCCTTGGTTACTTTTGCGCAGCCAATGGAAGTTGCCGGTGCAGGTATGCGCGTTGGTGTGATTGCCAATTTCTTGGCCTGCTTGCGCCGCTTCACGCCATGCTTTGACCTGCTGCGACACATGAAATGGCAACACGTAAAAGGTGGCTTTGACTTGGTATTTTTCCAACATCGGCACGGCAAATTGCACCTGGCTGGCTAAACCATCGTCAAAGGTCAGAGACACCGCATTGCGCGCGCCATTGGGGTATACAAAAGGTTTGGCGGGGTAACTTGGGCGTGCGCTATCAGCGGCGGGATGCGCCGTGGCATGCAGTTGGCTTTCCTGATCCGCGGCAGGCTTTTCCGTTGCAACTGCCTGTTGCCAGCCCATAAACACCAAAAACAACCCACAGTAACGCGATTTCGCCAGCAACAAGGGCACAACTCCAATTTCAACAATGAGGATCGCTAGCATTCGAGTACAGGTGCTAGCGCGCTGCCGTTATAGCAGCAGTCGATGACTCGAATGTGACAGCAGATAAAAACGGAGGCGCATTGTATGAATTTTCTACAGCTTAGCAAGCGGTTTTGTGCTGAATTTTTTTAATCTAAGCCATGCCATTTGCATCGAGATCCCACAACAACGGCTGAAGTTTTGCTTCACGACCAACAGTTTGGCATAGTCAAAGCAACACTCTTTCAGACAAGGGACCTGGCATGTGGTTGCTGATTCGAATTGCACTAGTTGTTGGCATTGCGGGCTATCGGATATTTCGGCGCTTGTGGAGCATCAACCCAGAAACCATTCACCAGTGGAATAACCGCAACTATGGCGAAACTTTGCATTTAAATCGCGATAAAGACATTCAATCTGTCACCATCCAAGTGCCACTGAATTTGGGCATTGCTTTTACCTTGATGCCAGAGCGCTGGTTTGACCGCATTCTGGCCGCCGTTGGCCTTGCCCATGAATTTCAAACCGGCGATTTGCGCTTTGATGAAGCCGTCTATATTGGCTGCGATGAAAAACAATTGCAGCGCTGGCTGGCCCTCCAAGCCCCCAGTCGCAGCGCCATTCATAGCCTGATTAGCAATTTCAACGCGACCAAAATTTACAGCACGGGCGGCAACTTACTGGTGGATTTTGACATTGACTATCGCGCCGACGGCCAGCGGATTGACGTTGTGATGGCGCTGGCCGATAGCTTGCAACCACTAGCCAAACAGCGGACGTCACGCACTCGGCCGTTTTTCTGGCGTATGCTGCTGTGTGAAGTGCTGGTGTGGAGTATCGCTGCTTACGCCATTGGCGGATTTTTGGATGGCTTTTTCGATAACAGCGATTACTTGCAACAAATGCCGGTGGTGTATTTTGCGATGAAAATCGCAGCGTTTGGTTACTTGCTGACCTGGCTGTTGTTGTGGTTGCTGCTCGGCCGGTCGTCGCAAGCGCGTGTGGTGTTGGTGGAAGCGGCTATCGTCATGCTGCTGGCGCTACCGGTTGCTAGTTATATTGGCAGCATGGAGTTTAATCAAAGTTTAACCACTGCCACACCCGAGGTCGTGCAAGCCAGTGTCGTAGATAAGTACCGCTCTTCGTCAAGGCGCTCGCGCCATTACACGCTAGTGCTGCATAGCTCACAAACAGCCTACGGCTTGCCGGTGGATGTTCACCATCGGGTCAGTGCCGCTGAATATGACCAAGCCAATGTAGCCGATCTGTACCAATTGGAAGTGCAACCCGGCCGGTTGGGATTTGCTTATGTGGCCTCGTATACCCGCATGGACTAGCCAATATGCATGCAAGACAGCGGCAGCCTAGTGGGCGCCGCTGCCTGTTGTTTGCATCACCGCTTGGCTAACCTCTTCTTTATGGGTCAGGATCTGGCCTTTTACCCCAGCATAAAACACCACCAGTTTCACCGGCGCATCGCCGACAGCGCGACCGTTGTGCAAGGTGTTGACCACTTCCGCCAGCATGTCGCCCGCTTGCAGCCGTTTGACGCGGCCGTCTTTGAGTTGAACTTCCAAGGTGCCACTGAGCACTACGCCAAACGATGGCACTGTGTGCAAATGCCAGCCAGTGCTGCCACCTGGTGCGATTTCAATCTGCATGCCGGTGATTTCGGCGTCGCCTTTGGGGTACTGCAGCGTTGTGCCATCCCAACTTTGGCTGACCTTAAGGCCGGTGGTGGCTTTGACCGCGGCGTTGGGTTCCACCGCGCTGGCGCTACACGCCGCCACCAGCACACAAGCGAGAACCATCTTGCTAAAACGCCAAATTCGCATCATTTACTCCTGAGTGGGTACGGCGGTTGGTTGTTCGACGGACGCCCGTTCAACCGAGGGTTTTGCCAAGTATTGCTCAAGCAATCGCTGATAAGTACCGCTGCGTTTCAGTTCCGCTAAGCCGCGATCCAACGCAGTTGCCAGCTCGACACTGCGCGCTTGGTTTTTGGTAAAAGCGACAAAAATGTCACTGACATGATTGGTGTGGCCGCGCAGCAATTTAACCTGCTGAAATTCAGGCTGGTGCAGGTAGTACGCCAGCACATCGTCAAAAAAAATCGCTAAGTCCAATTTGCCAGCGTCGAGCAACTGGATCAGTTGGCCGTGTGTGGACACTTCCACCAACTTGAAGCGCTGTTTGTGTTGCTCGTACAAATCGCCATATTCGTACCCCAAGATCACGCCAACGACAGTGTTATTCGGAATGTCGGCTACCGAACGGTATGGTCGTACTTTGCCGTGGTAATAATACGAAGCTCGCGCTTGAAACAGCGGGGTTTGGTGCAGTAAGTATTGATCGAGCGTACTTTGCTGGCGCGTGACATTCCAGCAACCATCGACGTCGCCTTGCGCTGTTTCATGCAGTGCTCGGGCATAAGGCATGGCGATGGTTTCAATTTTATAACCGCTGGCAGCGAGGGCGGCTTGCACTAACTGTTTGGACAACCCTTGACCGCGTTCATCGGAAAATGGCGGCCAATTGTCTTCAGCGGCGATGCGGACTTTTTTGCTGTTAGTGGCCGGAGAGGTGGCAGACTGTGGCATGGCAGCAAGACCAAATGCCAGCAGGATGCCAGCACACAAGGTCAAAAGCCGAACCATCCACTGCATCTGTCACCCTTTTTTGTCTTCGCTGTGTTGCAGCGACCTGTCGCAAGGTATTTATCTGTATCTCACGTATAAAATCATTTACCTGATTAACATTCAAGCTATATGTAGCAAACGCGCTCAAATGCGCGCATAGTTTCCCGATACAACGCATGGACGTATGGCCGCCCGCACCAAGTACCCAAAATAAAACCAGCTGCTAACCACTTGTAAACACTGGTGATTTTTTCCGCGAAGATGATGAATTTTCACCTGTAAATGCCGGCTAAATCAGCGAATTCTGATAAAGCTTGGTATACTGAGCCGCCGTCTACCTGTCAGCGCTTACATAACGACACAGCCTGACAGATCTCCCATCACCTGCTACACCTAAACAGACTTCAAGGTCGATGGGTTCGGTACTGATTCAAAGAAATCAGCCAAAAAAATTCAGCCTTTTTAAGGATCCCAGATGAAAAGCAAATACTCGGCGTTAGCCAAACACATCCACATCGCGTTAGTTGCCGGTGCGGTGGTGTTGGCTCCTGCAACCTTTGCGGCGCAGGACAGTGACAAAGCGAAAAAAGAAGACTCGAAAGAGTTGGAAACCATCATGGTAACCGCGCAAAAACGCGTGCAAAACACCAAAGAAGTGCCAATTTCTATTGCTACTTTGGGTGGCGAGAAATTTGACGCCATTTTCTCTGGTGGTGACGACATTCAAGCGCTGGCGATTAAAGTGCCAGGCCTGTTTGCTGAATCATCCAACGGTCGTGCCGCACCACGCTTTTATATCCGTGGTTTAGGCAACACCGACTTCGACTTGGCCGCGTCACAACCTGTGTCCATTATCATGGACGACGTGGTGATGGAAAACGTGGTGTTGAAATCATTCCCACTGTTTGATGTGGAATCGTTGGAAGTGATCCGCGGTCCACAAGGCACCTTGTTCGGCCGTAACACTACAGCCGGTATGCTGAAGTTCAACACTGTGCGTCCACGTCAAGATACTGACGGCTATGCCAAAATCGGTGTGGGTTCTTTTGGCACCTTTAACCTAGAAGGCGCAGCTGGTGGTGGCATCACCGACGAATTATCAGCGCGCGTGTCGGTTTTAAGCCAAAACCGTCAGAACTACATCGACAACGCAGCCACTGGTAAAAAAGACTTCACCGGCGGTTTTGCGGAAAACGCCTACCGCACACAGTTTTTATATGAAAGCGGCAACGTCCATGCCTTGTTAAACCTGCACGGTCGCTACCTTGACGGTACCTCGTCAATCTTCCGCGCCAACGTATTCACCAAAGGCAGCAACGAGCTGAACCAAAACTTTGATCGTGAAAAAGTCTGGTACAACGAAGGCGACGGCAACTTCCAAAAATACCAAAACAACGGTGCCTCGTTAAAACTCGACATCGATCTGGCCGGCGGTATGACCTTCACATCGATCACTGCCAAAGAAAACGCGCACGGTCGCGGTAAAGGCGATATCGATGGCGGCACACCAACAGGCCCAGGTACCATCCCGTTCCAAGCGGTGACTGAAGACCAACTGCAAGACTTAGAGCAATTGACGCAAGAACTGCGTTTAGCCAGCGACACCAGCGGTCCGCTGGATTGGCAAGTCGGTGCTTTCTACTTTGATTCATCGTTTGGCGTGAAATCAATCGACGGTTTCTTCGGTGCCACCACTGTGTACCATGAGAACACCAGCTGGGCTGTGTTTGGTCAATCGACCTATTCGTTAACCGACCGTTGGGACGTCACCGGTGGTGTGCGTTACACCCACGACCAAAAAGGCTTCTCGGTCGGTGACCAAAACGTGGATGGCTTTGCTTTAGTCATCGGCGCGGCACAAATCCAAGATTACGACCCAATCGATGTGTCTGACGGCCAAGTGAGCTGGGAATTATCTAGCAACTACCGCGTCACCGACGATGCGTCTGTGTATGGCCGGGTTGCCCACGGTTTCCGCGCGCAATCGATCCAAGGTCGTGACTTAGCATTTGAAGGCAACCCATCGGTTGCTGATAGCGAAACCATTGATTCGATTGAATTAGGTGGTAAAGCCGACGTGTTAGACAACACCATGCGCTTAAACGCAGCCGTGTTCTACTACACCATCAACGACATTCAATTGTCAGCCATTGGTGGTACTTCACAAGGCAACGCACTGTTAAACGCGGATAAAGGCACAGGCTACGGTTTTGAAACTGACTTCGACTGGCGCGCACTGGACAACTTGACCTTAGGTGCTGGTTTTAGCTACAACCACACCGAGCTGCAAGATGCAAACTTGAAAGTTGCAACTTGTGGTTCAGGCATGTGTACACCGACCGATCCGTTGGATGCACAAGGCCGCGCTTATGTCGATGGCAACCCATTCCCACAAGCGCCAAAAACCATCCTGACCTTAAACGCTCGTTATGATATCCCTGTGAAAACCGGTGAAATCTACTTCTACGGCGACATCGCGTTCCAAGGCGAAACCAACCTGTTCTTGTACGAGTCGAAAGAATTTAACGTCGACAGCAGCAAAGAAGCAGGTCTGCGGATGGGTTATTTGAACTACGACAACAACTTTGAAGTGGCATTGTTTGGTCGCAACATCACCAACGAAGAAAACGTCAAAGGCGCAATCGACTTCAATAACCTGACTGGTTTTGTGAACGAACCACGCGTGATTGGTTTAGAAATTAAGAAAAACTTCTATTAATTTCAAACGCTTGAGCTGAAAAAGGAGCCGCTTGGCTCCTTTTTTTATTGCCCAAAGCGCAGCCTTCACTTGCGTCATGCTGCTGTGGTACGCTCGCATGATATGTCAGCTGCGGCGTTGCACCGCCAGCCGCTGCACACACATCTGCGCCAGCCAGCGGTTATCGCGCTGTGTACTCGAATAAACCTCACCTCAGGGACGACCTTTTATGAAAATTTTTTACGCACTACTCGCCTTGGTTCTACTGCCATCCTGCCAATCCACCGCGCCGAGTTCTTCGTCAAGCTATCGCCCTGATTACCGCGCCGAAAAGGTCTGTGTCGATGGGCAAAAGCGCCCGGTACAGGCCAAAGATCCGCAGTGGATCGTCCGTATTGAGCCCAGATATCCAGCCGATGCAGCGAAAAACAAGGTACAAGGCCACATCAAGTTGCAGTTTGTGATCACTGCGCAAGGCGAAGTATCGAACATTCAAGTCATGGAGTCTGTACCCGCAGGAGTGTTTGATGCGGAAGCTGTCAGAGCGCTACAACGCTGGAAGTATTATCCTGGCTGCGTCGATGGCCAGCTGGCTGAGTTTCCGAAAACGGAAACCCTGACATTTATGCTCGATCCCAACACGCCATAACTTGTTGGGTAACTAGAGGAAGCCCTGTGGATCTCAAAACCATGACAGGCGCTGAACTGCTCAGCGCCATGGCGCAAGGCCAGTTGCCAGCGCCATCGATCACCCAAACCATGCCGATGCGATTGTTGGAAGTGGCGCACGGCTACGTCAAGTTTGCCGCCCACGCCGACGAGCGCCATTTAAACCCGCTCGGTGGCGTGCACGGTGGCTTTGCGGCGACGGTTCTAGATTCTGCCACCGCCTGCGCTGTGCATGCGGCACTGGAAGCTGGCGTCGGTTACGGCACTGTGGACCTCAACATTAAGATGGTGCGCCCTATTCCGCGTCATACCGAACTGTACGCCGAAGGCCGTTTATTGAACTTATCCAAAAGTATCGGCATCGCCGAAGCGACACTGAAAGATGCCGACGGCAAGTTGTACGCCCACGCAACTTGTACCTGCAGTATTTTACGCGGCTGATTTATCGCCAACAGCCACCAAGCTCGCGGCTTATTTCACGCCTGAAAGCCGCGGCTAGAACCAATAAGTCCATTGCACTTGTGCGCCATCGAGCTGCCGATAGCGGCCCCACAATGTGTCTGGGCTACCGTGCAGTTGCCGCCATTGCACCGCCAGTTGCTGCGAATCGCCGAGGCGCTGCTGCCAACGCGCTTGCCAATACCCATTGTGCGTGCCGAGACTCCATTCCAATTGCCATTGCGTGCGCATATCGCCACTGGGGTCGTACTGCAAGCGGCCAAGCCAAAACCCGGCGAGTTGCTGGTCCATATCCATGGTAAGCAGTGCTGGTGTGCCTTGGTGCCATATTTTGTTGTATTGCAGTAACAACAAGGTGCTGGACGTATCACCCACCCATTCGTGTTCAATGCCTTGCACCGCTTGCCACCACTCGTGTGTTGGTAGCTCAATATGTCCTAACTCACTGCGACTGATCCAGCCATCGGCAAATTCACGCTGATACGTCAGGCCAAACGCGGTTTTCCGCGGGAACTGCCAAGCGAGTAGCGGCGACTGCGGTTCACTCTGCAACACCAAAGCCTGCTCACTCGACAGTGCCGCTGCAGCGAATTGAGTTGCGCTGAATTCAGCGGCACTTTGCCGACCATCAAACGCCCAGACACTCCATTGATCCGCGCCCCAGCGACCGGCAAGGCGCACTCCAACCGCAGCGGTATTGGGCATGTCTAACGCATCCAAATCCGTTGCGGCTTGTTGCCAGATGCCGCTAGGTTGGCGCTGCGCGCGTAACTGCGGGCTGACGATCACCTCCAGCGTGCGAACTTGCCGCCACTGGCCACGCCAGACGGCGCGCACCGCTGGCACTGCCAAGGACTCCGGCTCGTCAAACGCTTGCAAGTCGCGAACATTCCAGACACTAGCCACCGACACGGTATCGGTTAAGCGCCAGTCCGGCGTCAGCCACCCTGCGCTGTATTGCCAGTCCCCAGCCTGATAACGCACGGCAAGCTGGCGCACTTCCGCCCAGCTGTGCTGCCGCTGCCACAGGCCACGCGGCGCCGTTTGACGGGCCCACGAATGCTGCTGCGCTTGCCACGCCAGCTGGGTGCTCCAAGCATCATTGGCGTGCCATTGCCATTTGCCTTGCCACGTCGCAGTGGCAAATTCACTGGCCTGACTGCCGGTGCCTTGCGCCAGCGTGATGGACTGGGTCGACTCCGCCATTGAGGTGTCGGCCCACAGCAACATCAAGATCCAACCAAGCTGTTCAGTCACCCGCCGCACCATCAGTCCTCCAAAAAGCCTTCACTGAACATATGGCTAGCAATTGAACTATCAAATTGACGTTTCTGAATATCAATTTGGGTACGACGTTGCTCTTGGTAGTTTTCGATCACTACTTGATTTGGTCGCCAGCCGCCTTTAGGAAATTTCTGCAACTTTTTGTTTTCCATGCTTTTTAGCAACTGTCCGGCAGGGTCAAAATAATCAATCCGGTTAATGGCATAGTCACGGTCAATCCAAATTTCACGGCGACTATAGCCACTTTCGACGCCGGCTTTTGGCTTGGCTTCTATCCAAAACCCTTGTTCAGTTTCATCCAGCAACCGATAGGTAAAGGCTTGGATGTCTTCGCCACTGAGCTGCGCATTGTCTTCGAAGGTTAAATCGGTGCCAGCAAAATACTGCTGCTGTCGCTCACCGCTGACCCGACGTGCCTTGATCCAGCTTGGCATCCGTAGCCAAATTTGCTGGGCTGCGCGGTCGCTGCGATCTAGCCACAACCCCATCCCCGCATCCGCCTGCGGTTGATTAAACTTCAGCACCACTTGTTCACCAGTCGTGGCAAAACGGGTCCAGCGGGTTAACTGCTTGACCGAACTGGTTTGTTGCGCCTTCGCCATCGTTAATGTGATGTCCTCTTGCTCCGCTGCTGCGTGCTGGCGAAACAGCTGCCAGGCTCGTTGTACCACTTGCGTAGCATCCGAGCTTTTGCTGGTTAATTCAGCATGCACGGCGCCGCTACTTACATAGGTACTCAGCGCAACCGATAACGCGATAAGTAATGATTTCATGGAGTTTCTCCTTCAATAGCCGCTGTAACTGGTTGGGCGCTATCTTGCACGCAACTACGCAGCACAGCTGGCAATAAACACACCGCAGCGAAAGCGCAAATCACTAATAAAATCAGCATGATTAGCCCAAGTCGTTGCATTGGAATAAAGCTGGAACACAACAAGAAACTAAAACAAATGGCGTTTAGTCCGGCGTCCAGCAGAGTTAAGCGACTGCGATCACCAATGGCGGTTTGCAGTGCTTGCGCTGGGGTTTGCCCGCTGCGCAGGGCGCCGCGAAAGTCCTCCAGCAAATACAGGTCAAAATCGATGGCGGCATTGATGCCTAGTGCAGTGGCGCACGCCGTGGCTTGATCCAGCGGGATCGCCAGCAGCGCCATCACCAACACCACCAATGCATACGCCACCACAAACGGCAG
The DNA here is from genome assembly GCA_003482455.1 of Rheinheimera sp. Classification (GTDB taxonomy): domain Bacteria; phylum Pseudomonadota; class Gammaproteobacteria; order Enterobacterales; family Alteromonadaceae; genus Pararheinheimera. The sequence continues at coordinate 62,919 of DMYW01000049.1, read as the reverse complement.
GCAGATGGCGGCCGCCGCCGCGACAGGTTTTAGTTGCCAGCGGCCGCGCAGCAGCGGTGAATAACGACGGTATTTATAGCGACACCAACCAAACCAAACAGCCGCAATCACCAGCACCATTGGCATAGTCGCCAGCATATTCAGTGGCTTGCGCTCGCTAATATACAAATCGGTTTGGTGATAGCTGTGCAAGGTGCCAAATGGCAGCACGTTTAGATCGCTAAATTGCTGCGCGGCGAGTGTTAACACGGCATCGGCGTGTTGGCGCATGCCAACGGAGTCATCCGCTGGCGTACTGACCGACAGCACCACGCCGCCAGCATGCCACCAAGAATCGGCCAGTTTTGGCTGTTGCAAATCCCAGCGCAGCAATTGCAAATGCTCGTAGGCAGTCGCGGTGGTTTGCGCCGCCAACGGTTGCATCAGTGACAGCTGGTCTACCACCGACACGGCGGCACGCACCCCTTCAATGCGGCGTACCTGCGTGGCAAACGCAGCGACTTGGCGTAAAAACTGGATATCCGCCACGTTCGGATAATCGGCAGAGGCGACCGCCATCGGCGAAATATAAAAGCTAAGCTGAGCAAAACCGCCAGCTTGCGGTGCGTTTAACACGCCGCGCGCTTGGTCCACTATGGTGTCTGGCAGGTAATCAATCGGTTTTTCACGCACTTGGATCAACCGCTGCTCGGCCGGCACTTGCGCGTCGTGTAATACGACACCAGCGACTGTGGCGAGCAACAGCAGCAAACCTGCCACGACACGCAGCAGACTTTGCGCAGGCGTAAACTGCAACCAATACCACACAGCGGCTTGTCCTGGCCGCGCTAACTGGTGGTTGATCCATTGTTGCACTTGATGCGTGCGGCTTTGCCGCGCGGCTGGATGTGCCGCCAAAGCCAGCTGCAACGCCGGCAACAACGACTGCACCAGTGCACGTTGCCAAAGTAAACCAATGGCCGATAGCACACCGACTTCCAGCACACCCCGGATGCCAATTTGACTAAGACCGATAAAATTCAGCGCGGCAATACCCAGCACTAAGTTAAAACGCGGCAGTTGTACGGCTAATGCGCGCCAGCTGCCAAGGCGATCGCCGGTTTTTTCGCATTCGGCGTTATAGGCTTCTAATGCCCGCACATTCAGCGAAATTCCTGACACAATCAACGCACTTAACACCAATAAAAAGTATACGCGCTCACGGATGGGCTCGGCGGGATTGCCAATGGTCACGCCCAACAAGTCCAGCAGCGGCATGCTGCCACGGGTTAACACAAACGAGGCGAAGATCAACAAACTCGACACCAAGGCTTGCCGCCAGCTGCCCAGTGCTAACCAGGCGGCTAGTGTCGCTAAACACAAACCTAAAGTGCAGTACCACAACACATCGGAAATCAACGCATAATGCATTAAGCCACGCGCCACCGCCCAACCTGACAGGCTGACATCTGCATGGCTTGGTGCCGGCTGAATATCGGTTTTCCACAGCAGCCATTCCAGCGCCGAGATCGGTCTTTGTTCTAAATACTCGCCGAGGTCATCCACCAGCTGCTGCTCGGAATAGCCTTCCGGCAAAAACGCCAAAATTTGCGCGTAGCTGGGTTGGTGAGAGAACGAGCTGGCCGACGAACTGGATAACACATCGCCACCCAATAACAAGCCATCAAACAACGGGTTTTCGGCCATATTGGCAGCTGCAGCGTCGATGTCCGCTTGGCTCATGTGCCGGCGCAAATACGGCGAGCTGTCGATACTGTCGTCGCTGCTGTGGTAACGATTAAGATTGTGGGTTGGGCTTAATACGCTGGCTGTTGGCAACAACTGCTGCAAATCTTGGCTGAGCGTTGCAATGCGATCCACAGCCGCAGGCGTTAAACCATCCGGTAGTTGCACCACTAAACCGACGCTATCGCCACGGTTCAGATCTGGCAATGCTTGCACTTGTTGATCGGCGGCTTGATATGGGTTCTGCGCGTCTAAAATGGCATGCGTAACAATGCCGCCTGGTTCTACATGCAAATTCAACCATGCCAGCGACGCCAGCACTAATCCCCAACCCAGCAAGCGCCAGCGTTTGCTCGAGTGAACTTGGGCGATCGCAGCTGCGCTTAGACTAGCCGTGTTGCTGTTCATGCCAGCTGCTCCTGCGGGTGCGCAGCATGGGCTGACGATGTGCCGCCGTGCGTAATGGTAAAGTCTTGCACTGGCTGGCCAAAACAATACGGTTGCGGTAACCCAATCTGCAAGGAGCGAAAGGCTTCGGCGACTAAGGCTTGGTGGTAGCTGTTGACTTCAAACCAATCGCAATGCAGCAATTCTGGGTTGTGTTCGCGGAAAATCGCGTGGTATAGCGCTAATGCTTCAGCAAAACAACCAAAGACGGTGCCAGGTGCAAGCATTAACTGGTTCGAGGTTAAACAACCCAGTACGTATTGCAGATCGGCTGACCACGCGTTGCCGGCATCTTGCCGGATCACTTGTTGGCAAACTTCGGCGTAAACATGGCGATCTAAATTGGCCGGCTCAGCGACATCCACCACCAACAATTTCTGATTGACGCGTTTGAGCTGGGCAACCGCCTCGGCTGTCAAGCGAGCGTCTTGGCTATGTGTACAACACACAACCACATCCACCGGGCCGACATCGGCTAAATTCGCCACCACTGGCACGCCGGTTTCTAAGTGATATTCGCTTAAATACACCGGATTGCCGCCAAATCCGAGCAAGTCGACCTGACGTTGTTGCAGATGATCAGACACAGCGCGGCCTAAAATGCCGTAAGGGCCAATCACCAGCACGCGCGGCGATGCCAGCTGACTGTTGGCAATTGCGCGATCGACATCCGCGCACAACAATTGCGCCGTGCCATTGTCGCCAATGGTAAACAACATGTCAGGGAACAAGGCTTTTAGTTCTCGGCCATCGCGACCGAACAAGCGCTTGGTCGACGCGGCCAACAACACCACTTTGGCGCCTTGTTGTTGCGCCCATTTGACCGCTTCGATAAATGCCGTTTTTGCGACACGCCGGCCTTCGCGGCTGTACATTTCGGCAGCGGTGAAGTTGATGCCACGAATTTGCCCAGCGACGCCGTTAATGTACAGTCGTGGGCCGTTTTCTTGGGTCATCGGCGTGGCACCTTCGCGGTAAAACAAAGCCCGTTCGGCTTCGTCACGCACGTTGCAGATAAACACCACATCCAGCGGCGCTTGGCCGGTGAGCTTACGCCAATGCCGACGGTAATCGGCTGCTGCCATTAAACAACGCCACACTTGTACTAGCTTGACCATAGTCGCCACCTCTCAAAGAATTTCTTAGTGAGGCGCACTGTAAAGAAGGGGGCGAAGAGCAGGTATTAGGAATTTTCCTAAACCTGATAGGACGGATTGATTTTACTATCTAGATCAGAGGCTTGGACTTAAGCGCAGCCCTGTTCAGCCGGCGCATTTTCGATGGTCAACTGATGGATCAGCGTCAGCTGATTATTACGTAGCCGGTAATACAACCATTGCGATGGTTGCTGATTATGGCTGGGTTGACTGGCGATCAGCAGTTGGCTTTCCGGTTGAAAGGCCACCAGCTGGCGCTGACAAGGCCCACCAAAATGTTCACCCAGCACAGTGCCGGTGCGCAGATTCAACACATAATGTTGCTGACACGACGGACCACAACCTGACTGCAACAGTACATATTCGCCAGCGAGTTCCGGCTCACCGTTAATCAACACCGCATTGACTTGGTCGTAATTCAAACCGGCCGGTAAATTGGCCGGTGGCGTGATCGGACCTTCACTATCGGGCAGCGGATCGGCCAGCTGCCCATCAAACATGCGAGCTGGAAAATCCATAAAACTAATGCCAGCGCGTTGCAAACTGACCAAATCAATCAGGCGTTGTTGAAAACGCACTTGCAAACACAAGTTGTTGCTGCACAAATCACGTTGCGCCAACCACAGCTGTTGCTGTTGTTGCCGATGTGCACGTTGCTCGGTTGGAATATCGCGTTGCACTTGCTGCCATACCGCCAGCACTTGGCGATTCAGTTCAGCCAGCTTGGGGTTTTCACAAATCAAGCGCGCGCTTTTGCTTGACGTTTGCGGGCAGGACGCAGCAAACACCGGCGATGCCGATAACAGCACACCGATAACCAGCAGTAGAGCCAACCCAACCTGACGCATCGCGTATATTCCTCATGGCATTGATGAATTTACGCTAGCAGAAAATTTCGCCAGCTGCATCTTTTACCGCTAAGCACCTGTCACCCAAGCATACAGGTGTAAACTTGCGAGCGGCGATACTTGGCAAGTCATGCAAACTAACCGCTCGGTAGCAGCTTGCCTACCGCCAGTGGCTCGAAGCTTAGCGGCTGTACCCAGCTGGTAATGCAAACTAACCGCTCGGTAGCAGCTTGCCTACCGCCAGTGGCTCGCCGCTTAGCGGCTGTACCCAGCTGCTCATGCAAACTGACTGCTCGGTAG
>DMYW01000049.1:45314-58161 GCA_003482455.1 Rheinheimera sp. | reverse complement strand
CTTGCCTACCGCCGGTGGCTCGCTGCTTAGCGGCTGTACCCAGCTGGTAATGCAAACTGACTGCTCGGTAGCGCCTGGCCTACCGTTAGCTGCTCGCTGTGCACGTCTTGGATAAGCTTTGAGCCTGCCATCGCCATTTCGCTATGGCTTTGCAGTGGCCACGGGAAGTTGTATTGCGCCGTCAGCGGCACTTCTTGCCACAAACAGCTGCTAAGTTTACTGGCGCCGCCGGTTGGCAGTGCAAGCCCAAAATCGGCTTTAAGCAACTGCGGCAACAGTGCTTCGGTGATCCGAATACAAGAATGTCCCAGCACAGTATCGGTTGGCAGCGCCGCCCACTGCTCAGCGGTAAAGCCTTTGCTTGGCGACGGCGCATACGGCTTCACGCGAATGCGTTTGTGCAGATGGTCGATGCTAAACACTTGGCCGTCGCGCCACAGCTGGTCGCTGATGATCGGCTGCTTTCGAGCTTGGCTACAATCCGGTGGCGTAGCCGGCAAACTACCCGGTGTGGCACGACTGTCTTGTTGCCAACGTTCAAAATCAGCGGCCGCCAAGGTGTACCCCTCAACACGGGTACGCGCCATGCCATCTTGATAAAAACGTTCAATTACCCGCCGGTCAACCCCTTTAAGCAGCGCCGCGTCCGGCCAATTTTCGCCAAGACCATACTGACTGCGCACCGCATTACACTGCGCAAACGCCAGCTTCGCAATTTGTTGCGCCGGCCCCATGTCCTGCCCTTGCAGCTGCATAGTTTCGACCGCCCGCTGATACGCGGCCGGCGGCACTGGGGACGAAGCGTGGGCGGTGACTGCAAGTACACTAATCAGCGGTAACAGGGTCAAGGTTGTGTTTGTGCGAGTGAGCGGCTTTTGCCGCCATAGTTGAGGTAGTAGATGCAACATCACAATCTCCATGTGGTGATATGCATTGCATCATAAGGCTTTTCGTGAGGTCATGACTACAAGTGTGCAGTCCGATGAAACAGGGTGCCTGCGTGCTGTGGAGCAACAGGATTGGGGGTTAAGCGCAGCACCCTCAGCGCTTCGCCACAGGATCACACCAACAAATACTGTGCATGAAAGCGCAGATGGTCTTCGATAAAGCTGCTAATAAAGTAATAACTGTGGTCATAGCCGGCTTGAAAACGCACTCGCACATTGCTCTGGTGGGCAGCGGCGGCGCTGACCAGCGCCTCGGTGCGCAATTGCTGCGGGTAGAACTGGTCGGCGTCGCCTTGATCGACCAACATCGGCAATTCGGCTTTGTGCTGACTTAACAAGTAACTGGCGTCATAGTGCAGCCATAGTGCACGATCTTCGCCTAAATAGTGGCTAAAGGCTTTTTTACCCCAGTCGCATTCGCTCGGCTGGCAAATCGGCGAAAAGGCCGACGCACTGCGATACATACCACTTTCACGCAGCGCAATCACCAAGGCACCGTGGCCGCCCATCGAATGACCGGCAATGGCTTTGACGCAGCTGACGGGAAAGCTCGCCACCAGCAACGCCGGCAGCTCTTTGACTATGTAATCGTACATCCGGTAATGCGCTGCCCACGGTGCTTCGGTGGCATTGAGGTAAAAGCCCGCGCCTTGGCCAAGATCATACGCTGGGTCGTTGGCGACAAACTCGCCACGCGGGCTGGTGTCTGGCATCACCAGCGCAATGCCTAACTCGGCGGCGACACGCTGCGCCCCGGCTTTGGTGCTGAAGTTCTCGTCGGTGCACGTTAAACCGGACAACCAATACAACACCGGCACCGGCTGCTGCGCGGCTTGTGGCGGCAAATAAATCGACGCCACCATAGTGCAACTTAAGGTGTTCGACGAATGTTCAAAACGAATTTGGCGACCGCCAAATAGCTTTTGTTCAGATAAAATTTTCAGCGGCATACGTCATTCTCTCGCCTGACTGCGGTAACCGTCGCAGCTGCGGCTTTCACAGCAAAAAATAGGCGTCCTTGCCCTAACGCTCAAAAAACTTAGAAGTGGATCACAGTACGAATCGATTTACCTTCGTGCATCAGGTCAAACGCCTCGTTGATTTGCTCCAGCGGCATGGTGTGCGTGATAAAGGTATCAAGCTCAAACTCGCCGTTTAAATACCGCTCGACATACTCTGGCAGTTCAGTGCGGCCTTTGACGCCACCAAACGCCGTGCCGCGCCAGACGCGACCTGTGACGAGTTGAAATGGCCGCGTTGAAATTTCCGCGCCGGACGGCGCTACGCCGATGATCACCGACTCGCCCCACCCTTTGTGGCAACATTCCAAGGCGCTGCGCATCACATTGACGTTGCCGATACATTCAAACGAAAAATCCACGCCGCCATCGGTCATTTCAACAATCACTTCTTGGATCGGTTTGTTGAATTTTTGCGGATTCACCACGTCGGTGGCGCCCAGTTTTAACGCGATATCGAATTTGGCTTCGTTGATATCGATGGCGATGATGCGGCTGGCTTTGGCCATCACGGCGCCAATCACAGCCGACAAACCAATGCCGCCTAAGCCAAAAATCGCCACTGTGTCGCCTGCTTTCACTTTGGCGGTATTCATCACCGCACCCATGCCGGTGGTGACGCCACAACCGAGCAGACAGACTTTTTCCAGCGGCGCGGCTTTGTTGATTTTCGCCAGCGAAATTTCTGGCAGCACTGTGTATTCCGAGAAGGTCGACGTACCCATGTAATGGAAAATCGGCTGGCCGTTTTTGGAAAAACGCGTGGTGCCGTCCGGCATTAAGCCTTGGCCTTGCGTGGCGCGAATGGCTTGGCACAGGTTGGTTTTGCCGGATAAACAGAACTTGCATTTGCCGCATTCTGGCGTGTACAGCGGGATCACATGATCGCCCACCGCAACGCTGGTGACGCCTTCACCGACCGCTTCGACAATACCGGCGCCTTCGTGGCCTAAAATACAAGGGAATTTGCCTTCCGAATCAGCGCCCGACAGTGTGTACGCGTCGGTGTGGCAGACGCCTGTGGCGATTAAACGCACCAACACTTCGCCTTGTTGTGGCGGCATTAAATCGACTTCTTCGATCGACAGCGGTTGGTTTGGACCCCAAGCGACAGCAGCGCGAGTTTTGATCAATTGCATGGTATTCCCTCTTGGCAGAAAAAGGTCGGCACGGCTACTTAAGCAGCTGACGGCTCTAGCAGCTGAAGGCTCAGGTAGCGGACAGCGCAGGCAGATGGCATGTCAGGGCAGCACGTCGTTGCGACAAACAGGGCAACAGCAACAACCACGCGACATAGCCCGCTTTGATCACCATGCCGCGCCACACAACGCACCGACCGGAACTGAAACGGTAAAGAGACCATTGTAATTTTTTCTAAAAGCAAGATAATCACGCAAAATTGCAAATCAGTTTTGCATATACGCAATAATCAACCCAATGCAAAGTGCAGCGAGTGACAGATGAAAGAATGGTTAGGCGTGTCCGAATTTGTCGCCGTCGCTGAGTCGGGCAGTTTTTCCAACGCGGCGACGCAGCTGCAGATGTCGGTGGCGCAAGTCAGTCGCAATGTGCGCGACTTGGAAACGCGGCTGCAAGTGCAATTGTTGCATCGCACCACGCGGCAAATTCGTTTAACGCAGGCCGGCGCCTTGTATTTGCAGCAATGCCGCCCTTTGTTGCAAGCCCTGACGCAAGCCAATCAGCAACTGCTGGACTTGCAAGAAAAACCCACCGGTTCGCTTAAACTGACCGCGCCTGTGTATTACGGCGAAACCGTGATCGCGCCACTGCTGCACGAGTTTTTATTAAAATATCCGGGGCTGCAAGTCGATTTAGAACTGACCAATACCCAGCTGGATTTGGTCAAAGGCGGTTTTGATTTAGCCATTCGGTTAGGTCAACTGCACGATTCCAGCTTGCAGGCGCGTCGCTTGGGCAATCGCCGCTCGTATTTAGCCGCCAGCCCTGGTTATTTGGCCCAATTTGGCACCCCGACCACGCCCGAGGAACTCACGCAGCATCGGCTGTTGGTGGGATCCGTTGATACCTGGCGCTTTGAACACAAAGGCCAGAAACTGACATTACGCCCCACGCCTTACATTCGCTGCAACAGCGGAGTGGCACTCACCGATGCAGCGATCAAAGGCCTTGGCATCACCCAGCTGCCGGATTATTACCTGCTCGAGCATATCCGCATTGGCGCGTTACAGGCCTTATTGCCGGAATACCAACCGGCGGATGATGGCATCTGGGGCTTGTATCCGCTGAACCAGCATCTGCCGCAAAAAGTGCGGTTGTTGTTGGACTTTTTCCACCAGCAACTGGCGTAAGGAGGTCACTGTGACGAGCCATCAGCAACACCGCGACGCCTTATGGTGCTGGCTGAGTTTTGCCGACTTTAGCGCAGACCAACCGCGCATCGACCAAGCGCTGCTGCAGCTGGTGCGCGCCAACACGCCGCCTGAAGCGATGGTGACATTAACGGCAGCCACGCTTGCCGCTGTGCTGCAACTGTATCTGGCGGGCACGATTTCCGACGATGACGTCGCCGACTGGGCACACGTGGTCGAGCTGCGCCATGACATCGACAGCAGCGCGGTGGAAGGGTTTGTGTATGCGTTGGCCAATGCCGAGCAAATGGGCGGTCTCAATACGGCGTCGGTGCAGCGCATGCTAGCGCTACTGACGGACTAGCCGCAGCGCCCTTTGCGATGACTGACTATGACTACGAACTGCCAGCACGAACCACCACTACGAATTTCCAGGGCGAACTGCCACTACCAACTCGCGCCACTCACCACCGCTATAAACGACGGCAATGAACGACCACAACTCGCGTGGCGCCTAGCGCGGGATCACAATACTAAAGCAGCTGCCACGGCGCAGTTGCGTCTGTACCTTTAGCTGGTAACCCAGCTGTTGACACAAGCTCTGCACGATAAACAGCCCCAAGCCGACACCTTGTTGCTGCGCCGATTGCTGCTCACCTTGCTCAAACGCTTGCTGCAAACGCGTCAGCTGCTCGGGCAAGATACCCGGGCCTGTGTCCCAGACTTGAATTTCCAGCGCCTGCGGCCGGCGTCGCACCCCGACTAACACCTTGCCCGATGGCGTATAACGAATGGCGTTGGCCAGTAAGTTTTGCACTATGCGCCGCAGCACCACATAGGAGGTATCGATGCACAGTGACGTATCGACCTGTCGCAACTCGAGTTGTTTGGCCTGCGCGCTGGGTAAAAAGTCATTCACCAAACCATGCAACAAGCCAGACAGCTCGACTAAGTCTTGTTGCTGATGGCTTTGTTTGCTGTCGAGCATAATGTCGGTCAGCAACGTTTGTGCGTATTGAATAGTGCGGTCGATATGCTCCGCCAGCGGCTGCTGCGCTTGTTGCGCCTTGAGCACTTCAATGGCAAACCGCAAGGACGCCAGCGGCTGCGAAATGTCGTGGCTGACAGCGGCGAGGCGCATGCTACTGTCCGCCACTTTGGCTTGCGCCGCACGTTTTTGTTGTTCGGCTTTAGCCAGCTCACCTGCTTCGGCCAAGCGCCGTAACCGCTCTTCCGCTTGTTGCTGGCGAAATTGCTTGATTTGACTTAACAAAGCGGCCGAGAAAAACGCGGTTTCCAGTAAAAAACCAATTTTCGGGTATTGGAAAAAATCAATAAACGGGAACGGATTGAGGCCAATCACGCCCAATCCCATCAGCAGCACACTACAGACCATCAGGCTGCAAGTACCAAGTAGATACAAACCAGCACCCGGCAGTTGATCGAGGTAAGCCCGCCGTGCTGTGATCACCGCCAATACGCCATAGACAATCGCGATCGCCACCAGCAGCGGAAAGCCATCAAACCATTGACCCAGGCTCACCAGCAAATTAGCCGCTAGCGCATAAAAAACCCCACGATGCCACCGCGTCAGCAGCGGATAACGCGCCGGTAAACTAAAAAATCTCCAGGCAAACCAGGCATGCGCCGCCAGTAACATGGACGCCAACGGGATCGGCATCCAGCCGTTGAGCAGCGGCGATTCCGGCCAGAGCATTTGAAAATAATAACCTTCGATTTGCGGCAACATCAGCACGTGTGCCATCACCACCAATAAATACGCGATGTAGCTGACGTTGTCGGTGGCGCTGCGGTACAAACCTATCAGGATCAGCATGGTCAGCATCACACCCGCCAACATGCCATTAAACAGATGCTGTTTGATGCTGCTGTGCTGCCAACTCCGATCGGTCAGCAGTTCCGGCTGCAAGCGACCATCGCCGTGATTAAAATAACTTAAATACAACTCGTTAGCGCCCGCTTGCAAGGTCACTGGCATCACCAAGCGCGGGCTGTCGATGGGGCGAGCGTCAAAATTGGCGTATGGTTTTAAGTCCACTAGTAACTGCCACTGACCTTGGACTCGTTGAAATACTTGCAGCTGGATCACATCGGGCACGCCAAATGACATCAACAGGCTGGTTTGCCTATCACTTTGAATTTGAACAAGTTCTTGTCGAAGCGGCGTTTCACTTGGCAGGATGCCTGCCGGCGCAGTAAGCTTAGCTTCAGTAGCGTCTAATGTGCAGTTGGCTAAATTCAGGCGCGCTTGGCCGTGCCAAACACAGCCTGAACGGACGGTCAGATCAATAGGTTCAGCGACACCACTGACAGCTAATAGGATCGCGCCTAGGAACAACGCAGCAATAACAGAAGATAAGGTTCGGGTCATGACAGACATCTCAATCGCAGCGCCGGTGCGCATGTTGCTCGCCGACGACCATCAGATCTTTCGCGACGGCTTAAAAATGCTGCTGCAGCTGCTCCCTAACCTGCAACTCGTCGCGGAATTAGACAGCCTAACAGAGCTGCGCAACAGCGTAAAGGCAACGGAACCGCAGCTACTGCTGCTGGATTTTCATATGCCGGGCGGCGAAACCAGTGCCGAAATCGATTATTTAAAGCAGCGTTATCCGAGCCTGAAAGTGATTGTGCTGACGGGCAGTCAATCGCCGACTGTGCTGAAACAGCTAGATTTGGTCAACGCCGATGGCATTTTGCAAAAAAATGGCGACGCGACAGAGCTTAAAGCGGCCATTGATGCAGTATTGAATCAGCAACGCTACATAGCGCCGCGGGTGTTGCAATTGATTAGCGAAAGTACGGTCGAACTGACCGCCCGCGAATTTGAAGTGTTAAAGCTGGTCTGTGATGGCCTGTCTAATGCGCAAATTGCCGAGCAAATGCACCTATCGCCGAAAACCACCGACAAACATCGCGAGAACCTGATGCGCAAACTGGATGTGAACAATGCCCCGCAGCTGATCAAAAAAGCGCTGCAGCTGGGTTTGTTAGATTCCAGCTGCTAGCTGCGCCGCGCGGCTTGGCGGTGCAGGTTGGGCATAGCATCGCGAACCGGCATAGCATCGCGGGTAGGCATAGCATCGCGAACCGGCTTAGCCTCGCGGGAAGGAATAGCCCGGCGGTTTTGATCTCGCAGCTGCGCCTTGCTATTGCTAAGTCGCTTACGACTCTTTACCGACCATCATGCCCAGTAGCTGGCTGATTTGCTCTGCGCTGACGTATTCGGCGTCATCCCAGGTTTCCGCCGCCACCGCCATGCACTCTAACAACTGCTCAGTGCTCAGCGCCGCAACGTCGCCAAACAACTCGCTGGGTGTTTGCGGGAACTGCAACCAGCCGCCGTCGTCATCCAGACTCACATGCAAGCTGTGCGGCTGAATTAAAAGCTCAGCGGCATTGCCGTCGATATCCAGGCTGATGCGGTAATGATAACCATCGCTGCTACTGTCATCACGATACGGAAACACGCTGCCATCGGCGGCGACTAACTCTAAATCATATTCCATACAACCCAGCCTATACCTTGTAAAAACAACAGCCTAGCAAATGTTTTGCCCGCGCCAAAGTAAAAAACCACGTCAAGCTCGTACCCGACGTGGTTCGATATGACCTGCAGCAATCGCCACATAAGGCTGGCGTTGTACAAGCATGGTGCAGGCGCCTAGCCGCGTTATTGTGGCTGAACACCCAGCCTCAAAACCGCCTTAGAACTCTTGCACCGTTGGCCGCAACACGATCTCGTTGATATCGACATTGGCCGGTTGTTCAATCGCATAGGCAATGGCGCGCGCCACGGAGTCTGCAGGAATTTGATTTTGTTGATAAAACGCATTCACAAATTCAGCACTGGCGGCATGGCCGCTGCCATGTTTCAGTTCAGATTCCACCGCGCCTGGCAAAATGGTGGTGGTGCGAATAGCGCCGCCCACTTCATGGCGCAGGCCTTCTGAGATCGCCCGCACGGCAAACTTAGTACCGCTATACACAGTGCCACCTGGGCTGAACACTTTGATGCCAGCGACCGACGATACATTGATAAAGTGGCCGGCTTGCTGGGCTTCAAACACTGGCAAGGCCGCCGCAATGCCGTACAACACGCCTTTGATATTGATGTCGATCATGCGGTCCCATTCATCGACGCGACGCTCGCTCATTGGCGCAATCGACATTAAACCCGCGTTATTGATCATCACATCCAACCGGCCATAAGTGGTGGTCGCAAGCGCCACGGCTTGCGCTAAATCTGCCGCCTTGGTTACGTCAACCACTTGATACACCGCATCGCCACCGTTGGCGCGAATACGTTCAACCAACGCCGCTAAACGATCGGCGCGGCGCGCCACCAGCACCAATTTAGCGCCACGGCTAGCCAACAATTCGGCGGTGCTTTCACCCAAACCACTGCTAGCGCCGGTGATTAACACTACTTTTCCAGTAATAGCTGTTTGCATCTGTCATTCCTCAATAAAGCGCCCACAGTGGCGCGTGATTAGTCACTGCACCCAGTGTAAAAGGCTTGCTTCTTATGAAAAATGGAATAGATTCAGCTTTAGAATTCCAAAAATAGGAATAATCCATGGCACTGAATAAACTCGAACTGCTGCGCATTTTTTGCACCGCCGCCGAACTTGGCCACTTTAAAGCCTGTGCCAGCAAACTGGCGATCTCGCCACAAGCGGTGACTCGAGCTATCCAGCAGCTAGAACAATTAACCGGCGAGGTGTTGTTTCACCGCAATACGCGGCAGATCCGGCTGACCCAATTTGGCCAACAATTGTGGCAAGACGGTCAACAACAATTGGCGCAACTGGAACAGCTACTGAGCCCACGCCAAGCGTCGGCCGAGTTAGCAGGACTGGTGCGTTTGGCCGCGCCCGCCGCTTATCGCCCGGTGTTAATGCCGCTGCTGCTGGAATTTGCCCGGCTGTATCCGCAAATTCAGCTGGATATTCGGCTGTCGGATCAACACAGCGATGTGGTGGATGAACAAATTGATTTAGGGATCCGCGCCGGTTTGTTGCGCGACCAAAGTTTTGTGGCGGTGCCGGTATCCAAAGTGGCGTTGTGGCTGGTGGCCAGTCCCGACTATGTGGCCGCGCACGGCGCACCGCAAACAGTGGCTGATCTGAACCAACATGCGTTAACCAGCGTGTTGGATGCCAGCACCGGCCGCGCTTGGAGTTGGTTTTTTGCCAAAGGCGAAACCTACTCGCCGCGACAAGTGCGGTGGATGGTCAACGACACCGCCGAAGAAATTGCGGCACTGATCGCTGGCGTTGGTATAGGCCAAGTCGCCGATTTTTTGGCAAAACCGGCGCTTGCGCGTGGCCAATTGCAGCGGCTGTTGCCCGAATTAGAACCCGAACCCTGGCCAGTCTCGTTATACCGGCCACAACGCGGCCCCGTACCGGTGCGGGTGCGGCTACTGTTCGATTATTTGCGCACCCAGCTAAGCCAGGTTGACTAATGGCGGGGGCGCCTAATAGATTAGAAAAACAAAATTCGCTCGATAGTTCAATACTTTAGAAAGTGGTTTGCATCCGATGTATCTAAAGTGTTAAATTTTGTGCGAACTTTATTTGCAAGGAATGACCAGAATGCGCCCATGGATGATCGCCAGTACATTTTTACTGGCTAGTAGCTTTTCACTGACCGCCCACGCTGACAAGGCTGGTTTTCAACAACATTACCAAGCCTATCAACAAGCGCTCCAAGCCAAGGACAAGTCCAAAGCATTAAGCGAATTGGAGCTGGCGTACCAACAAGCCAAAGATGTCTATCCAGCGGATGGTGAAGATTTTGCAAATCTGACGGTAAGTTTGGCCAATCACCGATTGAATTTTTCCAAACAGCCGCCCAGCCACATCCACCCGCTGTATCTGCAAGCGCTCGCTTCGTATGAAAAATTATATGGTGCCAATGACGCAAGATTGATTGAAGCTCTGCTTGGTGCGGCTAAAACTGCCAGCTCAGATCGAGACAAACTAGGCTTCGTCAATCGGTCGATGGAAATAACATCCGCCACCAACAATCCGCTGCTGCTGGCTGAAGTGCAGTTAGAAGCGTTTGAAATCGTCAGCATCACCCCGCTGTACAAACCAAAGCATTTAAAGTGGTTAGACGAGGCGTATGCCTACCTCAGCAGTTCAGCTAATCAAGACCAAGCATTAAAACTTCGAGCGACTTTTTTGCTCGGTAATGCCCATATACGTGACCGTAATTTAGATAAATCAACAGCCTTGTTTAACGACGTAGTCGCGCAAACCAAAGGCCTGAATTACAGCCACCCGTACGCGCTGGCCTCGCATGCCCGTTTAGTCAGTATTTACGAGCGCAAGGGTGAATCAGCGGCTGCCACCGAACATTGTGTGGCCATTGGCGCTATGCAGCCGTGGAACGACAACCAAGACCCGATGCCGCTGTACCGTTTAGAGCCTAAATATCCTGAAAACGAAGCAAGAGCGGGCAAAAACGGTTATGCGGTGCTGCATTTCACCATCAATGAAAGCGGCGCTGTGCAAAACATTAAGGTCGTAGAAACCGGTGGCTCTGCCAGTTTTGGTGAAGCGGCAACGGCCGCGCTGGCCAAATGGCGTTATGCACCCAAATTTGTTGATGGTAAAGCCACTACTGCCAATTCAAAAGTACGTTTGGATTTCCAGCTCCAGAGACGGCGATAACTAGCAAGCTGCGTTGGATCGTGTGTGAAGACTGCGCGTTGAAAAACTCCATGGCCCTGCGGGGCCATGTTTATTTAAAACCCTTTTTGTTTGGAGTCGCATCATGCCAAAGCTATTCTCCTACGGCACTTTGCAACAACCCGACGTACAGCTTGCCACTTTTGGCCGCCTGTTAACCGGCTACGCCGATGCGCTGCCCGGTTTTGCCTTGCACTGGCTGACCATTACAGACCCCGACGTGATCCGCACCAGCGGCAAAACCGAGCATCCGCTGTTAAAACGCCATCATGGCGGCGCACCAATCCACGGCTACTGCTTTGAAGTCAGCGACGCAGAACTGGCGCAAGCCGACGCCTATGAAGTAGCCGACTATGTGCGGATCGCCGTCACACTCGTCTCTGGCACAGAGGCCTTTGTGTATGTCGACAAACAAGAGGTTGGCTGCGATTAATTCCTGAGCCGATGGCTGTTTCGGCGCTGACAGTTCTTAAGTCGCTCTGTTACTATCCACCAGCGCTATCAAGCGCCTATCGTTTAGTTAATGTGGAACCTTGCATGCCGACTCTTGCCGAATGCTTGCGCGATGCCGCGCAGTTTTTTAATCGCCATATTTTAAGTCTTGCGTTGCTGACATTGCCGCTGGGGATCCTAGCTAGCCTGCTGGTCAGTTATCTGACACCGGTCGATCCCAACGACTTGCAGCCACAGGATTTAATCGGGCCTGTGCTGATTAGCGTCGCCGCTAATGCCTTGTCCACGGCCGCGGTGGTGTTTTTTATGGCGGGGAAAATCTTCCAGCAGCCGATTGGGATTGGGCGCGCTTATCAAGCGGCCGCCGCCGTGTTTGTTGGTTACAGCGCCTTGTCGATGCTGGAAACCTTGTTGGTCATGGCAGGCCTGTCGTTTTTTATCATTCCGGGTTTGTATATGGTGACGCGGTTTTCATACACCGCATTTGAATTCTTATTGCACCGCCAAAGCGTGTGGCAGTCGCTGGCGCGCAGTTGGCAGCTGAGCGGTGACAATTTGTGGTATTTGTTTTGCGGCAATACCAGCGTGTGGTTTTTCACCTATTTGGCTAGCGCCAATTTGCAAAAATTAGCGCCAGACAATGTTGCGTTACAGGTATTTAGCTCAGGCTTAGAAACCTTGTTTGGCACTTTCTGCGTCGTTTTTGCTTATCGCGTATACGACGCACAGTTGCGTCGTGGCATGCGCAACTAAACCATTCCAACATTTATCGCTGGCACTGGCCGTTGTCGCAGCGCGCCGTGCCGGTCAACCAATACGAAATGCGATAACGATTGGCGGCAAAATATAAATACGCCTGATCGGCAAACCAGCGGATCAGCGGCCAGCGCAGCCACGCCGTGCGATAACCTTTGCCGACCGCCGACCAGGCGGCGTGTGTTGAATCCAGCCCTTTGAGCAAGCGGCCATCGGCAGTCAGTGACAACAAGATGCGCCCTGCTTCCGTCACATCAATCTGCGGGTACGCCTGCATCAATTCGGCCTGTTGAATATCCACCAACAGCACCCGCTGCGTGGTATCGATGGCGCGCAGCTGCGCCATTTCTTTTACGCACAGCGGGCAGAAGCCATCGTAAAACAAGGTGAGGGTCGGTGGTAATACAGGCTGCGACATCAGCATGTCCTTCTCGGTGGTGGCCAGAATCTAACAATAACGAGTAAGCCAAATTACGCGACAACAAGTGCTGCCGATCACAGCGACCTCACTGCAACCACCAGCCCCAATAAAAAACCTCGGCTAAGCGCTGTTAAGCGTTTTTAATGCAAACAATTAGCTAGTTTTGCGCAAGCGGCTGCGGTAACAAAACCGCAGACAC
>DMYW01000049.1:43984-45164 GCA_003482455.1 Rheinheimera sp. | reverse complement strand
CACGCCGTAAATACTCCTGGGTCTCACAGACATGTAGGCTCGTCATCCGCTATCCCTGCGGCTGACGGTCTGCTTTTTTTGTTTCCGCCGCTCGCCTTTGAAGGTTCATTGACACAAAAAAGAATGCCAATCAGCTTAACTGACTGGCATTAGAGGCCAAGCGCGGTTTTTGTGGTGTTCGAAGCGGCGAGGCACCCACTTAACCCGAGTTGCGCATCCCTGCCGCGATACCGGCGATGGTCACCATCAAGGCGCGCTTGATGTTGTCATTGACAGTTTCAGGCGCATGCCGCACGCGTTTTAACAGCTCCACTTGCAGAATATGCAGCGGGTCGACGTAGGTGTTACGCAGCATAATGGATTCGCGGATCCAGCTTTCGTTGGCCATTAACTCGTCGCGACCAATCAGCTTGAGCAACAAGGTGGTGTCGGCTTGCAGCTGCGCCCGCAAACTAACACCTAAGCCTTTTAAATGCTCAGGGACTAGCTTTTCATCATAATATTCAGCGATTTGCGCGTCCGCTTTTAAATAAACCATTTCCAGCATCGACAAACGTGTGGCGAAAAACGGCCACTGCGCGCGCATTTCGTGCAACAACTCGGTGCCACCTTGCTTGACGACTTCGGCCAAAGCGCTACCCGCACCTAGCCAGGCTGGCAACATCAAACGGTTTTGTGACCAAGCGAAAATCCAAGGAATCGCGCGTAAGCTTTCAACGCCGCCATTCGGGTTACGTTTGGGTGGTCGGCTACCCAGTGGCAATTGGCCTAATTCCAACTCTGGCGTCGCCGCGCGGAAATACGGCACAAATTCTGGGTGATGCCGCACCACAGCGCGGTAGGCCTCGCACGAGGTGCTGGCCAGTTGCGCCATCAGCTCGCGCCATTGTGCTTTTGGCTCTGGCGGCGGCAACAACACACCTTCCAACACAGCCGAGGCATACAAGGCCAAGCTGCGCTGCGCCAGTTTAGGTAAGCCGAATTTAAAGCGGATCATCTCGCCTTGTTCGGTCACCCGCAGACCACCGCTTAAGCTGCCTGGCGGTTGCGACAAAATCGCCGCATGCGCTGGGCCACCGCCACGACCGATAGTACCACCACGGCCGTGGAACAGTGTCAGCTGCACTTTGGCTTGTTGGCAAATCGCCACCAGCGCTTCTTGCGCGCTGTATTGCGCCCA
>DMYW01000049.1:0-43908 GCA_003482455.1 Rheinheimera sp. | reverse complement strand
GTCAGCTGCACTTTGGCTTGTTGGCAAATCGCCACCAGCGCTTCTTGCGCGCTGTATTGCGCCCACGCCGCAGCAATGGCGCCGGCGTCTTTGGCTGAATCGGAGTAGCCGATCATCACTTCTTGGCGGCCTTGGATATAACCGCGATACCAGTCAATCGCCAACAATTTGCTGATACATTCTGGCGCATTGGTTAAATCCGCCAGCGTTTCAAACAGTGGTGCGACACGCATCGGGAAGGTGATGCCGGCGTCTTTCAACAGCAATTGCACTGCCAGCACGTCGGACGGTTTGCCGGCCATCGAAATCACATACGTCGATAAGGCTTCAGGGCCGTGGCGGGCAATAATGTCGCAAGTATCCAGCACTTCGCGCACTTCAGCGCTGGGCTGCCAGTTACGCGGGAACAGCGGGCGTTTGGAGGCTAATTCATTGAGTAAAAACGCCTGGCGCGCTGGTTCTTCCCACTGCGCGTAGTCGCCGATACCTAAATACTGGGTGAACTCGGAGAATACTTGCGCATGGCGACCCGACTCTTGCCGCACGTCGAGTTTCAGCAGCGTCAGGCCAAAGGCATAAGCGCGGCGAATGGTGTCCAGCAGCTGGCCGCTGGCGATCACGTCCATGCCACAGGCCAACAAACTTTGATGACACAGCAACAAGGGTTCCAATAACTGATTGTTATTCCAAACTAAATCGGCCGGCCGTTGCAGGCGGTCATGCATTAATGCTTCGGATAACCAATCGCGCGTATATTCCAGCCGAGTTTTCAGCTGATTCAGCACAGTGCGATACGGCTCGCTGGCGCCCCCCGACATAGCTTTGAGCTCGTCGGTCGCTTGGTTCATCGACAATTCGTTGGACAACACGTCCAAGTCGCGAGCGAATAAATCGGCGGCTTTCCAGCGGCTCAATAACAGCACTTGCCGGGTGACTTTGGCCGTGACAAACGGGTTACCGTCGCGGTCGCCGCCCATCCAGGAGGAGAATCGAATTGGCGTTGCATCCAGCGCCAAGCCATGGCCCAGCACTGGCGTTAAGGCTTCATCCAATTCGCGGATAAACTCAGGCACCGCGTACCACAACGAGGTTTCAATGACTGCAAAGCCAGATTTGGCTTCATCGACCGGTGTTGGCCGCTGCTCACGAATTTCATTCGTGTGCCAGGCTTGGGTGATCAAATCGCTGAGCCGGGTTTCCAGCCGTGCCGCGTGGGCTGCGCTGATGTCTTGCTCACGAGCCGCTAAACAGTCGGCAATTTGCGTCAACTTGTAAATCAGAGTGCGGCGGGTCACTTCGGTCGGGTGGGCGGTCAGGACCAGTTCAATCGACAAGTCCTGCACGGCTTCGCGCACTTTGGCCACGTCGATATTGGCACTGTTTAAATGCTGCAATAACTCCAGCACCGGCTCGGGTTTTTCAATCGATGCAGCGCCTGCTTTGCTGATGGTGTGATGCTGTTCGGCTAAGTTGGCCAAGTTTAAGAACTGCGCAAAGGCGCGTGCCACTGGCAGAATTTCGTCGTCGGTTAGATCCGACAACAACTGCTTCAGTTGCTGGTCTTGTTGCTCGGTACCAGAGCGGGCTTGTTTGGCTAATTGGCGGATTTGCTCAATTCGCTCCAAAATCGCCTCGCCCAACTGCTTGCGAACCGTATCCCCTAACTGTGTGCCCAACAAACTGACGTTTGCCCGTAAGGCAGCATATTGCGACATATTCCCAATCTCCTCGTTGCTCTGCCTGTTTTTGCACATGATTTGGCTAGTTATTCATCACCCTAGCGGTAATTTAGCAGGTACTCAACTGTGACAGATTACAAAACCAACAACAATAGACTTTTAGGTGTTTAGACGGCTTTATGGGTGAAATAAATTATGTGTCGGTATAACCCTCGTGCATGCGAGGCAATTTTTATTATAAAACATGGGCTTACAATTAAGCATTATCGCGGACTCGGCGAAAAAAGCCGGTAGCCGCAACACAGAACTGTGGCGGCCAACCACTACGATTACCTGCAAAGCAGTGACAAGCCCGCGTGGCAAGCCTAACAAAACGCCAAAACTAGCGTTTATTTGCTAATTCTGCTGCACTTTTTGTGTGCTTTCAGCGAGAAGATCAAGCAGTTCGCAAGGTGCTTAAGGTCCACAGGGCACTGGGATCGGGCGCATCGCCGTTTCGACCAACCGAGCGGTCAGTCGCGCCATCAGTGCTTCGGTATCATCCAGTGACCAGTGGCTGTCTTGCACCAACATCACCAGCACAAACTGTCGGCCATCGGGCAGTTGCAGCAGACCGATATCGTTGACTGCTGCGCGTACACCGCTTCGTTCATCAGTACCCGACGTACCGGTTTTGTGCAGCCAGATACTGCCGTCGGGTAAACCCGCTTTGACACGTTTGGCGCCGGTGGGCGTATCGCGTAGCCACTGCACTAACAGATCACTTTGCTCAGCGTGCAACAATTCAGTATTCGCAAGCTGCGCCAACAACAGCGCCATGTCGCTCGGTCGACTGTGATTGCGGTATTGCGCCGCAAACCCTTGGTGCATCTGTTGTTCGGTCGCTTGGATCACGGTGTTTTGCAAGCCTTGCTGCTGCAGATACTGCTGCAGCGCCGCGGTGCCACCGCTTAATTGCAGCAGCACATCGGCGGCGTTGTTGTCGCTAAGTTCGACGCTATAACGCAACAGCTCACGCACTGTCAGCGTAAAGTTTGCCGCTTTGTGCTCATCAAGCAATGGGCTCCAAGTGTCTTGCATCAAGGCGCTACGTTGGATCGGCACAGCTTGCTCGAGAGACAGCTGGCCGGTTTCCACCAGCTTGAGCACCCATATCGCCAGCGGCAGTTTAAAACTACTCAGCAGCGGGTAACTAGGGTTGTTATTGAGGCTCCATGCCTGCGCTTGCTGTAAGTCCAGCAGATAGATACCGACGCGCGCATACTCGCTTGGCGGCAGTTGCCTCGCCAGCACTTCAGTTAACGAGTTACTTTGACGTGGCAGCTCTGCGGCGTGCGTCGATAGCAGCAGGCTGCTCAGCAGCAAAGCCCTACCAAGTAGACGGATCATGCCAATTCCTAACAAAAAATGTCACACACGATGGCCACCGTGTGTCTTTGAATACAAGGTGCTCGACCGCACCAACGATGCACCGCAACTTTACACAGTACACCACAGACTGCATAGTCAAGCAGCGGAGGACTTATGCTAAGCACGATTGAACAACAATTACTGACACAGGTGTGTGATGCGCAGCAGGGCCAAGTGCCGGCATTTACCGCGCTGGTGCAACGGTGCCAGCAGCTGGTCAGCAGTATCGCGCTGTCGATCGTGCGTGACGTCGATGCCAGCGAAGAAATCACGCAACAAGTATTTATCTACGTCTGGCAGCACCTGCACGAACTGCGCGAACCCAGTAGTTTTTTGCCTTGGCTGCGCCAGCTGACACGTTCACGAGCGCTGAATTACCTGCGCGATCACAAACTCAAGCAGCGGATCGGTGGCGATGACGCCGAGGAACTCTTAGCCGAATTCGTCGACCCAGATGCCAACCCGGAAGCATGGCATGGCCGTGAACAACAATCACAGCTATTACGGCAATTTTTAGATGCGCTACCGGCAGACAGCCGCGACTTGGTGCTGCTGTTTTATCGTGAAGAACAAAATAGCCAACAAGTCGCAGCGCTACTGGGTTTGAGTGAAGCCAATGTGCGCAAAAAATTGCAGCGTATTCGCGAATCGCTAAAAACGCAGTGGTTAAGCCGGTATGGGCAACTTGCCTTGGCGACTGCGCCTGGCGTTGGCTTTAGTTCGGCCGTGGCGCTGGCGCTTGCCGGTGTCAGTCAACCCGCCGCTGCGCTAACCAGCAGTGCGATCGCAGCCAACACTGTGGCCGGCAGCAGCAAAGCCACTGGCCCTTCCGTACTGGCGCTGCTCGGCGGCGCTGCTGCAGGCGCCTTGCTGGCGCTGGCCGCCGTATTTTATGGCATGCAGCCGGTGATCCGCGCTGCCGATACACCTGAATTGCAACACACGTTGCGTCAATTTCGCCGGCGTAGCCTGTGGATGATGGGCGGTTTGGGGATCGCTTGGGTGGGTGCCTATGAACTCACCGACGGCTGGCTCGGCCCTGTGGTGACATTTGCTTTGTTGAGTCTGCATTTAACCCTGCATCAACTGCAGCTGCGGCAGTTGTTGGCGCCGCAACGTCAACGTGAACGCGAGCGTGACCCGGTCGCCGCGCAAACCCAACAACGACGAGATCGCATCCATTGCTGGCTCGGGTTGTTTGGCGGCTTAGTCGTCGGTTGGGCGGGTTTGCTGTATGGCTTGCTGCTCAATGGGCGTTTCGGGTAAAGGCCACACGGCAGAATCGACTGGCATGCCTTGCCAGCGCACCGTAGTGGTCGCGGTGCGCTTGACCACACTTTGTTCGTTTGGTGCGTCTTTGCCCGCTTCACCACAATGATAAAACGCCCACGCGACCACTGGTGGCCCTAACGTCTCAAATAAAGTGATAGCGCCGAGCACGAGCGCACTCACAGTCGCGGCATATTGCGGCGCTATGCTGGTGCTGGCGTTGACCAACCCAATCGCCAAACCAGCCATCGGCATTAACATCAAGCCTTGAGCGCGGCGCGAGCGCCAAGGCTGTGATGCCACCACCGGCCACGCCAACAACGACAACCATTTCATAAGGGTGCGCAAGACCACCAAAGCAACGATAATGCCGGCACTTTGCCACAGTTCATGCAAGTGCAAATTCGCACCGGCATACACAAACAACACGATAAAAAACAGCTCAAAGGCCGCACCAAAATTAAGGTTCGACACCGGATGTTGGCGTTCGAGCGAGCGCACTGTGATGCCCACCAGCAACGGCGTTAACAAGGTGGATAGCTGCAACTGTCGTGACAAGCTCAACGCCAGCAAAATACAGCCGATCACCAGCGCCAGCTGATATTGAGGCGCCTGTTGCGTGCGCAAACAGACTTCATGCAACAAAGCCCCCAGTGATACGCCCAACAGCACAGATCCCAACAGCAAATACAAAGGTTGCGCCCATAACTGCCAGCCCGTCAGATCTTGACCTTGCAGCAACCAAGGCGTTAACGCGATAAAAGCGCCATAGGACCACAAGTTGTTCAGGCCGACCAAAATTTTCGCCGATTCAGTGACAGGCCCCTTGGCTCCCGTTTCGTGCGCCACGTGCAATAACACCGCCGGTGACGATGACACTAAAATCGCCGCAATCAACGCAGACAACAGCGGTGCCAATTCAAAGCTGTACAATAAGGCGAAGATCGCTAAAAAACTACTGACACTCTCGGCAAACGAACTCCACAACATTCGTGGCTGCGCGCGCAATAACCGCCAATCCAGCGAGGTGCCCAAGCGATACAAAATTAACGCTAGTGCGATATCCACCAACACTTTGGCTTCGGTGAGCGCGTTTGCTTGCAACAAGCCTGAGCCGCCAGGGCCTATCAAATAGCCCGCCAGCATAAAACCGGTGATCGACGGCAAATAACGTAGTTTATGAGCAAAAAAACCACCGAGCGCGCCGGTGATCAATAACACGCCAAAAGCCAACATCGGCGTCAAACTGGGTAGTTCAGTAGGAAATTGCAGCATGGACCCTCCATGAAAATGTCAACCAACTCGTCACCGGGTTCAAGTGACGTCGCAAGCAGTGCCGCTCATCGAGCAGCCCGCTAGTATCAAGTAATTCTGAGTCAAAGTCCGCAATTAAAGTTCGGCTTTGTTGCGATAAACCAGCGAAAACGCCGGTTCACTGCCAAATTGCCACTGCACGCCATGGTTAAACGGCAGTTCAATCACGCCGGCAAAGGAGCCGGTGATCAGATGCTGCCCAGCCTTGAGCGCCACACCGTGCCGGCGCAAAAAGTTCACCAGCCAGTAGATAGGTAAACGAGGGGCTAGATTGGGATGACGCGCAGCCAGCTGCTGTGGGGGTTGGTCTGTTATCATCACAGTTAACGGAAACTCGGCATGCTCGCCTTGCGAAAGTGTTGGCCCCAGCCACACACCTTGGTTAAACAAACCATCCGCCAGCTGGTCAAAAAACTGCGCACCAGCGTCCGCCGCAAAACGGCTTTGGATCAGTTCAAACGCCAACTTGGGTGTGCCCAGCAACGCATCAATGGCGGCATGGCTCAAGTCGGCGCTTTGATCGACACTGTGCTCGGCACTATGATCGAAACTGTGCTCGTCACTTTGATCTTTATCAGTAGATAGATCTGCAGACACAGGTGCATCGGCATGTGATAGCGCAGTGAACGCCGGCAGATCCGCCAGCAGCGGATACGCATATTCAGGTTCAACCCGCGCCAGGCCTTTGACCGACGGCCACAAAGCGCATTCCGCCCCTTGTTGCAATTCACGCTGATACAAAGGTGCCACCACCCACTTCGGCAGACCCGCGTCGGTAAGCCCCGGCACACCGCATTTCCAGCCAATCACCTCACCGTAGCCCGCAGCAAATTGTTGCTGTAGCGCAAAAGCTTCGTCGCTACTTTGCGGACGTCCGACAGCAGCGGGTAAATCAGCCATCACGCCATGTGCGCGACGATGAGCAAGGGTTTGCAGCCAAAAGGCATCAGGTTGAGTGGACATTACAAACCTCATTGAGCGGACACGGCTAAACGAAACGACACGGCAGAAAAATTGGAGCGGGCGATGGGAATCGAACCCACGGCTCTAGCTTGGGAAGCTAGGGTATTACCATTATACGACGCCCGCTTGATTGACGCGTGCACTAGGGGTGCAGCGCAGCCAGTTTGGCAAAGTTTATTTGGATATTCAACCACTTCACTGCGCAAAAACTAGCCAAACGACGTTGTACATGGCCGGTTATTACAAAGCCGACTGGTCTGAACAGGCGTCTGCTTTGCCCATGTCGACCGCTTGTTTGCACGTGGCTGGCAGGAATGTTTCGCCGAAAAATGCTGCGGGCAGCGGCTAAGTTAACGGACAAACCCAGCCGCGGCCCTCGAAGGTTACAACTGCGCTTGCAGGTAGTTTGGCAGGCCGAGCAACTTGATATGCCGCAATTGCTGTTCTAACCAATGCGCGTGGTCATTTTCGGTGTCATCAAGCAATTGCTGCAACATGGCGCGGGTGACGTAATCTTGCTCTTGTTCACATAACGCCATGGTTTGCTTGAGTAATTTACCGACGCTGTATTCCACGTTTAAGTCATTTTGCAGCATAGTCGGCACATCGTGGCCAATTTGCAATGCATCGCGCTGACTCATGTTGGGCGTGCCCTCAAGAAACAGGATGCGCTCGATAATGGCCGAGGCATGGGCTTTTTCGTCAGTGACCTCATGGTCGATGCGCTCGTACAACTTACGCAGCCCCCAATCGAGATACATGCGTGAATGGATAAAATACTGATCCATTGCACTTAATTCATTGGCGAGCAGCACATTTAACGCGTCGATGATCTTTTGATTGCTTTGCATGCTTACTCTCCACCTAGTTTGCTTTGCAGGTAATTTTCGATACCCATAGCGCCAATTTGATACTGCTGCGCATTGATCCAATCGATGTGTTCTTCTTCGTGCTCGAGGATCTCTTGCAAAATTTCGCGGCTGACGTAGTCCTGTTTTTGCTCGCACAAGGCAATCGCCGCTTTGAGCACGGGCAGCTGCTCTAACTCAAACTCCAAATCGCATTGCAGCATCTCAACGGTATCTTCGCCGATACGCAAGCGGCCGAGCGCTTGTAAATTCGGTAAGCCTTCGAGGAACAAAATACGTTCGATCAGTTCGTCAGCTTGTTTCATGTCCCGGATCGACTTTTTGTAGCAGACATTATTCAGCTCACTAAAACCCCAGTTTTTATAAATCCGGGCGTGCAAAAAATACTGGTTGATCGAAGTTAATTCAGAGGTCAGCACTTCATTCAGTGCCTGTAAAACGGCTGCATCACCTTGCATAGCGGTCACCTTGTGTCGTCGTGGGCGCTGACGAAAAGGGGGGTCATCAGCGGCGGCTTTCAGCAATAGTGTTTGCAGTGTAGAGAGCTTTGTTTGAAAAAGCGAGCAGGAAAAAGGTTAAAAACCTGAATAAAATCAATCAATTGAAATTGATAATAGTTCTTCTTTACAGCTCTATGGTTAACTCGTGGAAAACCTTTCATAAAACAGTTACTTATTCGGCAGTCCGACATCATCACTGGCATTGCGCCAGCTCGGTTTATCCGCCTGACCGCAGCCCTTGCTTGCTGGTCCTCGACAAGCTGAACATTTGCGGCCAGCGCAAGTCACCACGCTGGCCAGTCCAATGTCATGAGTTGCTTTGATCTGTCGCCTGCAGCTGACGATACAGTCGCGCATGGATCCAAAGTTGCCACGCCACCACCAACGCCGTTACGACCACAGTACCGCGTTCGATGCCGTGTAGCGGTAAGTATTGCCATCCATCGGTTTGTACAGCCGCCCACTGCAACACCGGCCATTGCAAGCCCATCCAGATCACGACCAGCAAATACGCTGTCAATTCAGCGACCAGCCAACGCAACATGTTTAAGGTCCAGTGCCGGCGCGTCAGGCGATAACTCGCGGATAGTACAGTCCACACGCCCAATGCGGTTAACAGGTAACGCAAGTAGCCGACATCTGGGTTCAGTTGCAAGGGCAATGCAGCGGCGCGCTCGGCTGACATCCACAGACTGGTCCACAACAACAGCAGTAAAAACAAGCCACTGACCAAGTCACTGACTGTGTCTGATAGTTGTAGACGCGCTTGCGGTAACTGCGGCAAATCCGCCAGCGTCCATGGGCGAAGCCGCCATTTTTGTAACTCGCCGCTGCGCCCAAGTAGGTAAAACGCAGCGATGGTCGCCAGCAAAAAAGTGCTGAACATATCAACAAAAGCAAAACCGAGGTGCATCAGCAATTGCAGCGGATTAATCGATTGGGCGCTGACCAGTCCGGACAAGCTTTTTAACACCGCCAACGCTGCCAGCAGCGCTGCGCCATAGGTTAAGACAGTGCGAAACAGCGGCATATCTTCACTGGCAATCAGCGCAGGTTCGGTATGGTAGCGCTGAGCGACTTGCACCGGATGCCCCCAACTTTGCAGCAGCGCCGCAACATCGTTATCAGCAAGCGCATGCCCTAGTTGTTCGCGCTTGGCGTCTAATTCATCAAGCAAGGTTGCGCGAATTTCTCGGCAAATCTCTGTTTGTTTATCGACGGGCAATTCTGCCGCGATCGCATTGATATACACGTCTAACGCTTTCATCGGTTGATCTCCAAAATCGACGCCAAGCTTTGTTGCATCGCCTGCCATTCTTGGCTGAGTTGGTTGAGTAAAGTCTCACCTTCACTCGATAACAGGTAATACCGGCGTTCCCGGCCTTCCGCTTGTTCCCATTGGCTGTCCAGCAGACCTTGATCAGCTAAGCGGCGCACTAGCGGGTATAAAGTGCCTTCATCAATGTCAATGCCTGCATCGGCCAAATGCCGACGCAAGGAATAGCCGTAGTGCCGGGTTTTCAGCGAGGCGAGTACCGCCAGCACCAAACTGCCCCGTCGCAGCTCTAGTTTCAGTTTGTCCAACCGATCATCCATCGGATGTCCTCCACGTCCTTTGACTTGTTACGTCGACGTTTTACCGATCAAACGTCTACCGCAACATTTTTGGTATCACATACTGGGTATCTAATACTGTGCACGACACACTGTGTGATACACAGTAAATACTGTACGTGACACAGTATGATTACGCAAGCCGTCTGCGTAAATTTTCGGCAAAAAAAAGCGCTGCTTCAAAGCAGCGCTAACGGTGCGAGCGGAATCGCAAATAGATCAGCTAGCGTTGGCGGCTAGCTCTGGGTATTCAGTGATAGTCACGCGATTCGAGCCATCACGGACTTTTTTGCATTTGTATTGCAACGTATTGGAGCGAATATCACGTTTTTCTAAGTTGCAACGCATGTGCTGTGCTTCAACCCCATAAAGCGCGATGCGTTCGGCGGTTTTTTGCGCTAACAGCGTTTTTTGTTCGGCAGTTAAATTGGCGGTTAAGGTATCAAAACGACGCTGCCAATCCGGGATTTTTTGCTCCAGCGCCACACCTAACCAAATCAAACCTTCCATCGGATTGGCTTCAGTGCCAATGCCGGCTAAATAATAAGTTCCGACTAAATATTGGGCGTTTTTCTCACCGTATTTGGCGTATTCCAGCATGATCGGGAAGGCTTTACCGCTGGTTCTTTGTTGGGACAGGCGGACACCATCGGCGTATTTGTTGTCATAGGCGGACGCCAGCATAGTCCGCTCGGTGCCTTGTGGTTTTGCCGTCGCATCCGCTGCAACGCTGTGGCCCATCCCTGCAACTAACACCATACCTGCAGCTACTAAAGTGGTTAAGACGTTCATTTTCGCGCTCCTTTGTCTTCGCATGGCTTTACTTTAGTTGTTTACAAGACGCGAATGGTTTCTCGTCTGTGTAGAATTGTTGCAAGACGTAACAACAGAATTGGTACAGATGCTTGCTCTGTGGTAAAACAGCCTCATTCTTGACGTTGGAATCTATTCATGAGCAACACTGCTACTCCCCCGCAAAATTCCGGCAAGGGTTTACTTGCCAACCTCGCTTTCAACATAGTGATCCCGGTATTAATCCTGACGAAGTTATCGACAGAACAGTATTTGGGTCCTGTCTGGGGCTTGGTCTGTGCGTTGATTTTCCCAATCGGTTTTGGCGTGTGGGAGTTGATGAAGTCCGGCAAACTGAACTTTTTTTCAATTGTCGGCATCATCAGCGTGTTGCTGACCGGCGGCATGAGTCTATTGCAGTTACCACCGGCGTACATCGCCATCAAAGAAGCCGCTGTGCCAGGCATTATCGGCGTGTTGGTGCTGTTTAGCGGCAGTACGCGGTTCCCGCTGGTGAAAACCATTTTGAACAATATGCAGCTGCTGAATTTGCCGTTGCTGCAAGAAAAACTGGCGGAGCGCCAGCAAGAACAGGCGTATGAAAAAACCTTGGATGTGGCGAATAAAATTATTGCCGCGTCGTTTTTCTTCTCGTCGACGTTAAATTACTTGCTCGCTAAATGGGTGTTAGTCAGTGACCCAGGGACGCCTGCTTACA
Organism: Rheinheimera sp.; assembly: GCA_003482455.1. Classification (GTDB taxonomy): domain Bacteria; phylum Pseudomonadota; class Gammaproteobacteria; order Enterobacterales; family Alteromonadaceae; genus Pararheinheimera. The sequence goes on along the minus strand of DMYW01000049.1, from coordinate 32,780 downwards.
ATGAAGAATTAGGTCGAATGACAGCGCTTAGTTATCCAGTGATCGCCATTCCATCCACGCTGCTGATGATGGGCGCTGTCTGGTTTGTGTTTAGCCGCATTCCCAAGTTAACCGGTCAAGATCTCGAATCGTTTTTCCACGAACAATAAACCGTGCTACAGCGACTGATTCAGTTCCTCGACGCAGGCGGCTGACACAGTCGCCTTGCTAAACATAAAATGGATTGGCGCTGCATTGAGGGAAAACGGCAATAACATCAAACCTTTGCCTTTGCTTCGTTGCGCCAGTTCATACTCCATCGCTTGCCTGTCGGCGATGGTGAAGTCCGCCCGCTGATTGGCGACCAGTTCCAAACGACGTTCACCTTCAAACACAAACACGCTGCGGGCTTTAACCGCGGAATGTTGTTTCAGCGTGTCAAACTCCGCGCCGTAAAACCCAGCCGGGTTGTAGGTACCGATGAGTTTGCGTTGGGCTAAATCCATAAACGCAGATTTCACCGTCACCCCAGGGTACTTAGTGACGATCGATTGGTGCACCACAATCGCGTTGTGTTCTTGCCGGTACGGCTTACTAAAATGGGCGTAACTGGCGCGTTCTTCGGTATAAGAGGCACCAAATAACACATCGACGCCGCCTTGTTGCAACTGCTGCAGGGCGCGCTTTTCGGGGATATAAGCAAATTTCAAGGTGATGGCGTGTGGGGCGAGCAGCTGCTGCAAGCGCTCAACGTCAAGACCGCGGATCTGCTCGTCGGTGACTTCGATATAGGGCTGCCAACTGGAGTTGTAAGCCATGGTAAGAACTTTGGGACAAGCACTGGCAGCGATAGCCTTGTTGCAAATAGCAGCAAACACACAGCAGATCAGGCACAGTCGCAACGTCATTCCAGTGTCCTCGGCAGGGGCTTTGTTGACTATAGCCAACTTCTGCCACACTGCCGAATCTGTGATCAACTTGCTGTATTAAACGCCGCTTGCAGACGCCGCCGACGTGCCGTGTGCGCTGTTTTAGCTGCCCTCACGCAAACGCGCAAACGCTGCGGCTAAGTCGGCAATCAAATCAGCAGGGTCTTCCAAGCCGATGTGCAAACGCACCAAGGGCCCGCGGTACGGCCAACGCGTAGCACTACGTAGCGCCTGAATATTGCTGTTAGTGATGATAAGGCTCTCGTAGCCGCCCCACGAAAAACCCATTTTGAAGTGCTGCATGCCTTCGACAAATCGCTCCAGCGCCACTTGGTCTGCTTGCTTGAGCACAAACGAAAACAAGCCGTTGCTGCCGCTAAAATCACGGATAAACTCGGCATGACCTGGGTGACTGGTCAATTCAGGATGCAGGATCACCTCCACTTCCGGCTGCTCAGCCAACCACTGGACAACCTGCCGAGCGTTTTGCTGATGCTGCGCTAACCGCACGCCCAAAGTCCGCAGGCCACGCGCCGCCAAATAGACATCATCGGCGGAGGCGCAATAGCCAAGTAAATAACTGTGTTCACGCAGTTGCGGCCAATGCTGCTCATTGGCACTGGCAGTGCCGAGCATCACATCCGAGTGACCACAAATGTACTTAGTCGCCGCTTGAATGGAGATGTCGACACCCATTTCAAACGGCCGACACAAAATCGGTGATGCCCAGGTGTTATCGAGCATAGTGACGATGCCGTGTTGCTTGGCAATGGCACAAATCGCTGGCACGTCTTGCACTTCCATGGTCAAGGAGCACGGCGATTCGAGGTAAATCACTTTGGTATTGGGTTGGATCAACGCGCTAATGCCGGCGCCAATCAAGGGGTCATAATAGGTGGTTTGAATGCCAAGCGGTGCTAGAACTTTGTCGCAAAAGGCTCGCGTCGGTTCATACGCCGCATCGACCATTAACAAGTGATCGCCGGTTTTTAAAAACGCCAACAAAGCACCGCTGATCGCCGCCGCGCCACTTGGGTACAAGGCACAACCAACGCCGCCTTCTAACTCGCACACCGCATCGGAGAAGGCAAAATGCGTTTGGGTGCCGCGCCGACCGTAATAAGGCACATGGTCGCCGCGATGTTTCACCGCATGACGCATCTCGGCAAAACTGTCAAACACCACCGTCGATGCGCGCACCACCGGCACGTTGACGCTATAACCGGCCCATTGTTTGTCACGTCCAGCGTGAATGATCTGTGTTGGTTTTTTCATGAAAAGCGGCACCATCAATAATTAGACGTCTGGATGTCTTGATTCTAAAAGAGAACAGACTGACTTGACCAGCGATTTTTCTGTGTACAGCACCAAGCCAACCCCTCGACGCATACATTGAGTGATCCCACAGCCGTGCGCAAGCCAGCTGGCCCGCAAATCGTCGGCAAAAAAAAAACCGCCGCAGCGGTTTTTTTTATAAAGTCGAATTGCAAAGTACTTCACAAAAAGTTCTTCACACAAAGCGCGTCTCCACAAGCTCGCCCCAAAGAGAACGGCTTGGCAGCAAGCGTCGTGGGTGACAAGTACCCGACCTGTCACCCACAACCTTCAGGCTTAGTGTGTACGACGTTGCCGACGACGCCACAAGGCAAGCGGGGCTAACAACAACGCCAGCAACCCAGCCGAGCCACCTGATTTGTCTTCAGTGACGACCACTTGTTGCTCAGCGGTGACTTTCACTGTCACTGCCGCTTCGCTTTGTGTTTGACCATCAGAGACCACGACTTTAAAGCCATAATCTCCGGCCGCCAGTGCCGTTAGCGTCAACTTGCTGCCAGTGCCATTGATGGTCACGCTTGGACCACTGGTTTGTGTCCATTGGTAGGTCAATGCATCACCGTCGACATCGACAGAACTTGAGGCATCCAAAGTCACATTGGCACCCGCTGTTGAACTGACGCTGCTGCTGGCCACTTTCGCCACCGGCGCATCATTCAGCGGTTTGACGGTTAACGCAAAGCTGGTGCTGGTGTGATCCGCCGGGTTATCCAAGTCTGCGACAGTCACAGTGACTGTGGTGCTGCCTGCAAAGTTCGCATCTGGCGTGATGTCGATGGTCGAACCCGAATCGCCACCATGCGCCACGCCTTTGATATGCGCGCCGCTGACGGTGATTTGGTTGCGATTGTTATCTTCATCGGCGTAAATCACTGGGATGCCAGTCAGCGTGCTGTCTTCATTGACTTGCTGCGCTGCGATAGCACCAACCGTTAAGTTGCCATTGATCTGCACAGTGTTGCTCATCGAAATATCGGCCATACCATCGACTTGGCTGGTCACGGCAACAGTTTGCTGACTGACAATCGCGCTTGGCAGCACTTCGGCGTTGATCTTCACGGTAAACTGTGACGACTCAGGGCCTTGGTAGTCGTAACAAAGCACTTGGCCAACCGCCAGTTTTTCGTTCAGGTTATCAAACGCAACTTCGGTGCCGAGCAAGCCTTCCAGTGGGCCGAACCAATCCGACAGACCCGTGTAACCTTGCACACCCACAGCGCCACGATAGCTACCGGCATAATCTAACTGGTTGTACGCCATGATCATTTCGTATTCGTGTTTGCCAAAACGGGTTTTGTTTTGCAGCAACAACTCATACTCGAAACGGTCATCTAAGTCGGTGTAGATAGGGTTCCAATTGTCGTCCATGCCTTCGTAGCGAACCGAGCGTGAACCATCCCACTCGACAATCGCCCAACCGTCGGTTGAACTGGCTAAAGTGATCCCGGTAGGACCGTTTTCATAGCCATACGGCGTGACCATTGGGTCTAACACAAACGGCTGGCCACCCCAGCCACGCCACAACACGCCGATCGCTTGGTATGGGAAGCTGTTGTACGGGAATGGCATATGCATTGGGAAGAAATACGGCGCACCATCTAACGACACGTTGCCGTTACCGCGGACAAACATCGACTTCGACAGCGCATTTTGGTTGTTGTACAGAGTAAAGCCGCCGTCGTCGGCAAACATTAAGTTGTACGGGATCTCAAACCCAACGCGCAGGTCGTCGGTGTTACCGGCATCCAGCCCCGGCGTCATGCCAAAGTCATACAGATTCAGGTACGAATCATTATTTTGACCAAAGTTTGGCACTTTACAGGCCGCATCTTGTTGGCTGCTCGTCACTTTGTAGGTAGGTGTAGCCCCCAAGGTGTTAGGCTGTTTGCCTTTGATCACCACAGTGCCTTGATCGACGGTGATCGAACTGATGTTCGCATCATCGCTCAAACTGACATCTTGCGCGGTCACAGCCAATCCCGCCGGAATTTTTGCCGTGAGCACAAAGTTACGATCGGCACCGGTTAAGTTCGGCAGCGTATGGATTTGATAGTTCAGTCGTTGACCTACCCGCGCCGCTGTTTTGCTGGCTGTCATGCTGACGTCGTCCACACCGCGCACCAGCGTCACTGGCACTATGCCGACATTGCCCGGGTTGTTAGGCGAGGTGCCCACATCAAAGGCGCTGTAGTAGCGATCGCCTTCCACCATCTCAGGCTTGTGCCAACGCAGAGTTAAATCCACTGGCTTTTTGCCGTCGGTGACAGGCGCGTCCATCGACAAGTCGCTGGCTGGCGCTTTCGACACCACACCCCAACTGTATTCGAAAGTATCGCTGCTTGGCGTTTTATACTCATTCGGGTTGTAGAACACGGCCCAGTATTTACCCGCTTCTGGGTTGTTCAAATTACAGTAGTTATTCAACGTGAAATGGCTGGACATACAGACCAATTCGGTTTGCAAATCCATCTTGCCGTCATTGTTGTAGTCTTTCCCGACAAACAAAATGGCCGAGCCATAATCCCAGGCGTTTTCCGCGGTTGAGCTGACGCGACGCACCGTCTCGATCATCAAACGACTGCTGTCGGCTGGGACATCCATCCACAAACCAAAGGTCGCTTCGTCCATCCGCGTTTCATCGGTCGCTTGCGGTTCAGTACTTAATGGGAAGATAAAGTCATCGTCTTTAGGCAAGGTAAATTGGCCGACATGCGCTTTGCTGGCTGCAAACACCCGCACCACACCGTTGTTCATCGCTGGCATTGGCACTTTGTTCAGTTGATAACTGCTGCTGTTGCGATGCGCCGTGATATCAACCTTGGCTGGCAAGTCGCCACCATCAAACTTGAACACCACCGGCATGCGCATCGCCGGCGCTTTGCCGCTGTCTTCAGTCAACAGCAAGTGCGAATGCAGTTCGACTTCGCTGTTACCCATGATGTCCTGCGCATCTTGCACCGAAGCGCGCACCATCACGGTTTGGCTTTGGCCTTTTTTCAGCGAGAACTTGTTCGGCACAATTTCCAATTTGGCACTGGGTTGCACATACCGATACTCATCGTACGGCGACCAGTTGGTGATTTCATCGGCATTTAACGTCCAGCTACCATCTTCGGTGGCCGTGAAGGTCCGCACCCAAGTACAGGTCGGCTTACAGCTGAAATTTACCATTTCTGGCAAGTTCAACTTGTGGACTAAACCGCCATTGTCCGGGTTGGCCGCGACCATATTGTCATAGCTCTCATCCATCACTAAACCGGCGTCAATGGCGTTGGCCACGTTAATCCGGCCGGTTCCGGCGCGGTACACTTCGGCTTTCGCTTTACTTTCCCATGGTTGGCCCGCATTTTTTACGCGGATCACACTCGGGTCAGCCGTTAGTTGCAGTGCCGCTTGTTTTTGCGCGACCGTCCAATCCGGGTGAGCTTGCGACAACAAGGCAAGTGCACCAGCAACATGCGGTGCGGCCATCGAGGTGCCGCTCATAAAGCCAAAATCAGCCGTCGCGGGTGTTTCACCTAGCGACTCGGCAAATGGACTTTCATCGTTAATCGCCGCGTAAATATCGACGCCCGGCGCTGTAACTGACGGTACCAAATGTTCCGGGTTGGCAATCGATGGGCCACGAGACGAGAAGTCTGCCAGCTGATCCGCTTTACTGTCATCAATCACCCGCGCTACTTTGGTGTCGCTGATGGTTAAACGATGTCCAGTTGCACTTTCTGAACCCAACCAGCTGCTTAAGCTATACCAGTCGTTTTGACTGATGTGGATGCCAGGAACGGCATAAGTGTCCGTTTTGACAATCCCTGCGTCATCCCCCCAACTGGATGCGTTGTACAAAATAAAGCCTTCGGCACCGCCAGCCGCGACATGTTCGGATTTAGCCACACGGCCGTTTTCCCCGCGCTGACAAGCCACAATAATGTTGGCGGGTTGGCCTTGCTCATCGACATAGGCCTCGCCATCGGCGTTTTTCAGGTTGTCAAAAGTGCCTGCCGCAAAAGGTTGCAAGCAGGATGCATCACCAAAATCGGCGGCGCTAACTACCACACCGCTCAGTGGCGCTTGGTTAATACCGCCACCTTCAATCGGCGAACTTGGCGTATTGCTGCCGCCGACGAAGTCTTGCAGTTTGACATCCACTTCAATCGAACGGCCTGTGCTAGCAGCTGCCACGTTGAGCAGCCATGGGGACACGTGGTCGATATAGGAACCGGTTTCAATTCCGCCCACCGAACCCGCGTTACCCGCAGAAGCCGCCACCGCAATCCCTGCTTGATGTGCGCCTAAAAACGCCAGTTCAATCGGGTCTTGCCACGGCGACGTGGTGTTGGTGACATTACCAATCGAGAAGTTGATCGCATCCACACCATCGGCGGTCGCGTCTTCAATCGCAGCCAAAATTGCTTCTGTTGGACAACCTTGCAGCGGCAAACACACTTGGTACGCCACCAGGTTCGCATGCGGTGCAACCCCTGAAATTTGGGGGAATAACCCTGCTTTGACCAGCTTACCATCGCCCGCAGCTTGCAGTTCTGGCGCCACATAATCGACATCTCGCAATACGTTACCGGCCGCAGTCGAAGCGGTATGCGAGCCGTGACCCGACACGTCTTCACCGACCGCAGGGTACAAGCCTTGATAGGTATCGGTGATCACGTCATAGCTGTAAATCCCGATCAACTTGTCGTTACAACGACTGGCGAATTCTGCAGTTTTACAGTCGCCTAAATAATTACCCATACCAAGCGGATTGGTGTGGTCGTAACCATCGTCACCTTTGTCGGCAAACGCGCGGTGGTCACTGTTGACGCCGGTATCCAAAATACCAACGATGGTGCCTTCACCTTGCACCGGCAAATTGACCGAGGTATTGCCGGCCCACACTTTGTCCGCACGAATGCGCGTTGGCCCGACATCGGTATGCAGCGGGTGCAATTGGCTGCGTGTGACGCTCAGCACGTCCGACAATGCGGCAACTCGCGCCGCTTCGTCTTGCGTCATGGTTAAGCTAAAACCGTTGAAACTATTGACGTATTGCTGGCGCATGTCGCGCGCGCCGATTTCTGCATGAATGTGCTGCAGCACGTCGCGTTGTGCTTGTTTTAAGAATTCTTGGTAGGACACCACCGCCGGGCTGACTTTTTGCTGTTCAAATAACTTGGTTTGCCCTTTGTTGCTGGCCAATTGCGTTGCCGGTAATCCGTCTAAACCGCCTTGATACGAGGCCACAGGCGCTTGGCGTAACCTGACTATCCAGACATGTTCGCCCTTGAGGCCTGCTTCTGCTTGGAATTGCGGTTTTTGCGGCTGCATCTGCACGTTTAAGCCATCATTGGCCTGTAATGCATTGAGTTTTTTGCGAGCGGCTTGTTGTTTGCGGATTAACTCTTGGTCAACTTTTACCGCTTGTAGAGTCGGTTTTTGATCGGTATTGAGCGTCGGGGCTTGTGTTGCAGCAGCATGTGCGGCCAAGAAGCCGTACAACCCTGCAGCAACAGCGCTAGCAAGCTTATGTTTTTTCACTGGATTCTCCGAAGATTCTTATGATTTTCTAAAGTGGTTTAAAAATTCACCACTTTTTCATCTAAGCATCGACGGTTGCAGCAGCACTAAAGCTTTCATGTATCAGTTTGTATCATCGGCGAAAAACAGCAGATTTTCGCGAGTACAGTTGGTACAGTGACGACATCTCCTGTTGAGTTTTACCGGTATGAAAAACCCATTTTTGCAGGCCATCCTCTGGTTATTGCTTGGTTGGCTACCCGCAGCGTCCGCCCAGCCGACCGCTGAACCAACCACAGCCGACCAAGGCTGGCAATTTAGCCTCGCCGCTGGGCATGGCAAAATCAGCACACCACTGAGCGGCCGCCACGCATTGCAAGGCGATGTGATGCCGGGCGTTAGCTATTACGGCGACAACTTCTACTTGGAAAACACCCATCTTGGTTATTCCTTGCTTGAGCAAGACCACGTTTACATTGACTTGGTGGGTGAACTCAACGAAGACGGCATGTTCTTCGAGTTTGACGGCGTGAATAATTTTGGCTGGTGGGAAGCCATCGGCATCAATCGAACCGGCGGCGTAGAAAGTGGCGGCAAACCACCGGCAACTCCCGGTCAGTTTGAAGATATAAAACGTCGTTTATCCTACATGGCGGGAATTAGCAGCAACTTCACCGCCAATGGCAGCACGTTTCGTGTCAGTTATCTGCAAGATATCAGCGGAGTGCATGATGGCAGTGAATTGCGGCTGACCTTGCGCCAGGATTGGTCTTGGGAGAAGGTTCAGTTGCAACTGCAAGCAGGGTTGGCCCGCAAGGACCAGCAATTGGTGAACTACTATTACAACCTGCGCCCGTATGAAATTAGCGGGATCCCAAGCTGGTTTGAGTTAGCGTCGACATGGAATTATCACTTTGGCGCGACCTTCGTCTACCAATACGACGAGCATTGGGCCTTGCTGGCTCACTGGCAACATCAGCAGTTAGATCGGGAACTGTTGCGCAGTCCACTGGTGCGCCGTGCGGATTATCAAAGCCGTTTTGTGGGAGTGAGATACAGTTTTTGATGAAACTGCCTAGGTTTTGCTGGCTGTTAGGATATTTTAGCGGCATGGCTCTCGCCGCTGAGCCTTATCGTATCCAGCTTTTACCGCAAACCTGTGTGATCTCAGAAAAAAATCCAGTCTGCCAAATCGACTTAACCGTCCAGGTCGACGGTGGCGAGGCGGCACAAGTGTGCCTACATATCGACAGCGCCGCCAGCCAATGTTTTTGGTATGAGCCGACCAAGACACCTGCCTTGGTGTTTGCGGTGCAAAGTGAACAAGACCTCACAGTGCGGCTGACCCGCACCGACGGGGAGTTATTGCAACAAACCATGTTGCAACTGATGCGTTTCCAAGATGCTAAAAAGCGCCACAAACGCGGCTATGTTTGGAGCATTTTATGACACAGCCGGTTCATATCTTATTGATTGAAGACGATTTTGGTTTGGCGCATGTGATTTGCGAGTATTTGCAGTCGCAACAGATGCAGATCCGACACGCCGCCACCGCTGACCAAGCCTTACAAGCACAAGGGCCGGTCGACCTCATTTTGTGTGACATCATGCTGCCCGACCAACACGGCTTGCAGCTACTACCTCAGCTGCAGCAACGCTTTGCGTGTCCTGTACTATTTCTAACGGCGCTCAGTAGCACTGATGACCAAGTCCGCGGCCTCGATGCCGGCGCTACCGATTACCTGTGCAAACCTATTGATCCTGCACTGCTTTTGGCAAAAATTCGCAGCAGCTTACGCGTGCATCGGCGCGAGCACAGCAGCGCCATCGTGTTGCACGATTTAGTACTAGACCGCACGCTGAATCGGGCGACTGTCGCCGGGCAACCGTTAGAATTGACCTCCCTCGAGTTTGATATTTTATGCTTTTTCGCCCAACGCGCCGGGCAAATCATCAGCCGTGAAACCTTGTTTGTACATTTAGTCGGCCGCGAATATGACGGGTTAGACCGCGCCATCGATGTGCGCATTAGTCGTTTGCGTAAACACTTAGAACAAACCGCGCCCGCAGGCCTTAGCATAGTGACAGTGCGTGGCCAAGGTTATTTGTTTAATTACCTGCCTGAGCGCCCATGATCAAACGTCAATTTGTGCGGTTTTATTTGTTGTTGTTGCTGTCTTGCGCCGCACTGCTGTGGGCTCTGGGCGGTTTGTATCGGTATCTGCAACATGATGAACCCCAATATCTGATTGCCGTCGACCAACTGCTACAGCACTCGGCGAGCATCCATCGAACCGAAATCCCACGACAACAACTGTATCTACCACCCGACGTAGCGGCTTTGCTGGATCGCGGTGAGGTGATCGCAATTGAACAAGCGGACGGTCACAGTCTGTATTACCAAAAATCGCTGCCACAGGCTGATCGCGTGGTGCAACTGGGTCCGTTACCAACGCCAAATGCAGAAGTAGCGCCTTGGCTGGACTTGTTGTTATACGGCGCTTTAGCTTTGTTATTTTTGGGACTACTGTGGCCGGTGTTTCGCGATATTCGGGCGCTCATTGGCTTAACCCGCCAATTTGCCGACCAACCAGCGCCACTGCATAGCGACATCAAAGCCGGTTCCAGTTTGTATCCGCTGGCGCAAAGTGTCGAACGCATGTCACTGCAAATAAGCCAACTGATTGAAATGAATGAAGACATGTCGCGCACCGTCGCCCACGAAACTCGCACCCCGCTGTCGCGGATGAAATTCACCTTAAGTTTGGCGGCAGCGCAACTAGAGCCGAAATACCAACAACGTTTGCAGCACGATATTGAAGAAATTGACCAGCTGGTCAGCAACTATTTGGATTTCTCGCGGCTGGAATATTTTGTCGTGCAGCAGCCACTGTTGCAGGTCGACGCCGCAGCATTTTTGCGGGAACTCGAGCAAAAATTCGATATTTATCAGCAGCAACTGCAGCTGAATTTTGTGGTGGCAACGGACAGCTGTCAGGTAATCCAACCGGCGATGCAGCTCGCCGCGCAGAACCTCATCAGCAATGCGCTGCGTTATGCCAGCTCCACCATCACGGTAACCTTGCGGCGCAGCACCAGCCACTATGAATTCGTGGTGCAAGACGACGGGCCAGGTGTTGCCGATCACCCAGATACGATGCAACGACTGTTTCGCCGCGGCGATAACAGCTCAGGATTTGGCTTAGGGTTGTACATAGTCAACAAGGTCGCCAGCTGGCATCAAGGCCAACTCCTGATCGATAACGAGCCGTCGGGTGGCGCCCGGATCGCCATTTGTTGGCCAGTGCCTGCCACACCTACACTGATCTAAGCGGCGAGATTTCCGGTATTGCCCTACAGTTGCCCCATGGCAGCAGACGCCTCGCCATGTATAATGCGGTACATCTGCGGTTGGCCCTGCGCCTCACAAATAGTGAATTCCGATGAAATACAAAGACCTACGAGACTTTATTCAACAGCTGGAACAACGCGGTTTATTGCACCGCATCAAGGCTGAAGTCGACCCCGTACTGGAAATGACCGAAATTGCCGACCGCACCTTACGCGCTGGTGGCCCGGCCTTGTTGTTTGAAAACCCCAAAGGTTATGACGTGCCGGTGCTGGCCAACTTGTTCGGCACGCCAGAGCGCGTGGCGCTGGGTATGGGGCAAACTGAAGTGGCGGCGCTGCGCGAAGTCGGTAAGTTATTGGCGTTTTTAAAAGAACCTGAGCCGCCAAAAGGCTTAAAAGATGCGTTTAGCAAGCTGCCGATCTTCAAGCAAGTGCTGAATATGTCGGCTAAAGAAGTGCGTAAAGCGCCGTGCCAACAGGTGGTGAAGTCTGGCGATGAGGTCGATTTAAGCCGGTTACCGGTAATGACCTGCTGGCCAGGTGACGCGGCGCCTTTGATCACCTGGGGCCTAACAGTCACCCGCGGTCCGCACAAAGAGCGGCAGAATTTAGGTATTTACCGCCAGCAAGTGCTGGGCAAAAACAAAGTGATTATGCGCTGGTTGTCGCATCGCGGCGGCGCGCTGGACTTTTTAGAGTGGCAAAAAGCCCACCCAGGTCAGCGTTTCCCAGTCGCCGTGGCGCTTGGTGCTGACCCTGCCACCATTTTAGGCGCAGTGACGCCGGTGCCAGACACCTTGTCCGAATACGCCTTTGCCGGCTTGCTGCGCGGCGACAACACTGAAGTGGTCAAATGCATCAGCAACGACTTGCAAGTACCGGCCAGTGCCGAATTTGTGCTCGAAGGCTACATCGAACCGGGCGAAATGGCGCCGGAAGGCCCCTACGGTGACCACACCGGTTATTACAACGAAGTCGACAGCTTCCCAGTTTTTACCGTGACGCACATCACGCACCGCGAGAAGCCTATATACCACAGCACCTACACAGGCCGGCCACCGGATGAACCGGCAATTTTGGGCGTGGCCCTCAACGAAGTGTTTGTGCCACTGCTGCAAAAACAATTCCCCGAAATCGTCGATTTTTACCTGCCGCCGGAAGGGTGTTCCTATCGCCTGGCGGTGGTGACGATGAAAAAACAATACCCAGGCCATGCCAAACGCGTGATGCTCGGGGTATGGTCGTTCTTGCGGCAATTTATGTACACCAAGTTTGTCATTGTTTGTGACGACGATATCAATGCGCGCGATTGGCAAGACGTGATTTGGGCCATCACCACGCGGATGGACCCGGCCCGCGACACCACCATGATTGAAAACACGCCGATTGATTATTTGGACTTCGCCTCGCCGGTGTCGGGCCTGGGTTCCAAAATGGGTTTGGACGCCACCAACAAATGGCCGGGCGAAACCACACGTGAATGGGGCGAGCCGATTGTGATGCGCGACGACATCAAACAAAAAGTCGACGCGATGTGGGATTCGTTAGGCATTCCATTGCCGGCGCAACCCAAAGGGCTGTATTAAGCAAGGGGCGCCGTGATGACTCAGCAACACTTAGTGCGGATTGAACCCTCTGGCATCTGCTTTACCGTGGATGCCAATGAAACGATTTTAGACGCCGCGCTGCGTGCCGGCATCGACTATCCGTTTCGCTGCCGCCAAGGCGTCTGTACCTCGTGCGTCTGCCGGCTAAAATCTGGCGATGTGCGTTACGATGCACCGTCGCCATTAAGCCCAACCGATGTTGAGCAAAAATTTGTATATGGCTGTCAGGCGTATGCCGACTCTGATCTGGTGCTGGTGCACCCTTTTATCCGTTAACGGCGCCGCGTACCCAACGCGTTCGCCCTAGTGAGACAACATGACTGAATTGGTAAAAAACCCACAAAGCGCCACGGTTCCAGCCTTGGTGGTATCGATTGAACCGCTGACCGCCGGTGTGTCGAAAGTGCTGTTAGCGCCGCAAGAGCCGGTTGGTTATCAAGCCGGCCAATACCTGCAAGTTTTCTTATCCGACAGCGACAAACGACCGTTTTCGATTGCCAGCGCACCAGCTGCCGACCTGATTGAACTGCAAATCGGCGGCAACGTCACTGACGCCTACGCCAGCCAAGCACTGGCGCATTTGCGTGAACACCACGACGCCGGCAAACCGGTGCTGGTGCAAGTCGGTTTAGGCGATGCGTTTTTACGCCAAGACAGCAGCCGACCAGTGATTTTATTGGCCGGTGGCACAGGCTTTTCGTACGTGTACAGCATTGCGCAGCAGCTGCGAGCGGCTCAGCCTGAGCGCCCAGTGCAGCTGTTTTGGGGCCTGCGTGATGAAAGCGGCTTGTATTACCAAGATCTGCTGGCCGGCTGGCAAAGCGACTCGTTTCATGTGGTAACTGTGCTGCAAGAACCAAAACAGGCGTGGGCAGGCCCAACTGGTTTGGTGCACGAAGCCGTGCTGGCCCACGTCAACACCGCTGGCGCCAGCTTGGCCGATTTTGATATCTACATCGCCGGCCCCTTCCCGATGGTCGGCGCGGTGCGCGACGCCTTCTTAGCCGCCGGCGCCGTCCGCGCGCACATGTATGCCGATGCGTTTGCGTGGTTGAAATAAGCCAGTCAGTGTGACGCTGTCTTACACGCGACAGCGTCTAGCGCTTGCCACCTGCCGCAATTTTATCTGTTTAGCAGCGGTGCATGCTCCGCGGTTATCTACTGTTATCTGCTGATTAAGCCCAACCCTACCGGACTGTCAGCCCAGAGCAGTCGCAATGCATAACGACAACTGGGCACCCCAACAGATCGCCAACCGCCATTGCCCATCGTGCCCGTCTCGGGCACAATGCGTTGATTCAACAGGTCTTACCAGAAGAAGGATGGCAACATGCCGCATCTGACGCATATCAAAGTGCGTGGTTATCATTTAGATATCTACCAACACGTCAACAACGCCCGTTATTTGGAATTTTTAGAAGAAGCCCGCTGGGCTTATTTGGAAGATTGCGGTGATGTGGAGTACTTCACCAGCCGGCATTTGGCTTGGGTGATTGTCAACATCAATATCAACTACCGCAGCGCTGCGACCAATGGTCAGCAGCTACAGATCGCCACTCAGTTTTCGAAAATTGGCAGTAAAAGTGCGGTGATCCACCAAGTGGTCTCGGTGGCGGGCAGCGACACTGTGGTCGCCGATGCCGACATCACCTTTGTCTGCCTGGACCAACGCACCGGTCGCGCTGTGGCGATTGACGGTGAGTTGTTGGAGCGTTTAAGCAAGCATTTGACCGATTAATCGCGGTTCAACCTCGCAAGAAGATCCACGTTAGTGGCGTTCTGAAAAGGGCGCCGCCATCCCACCAGCGTCCTTCACTAAAGAGTGAACCTTAACCACAGATGAAAATTCTTTGTGAAAAATTGTCACCAAGGGTCGATTGAGTTAAATTGAGGCGTTGGTCTTAAAATCAACGGACATGACAATAATACAAAGGAGAAAATTGTGAGCTTATTACGCGTATTCACCACAGCTGTGACATTTTTGGTGTTAACTGGCTGTGCTGCGGTGCAACAAGATGTTCGGTTCCAAAGCGCTGGTTTAGAAAACAAATCAGTCGTCGTTGTTAAAGGCCAATTACCTGCTGCTGAAACTCAGTACACCGGCAGTATTGGTTTGTTAGATTACGCCATTGTCTCTGCAGCCAACGCTGGCCTTGATAAACACTTGAAAACACTGACGTTTGCTGAATTCGACCAAGTATATAGCGTGATCGAAACTCAACTAAAGAAAAACAAAGCAAACGTTTCGTTTGAAGCCAAATCATTAGATCGCAAAGCTATTGAAAAGATTAAAGCGCCTAAAAATGGCAAAAACGTCAACGACTTAGCTGCATTTACTGATGTTTCAAAAGCTGACTATGTGTTGTTGGTGTTACCAGGTCATTTAGGAACAACTCGTTCTTATTATGGTTTTATGCCAACATCAGAACCAACTACAGTTGCTGGTGTGCAAGTTGCGCTGATCGATGTCAAAACCAATGAGCTGAAATGGTACCGCTATGTCAGTTCATCTAAAACCATCCCTGCACCATGGGATGAAGAGAGCTTCCCGAATCTGACGTCAAACTTGTACAAAAACGTCGATGAACTTAGCAAAATGGTTGAAGCTGAATTGTCAGGTATGGCACCAACCAATACCAAAGTGGCAAACCCTAACTAATAGCTGCTAGGTTGAAATCACTAAATAAAAAACCCTGAGAATTCAGGGTTTTTTATTTCTTTGCGGTTCTCGAAACTACAAATCCAACAACTGATTATTGCATCCGAGTGAATGGCAGATGCTTGACTTCACCTCGTAAAGTCTTGAATGTCAGGTGCTTTTCATGTTTGGCTAACAAACTGCCTCGCTCGTAAAAATTTCCCATCGAGTTGCTAAACCGAATCGCCGTTGGCGCTGGTGCTGAAGCCCCCGAATTGACATCTAATTCAATCAACTGTGGCAGAGCTTGCATCGTCAGTTCTAGCTGTTGTTGGATCCAAGCGGCAGGTTTTTGTTCAAGGGCAGGCAAACCTTGTTGAATATCAACAATTTGGTCTGATTGCAGATAGAAGTAGTTTCGGTATCTTTGTTTATTGCCTTCTCGAACATCGACTTCTACCGTGATCAAAAAAGACTGATAGTCGGCGGTCACCGACACTTTGGGCGTCAATACCATTTTTAGGTCTGCCGACTTAGGTCGCGTTGACTGTTTGTTCACCGCAAATTGCGATGCTTGCCACATCTTTTCGTAATTCAACGAGCGCATTTTTGATAATAATATCGGTACCCGTCTATTTTTGTCGGCAATTGCGCCTGTAATTGCCATGTTTTGCGCAATAGAACCACCAATCAATGCACCGGCAAAGCCCGCGCCGCCCGCACCGGCACCTGCAGTCTGCGCTGCGCTGTTTTGTGCTTGTTGCATCGCAAGAGCCAGACCATCACCGTCATAACCCAAACTTTCCAAATCAACGTCGATTTTGCTCAGTTTGTCGTAGTTTATTTCGATGTTATCAATAGGGCGGTTCGCGATAGACGACGAATTGAGTACTTTTTTATTTCCCGCTGCAGAACAAGCCGCCACTGTCAACGCGAGTGTCAGCAACAAAATGGTTTGTTTCATTCCCTTTCCAACCTACTTAATTAAAATTCGGTTACAAATTTCAACGATTCTCTACAGCTTGTCAATGATGGTTACCACTGTGTGCGACCTGCCTAACATATCCGGTTGGCGATCGCTAAACTGCGCGCTGCAAGACTCGGGCAATCCATCGCCAACTCAGCCCTGCAACGCGCTACTTTGCCTAATTAATATGGGCTGGTTGGCGTATAAAACGACGTGTTACGCCCATCAATGCTGATACGAATAGGTGTGACCACCGTCGTATTGCTGCTGAGGTTGTAGCTCTCGCCAGGCAATAACTTAAAGCGCAACAAATCTTTGATGATCACAGGTTTGCCGCAGGCCGTTTGGGTGTATTGCGTGGTCGCATCGGCGCGCAGCACGTAGACTTCATTGGCGCCGTCCACCACGCCTTGGCCATCGGCCGTCACAAATAAACTGGTCGCTTCCGACACGGCAATAATCCGCCCGGTACGACCCAATTTGGCTTGGAATACCGCCGAGCGGCCCATGCGGTCGCGTTGTTTAAAGTGCGTATCGTTCAGCGTATTGGCCAGCAGTGGGAAGTTTAAGAAGTTGCTGCTGATGTTGACCGTGCTGTGGCAATAATCGGTCACCACTTCGCTACTGACCGCACCTGACACGCCGTCTGGATCATAGATATGCTGGCTGAGCACATGGTCGCCAGCCGAGGTGCCGCCAACTACGCCACCTTTGTCATAGACGTGCTGAATGGCCGTTTGCACCTTAGTGCCTTGCCAGGTATTTAAGTAGGCCGACTGGTCGCCGCCGGATAAAAACACCGCTTCGGCCGACTTGATCGCCCATTCCACATAGGCCGAATTGGCCTTGGTGACGGTATCGACGATGATGGTTTCAACCGACGCCGCGCCGGTTAAGCCTTGCAAATAACTGTTGTAAGCGTCTGTGCCGGTGGTGCGCAGCACTACGATGTTGCCTTTTTGAATGCGAGGTGCCACCCGATTGCTAAAGGCCGCGTCGACGTCCGTGCCGCCGCCCATCAGCAATAACGCCCCCTGCCCAGCGGTGAGCGTAGGGCAAACATCAGTATTGGCGCCTAGCAGATAGGTTTTTAAGCCGCCCGGCACACTTGGCCGCGCGCCATAAGCGCAGCTGACAGGTGGCGTGGTGCCACCGCCCGTCGCGCCGTTAAACGTAGTCGTCAACGTATAGCTGCCAGTGCCTGAGTAGCGCACTACCTTGATAAAGTGTTTGCCGGCCGCAGCTGCTCGATAAGTTCCAGTTTCCGGATTGTTGCGACTTTGCCCGGACAAAATATAACTGCCGGTGCTGCGATACAGATAAAAATCCAAGTCGGCACCGCTGGCGTGACTCAAGCTAATGCTGATATCGCCGGTGCTGCTGGTATCAAAACTGTACCAATCGACGTCGGTGCTCGAACTGATGCTGCCAGTTA
This sequence comes from Rheinheimera sp., assembly GCA_003482455.1. GTDB lineage: Bacteria > Pseudomonadota > Gammaproteobacteria > Enterobacterales > Alteromonadaceae > Pararheinheimera. The sequence continues at coordinate 15,031 of DMYW01000049.1, read as the reverse complement.
CAGCTTGCCCAGAGCATAAACTAGCGTTGGCGGTGGCTTCGGTGTTGTTGCTTTCGGTCTCTTGTTGCAAACAGGCTGCTGTCACTGGTGTTGCCCAACAAGCGGCAACAGCCAACAGCGCCATGACATGACGTGCTTTCATTTTTACTTTCCTATTTTTTTTGGTTTTTTAGGGACGAACAGCTAGCCGTAAAGGCCATAGACCAGCGCAGGCAGGCGCAAACCGCCAGCAACCGGAATTCAGGGAAGACAGGGGAAACTTATAGGTCGAACCACTCCGACAAATGGTAGTCGGTCGAGCAGGCGTGCAGGGTCACAGGTTTGGCAACCTGGGTGCGTAGTGCAAAGCGTGGTGTCGCTTGAAGCATCGGCAGACCTGCATGAAAATTCAACAAAGGACTTTTACTATGCGCCGCCGCTGCGAGCTCGTCAATCTAGCAAAATAGGAAATTTTATTAGCAATTTGTAGCTAAAAAGCCTGATTTCATGCAAAACAACGGCTTAACTAGCAGTTCGCGGCATCAAGCCAAACGGGCGCCATTGGGCACAGCGCTATCCGGCACCGCCAGCACCACAGCACCATCCTCGCGGTAAAAACCAGTCACCAGACACTCCGACATCCAGCGGCCAATTTGTTTGGGCGGAAAGTTCACCACCGCGATCACTTGGCGACCGACTAAGGTGTCCGGGCTGTACAGTGCCGTCAGCTGGGCGCTGGATTTTTTGATACCCAGCTCAGCACCAAAATCGACCTGTAACTTCCACGCCGGTTTACGAGCTTCAGGAAACGGCTCGGCCGCGACAATAGTGCCAACCCGTAATTCGACTTGTTGAAAATCATCCCAGCTAATGGTCATTCTGCATCCTGTTGGTGGTTCTTTGATGTGGTTTTTTGCGGCAGCAAAGCGGCGCGAAACTCGTCTTTGTAACGGCGCGACAACGGCAGCACCACACCACTGGTGAGCTTAATATCGCCGTCACCGCTTGGCTCATAACTCAGCTCTGCGATGCAGGCATGATTGACCGCAAAACTGCGATGTACTCGACAAAACCCTTGGCTACTTAACTGCTCGCACAGCTGCGCTAAAGTGCTGCGCAGCGGGTAAATCCGCCCTTGGCTGTGTAAATTCACGTAGTTGCCACAGGATTCCAAATACTCAATGGCGCTGACTTTGACCAAAAATTCTTTATCGAGTTTTTTCACTAACAGATGTTGCAGTGGCGGCACTACAGTGGGTTCTGACTGCTCGGCGGTTGGTGCCGAAGTGGCTGAACTGGTGCTAGCGTCGCTGTCAGCCAGAATACTGGCTTCGCCGCGCACTCGCCGCCACAGCACTCCAACCAGTTGATAAGCGACTAAAAAGTTCACATAACCCCACACGTCTTTGCGGTATTCGTACCAGAACTCTCGCCAGAAAGGGCCAAACTGATAGTCCTGCCCCAGCCAGCCGTACACCCATTCGCGCTGCGCCACCATCAATGCCACATGCGCCGTGCAAAACAAACTGGCCGCGGTAACATGCCACACCAATTGTCGCAGCGGTTGACCAAACCGCAGCGGCTGCCGATCAAAACTGGCAAATAACAGCGGCACCAACAGCAGTGTCGCGATGGCTGAGCTGTACTCCCACAGCACAGGCTCCCACCACAACACAGTGTTATCGCTGTCGCGCGTCGCTTCGCTCCACACCACGCTGGCGTTGATGCCGTTGTTGCACAGTAAAAAAATGGCATAGGCCAACCACGCATACCAGGTTGGATGTTGGCTAATGCGATTGATCCATTGTTGGCTGTTATTGGTCACACCCATCCACCTGTTATCCCTAAATTCCACCACTAAACCATCCCAACACCTTGTATTTGTTGGGGTTGCGCTGTAATGAGCGTCATTCAACCACCGCAAGGAATTCAGCATGACACAGAACATTCAGCAGCGTCGAGTCGATCTCGACTGGTTACGCATCAGCGCCTTTGCCATTTTGATCTTGTATCACACCGGCATGTTTTATGTCGCCGATTGGGGCTGGCACGTCAAAAACGCCACTACCTATGACTGGCTGCAAGACTTGATGAAACTGACCAACCCGTGGCGCATGTCCTTGTTGTTTCTGCTTGGCGGTATGGCACTGGCCATGGTGCGCCCTCGCCAATCGGCGTGGCGTGTCGCGCAAGCGCGTACCAGCCGGTTAGTGGTACCTCTGCTGTTTGGCATGTTGGTGGTGGTGACGCCGCAAGTCTATTTCCAAGCGCAGGCGGCGCAGCTGGTGGTGCCCAGTTACCCGCAATTTTGGCTGGAATACCTCAATCCACACACCAGGTTATTGCCCGAGATGCACACGCCGCTGGGGTTATTGACCTGGAATCACCTGTGGTTTTTGCCTTATTTGTGGATTTATAGCTTGCTGGTGTTGCCGCTGCATCGCCCGCTCCAAGCGCTGGCGACGCGCTTGCAACCATGGCCATTGTGGACCCTGCTGCTGTTGTTGGTATCGCTCCACATAGCCGCCTTGTGGACCTTGCGTGCGTCGCATCCGCCAAGCAATGCGTTAGTCGATGATTGGTACAATCACGCCAAATATGGCCTGAGTTTTCTGACGGGTTATCTGCTGGTGCTGCAAGGCCACTGGTGGCAACGCTTAGCACAGCTACGCTGGGCATCCTTGGCAGTGGCATTGCTGGGTTACGCCTTGGTTGTACTGGACAACCACGATATGTTTGCTGACCTAGATGACAGCAATCTGCTGCTACAACTGACTTATAGCCTGTGTAGCGTGCTGAACCATTGGGCTTGGCTGGCAACTGCGCTTGGCTTTGCCGCGACCCATTGGCAGCGCCCGACGTTTGATGCCACAGGCCAGTGGCGCCGTTATGCCAGCAAAGCCATTTTGCCTTGGTACATGCTGCATCAAACTTTGATTGTGGTATTGGCCGTCAAACTGCAATCCTGGCAACTGCCTGACGGTGTAGAAGCCATGCTGCTGATTGTCGGCACTGTGGCGGGTTGCGCACTGGGTTACGAAGTGCTGCGACGCATTCCGCTGCTGAGTTGGTTGATCGGAGCGGAGACCTGGGCTGCATCCATCCGCATCAGGGCGCGGCCTGCGGTGCCACCCAGCGCAACACAAAACTCAACAAAAAGCACAGCACAAAGCGCCAGCACACCTTAAGTTCACATCAATATTACCAAGCACGCCGCGCTAGCTAATGACAGCGCGGCGTCCTAGGTCAAACAGCCTGCAAAGAGCACTCACGCTTTACACCCGCAACTGCTGCCACTGCTGCAGCTTTTGCGTGAAATTTAGCGCAGCGTGTGCAGGGCTGGTGCTAGGCAGCGCCAGCATGCGCAGATGTGCCGGCAGCGGCGTGGTTTTTTGATAACGTTGCAGTAATTGCGCGGCTTTCGCGCCATTCAGGGCCAGGGTGTGCAGTTGCGGCAGGCGAGCGACCAGCGCAGATAAATCATTGATTTGCATTGAGTCAGCCACAATCGCGCTATCCAAGCTGCCTGGCCGTTCGGCGCTTTCTAACAGGTCCCACAGGGCTATCCCGGCCGCTTGCAATTGCTCAAGCCGCACGGCATAAGGCGCCGCCGCGTCGATCGCAAACAGCGCTTGCAGCATAGGCCAGAATTGATTTCTTGGATGGGCGTAATATTGCGTCGCAGCGATAGAAGCAACACCGGGCAAACTGCCCAGAATTAAGATACGAGCATCTGCGCGCCAGACCGGCGCAAAGCCGCTGGCACGCGTGTCGTTCATGCTAAATCTGGCAGCGGCTGCTGGGCTAAATCAGGCTGATACTGCAAGGCTTTTTGCCACGCCATGCGAGCTTGTTCCAGCTCGCCTTCTTGCTGGGCGCAATACGCCAACATGGCATACAGATGGCCTTGATTGGGATGGTCGCGCAACCAATGTTGTAATTGTTTGCGCAGCGCCAGCACATGACGACCCAGTGGGATATGGCGCAATGCCGCCCAAGCGTGGCGCAGATCATTGAGCGCCAGCACATCCAGCAGTTGTTTTTCGGCTTGATCTGGTTGACCTTGCTCGGCGAGCGCCCAGACCCGGCCTAAACTAACAGCCACTGATTTACGCTCTTTTGCCGACAATTGGCTCCAGTACGCCGCATTTTCGTCGAACAAGCCTTGCGTTAACAAACCACGCACCGCAAACGGATACAGCTGGAAGCGCACTTGTTGCCAATGTGCTTTATTGAACCATTGTTGTTTGATGGCCAGCGGCACTTGTTCTAGCAACCGTTGCCATTGGCCGGTTTGCCGCAGTGCATCGATATACAAACGGCCCAGTTTGCCATCTTTGGCCAGCGCTTTTGCCGCTTGGCTGACTTTGGGTTCCAGATACGCCAGTGCCGCTTGAGCGTTTTGCTGGCGCAATAACAAATCAGCCACCACAAACCAGCTGTCTGGCTCGTCCGGGTCCAGCTGCGCAGCCCGTTGATTAGCTTTCATCAAATCGCCAGCCATCAAGGCGCTGTAGGCTGCCATCGTCTGTTTGACCGACCACCAGTCGCTGTCGGCATAGGCGATCTCAAATTGTTGTGACGCCATGGCGTAATCTTGCCGCGCATACGCCAACATGCCTTGCTTTAAAGCCTGCCGCGCACGGCGTTCTTGGCGTGAGCGCAAGAAACTAAAAGAAATTTTCGGGAGATGGAATAAGCGCTTAATCACCCACCACAGGCACCACCAAGCGCCCGCCAGCATCGCTAGCAACAACACCATGTTGATCAACGTCGCTTCGATGGTGATACCACCGACCACTATCATCACGTAACCTGGGTGATTGACCAAAATAGGCCCCAGCCACATGGCTAGGCCCAACACGGCAATAGCGACAATCAAACGGATCATAAGGCTGGCTCCGCAACGACGCCTTGGCGATACGCCCGGAAACTTTCTGGGCTTTGCAGCGGTGCCAGCAAGGGCAAGCTCACCTGCATTGCCGACAACACCACTAATTCGTCGGCCATCTGCTGCACTGCAGGCTCTGTCGCGGCGAAATAGCGCTGCAGCGAGTCCGCACTTTGCTGAATGGCCGCGGCGTAGACGGCTTGGTTATGTTGCATGGCGGCCAATTCAGCGAGCAGCAGTTGTTGCGTTAAGGTGTTACGCACGCTGATTTGTTGCTCGGCAGTCAAACTGACACCATCTTCCGGCAAACTTGCCCGCACATGCACAAAGTTGCTCCAGAATTTGTGCCAGTACAGCCCCAAATTACTACGCCAATCCGCTGGATCTTCGCTGACTTCATCTTCTTCGGTGCTGATCGCTGTTTCTGACTGGCGTAGCGGTAACATCAAACTTTGAGCGCGCAAATTGGATAAGGTTAAATGCAGTTGGTTTAAATCCGGTGCATTGAGTGCGCCTAACATTAATTTGTCTTTGTTGATGGCTTCGCGCACCGGCGTCAAGCTTGGGTCATCGGCGTCTTTTAACCGTTGCTCCGCCATTTCAAGAATTTGCTGCACCGCCGGCACATCCTGCTCTAAAAACAGTTTTTGTTCGGCCAGCTTTAAAAAGTACTCAATTTCTAACAGCTTCCAGCCTTTGGTGTTCCCTGATTGCTGTTCCACTTGTTGTTTCAGTGCGGCTAAGTCTGTTTGTTGCTGGGTTTGTTGCGCCAGCAGTTTTTCGTCGACCGCACTGGAGATGCTGCTTAATTGCTGCTGTGTACTTTGCTGCAGTTCATCGAGTTTATTTTGAAAAAAACTTACTTGGCTTTGTTGTTGATTGGTCAGCGTTTGTTGCTGCTCAGCCATCGAGTTTAACTGCGGCGATAAGCGATAGATAATCCAACCGGTCGCCCCAGCTGCAGCGACTGCAATCAACAAGGCAAGGCCGCCTAGCACCAGACCCGCTTTACTTGGTTTGGCTGGGCTGGTGTGGATCACAGGTTCAGAAAGCGGCAGCTGCTCACTCATGGAATTTCCTTCTTAACGTACTGATGGCATCCAACAAAGCCGCATCGTTGGCGCTATCTGCCAGATGCAAATGACTTGTTGGGATCCCCAATGCCACGGCGCTCTCAAGCATGCGTGGGCTGATCAAGATCCACTGCCGCGACGTCAGCCAAGGGTGCGCTGAACTCGGTAAGCACTGGAATAACAAAGTTAGAATTTCATTGCTGGTGACTACGATACATTGTATTTGTTGCGACCGCCACTGGTCGGACAAGCGTTGACCATCCAGCGGCAGCGGGACGCGACGATAGCTTTGCACATAATGCACCTTGGCGCCACGGGCAATCAGGCCTGATTTGATCAGCTCGCGCCCAGCATTGCCACGGATGATCACGATCGTTTTGCCAGCAACATCTTGCAGTTCTGGCATGGCCAACAAGCCTTCGCTGCGCTGATCTTGTGGCGCCAGCACAGCGCGGCCTGCACCACGTTGCAGCGCCGAGGCGGTACTGCGCCCGACAGCAAATAGCGGCTGGGTTAACGAGGTCAAGTCATACTGGCTTTCGAGGCTGGTTACGGCAGCAATACTGACAAACACCACTAGATCGGCCGTTTGCAACGCCTCTTTGTCACGTGGTCGGATCGGCACTTGCTGCGTGGTGATCAGCGGCTGATAAAAATGCGTGATCCCCGCCTGTTCCAGCCCAGCCAATAAACTATCGGCGCGGCCGGCAGGTCGCGTGATCAGTACTGAAAATCCATCACAATATGGTTGCATGCGTGTTACTTTTCGCCGTACACAGCATCGAGGATAGCAGCAGCACCTTGGTCGAGCAGTTGTTGCGCTAACTGTTCACCTAGCTGCTCCGCAGTGTTGGCATCGCCACGCACTTCCGCGCGCAAAATGGTGCTGCCGTCCAGTTGACCGACTAAACCACGCAGCCACAAGTTGTCGCCTTCATGCACCGCAAAAGCGCCGATCGGCACTTGGCAACCGCCTTGCAGTTTGCGGTTCATCGCCCGCTCCGCCAGCACAGCTTGACGTGTCGCTGTATGCTCCAGCGGTGCTAACAGCGCACGAATTGCTGCATCGTCGGTCCGACATTCAATACCGACCGCGCCTTGGCCGTTGGCCGGTAAGCTTTGTGCCACATCGATATAACCGGCGATACGCGTTTGGAAGCCTAAACGGATCAAACCGGCAGCCGCTAAGATAATCGCGTCATATTCACCAGCGTCGAGTTTGGCTAAGCGTGTATTGACGTTACCGCGCAAGTCGCGGATCACTAAATCTGGCCGCAGTGCTTTCAGCTGACATTGCCGACGTAAACTGGACGTCCCCACGATGGCGCCTTGCGGCAACTCAGCAAAGGATGCAAAGCGATTGGAGACAAACGCATCCCGCGGGTCTTCGCGCTCACAAATCACCGCCAGCATCAAACCTTCAGGAAACTCAACCGGTACATCTTTCATGCTGTGCACAGCGATGTCAGCACGGCCTTCCAGCATCGCAGTTTCTAACTCTTTGACAAACAAACCTTTGCCACCAATTTTCGCCAGCGGTGTATCGAGGATTTTGTCGCCTTGCGTCGACATCGGCACTAACTCAACCTGCAAACCTGGGTGGCATTGTTCCAATGCTGCTTTTACATAGTCTGCTTGCCACAGCGCCAATGCGCTTTTGCGAGTGGCGATCCGCACCAGTTGCGTCATAACACATGCCTTTTAGTCGAAGCAGGCCCGATGCCTGCAAGGTGAAGAATTACGTTGGTGTCATCCGCCAACGGGAAAGCGGCGATTATAACCACTATTGATAACGAAAATCGTAGCGATACAGCAGCTTTTGCGCTTGATCAACAATCTCGACGTGCCAATCCCCTAATTGATCGTCCAACAGCCAGTTTTCGCTGTAGGTTCGCCAAGGCGAATCTTCGATGGTTAACGTCGCTTCGGTATGTAATTGGTTTTTATAGTACCAGCGGTGCGTCAGCACTTGTCCGGCATAACCTTTTACTTCGGTAAACAAATACAGTCGTTTAACGTTTGGAAACGCAATGACCGGACCAAGCGGCTCGCCCGGTTGCAAACTTTCCATTTGTGCCGTCAGCACAATCCGGCTAAAACCGTCCGGTAACTTGGCTGAATTCGCAGCGTTAGTCACCTTGGTTGGCGCAGCTACAGCAGGGGTTAGCGCAGAATTTGCAACGGCTGGCCGAGTGTCTTCCGCAGGCGCTTGCAGAGTTTTTTGCAGCGTGACTGATGTAGCCTGTTGCGGCGTCGATGCGGCTTTGCTGTCCGTCTCGCTTGGGCTGGAACTACTGTTGGAATTGCTGTTTAAAGTGTCGTGCTGGCTTGCCACCGCTGCATCCGACGGCGGCAGCGTGGCCACTGTCGTCGTTGGCACCGTATCCACGGCAGCAGCAGTCGTGCTGGTTGCCGGCGCTTGTGCACTCTGGGCTACAGACTCGCTCGCGGCTGGCGTGGCTTCGGCGCTGTCTGCGGCTGTAGCCTCGTCGCCCTCATTCGCCAATTCACGTTGTTCAATCAGCGAACTCGCCGCGCCAAATGTCGATTGCCACAGGGTATAGGCGCCAAACAGCAGCGCCGCCATCACACACAAGGCCATGAAAATACGCGGGCGTGACAGCGGCGCGGGCGCCGGCTGCGATTCAGGCAGATCCGCCAGCGGTTGAATACGAACTTTGAAGGTTAAACGAGCGTCTGACACAAGGAAGTTCCTGCTCGGGCACCGCGTCCGCGGTGCTTAACTGTGGTAAAGCCGAAGCTGGATAAAGCGACTTAAATCAGCCACTTCTTGCGCACAGACGCTATGTTCCATGCGATATTCCAACCACTGCACATTAAAACCGGCGTATTTTAATGTGTTGAATGCCTGCTGACCAGCCGAGAAAGGCACAACTGGGTCTTGGGTGCCGTGCGCAACCACCACAGGCGTGCTTTTATTCACTTGCACCAGTTCCTGTTTTAGCTTGTCCGGCACACACATATAGGTGGAAAGCGCCATCACACCCGCCAGCTTGTACGGCAAACGCGGTAGTAGATGCAGCGCAATCACGCCGCCTTGCGAAAAGCCCGCCAATAGAATGCGCTCTGACGGAATGCCTGAAGCAATCAGTTCATCTAACAAAGCTTTGACCGAGGCGGCAGATTCGTTGACGCCCGCTTCATCGGCGCGACTTTCTAAATCCCACGTTTTGATATCGTACCAAGCCCGCATCACGTAGCCGTTGTTGATGGTGACGGCCCGCTCTGGCGCATGCGGAAACAAAAATCGAATGCCATGATCGGCAGGCAATTTAAGCTCAGGCACAATCGGCGAAAAGCCATGCCCAGAATCGCCCAACCCATGTAACCAAACCACAGCGGCCGTCACCGGCGCTTTTGGTTTTACATCTACAAATGCTAATTTTGCCATGTTCTCTAACTTAGTGTTTCCCGCTCGTTTCCGGGCAGATGGTGCTACCTACGCATCATTCGACGTCAGCGACAGCTTCTGATGCCATAGGCTTGATGCTTATCTGTTGGTTATGCCGGCGCGCGCAGCGTCACGCTCTCGCCCGCTTGTTTGCTCGCCGCATCTGACAACAGCTGCCAAAACTCGGCGCCGCTGCGGTTATCAATCCATTGGCCGTCGCGGTATTCAAAGTGATGGCCATTAAATTTGGTTGCAACCCACAGCTGATGCAACGGCGGCTGTTTGTTGATCACAATTTTGCTGCGATCTGGGAAAGCGATGGACAAAAGCCCACCATGATTTTCGGTATCTAAATCCAAATCGAGTTGCTCGAACGCGTCTTCGACGGCGATCAGCACAGCGTCGGTCAACGCTTCATATTCTACGTCATTCATCGGCTTCACCTGTTTGCTTTTACTGCTAAGGATGCGATTATAGAGTGCCAAATTATGAAAGAAATAAAAACCATGAAAGCAGTGCGTCTATCCACGTTGGCAGCTTTTGCTGCGCTTGTCTTGTTGTCCGGCTGTGGCCAAAAAGGCCCATTGACCTTACCAAAAGACCCAGCACCAACTACGACGCCTGCGGACCCTACCAAGCCCACGACCGCAATTTCCGAGCAACCAGATCATCAAGGGTAATTTAGGTGGATTATTTTCAGTATCAGGGTCAGCAACTGCTGGCTGAACAAGTTCCAGTGGCGAAAATCGCCGAATTGTATGGCACCCCAACGTACGTGTATTCGCGTGCCACGTTAGAGCGCCACTATCACGCTTTTGCCAACGCAGCCGGCGATCACCCGCATCTGGTCTGTTATGCCGTCAAAGCCAACAGCAATATTGCCTTGTTGAACTTACTGGCGCGCCTTGGTAGTGGCTTTGATATCGTCTCCGAAGGCGAACTGCGCCGCGTGCTGCAAGCCGGTGGCGATCCAGCCAAAGTGGTGTTTTCTGGCGTTGGTAAAACGGAAAGCGAAATCGCCTTTGCACTGAATACCGGCATTAAATGTTTTAACGTCGAATCCGAACCGGAGCTCGATCGTATCCAAGCCGTCGCACAATCGCTTGGCAAAATTGCGCCTATTTCGATCCGCGTCAATCCAGACATCGATGCCAAAACGCATCCGTACATTTCCACCGGCCTGAAAGCCAATAAATTCGGCATCGATATTTTGCGCGCGCCGGCCATGTATCAATATGCCGCGTCACTGAGTCACCTGAAAGTCGTTGGTGTCGATTGCCATATCGGCTCACAACTGACGGAAACACAACCGTTTTTAGACGCACTGGATAAGTTATTAGCGCTGATTGATACGCTGGCGAGCCAAGGCATCACGCTGGCACACTTGGACATCGGCGGCGGTTTAGGTGTGACGTACCTAGACGAAACGCCACCGCACCCGAGCGAATACGCCGCTGAAGTGGTCAAACGCTTGGGCAACTATCCACATTTAACGCTGGTGTTTGAACCGGGCCGCGCCATCATGGCCAACGCCGGCGTGCTGGTCACCAAAGTCGAATTCTTAAAACCAGGCCAAGAGAAAAACTTCGCCATCGTCGATGCGGCGATGAACGATTTAATCCGCCCTGCACTTTACAGCGCCTGGATGAATATTATCCCCGCCCAGTTGAAACCCGAAGTGACCGCCCAGACCTATGATGTGGTAGGCCCGGTGTGCGAAACCGGCGATTTCTTGGGCAAAGACCGCGACTTAGCCATCGAACCCGGTGACTTATTAGTGGTGCGCTCGGCCGGTGCTTACGGCTTTACCATGAGTTCCAACTACAACAGCCGACCACGCGCCGCCGAGGTGTTGGTCGATGGCGATACCACCTATCTGGTGCGTCAGCGTGAGCAATGGGACGATTTATGGCGTGGCGAGCAACTGCTGCCTGCCAACTAATTAAACGGGGACAGCATGCTGTTACAGTTTTCGAAAATGCATGGGCTGGGCAACGACTTTATGATGGTCGATGCCGTCAGCCAAAATGTGTTCCTGACTAAAGAACAAATCAAAGCGCTGGCCGACCGTAATTTTGGCGTCGGTTTTGACCAACTGCTGATGGTCGAACCGCCGTATGACCCAGACTTAGATTTCCACTACCGCATCTTTAACGCCGACGGCTCAGAAGTGGAACAATGCGGCAATGGCGCACGTTGTTTTGCCAAGTTTGTGCGGCATCGCGGCCTGACCAACAAAAGCAAAATCACCGTCAGCACCAAGTCTGGCAAGATTGTGTTGTATGTCGAAAATGACGGCCAAGTCACCGTCAATATGGGTATTCCGCAGTTAGAACCGACCAAGGTGCCGTTTAAAGCGCAAAAGCAGGAAGTGAACTACATCCTGCACGCCGAAGAAGCCACGACGCTGTGTTCTGTGGTGTCGATGGGTAACCCGCATGCGGTGATCAAAGTCGACGACATCGGCACTGCACCGGTGCACCAATGGGGACCGGTGTTTGAACATCATGAACGCTTCCCTGAGCGCGCTAACATCGGCTTTATGCAAGTGGTTTCACCCGAACATATCAAACTGCGGGTATGGGAACGCGGCGCCGGCGAAACGCTGGCGTGCGGCACAGGCGCTTGCGCGGCGGTCGTGGCGGGGCAGCTGCAAAAATTGCTGCAAAGCCAAGTGCGAGTTGACTTGCCAGGCGGAACATTGCAAATTCGTTGGAACGGCCCTGGCCAGCCAGTCAAGATGACAGGCCCGGCCGAACATGTGTTTGACGGACAATTGGTGTTATGACAGACGTCACCGATCTTAAACCTACGGACCAAGCGTATCAGGATGATCAAATGGTGTATCGCTACTTACGCGAGCACCCGGCTTTTTTCCAGCATCATCCTGAACTGCTGGCGCGGATGCGCTTGCCGCATCATCAGCGTGGTGCCGTTAGTTTGGTCGAACGCCAAATGGAGATCTTGCGTGACCGTATTCGCGGTCAAGAAGAAGATATTTCGCGGTTTATCCAAATCGCGCGGCAAAATGAACATATCTTTTTCGCGTTAAATCAACTGCATCTTGATGTGATCGCTGCGCAGCAAAAAACCGATTTGCGCATTGCGCTCAGCGCTTTTGCTAACAAGATGTCGCAAGTGCATGCCTGCAACTTGCTGGAATTTAGCCATGCCGATATGGGTGCTAATTTCAGTGCTTTGCAATTGATGCTGGAACATCGCCTGCAAGGCCGGCAGTATTATTTGGGCCGCCTGACCAAAGACGAAATGGCCAGTGTGTTCCCACCAAGTATCCATTCAGTAGCGTTGTTTTTGATTAGCGGCGCGGACGAGCCACTGGGATTATTGGCCTTTGGCTCGGAACTGGACGACCATTTCCAACCCAGCATGGATGTGTTGTTCCTCGAACACATCGCCAAGCTGCTCGCGTTGGTGTTGCCTCGGTATGCCACGCGCTGAACCAGCAGCCGCGGTAACGCCCGCGGCTTCGTTACTTGACCCTATCACTGCATATTTAGCTTATCTGCAATTCGAAGCCGGTTACTCCAAACACACCTTAAGTAGCTACCGCGCCCAATTGATGACGGTCGCAGCAGCTTTACCCGCCAGCATCAGCCACTGGTCACAAGTCAGCGAGCGCCAACTCCAATTGCTGCTTGCGCAAGAACGTGATGCGCTCAAACCTCGCTCCTTGTCGTTGCGAGTGGCTGCCCTGCGCGGCTTATACCGCTTTCTGCAACAGCAGCAGCTGTGCGAGCACAATCCGGCGGAATACCTCAAAGCGCCCAAAGCCAGCAAACTGCTGCCGAAAAATCTCGATGTTGACCAAATGGAGCGGCTGTTAGATGTCTCAGCTGACGACGACACGCTGCTGGCACGTGACAAGGCCATGCTAGAGCTGTTCTATTCTTCGGGCTTGCGCCTCGATGAGCTGGTCAACGCCAATATCGGCGACATTCAGTGGCATGACGCCTTGATCAAAGTGCGCGGTAAAGGCAATAAACAACGGATTTTGCCGATCGGCCGGCTGGCGCAACAAGCGCTAAAACACTGGTTAACGGTGCGGCCAGCACTGGTGGCCGACGACGCCGACGCGCTGTTTTTAAGTATCCAAAAGCGCCGAATTTCCCATCGGCAAGTGCGACAACGCGTCGGTTTGTGGGCGCAAAAACAAGGGCTGGATCAGCATTTACATCCGCATATGCTGCGCCATTCGTTTGCTAGCCATGTATTAGAATCCAGTGGCGATTTACGCGCCGTGCAAGAACTGCTTGGCCATGCCAACTTAAGCACCACGCAGGTGTATACCCATTTGGATTTTCAACATTTGGCTAAGGTGTATGACGCGGCGCATCCACGAGCAAAAAAATGACGAAACCACGCCGCAGCTGATCGGTCACCTGCAACGCGGCGTACCCATGCACGTGATAAACTCTATTCTCGGTTTTCCTTTATGGTTTTAGTGACATGACTCGCTTTTACAAACAACTTGGAACCATCAAAGCCCTGTCGTTTGACCTCGACGATACGCTCTACGCCAACGCGCCGGTGATTGCCGCTGCAGAAGTGGCGATGCTGACCAGCTTGCAGCGCCACAAACCGCAACTGACGCAGAACGACATTGCGTATTGGCAGCTGCAGCGGCAACTGGTCGCGGTGCAAAATCCACAGCTGCGCCATGACGTCAGCCAATGGCGCTTAGTCGCCGTCGAACAAGGGTTGCAAGCACAAGGCGTCAGCCATTGTGAAGCTCAAGAACTGGCCGAGCTCGCGGTGTCAGCGTTTCTCGAAGCGCGAACCACCATCCAAGTCACTCGCAGTACAGTGCAGCTGCTGGAACAACTAGCCAGCCGTTTTCCGCTCGTTGCTATAACCAACGGCAATGCGGATATTCAGAAAATGGGCTTGGCACATTGTTTTCAATTTGCGCTGCGTGCAGGCCCTGATGGGCGGATGAAGCCGTATCCCGATTTATTCGCAACCGCCGCGCGCCGGTTGCAGCTATCGACGCAACATATACTGCACATTGGCGATCATGTGCGCTCAGATGTGTTAGGTGCGCTTAATGCCGGTTGTATGGCGGCATGGCTCAACCCGGCGGTAAGCACAGAGCCACGCCGGCAAGCACCGCCATTGGTGCTACCGCATCTCGAACTCACCTCACTCGACGCCTTGTTATTACTCGGTGCTTAGCCGTAACAACCCCTGCCGTAACCTTGGTTCTTTGATATACTCCCCTGTAAATTTATCCATAGGTTTAGCAGATGGACGTATCTTCTTTACTCGATGGTCTGAATGACCATCAACGCGAGGCCGTCGCCGCACCGGCGCAACACATGCTGGTGCTGGCTGGTGCTGGTTCTGGTAAAACGCGCGTGCTGGTGCACCGCATGGCGTGGCTGATGCAAGTCGAGCGCGTCGCGCCGTATTCCTTGCTCGCGGTGACCTTTACCAACAAAGCGGCGCAAGAAATGCGTTCGCGCATCGAGCAGACCGTCGGCGTGAGCCTGAACAACTTGTGGATGGGCACCTTCCACGGCTTGTCGCACCGGTTGCTACGCGCGCATTACCAAGATGCCAATTTGCCGCAAGGCTTTCAAATCATCGACTCGGACGACCAATACCGCTTGGTACGCCGCGTGCTGAAGGCGCTGAACCTCGATGAAAAACATTGGG
>DMYW01000043.1 GCA_003482455.1 Rheinheimera sp. | reverse complement strand
CAACACTATTTAGGACGGGTCAATGGCCTAAAAAAAGGCGGCAATAGCCGCCTTTTTTATGCTTGAAAACCACCGACTGCACGGTGGTTTTTTTATTTAGCGCAGCAATAAATGCACTGTAGCAGGCAGAGGTTCGGCCGAACTGCTTGGCAGGGAAAAATGTTCGGCAGGGGATTGTTCGGCTTCTACAGCGGAGGGTTCGAGTAAGCCTGGTGCATCAAGCCGATACGGCACACGCCATGGCAATAGTTCTGCCGGGGCAACAACTTCCTCGACAGGCAACTGTTGTTCATGCGCCTCGACTGGGGAGTGGTCCGGCACTTTTACCGCCGGAGTGACCGCCGCTTTTGCAGGTTTGGTTTTAGTTGGTATCAACGGCTGAGCAGCAACATACGGTTTGTTGTGCTCAGGCAAGTCCAATAAGGCAGAGACTGGCACCAATTCAATGCCGGCCGCTTTTAAGCGCGGTAGATTTTTCTTTAGATAACTCAAAGTCTCAGGATACGGATGACCAATACCGACGGCACTGCCGTGCTGTTTAGCGATCTGCATCAGATCGGTAAATTGTTGCTCTAACGCGCGATAACTTTTGTTGTTGTCCAAAAACACGTCACGACTACGGTGGCGCACTTGGTATTGTTTACTCAGAGCAATGCCGACACTTTTCGGGGTGGTTTTGCTGTCGACAAAGTATTTGTTGCGTTCGGCCACGACCTGCATCGCCCAATCCATCTGTTGCGGCAAACTCGTAAACAAGCTGCCCATATGATTGTTCACGCCAACTGCTTGCGGGACGTTATCTAATGCGGATCGCATCGTTTGTTGTACCGTGGTTTTGTCCATGCCACGGCGCAAGGCGCCTTTGCCTAACAGATGATTCATAGCCACCGCTTCCATCGGCATATGCAACATGATTTCTTTGCGATGTCGCTCCGCAAGCATGGCCATTTCGTGGCCGTGCGGCGCAAATGGCATCACGGCAAATGTTAATGCATGCGGCAGTTGGATTAATGCTGCATCGGTTTTCTGATAGCCGATGTCGTCGATAATAATGGCGACTTTCGGTGGCACCGATTGTGCGGCAAGTTGCAGCGATGTCACAGCAAGGCACAGCAGAAGAACAGTTTTGAACACGACAGCCTACAAGATTAATAGCCAGCTGGAACCGCTGGCACTAGTGAAAAATGGCGGCATTATGCCTGATGTCATGGATTTCGCAACCAAGCCATCGGGTTGACCGCGGCGCCTTTTTGCCGCACTTCGAAATACAAGCCGACTTGCTGTTGGCCACCGCTTTGGCCGACTAATGCCAAGTGATCACCTGTTTTAACGATGTCACCAGGGCTGCGTAACAAACTTTCGTTATGTCCGTAGAGCGTCATTAAGCCGTCGCCGTGATCCAGTACGATCACATAACCATAGCCTTTTAGCCAATCGGCATAAATCACTTGGCCGTCGGCCACTGCTTTGACGGGCTGGCCCGGGCGGGCGCTAATGATGATGCCGCTGGCTTTACTTTCACCGCCATGGGTGCTGCCGAACTGTTGCACAACTTGGCCTTGCACCGGCCAAGGGTAAATTCCGGGCGACTTGGTGCGAAACTGTTGCCGTCGAGCCGCCGCTTTGGCTTTAAGGTCCGCAATTGTATTTTCTAAGCTGCGCTCGTTTTGTTTTAAATACGCCAGCTGTTGCTGCTGCTCTTTGAGGATGCGTTGCAATGCGACAATCGACGCTTGTTGTTGCTCTTTGGCCAAGGCTAACCGTTGTTTTTGTTGTTCCAATTCATCGAGCCGTTGTAATTGCTCTTTGGATTTTTCTTCGGTTTGTTGGCTGACCAGCGCTAATTCATCGACGGTGTTTTTGAGTGCAGCGAGTTGCTGCATGCGCGCATTGTTAAAGTACTGGTAGTAGGTCAACACCCGTTCTAGTTTTTGCGCGCTTTGTTGGTTGAGCAGCAATTGCGTGTAGTCGTGGCCGCCAATTTGGTAGGCGGCTTTTAACTGCGCAGCCAGTACTTTTTGTTGCACTTCCCGCTGCTTATTCAAATCAGCTTTTTGAACATCCAACTTCTTGAGTTGTTCTTTGATGCTGGCAAGCGCGGCTTGTTGCACCGAGACGGCTTTGGCGGCCTCGGCATGCGCCTGATCCGCTTCTTTGAGCGCGCGTTCTGCTTGTTGCAGTTGTTCTTGTTGTTGTTGACGTTTCACTTCCGTGCGAGAGATATCGCCACGAACTGATTCCAATTCTTGCCGTGCTTTGGCGGTGTCGGTTTGCTGCGCTTGCAAAGGCAAGCACAGCAGCAGCAAGGAACCGTAAAGGGCTACGCGCATCACTTGACGTGGAACAAGACGTTGCCGGTCATCTCGGCAGGCACTGGCATGCCCATCAGGGTCAGCATAGTCGGTGCTATGTCACTCAGAATACCGCCTTCAGTGACGTTGGCATCGCGACCAACATAAATCAGGGGTACTGGATCCGAGGTATGCGCCGTGTGGGCTTGGCCTGAATCGTAATCGACCATTTGTTCACAGTTGCCGTGGTCTGCCGTGATTAAACACTCACCGCCGACTTGCTGCAACGCTTCGACGACACGGCCAATGCTGCGGTCAACCGCTTCCACCGCTTTGATTGCTGCAGCTAATACGCCGGTATGGCCGACCATATCGCCATTGGGGTAGTTACAAATAATGACGTCAAATTTGCCGCTGTGGATGGCTTCAACCAGCTTGTCGGTCAGCAGTTCCGAGTTCATTTCTGGTTGCAAGTCGTAAGTAGCGACAGCCGGCGAGGGCACCAAAATGCGTTCTTCACCAGCGAACAGTTCTTCGCGACCACCACTGAAGAAGAAAGTCACGTGCGCATATTTTTCAGTCTCCGAAATACGCAGCTGCGTTTTTTGGTGTTTGCTCAGCCATTCGCCTAACACGTTGTCCAAGCTTTGTGCAGCATAAGCAACGGGCGCTTGAATATCGCCTGCGTATTCAGTCAGTTGTACAAAGCTCGACAAGTTGACGACACGTTGACGTTGAAAATCGGCAAAATCGGTTTGGGTGAAGCAACGACTGAACTGACGCGCGCGGTCGGCACGGAAGTTCATAAAGACCAGGGCATCACCGTCTTCAAGTTGAATTTGCTGGCAATCGGCGCCCGGGATGGCTGTGGCTTTAACGAATTCGTCATTCTCACCGCGCTCATAGGCGGCTTGCAGTGCGCTAACACCGTCTAGCGCCGTATATTCGCCAACACCTTGGGTCAACAAGTTGTACGCTTTCTCAACGCGATCCCAACGTTTGTCACGGTCCATCGCAAAATAGCGGCCGATCACGCTAGCGATTTGACCTGTGCCTAAACGTGCAAAGTGCTCTTGCACGCGGCGCAGTGAACTTTCAGCACTGCGTGGCGGCGTATCGCGACCATCTAAAAATGCATGTAAATAGACTTTTTTGGCACCACGGCGAACTGCCAAATCGAGCATGGCAATCAAGTGATCTTCATGGCTGTGTACGCCACCTGGCGACAACAAGCCCATCACATGCACTGCTTTATCTTGCGCAACGGCCTTGTCGACGGCGCTGGTTAATACGTCATTGCTGAAAAAGTCGCCATCTTGAATCGCTTTGGTGATGCGAGTGAAATCTTGATAAACCACGCGGCCTGAGCCCAAATTGACGTGACCAACTTCAGAGTTACCCATTTGACCATCCGGCAGGCCTACGTCCATACCAGAGCCCGAAATCAAACTGTGCGGATAATCGCGCCATAACCGGTCCATCACCGGCGTGTTGGCTTGTGCGATAGCGTTGTCTGTTGGGTCTTCGCGATAGCCCCAGCCATCGAGGATCAGTAGTACCAAAGGTTTAACAGACTGTGCCATAGAAACTCCGAATCTTGTTGCTTGATCAACGTATTTGCGCTGTGTTAGTTCGCTTCATCTTACCGGAAAACTAGCGCTGACTCCAAGCGAAGCTGGTCAAACAATCGGCAGTTGGTGGGGGAAATGCCAGCAGGATCTGCGGCTGGACTGACCATGGGCTGTATTTACAGTGGAAAATCGTTATACTCCGGCGACCACGCAACCGGCAGGAGTGAAGCCCTATGCAACAGATTCTTGAATTCGCCCACAACCATCCCATTTTGTCGATGGCCTGGGTGGGCTGCTTAATTGCAATTATTGTGACGACTTTTCAAGGTTTAACCGCGAAGTTCCGCATGATTACCCCGGCGGAGTTAACGCTGCAGGTGAACCGTGCCGATGGCCAAGTGTTGGACATTCGTGCCATCGATGATTTCCGCAAGGGCCACATTGCCGGCGCCAAAAATGTGCCTGCCGCAGATCTTGCCAATCAACTGACCAACCTTGAAAACTACAAAGACAAACCCATTATTGTTGTATGTTATGCCGGAATGACCGCGCAAAAAGCGGCTACACAGCTGCTGGCTGCTGGCTTTGCCCAAGTGTCTGTACTGACGGGCGGCATGCAAAAATGGGCAGATGACAAGCTGCCAGTTGTAAGAAAATAACAGAAGTAACAGGTGTCGACATGAGCAAGGCTAGCATCACTATTTACACGAAAGTGTATTGTCCGTATTGTGTTCGCGCCAAGGCATTGCTAACTCAAAAAGGAGTTAGCTTCACCGAATTCCGCATTGATGAACAACCGGAACTACGCCCAGAAATGATCGAAAAAGCACAAGGGCGTACCACAGTGCCGCAAATCTTTATCAACGGACAACATATCGGCGGATGTGACGATCTGTACGCGCTTGACGCGCAAGGCAAATTAGATCCACTGCTGCAATAAACAACTAAAAAATTCAGGGACTTATCATGACAGATCAAGCCGTAAACCCAGCTGCGGATTCACAGATTCCGTTTTCTATCCAACGTATTTACGTCAAAGACGTGTCGTTTGAATCACCAAATGCGCCAGCGATTTTCCGCAAAGAGTGGCAGCCAGAAGTGAAATTGGACATCGATACCCGCAGCGCCAAGTTAGAAGACGGTCTGTTTGAAGTGGTATTAACGTTAACGACAACCGTCAGTGTTGAAGACGAAACTGCATTTTTGTGTGAAGTGCACCAAGCCGGTATCTTCACCATCCCGAACGTGCCAGAGCCACAATTTGCGCACATGATCGCATCATTCTGCCCGAACATTTTGTTCCCATACGCACGTGAAGCTGTATCAAACCTGGTGAACCGTGGCACATTCCCAGCGCTAAACCTTGCGCCGGTGAACTTCGATGCTTTGTTCGCCCAATACGTGCAACAGCAACAGCAGTTACAAGCTGCTGAAATTGCTGGTCAACCGAACTAATTACGCATGAAAAGCGCAGCAATTACAGTGTTAGGCGCGGGGTCTTACGGCACCGCGCTTGCCATCTGTTTGGCCCGCAATGGTCACGATACCTTGTTATGGGGACGTAATCAGGATGATATGCACGCGATGGCCACAGATCGCATCAACCATCGTTATTTGCCTGACATTGTATTGCCAGAAAAACTCGCAGTGACCGATGATTTAACGGCCGCGGTAAAAGCGAGCCAAAACATTTTGGTTGTGGTACCTAGCCATGCTTTTGCTGATACGCTGCGCTTAATCAAACCGAATTTGCTACCTCACGCCCGGGTTGCATGGGCCACAAAAGGCTTAGAGCCTGAAACCGGCCGGTTGTTGCAAGATGTAGCTCGGGACATTCTTGGTGACGATGTGTCTTTGGCTGTGTTATCCGGCCCAACCTTTGCCAAAGAACTCGCCAAAGGTTTACCAACGGCGATTTCGTTGTCATCAACTGATCCTGAATTCATTACAGTGCTGTCGGACTTGTTGCACTGCGGTAAGACGTTTCGCGTATATACCAACCCCGATTTTATTGGGGTGCAACTGGGTGGGGCGGTTAAAAACGTCATCGCGATTGGCGCTGGCATGGCAGATGGCATCGGCTTTGGTGCGAATGCACGCACAGCCTTAATCACTCGCGGACTGACGGAAATGTGTCGGTTAGGTTGCGCGCTGGGTGCCAAAAAAGAAACCTTTATGGGCATGGCTGGGTTAGGCGACTTGGTTTTAACCTGCACCGACAACCAATCGCGAAATCGCCGTTTTGGTTTGTTATTAGGGCAGGGTGTGCCAGTGGATGATGCCATGGCGCAAATCGGCCAAGTGGTGGAAGGGTATCGCAACGCCCGCGAAGTGTTTAACTTAGCCACACGTGTTGGTGTGGAAATGCCCATTACCGAACAAATCTATCAAGTTCTCTACGAAGGCAAAGACGCGCGCTTAGCAGCTGTTGATTTGCTTGGTCGCGAAAAACGCGACGAATAAAAAACGGCCTAATTAGGCCGTTTCTGCTATTTCGGTGACTTGCCGCCACTGGGCCGCCGTTTGCGCTGGCCCCCAAAATTCACCATACGCATCCCGACACCCCATCACATGCAACAGGTACGCTTGCAGCTCTTGCGTCACGTCGGCGGCGGTCACCGGCAATTGCCGTGCGTTAATCAAGCGGATCAAACACGCCAAATGATTGCGGGCAGTGTCGCTGTGTTCAATTGGGTCGATTAACCGACCACTTAAAATAACTTGATGCCATGACACGGACGACAGAATCTTCAAAGCACAGTGACCCTGACCGAAGTCTTGTAACGCTAGCAAAAATCCTGCACGGACCAGCTGCTGGCATTGCTTTGCAAACAAGGCAGCATCCAATAACCAGCCTTGTTCTGTGATACACAAGGTCAAACTTGACGGCGACAAACGGTATTGCGAAACCAACTGTTGAAGTCGGTTTAGTAGCTGCCCATGTAACAAATGTGCAGCTGAGATCTGCAGCATAATGGTTGCATGTTGTTGATTTAGAGGCTGTTGAGACAAGGACAAACAGACTTGTTCGAGCAACCAGCGCTCAAACGTCAGTTGCAGTCCATTTTGTTCAACGGCACTGGCAAATTGGTTGAACTGCAATAGACCGCGTTGCGGGTGATGCCAGACGATTTGCGCGTTCATCGTCGCGATGTGGTTGGTTTCGAGCGTGTGCACTGCTTGGTAGCGGACTTCGCATTGGTATTGCACCAAGGCATTTTCCAGTTCCTCCGCTTCGACATTTTGTTCCTTTGTGGCTAATGCTTGTTGCCAAAGAACACATTGTTGAGGCGACTGTCTGGCTTGCCATAGCGCCTGCGCTGTGTGATTTAATAGTTCGTCCGGTTCGCGGCCTGCATCAGGGTACACTGCCGCACCGACGCGAATTTGTGGCGACACTTCAACACTCCCCAGCAAATAGGGGCCACGCGCAAAGCTCAACCATTCGGCACAACAATGCTCTAATTCTTGCCATGCGGCGGCCCCTGTTTGTTTTAAAGGTACTAACAAGCCCAATTGATTGGGTTGGCGTTCCGTTAACAAGCTGCCTATCGGCAATTCGGGCCGTATGCTAGCGATTAGCTCACGCCATAGTTGGCGCAATTCGGTGGGATTTAAAATCTGCTGCAAGTTGTGCAATTCGGGCAGTTCGAGCAGCAGCAATGCAAAACTTTGGCAATGTTGCTGATATTGTGCGGCGAAATGGCGAAGTCCAAATTCAAATACTTGTGAATTGGGTAAACCGCTTTGCACACTCATCAGGCTGTTTTGTTGCTGCTGTTGCAGTGCCAGCTGTGTGGCGTTGGGTTCCAGCGTGATCAACCAATAGTGAGGCTGCAAAGGTGTAATGCGGGCAATACACGGAATACGCTCCAATTCCCCCAGCCACACTTGGCCTCGCCATTCGCCACTACTGACAACTTGTTGTAGCTCGTCGGTTGCTAACTCAACTGCAGCATGGCCAAAATACAAAGGCAAGGTGCGGCTTGGCAAGCTCAACAAGTCTGTTGCGGCGGTATTATGTTCAATGATCGTCAGCCGCTCGTCACATAACCAGTGTGCATTACGACTGGTCTGTACGAAGGTGTGGATTGGAATACTTTGTTCAGGATGAGCGCGTTGCCACCAACGCCAAATCAGCCAGAGGGTTACGCAGCCAAGCAGAGCGACGACAATCGTCAACCATTCCATCATGTGCAGTCCTTGCAACTTGGTTGTTCCTAAATTGATTTGACTATAGCTGCTGCCAAGCACTTCGCCAGTGCTAACAGGTCTGAGCTGGTCAGGTTCGGCGACCCTCGGTATACTGCACTTTTGCTAAGTTAGTGGTATTGCTGATGTTTCACATTGCGTTGTTTGAACCAAAAATCGCTCCAAATTGTGGGAATATTATTCGACTTGCAGCCAACACCGGCTGTCAGCTGCATTTAATTGAGCCGCTGGGTTTTGATTTTGAAGAGAAAAAACTGCGCCGCGCCGGCCTTGATTACCATGATTTGGCCAACGTCACTCGTCATGCGTCTTACGCGGCACTGCTTGAAGCCATCCAGCCAAAACGCGTCATTGCACTGACCACCAAAGGCAGTCGGCCGCACACTGAAGTGGCTTATCAAGTAGGTGATTTGTTATTGTTTGGCTCAGAGACCAGCGGTCTGCCCGATGAGATCCGTAACAATATCCCGGCAGAATTGCGGATCCGTATTCCCATGCAAGCCGATGCTCGTAGCTTAAATTTGTCCAACTCAGTGGCGATTGTCTGTTACGAAGCCTGGCGACAACATCAATTCGTTGGCGGCCAATAAGGACTCCTATGACAGATCCGCATTATGCCCTTTGGGTCAAACGATCGGCTTATTTCACGCTGACAATGTCGTTATGCATCGTCAGTTTAAAGCTTTATGCGTCGATAGAAACCAATGCAGCCGCTATGTTGGCGTCCTTTACTGACGCTATGTTGGACGTATTGGTGTCGGGTCTGAATTTTTTGGCGCTGCGTTATGCATTAAAGCCAGCCGATGACGATCATCGGTTTGGTCATGGTAAAGCCGAAGCTGTGATGGCGCTGTTCCAAGCGGCGTTTTTAACCGGTGCCGCCGTGTTGTTGTTGTATCAAAGCGGCAGTCGATTATTTAGTCCAGAGCCCATCCAAGAGCTGTCGCAGGGTATTGGTATCACCTTGGTTTGTATGCTGTTGACGACGTGTCTGGTGCTGGTACAACGCTGGATTATTGCCAAAACCGGTTCATTGGCCGTACAAGCTGACTCGGCACATTACCGCGGCGACTTGTTGATGAATGCCGCGGTCTTAATGGCGTTAGTACTAGTCGCCCAAGGTATTTGGTGGGCCGATGCGGTGATGACGTCGGCAATTGCGTTGTATTTGTGTTTCAACGCTTGGCAGTTGGGTGGCGAAAGCATGCGGCATTTGCTTGACGAAGAGCTAGACGAACCACAACGGCAAATGATTATCGACACCTTGCAGCAGTTGCCGGGTGTGATAGCCGCCGACCAACTACGTACCCGCCAGGGCGGTCCGCATATTTTTATTCAACTGCGTTTGGTACTGCCCGACGATTGGTCTTTGCAACAAGCCCATGATGTGGTCGATTTAGCCGAACAACAAATCGCTAATTTGTTCCCACGCGCTGATGTGATCATCCATGCCGACCCAGAAAGTGCTTTACCCGAACCTGAACTGCGGTTTTAGCCAACCGCAGCTTTGTTAGCTGGCAACCCTTGCAACCATTGATTGATCGCATCGAACGTCTGCGCGCGTTGCGTATCGGTGCCAGCTAACAACTCATGTTCGGCGTCCGCGACACAATGAAATGCATAACCATGACGCTGGCTCAACGCCAATTGCACCTGGTTATCCACCACTCGATCACCACCGGCTTGGATCACGCACATCGGCAACTGGGGGGCAGGTCCATTGACGATCTGTTGGCAGGCATTTAATGCGCAACTGAGCCAATTCCAGCTGATGCCACCTAGTTGATACTGCGGGTGGTGATGGTACAACTGGCGAAACCAGCGATAGCGCGGTTCACATTGAGTCAAGTCATTGCCTTCAAACGGTTTTGCGACATAGTTTTGCTGGCCGGGTACAAAGCTTTTTGGCAGCCATTGCTTCATCAATTGCGCTAGTGGCGGTGCCAGCCATGCCGGTACTGGTGCTGTTTGAATGCCAAACATCGGCGAGCAGAAAATCGCCCCGAGTAAATTGCCGCTACCGAACTGTTGCAGGGTGCGATACAAAATGGCGCCGCCCATCGAATGCGCCAGTGCTATTGTTGGGTACGCCACCTCTGGCAGCTGCTGGATTAATTGCTGTAAATCCAGGCAATAATCATCAAAAGCAGCCACATATCCGACGTGTGAGTTGGCAGTTTCGCGTGCAGATTCGCCTTGGCCACGATGGTCAATGGACCAGATTTCATAACCAGCGCTATGCAGATCAAGCAGGGTTTCAAGGTATTTATGCGCAGCTTCGATGCGACCAGGCACCAACAAGACGCGGCCTTGCGGCGCTGGATGCGGTAAATGCAGCCAATGCAAACGACAGCCGCGAACGCCTGTTCCAAAGTGGTGTACAACCTTGGACCAACAGTCGGCGAGGCGTTGGGTCGTTGCCTCGTCAAACAACTGCACGGCAGATAACTGCGGCACAATAACCGGCAACATGGCAGGCGGTGATGGCAAATTAGTGGCTGGGTTGGTCATGCCGACGCTGGACTCTCTGGTAGACGGGGAAGAACCATGACAATACGCAATCCACCGTGGCTCGGCAACTGGGCTTGGATCCGGCCTTTATGTTGTTTTACCGCTTGAGCGGCGATGGCCAGCCCCAAACCGGTGCCGCCAGTGGCGCTGTTGCGGCTATCAGACACACGATAAAAAGGTTCAAAAATACGCTGCAGCGCATCGGGCGGTATACCTGGCCCTTGGTCAGTCACCGCCAGTTCTACTTCATGCGCAAACTGCGACACACTGACCAGAATGTCGGTGTGCTCTGGGCTGTATTTCATCGCGTTACGGACGATATTTTCCAAAGCGCGGCCTAACAGCATTGAATCGAGCAGTACTTGGCAATGGGCCGGGCCTTGGTAGACGATGCGTTGTTGCCGCTGACTTGCTTCGAGTTGATTTAGTTGGATCAATTCATCCAGCAAATCGACTAAATCTAACGGTTGCAGATTGGTTTGATATTGGCCCGCGTCTAGGCGGCTGAAGGTTAACAACTCGGCAAGTAGTTGGTCGATGCGTTCTAACTCTTGGCTTAAGCGGGGGAGCTGCTCACCCGTTTGCTGGCGTTGCTCCAATGCAATGGCCAGTTGTGCACGGGTCAGTGGAGTGCGCAAGTCGTGGGAAATATCGCGCAATAATCGTTGCTGGTTCTCCAGCAAATCACTGATCTTCACCGCCATCTCATCAAAGCCACGCGCCAGCTCACCCAGTTCATCTTGGCGTGTAGCCAACGAACCTGCACGGGTTGTAAGGTCGCCACTGGCAAACTGCAAGTTTTTTTGTTGCAGCTGACGCAGCGGCCGGCTGAGTGTTAAGGCAACGCCAACGGCCGCGATCAAACTGAAAAATAATAACAGCAGCGGCAAGGTGTATTTGGGTAAAAACGCCAACAGTGGGGCATCGTCGGGCCGCGGTCGTTGCTGGTACAACGCGAGTGGTCGGTCGTGAAACATCACTAAAAAAGGCCCGGCCAACACAACTTTTCGATGGATTAACAAGCGGGGACGATTCAGTTGCGACAATTCGGTCAGCCATTGCCGATTAAAATCTTCCGGCAAAATGGCGCCGTTGAGGATTTGGTTGTTCTCGGGGTCGACCACCAACCAACGGTTACGGTCGCGGCGATTCAGTCGTTGATTCAGCTCTTCCAGCGTGTCAAAGCGATTGAGGCCACGCAGCAGATGTTTCACTTCATCTTCAAGACCAGGTGGTAAGCGGCGGATATCGGTGTCGTCTTGCACTGTGTGCGCCAACAGCACGGCCACTGTGACCGTCAGTGCCATCACCAACCAAAATGCTAAAAAGAACCGAAACGCTAACAAGCGCCATGGATTTACCCACCAACTCGACTTCATGCGTGCGCCGCCAAAAATAAGTAACCAGCGCCACGCAGTGTTTGGATGCGCTCTTGCGGGTCAACTAAGGCGATTTTACGACGGACATTACTCAGGTGCATGTCCAAACTGCGGTCGTAAGCTTGTAATGGCCGGCCTAAAATCTCTTTGCTCAGCTCTTCTTTACTGACAACACGACCGGCATGGCGCATCAGATAGTCCAAAATATCGAATTCAGTGGCAGTCAGTAGCACCAGCTGCTCGGCAACCGTGACTTGCCGATTGTCGCGATTTAAGCGCACGCCATGCAGCTCTAATTGCTCTTTAACGGCTGGTTGTTGCTTGGCTGCGGCGAGTTCAACCCGGCGCAAAATTGCTTTGACACGAGCACTTAGTTCACGTGGGTTAAACGGTTTGGCAAGATAGTCATCGGCTCCCAATTCCAAGCCGACAATGCGGTCAATGTCATCACCTCGTGCGGTGAGCATCAAGACGGGGGCGTAGTGATGCTGCCGCAGTTGCCGTAGCAGCGAAAAACCATCCAAACCTGGCAGCATGACGTCGAGCAAAATCAACTGATATTCCTGTTGCTGCGCCTGCTGTAAACCGCGGATGCCGTCACTGGCGTGATCGATGTGGTAACCGTCAAGCGACAAATAGTCGATCACCAGTTGGCTTAACTCTGGGTCATCATCAATCAACAATAAATGCGGTTTTTGCACAACCTTCTCCTTGCAGCACTTAGTGAATACTGGGCTAAGTGGGTCTTTTGTGCCAGTGTAAAATTCCATGATAAATCGACAAGACTCTTTACCAAACCTTTACTTGGGGTTTTCGTTGCTTTGCGTTTGACGGCGTATAGTTCAGTCATGTCCTGCGCTGCAGGCCAACTTGCAACCCAATGGAGTGTTAACTATGAAATCTCGCCGTATTACTCACTTAGCGACCGCGTTGTTTATGACCCTGCTGTCAATTGGCAGTGCTGGAGCAATCGCAAAACCTCATCACGCAGACGAAGGCGCTATGCCTGGCATGATGTTGCATCGGATGTTAAAAGGCTTGGATTTGACTGACGCGCAGCAACAGCAAATTCGCGATTTGACCGACAAGTTTCGTGCTAGCCAACCAGAGCGCGAACAAATGCAACAACAGCAAGAGCAACTGCAGACATTAGTGAAAGCCGACACCTTTGACACTAATGCCGCTCGCGCTTTACTTGAAAAACAACAAACCCAGATGTTAGATCGGAAAATTGCCGGCTTGCAGCTGCTGCATGACATTCGCGCCGTGTTAACCGTCGAACAAAAAGCGACGCTGGATGCCAAAATGGCCAAGCTGAAAGAACGGGCGAAAGATCGACAAGAGGATGAGCGTGAACCGCGCTAACTCGGCTTCATCGCGATGTTACTGATCGGGTTATCATCAAAAATATCAATTGCAAATGGCTGCTGGCGATGCGTCAGCAGTCGTTCTGCTTCACATGAGAAGCCTTTCATTTGTATGGCGTAATGTTCCAATAAATAGTCATCGGCGGATTGTGGCTGCCACGACGGCACGGCAACGAGTTCACCTGCATCATTCATCGCGGCAAACGTCATAATGCAATGATTAGTTTCAATGGCGTGCATGGTTTTAGGATCTGCCGCTTCGACACTGATAAAGATCTGCACGCTGGTTTTGCCGGTATGCACCACTTGCGCGTGCAGATGCACCAACTGCCCGACATACACCGGATTGCGAAAACGAATGGCACCCACTGAAATGGTCACGCAATAACAACCGGTCCAACCGACGGCGCAGGCGTAACCGGCTTGATCCATCCATTTCATCAACATGCCACCATGCACTTTGCCACCGAAGTTGACATCACTCGGTGCAGCGAGAAATTGAAAATCTATCTGATGATGTGGCATGACAACTTTCTCCGCTGACATTTTCGCTGAGCTTAGTTGTTAATGTCTCATTTGTCTTCTGAGGGGAGCGGGACAAGTGGTAGAACCATTTCCAATTGTCCCGTTTTGCTGCCAGTTTAGCGGTTCGCTAATTGAGTCGGGATGCTGCGACTTACTCCATATCCAGTTCTTTTAGCTTGCGTGTCAAGGTGTTACGCCCCCAGCCCAATTTACGTGCCGCGTCTTGTTTGTGGCCATGGGTGTAATGCAAAGCTTGTTTGAGCACAATCCGTTCAAACTCTGGGCCTGCTTCGGCAAGAATATCCTCAGCACCTGTTTGCAGTTTTTGTTGCACCCAGCTGGCCAGTAGCTCTTGCCAGCTGCTATCGCTGGTGCCAGCAGTATTGACTTGGATTTTCGGGGCGCTGGTTAGTTCTACCGGTAGATCGGACAGCAAAATCTGCTTACCAGAAGCCATCACAGTCAACCAGCGACAGGTGTTTTCCAGCTGCCGCACATTGCCTGGCCAATCCAATTGCGCAAGATATTTTTCGGTATCCACAGCCAAATCTTTGGCTTCGACATTTAGTTCTTGCGCTGCGGTATGCAAAAAATGCCGCGCCAGTTTGGGGATATCTTGGCGCCGATCTTTGAGCGCCGGTAAGTGCACACGAATAACATTTAAGCGATGGAACAAGTCTTCCCGGAACTTACCTTCGGCCACCAGCTGTTCTAAGTTTTGGTGAGTTGCCGCGATGATCCGCACATCGACTTGTACTTCTTGATGACCACCGACTCGATAAAATTGCCCGTCTGCCAGCACCCGCAGCAACCGAGTTTGTACATCCAGCGGCATGTCTCCTATTTCGTCTAAAAACAGCGTCCCGCCATCGGCTTGTTCGAACCGGCCTTTGCGCAAAGTGGCCGCTCCAGTGAACGCGCCTTTTTCGTGACCAAACAACTCAGACTCAATGAGATCTTTCGGAATGGCGGCCATGTTTAAGGCGATAAAGGGTTGTGCACTGCGTGGGCTGTGTTTATGCAGCGCATGCGCCACCAGCTCTTTACCTGTGCCGCTTTGGCCGTTGATCAGCACGCTGATACTTGAGCGGGACAAGCGACCGATGGCGCGAAACACCTCTTGCATCGCCGGTGCTTCCCCAATAATTTCAGGGACATGTGAAGGCGCCACTTGGCTGTTTTTCGGCTTTTTGGCGTTGGCGTGTTCAAGAGCGCGGCTGATCAAACTGACGGCTTCGTTGACATCAAATGGCTTAGGCAGATATTCAAAAGCACCTTGCTTGAACGCATTCACCGCACTGTCGAGATCCGAATGCGCGGTCATGATGATCACGGGCAGTTCCGGTGCTAAGGTTTGCAATTTGCCGAGTAATGCCATGCCGTCCGTGCCGGGCATGCGAATATCCGAAACTACTACTGAAGGTTGTTCGTATTCCAGACGCTGCAACATCAGATCCGCTGAGGCGTAACTTTCACAGACGATCCCAGCGCGCGAGAGGGCTTTTTCTAACACCCAGCGAATAGAGTTGTCGTCATCAATAATCCAGACGTTTTGTTGCATGCTTAAACTCCGTCAAAGCTGATGGGTAAATACAGCGTGAATTCGGTACGGCCGGGCCAGCTTTCACAATCAATCCAGCCGCCGTGTTGATGGATCAGGGTTTGCGAGATTGACAGGCCAAGGCCTGTACCGCCGGGTTTGCCACTGACCATTGGATAAAACAAGGTATCTTTAATGGCCGCAGGAATGCCCGGCCCGTTGTCGATCACTTTCAATGTGGCTACGAGGCGGTGGCGCCGGCCATGGATGGTATGTTGATGCAAGATCCTGCTTTGCAAGGTGATTTGGCCACCTTCCAACAGCACTTGCTGCGCATTACGGACAATGTTTAACAGAGCTTGTTCAATCAGCTCCGGGTCTAACTGAAAGTCGGGGATGCTGGGGTCATAATCGCGTGCAAACACCACACCGTTGGGATTGTCCATTTGGGCTAACTGGCTAACGCGTTCCAAGATTTGGTGCACGTTGGTAGCGACACGTTGCGGCGGTTTATAAGGGCCTAATAACCGGTCGACCAAATTACGCAAGCGATCGGCCTGCGCGATGATCAACTGCGTGTATTCCTTTTGATCGTCAGTCAGCGATTCTTCCAGCAGCTGTGCTGCACCACGCAGACCACCCAGCGGGTTTTTAATTTCGTGAGCAAGACCACGGATCAATTCACGCGCCGCTAAATGCTGATGTTGCTGCAAGCTTTCCATGCTGATCTTGCGTTGTTGATCGACTTGGCGAAGCTCCATCAACAAACAAGGCTCTTTGGTTTCTAACCAGTTGGCGGTTAAATCCAATAACAGATGGCGGCCATCCGGTAGCACACAACTGACATCAGAAAAACCAAAGCCTTGACGTGTGGACAAGGTATTTAGCAAGTGACTGGCCTGCAGATCTGAGAACTGAAACAGCCCAGGGAAATATTGATTGATCAGGCGTTTTTCACCAATGCTAAGCAAGGCACAACACGCCGTGTTAAAGCTTTTGACATGTAAACGATCATCCAGCACCAAGATGGCGGTGGTTAAGTGATCGGCAATGTCGAGGCCTGGTATCGTAAAAGAGGCGGATGCGGTATTCACTGGTTTTCCTATCTGCACCAATTTAGTGCAGTATAGTGGTTGCGCTGAGGCTGTGAACCGCTAGTTGTGCACTATTTTGGTGAAATTGCTGATGCACGATGCAAAAACACCGTGATTTCAGTACTTTCTGCAATTATCTTGCCGCTCCGATCGAGCAATTCGAGGCGTAATTTGTGCTCGCCGCGGTCGACATCGTGCAGAATGAAGTTGGCGTTACCGGAAGGGCCTGCCACCAGTTTGTTGTCCAAATAAAGCTGTACGCGCAAACCTTGCGCAAACATCGGACTGACTAAGCCTGAAACGTAGATAGTGCCGCTGTTTTCACGGATGGTTTCTTCGTTAGTCGGTTTGTCGATGGTGACTTGGAATTGTGGGTTATCGTCGAATGATGGTGTTGGCAAATTGACCGGATTGACCGGTAGCATACTGTTGCTAGTTTCTTTGATTTTAACTTGGGTTGCGCCTGGTGATGGATTGTCAGAAAACACCGGCACATTATTTTTATCCACGGTTAGAAAGACGGTTTTATCACCTGAATTTTTATCCTGAGTTTGGGCTACGCCAACCCCGCAGCATAGCAATGCACAAAGCAATAAAATTCTTGACACGCTAAAATCCCTCTTTCCATGGCCGTAATTAACTGTAACTTGCTTTACAAGTTTTGACCAGAATAAAAAAGCCCACATCCGTGGGCTTTTTTTTGATTTCTAATACATGTGAATTATCA
>DMYW01000029.1:27288-39419 GCA_003482455.1 Rheinheimera sp. | reverse complement strand
AATGGTCCAAATGAAAGCGTTTACCTTGGGTGAAATTTATTGAATTATATGTAAATCAATAACTTAAATGTTTGCACAGCCCTTGCATTATCCTGTTTTTGCAACAGGAGTACCTCGCGATGGCAGTGCATACCCCGCTTCGAGGCCTGCGATGTTTTTGCGTTGCGGCCGAATGTTTAAGTTTTAAAGACACCGCGCGTCAGTTGTATCTGACGCCGTCGGCGGTCAGTCATCAAATCAAACAGTTGGAAGACCGTTTGGGTTTTACCTTGTTTGAACGGCAAACCCGCGCTGTGGTGCTTAGCCGCGAAGGCCAACGCTTTTATCAAGCGGTCAAACCCTTGCTGCAAGGCTTGGAAAGCACAGTGCAGGAGTTTTGCCAAAAAAAGCGCGAGCAAAAAGTCTCGATCACCTTGCCGGAATTTTTTGCCAGTGAGTTTTTCGTGCCGAGACTGGTCGGTTGGTCTGAACTGTACCCCGACATCAATTTGCAGCTAGAAACAGTGAAAAGCCGCGCCGAACAAGGCCGTCATACCGATTTACAAATCGTCTTGGCCAGCAGTCAACCAACCGACAAAACCAGCTTTCAGCTGTTTCCGATCAGTTATGTGCCGGCCTGCAACCCCGAGTGGTACGAAAAACTGCAAACTGAAGACGAGCAGTTTCCGCTGGAGCAAGTGCCGCTGATTGTGCATCAGGCGCGGCCTTGGTGTTGGCATCAATGGGCGGACCAAGCCGGCTTTGAGGATTTCCGTCCTCGGCAAATTATCCAGCTCGACAGCATGTTTAGCGTCGCGCGCGCTGCGCAACAAGGCTTGGGCGTCGCGTTAATTCCACTACCGATCAGCAATGCGTGGTTTGAAAGTGGCAGCTTAGTGCGCCTGTTTGACGACGAGCTACAAACCCGCGACCACTATTATTTGGTGCAACACGAAAGCGCCGAACACAGGCCCGAGATCCAGTTATTGATCGATTGGGTGCTCGACCGCTTCCGTCCCGACGTGCTCAGTGAACCCGTCGTCGAATACGGCATCGGTTTATAACGCAACCCAAATGGCCGCGGGCCCAGCGCCCGCGCCAAGCGCCTTGCCAGCGTTTGCAATGCGACCATCCAACACAGCCCCCCCTCAAATCGCCAAGTGCCGTATGTTAATTTGATCATCACAACGAACTTGGCGGGTTTATCCCTTATTTCTTTTAGCCACAACGTTGCTGCAATTTGCAAAGGCTTGAGATAGATAGACTTTTGCGATAGCGTTGCGGAATGTAAAAGAAAATAGAAAGGGTGAGCCCTGCTTTAAAGCTTGGGTTTTCCTTTTGATGAAATTGTTATGTGTAAATGAGCATGGAAGAAAAATACGGCGCAATTTGGGTGGATACAGAAGAAGATGGGGCTGCCAGAATAGTTTTTGAGCTTCATATTCCTGAGATACAAAAGCTGCATGTAATTTATCAGCAGGCAAATGGATGCTTTTTGCCATATTCGTTCACTCTCAAAAGTGACCATCAATGGCGCCTACCGTTCTGGTCACCAGAGAATGAAAAAGCGTTGATTCCAACTTTTGAGTTAGCAAAAGAATATTTAAAACACTATGCGGCATAAAACACATAACAACACGCTCAAAACCGTTCCGGCCTTAGGCCTCCACTGGACATTTTGCAGCGATGCCGCAAAATGCCTTTTAGCTTTTCGTTAGCTTCCAAATTGACACTAGAGAAATATGAAGAAGAAACTCTATATATTGTTATTCATTCCCCTGCTTTTGGTTGCTTTTAGTGGCGGTGTTTATTACGGCTTTAATACCGGCGTGGAAAACTATTACCACTTAGACAAAGTTCTGGCATCGAATATTGACGTACTTAGAGCGAAAGACTTGAAGGGTGGGAGTGACAAGGAGTTAAAGCATATTTATTGGGAATTAGAGATGTCAATAAACGAGGCCATAGATTCTTACAACTGGTACCATGATTCAGGAAATCATCTGTTCTCGAAGCTGTTTTTGTCCAGTCACCTTGAGCACTTGGAGAAATCGATTAAGAATCTCGCAAGTTATCGCGGTTCTAATCCAATCGAAGATGATACTGAATCGCTTCTATGTAAGCTTCCTGAGGCCGAGTCCGATAAAGAGCGCTGTCTGGAAATGATGGAAAAGCGGAGAGAAATAGTAAAAAAATATGGACAAAAGAGCTAACAAGTTCCGTCACTTGACACAGTAGTGTACGCGCACTTTTAGTGCATTCGCTTCGCTCATTATTGCACAAGAATTCACGCACACTACTGTGCAAGTGCGCTCATCGTTATGCAAATATGGAGAAACCAAATTGAAATACCTAACCATCATGATCGCGGCGTATCTCCTTGTTGGCTGCTCTGCTTCCCCATACAGAGCCGCGGGTGTCGATACAAATAATCCAGGAAGTTTTGTCGTCGTCGAAACAGATTCAGATCACGATCACAAGGTGCTGCGTGGTCTAAATGAAACTGTTCAAATAAGCCGTGTTGACGGCGAAAATCTATACAACTTTTTCACGGGATTCCCGGACAAGGCCTTTATTTCACCAGGAAGTCATCGAATTGAAGTCGAGTTTTCTTACATGAATACGTACGCAACTGGCTGCCTGTTGATCGACGCAGTTGCAGGAGAGGAATACATAGTCAGGAAGCTCTCAGGCCTGTATAGCGTGAAATTTTGGATGGAGAACAAACGAAGTGGCCAACCGGTCGGCGGGAATTGCCCATCTAAACCAAAGCCGTAAAGAAATGCGCAACTTGAACTCGCTTTTCGTAAATGCCGGTCTTACGGACAGCTCGTTGCCTGACAAGAAAATTCAGCCGACAAAAATTACGCTGCGCGAAATTTTCGCGGCTGATTCGCGACATTAGGTGAACTATGAAGCAGATTCTAATTTCAATATTTTGCATTGTTGCGCTGCTGAACACATTCGGGTGTTCTCCTGCAGCCGACATAGGTTCTCAACCCGAGGCCAAGTACTTTGCGATTTATATCGACGATAAATCAGTCAAGGTTGATGGTGTTCAAAAATCCGTAGATGATTTCATTACCGAAATTAAGCTTAAGCAAAGCTCTGGCATAAGTATTCAATTAAATGTTGCTGGCAGAAGTGATCAAGAAAAAGAGGTTACTGGCTTAGCGAGACGTTTGAAAACAGAATTAAATATAAAGCGTATAAGTATTATGCTGGAAAGTATGTGAACGCACCTAACAAGCAAATTCTATCGCCCATGCTGCTCGTGGGCTGCAACGTCAACCCGCTGCGCGGTTTTCCGCGCTAAATTTGGTTGTTATGCAATCGTGGAGGACAGGCGCATGAGTTGGGACGTATCGGTACAACGGTTCTCGCGCGAGTACGAAACCATCGACGAAATTCCAGAAACGGAACGGTGCCTTTTACTCGGAAGTCGTGCCGAGATCCGCGCGGCTATCTCACGATATTTCCCCGGCACTAGCTGGGCCGATCCTGCATGGGGAGTGTTCAATTCTCAGGACGGCTCGATTGAATTCAACATGGGAGAGAGCGACCCAAGCGAAGGATTCATGATGCACATCCGAGCTTCTTCGGCAGTCGTTCCCGCCGTTGTGGCCATGTGCATTGCTGAGCGATGGCAGGCGCTGGATTTCAGCACCTGCGAGTTTCTGGAGCGAGTGAAGAATCCTTCATTCGGCTTGGAGCAATGGACCCAGTTCCGCAGTCAGGTCATCGGAGATGCATAACCTTTTGGTCAAGGGGCCCGCTGGCTGGTCCGCTTACCGCGCACGTTATGTTTCTTGGATCTGCAGAAAGATGAGCAGCAAAACTTTACTTAATCCCAAATGCATACCAACTATTATTCCCATTTTTAGTTTGGCTGCATTTGGTTTGACTTCGCGATTACGTTGCTTTTGCACACCCCGTTTGGGGCAATCAACAGACAGCCAATGGAGAGACCCATGCACAAATTGCCTTCTGTGCTGCTCGTATTGTGGTTGGTTGCTTTGTCTCCGCTGGCAATCTCTTGCGAATTGACCAAAGAATATCGGGAAGCTCGCACACAGGTATTAAAAGAGACTCGTTACGCGTACGAAGCATGTATCAAATCGGTAAATGAATACCGCTATTGGTTGGACGTGGCGCAGTGCGAGCAACAGGGGCGAGCGAAGACGATTGGTGGTGGTTGTCAGCACGTCGCTGCGCACCAAGTTGTTACGCAGGACATGGCGATCAACGACGATCACTGCAAAGTTCTGCAAGTCAGCAACGCGCAGTTCACCCGAGCTCTTGAGGACTATGTGAAGCTGAACAAGATCACTACTTGCAAAGCTGCTACGAAGCCGGCGATCCCGCTAATGATTTGACGGGTAACCATCACAGCGAAGCGACAAGTTGAAGAAGGTGCACCATGAAATTAGTGGCTGGGTTATGACTACTGCTGTTTGCGCACACTGCACTAGCAACTGAGTTTAAACTGAGGCGTTTGGAGCGCTATGGTGAGCAGTCGAACTCGCTTGAACTGGTGATAGTGTCCAATCAGCTCAAACCAGCGAGTGGTGGTGCGTCATTGGCTAGTCTGCTGCCATTGCTGGTGTTGTCCGAGCGCGAACTGCACATTCGGATCTTGCCAGGGTTGTCAGAGGATGCGGAGCGCGAGGTCTTGGCGTGCACCTGCCTGAAGCGCTTGCCGCCGCACAAACATCGGCAGGGAACCCGCACAATCCTAAATTACGGCCACTGCAACACCAGCTCCCTTTGGCCATCAAAGCGACGGCGTATTATCGCGAGCTGGAGGCGGGAGTGGCGCAAGCGGGCTTTGCTGCTTGTACGTTGTCGTATGAAAAGTTCTTCTGGATAGACGGTGTGCCGCGGATCGCTGAACTGCAGTTAAAGTGCCCCATAAAACCTTGAAACGCTGTCAACGCGCTGCAGCGACCCGTGTCAGCTGCAGTTTGCCGCTATGTTTACTTTTTGTCAGCGCCCAGCAATTTTCAGCCGCTCGAGCTCACAGGCGATCAAAAACTCGTAGGCTTCGAGGTGGCGTTTGGCTTCATCCAAGCTGTCGCCCCAGACATACAAGCCGTGGCCGCGTAGCAAAAATCCATACGGCAACCCTGCAAACGGGCTCTGTGCCTGCGCGTGATGACTTTCTTGCAGCAGGTTGACCAGCGAGGGTAGGTGGTCGGTGTGGTCAAACAACGGTAACTCGATGCGTTGCTCAGCACTGCCAGCGCCGCGAATGGCCTGTTGCACCGCGTACCCCTGCAATGTCAGCGCGGCGCTGGTCACCAAGCGAGACAACACCACGGCGGCGACCGAGTTGGTGTGCAATACGGCTTTAGTGCTGGCATTTAACTGATACAAAGCCACATGCAACTCAGTGGCGGCGCTTGCGCTTTGGGCGCCGCTGGCGCGCCAACTTGGCGTGGCGGCATCCTGCGCCTGCCAGTCGATTTGCAACAAGTCTTTCGGGCTTAAATCGCCTTTGTCCTTGTGGGCGCTGCCGATCAAGCAGCTGTGCTCGCCGCTGCGGATCGATAAATTACCGCCGGTTGCCGCCAGCCAGCCTTTGTTGGCGAGCTGCCGACCGAGCGTGCATAAACCGATGGCG
Source organism: Rheinheimera sp. (assembly GCA_003482455.1). Classification (GTDB taxonomy): domain Bacteria; phylum Pseudomonadota; class Gammaproteobacteria; order Enterobacterales; family Alteromonadaceae; genus Pararheinheimera. The sequence goes on along the minus strand of DMYW01000029.1, from coordinate 33,817 downwards.
TTTGGATTCAGTTGATGGGTATTGGTTGTTGTATTCATCTTTCTTTACGTTTGGACGTCTATACGTGAAACTGTCCAAATTCTAACAGCGCAGCGCCACAACGCCAAGCGTTTTGCCACACCAATCGACAGCGAGTGCCTGCACACGACTATGCCTGTAGCGGGGTGAATTGCCACTGCGCATGACAAAATATCTAGGATTTAAAACAACTTAACGCGGATTTGCCACAGTTTTACGCCCAGGTGATTGGGTACAGCAAAGCTGCCGTGCTAGCATGGAATTTCTGATTTGATAGACGCCCGTCGTTAGAAGGCGCAGGTACCCGATGGATTTACGCAGTAAATTGCCGCATGTCGGCACCACGATTTTCACCACCATGTCGCAACTGGCGCTGGAACACCAAGCGCTGAATTTGTCACAAGGTTTCCCTGATTTCCCAGTCGAACCTCGTTTGTTAGACGCGCTGCAGCGGCATGTGCTGGCCGGGCGCAATCAATATGCGCCTATGCCTGGCGTGTTGGAGCTGCGCGAGCAAATCAGCCGATTAGTCACACGCTGTTACGGCCGCGACGTGCAGGCCGTCGATGAAGTAACGGTGACCAGCGGCGCCACCGAAGCCTTGTTTGTGGCGATCCAAGCCGTGGTGCGCCCTGGTGATGAAGTGATCGTGTTTGACCCGGCCTACGACAGCTATCAGCCAGCGGTGGAATTAGCCGGCGGTAAAACAGTGCATATTCAGCTGCAAGCCCCTGACTTTGCAGTGGATTGGGCCGCGGTCGAGCGCCGGATCAGCCCACAAACCAAGTTGATTATTGTCAATTCGCCGCACAACCCAACCGGCGCCGTGTTTGACGCCGCCGATTGGCAAGCGTTAACCGAGTTAGTGCAGCGCCACGGTTTGTTTTGCATCAGCGATGAAGTGTACGAACACATGGTGTTTCAAGGCGCAAGCGAACCGACTCGCCAACTCAGCGCCAACTGTTACCCAGCATTGGCCGAACGTTGTTTTATCGTGTCGTCCTTTGGCAAAACCTTTCATGTGACGGGCTGGAAACTGGGGTATTGCGTCGCACCGAAGCAGCTGTCGGTGGAGTTTCGGAAAATCCATCAATATGTGACTTTTTCTAGCTTTACGCCGGCGCAATACGCCATCGCCGAATTGCTGGACACAGCGCCGGATCTGGTCAGCGGCCTGGCGGCTTTTTATCAGCAAAAACGCGATTTATTCGCCAATCTGTTGCAAGGCAGCGCGTTGCAGTTGTTGCCTTGTCGCGGCACCTACTTCCAATTGGCCGATTACAGCGCCATTAGCGAGGTAGACGACGTGGCATTTTGCCGCCAGTTAACCATCGAGCATGGGGTGGCTGCTATCCCGCTATCGGTGTTTTCGCGCAAGGAACAAGACCAGCGGATCATCCGCTTTTGTTTTGCCAAACAAACCGCCACGCTGGAGCAAGCGGCGGCGCGGCTGCGACTATTGGCAGCGCGCTAAAACGTTAAACCAACTGGGCCTGCCGGCCCAGTCGTATTTTAAGTGGTTGCACAAAGCCGTGGTAGAAAGCGGTTGCACAAAGCGGTTGAAGACAGCGGTTGCAAAACGCGTCGCCGTTGCACGACGCAGCTAGTGGCCAAGCGTGAAGTCGTCGGCATCAAGCGCCGCTGGGAAACTGCGGCGAAATTCGTCCAGTGCCTGTTTATCAAGTGTGGCGCTTAACACGCCAACGCTGTGCGCGGGGAGGCTGGCGAGCGGTGCGCCGACAACATCCAGCACCACAGAGTCGCCGCTGTACTGCAAGCCGTTGGGGTCATCACCGACACGGTTGCAGCCAATCACATACGCTTGGTTTTCAATGGCGCGGGCGCTTAACAAAGTGCTCCAAATCCGCGCCCGTGGCGCTGGCCAATTCGCCACATACAAGGCCAGGTCATAGTCGTTGCGATTGCGCGCAAACACCGGAAAACGCAGGTCGTAGCAAATCTGCAGCAACACTCGCCAGCCGCGATACTGCACAATCACTCGCTCCTGACCGGCTTGATAATGCTGGTGCTCATCGCCCATCCGAAACAAATGCCGTTTGTCGTAATGCTGCACTGTGCCATCGGGCGTCACAAACAGCAGCCGATTGACAAACCCCTGCGCGGTGCGAATAGCGATTGAGCCTGCCAGCGCCAGCTGATACTGCTTGGCGTGGGCTTGCAGCCACTGCACTGTGTCGCCGCTGGCGTCTTCGGCAAAACGCTCGGGCTGCATCGAAAAGCCGGAATTAAACATCTCGGGCAACACTAGCAAGTCCAACGGCGCGGCAGTGCTTTGCACCAGCTCGGCGATCTGCTGGCTAAACTGGGCGCGGTTGGCGGCGGCGTGCTGCCAGTGCAGCGAGCTTTGCAGCACGGCAACGTGCAAGGTTGACGATTCGGTCATCGGGTTGGCTCCTGAAAAATCCATTGTTGCAACAGCCATTGCACTAAATCACTGGCTTGAATCATGCCTTGCAGGCGACCTTGGTCGACGACCTGCGCCAAGGCGTTAAGTTCTTCGACATCACTTTTCACATCTGGGGTAACAACGACTCAGGCGCCAACCCTACCACTGCGCGTCGAGCCTGTCGAACCTGTTGCCGTGAACAGACTGTTTGCTGGCGGTAAGTTACTGCGACCAGCGGCGTGTGTACGCCGGCGCTTGGGGTGGCGGCAGCGCAAACAGCGATGTTAGGAACAGCTGCTCTGTCCTGTGGCTTTTTGCGTTGTGGCTGACATAAATTCAGCTGCGCATTGAAATTTTTTTTGCTACAACAAGCAAGCAGCTGTGGTCTTTGCGCGCTCGCCTTACACAAATCGACGGCGGACCCGGCGATGCACGAGCATCACCATGCGATGGGCGCCATGCGATGGCTGACCTGCCAATCAAAACAAAATCAATGATGTTGGGTGTTTTATGTTTCAAGCGATGAAGTTTACCAGCAAGGTGACGTTAGCCACTTCCTTGTTGTTGGTGATGATCCTTGGGGTTTTCACGGTCAACAATTTTATCTTGATGCGCTCGCAAACGCAGACGCAGCTGGAAGCTGTGTTAAATGCCGTGTCTGAGGCGGTGTCGCATAACATTGCCGGTTGGCTCAATGGCAAGCTACAAATCGTCAAATCGGTGGCCGAACGGCACCAAGCGGACGATAGCAACGAGGTGATGCTGCGGCGCATGCAAGACGCACGTGTCGCCGGTGATTTTAAAAACGTCTACATCGGCAAAGCGGAAAAACAATTTGTGCTGGATGACCCCAGCATTCAGCTGCCCGCCGATTATGACCCAACCATTCGGCCTTGGTACCAGCTGGCGGCGCAAAAACGCGACGAAGGTTTTACCACGCCCTACATAGACGCCACCACCAATGATTTAACCATCACGGCTGTGGTGCCGATTGTGCAAAACGGCAACCTGATTGGCGTGGCCGGTGGTGATATCGAAATGGCGACTGTCGCTGAAACGGTCAATGAAATCAATTTCTTAGGCTTTGGCTTTGCCGTGTTGCTGGACAACGAAGGGCGCATTTTAAGCCACCCCGAAAAACGCTTTAACGACAAACCGATGGCCGATTATTTCGGCAAAACCTTACCGATGCAGAAAGACTTCGCCGAAGTGACGGTTGGTAAGGAGCATAAGCTGGTGTCGTTTATTCCGGTCACTGGCATCAAAAACGTGCAGTGGTACTTGGCCGTGGTGGTCAACGAAGACGCTGTGTATGCCGAAGTCGACGCCTTTCGCAATATCGCCTTGTTGTATATGGCGCTAGGCGTGCTGGCGGTGGTGGTGCTGATGAAGTTTTTACTCAGTTATCTGCTCAAGCCAATGGCCGAACTGAATACGGCCATCAAAGATATTGCCGACGGGGAAGGCGATCTCACCCGCCGCTTGGCTATTCGAGGCCAGGACGAATTCAGCGAGTTGTCGCAGTCGTTTAACCGCTTTGTCGAAAAAATTCACGGCTCAGTGTCGCGGGTGAAGCGCACCACAGAGCAGCTGGACCAATCGATCCAAAGTTTGGTCAAGCAGACGCGCAGCAGTCAGCAAGTGCATGATGAACAAGCCAAACGCACCGACAGCGTGGCGACCGCCATCAATGAATTATCCAGCAGCGCGGTGAGTATTTCGCAAAACGCCTCGCATGCATCGAGCCTTGCCAGCAGCGCCAGTGACGTGTCGGCGCAAAGCCAACAAGCGCTGACTACCAATATCGCGGCGATTAAACACTTAGCCGAGCAAATGCAACAAGCGCAGCAAACCATGGACAGCTTGGAAACCTACACCGCCAGTATCGGCCAAGTGCTGGAAGTGATCCGGGGCGTGTCCGAACAAACTAACTTGTTGGCGCTGAACGCGGCCATTGAAGCAGCGCGAGCTGGTGATGCCGGTCGCGGCTTTGCGGTGGTCGCCGACGAAGTGCGGCAATTAGCCCAGCGCACCCAACAATCGACGCAACAAGTGCAACAAACCATCAGCCAGTTGCAGGCTGGCTCGGCGTCGGCCGTCAATGTGATGAAAGCCAGCATCGCCGAAAGCAGCAGCAGTGTGGCGTTGGCGGCGCAAGCCGGCGAGCGAATGCAACAAGTTAATCAAGCCATCGGCGCGATTGACGATGTGAACCACGCAGTCGCAGGCGCCACCCGCGAGCAAAACAGCACTATTCAGTCATTGGATAACGATATTCATCAAATCAGCGAGTTAGCCGAACAAGGCCAACAGCATTTGCAAGCCACCTTGGCCGAATGCAATCGCCTGCAACGCCAATTTGAAGAACTGGAAGCCATGGTGGCGACCTTTCGGGTGTGATGGACAATGTGCAAGCGAGCGAGGTGCTGCGACAGCCGCCAAGCTCGCTGCGTCTTGACGGCTGCCATGGTGGTTTGGCAAGCCGACGTGGTGCAAGCGCTTAAACCTGCCTCCCGTGCGCTTGTTTTACACCAGCAAGTGCACGATGCAGCGGCGTGTGTTGGGCACGTGTTAGTTGCCAAGTAGTGCGTGCTCAATAGCGCAGTGTCTTGTGTTATCCCACATCGGGAATAATGCCGCGAGCTGATTTCGCCAACGCTGCTGCGACGCAAACCCGCAACGGCGGGTAAAACCGCCTGGGTGGAGGTGTTGTGTTTTTGGGCCGCAGCGCGGCCTTTTACAGCACTGCAAACCTATTCAGTGGCGAATTCAGAAAAAGAAAGCGCTTACAATTTTAATTGGCGATATAATCAACAGCTCTGTAGTGGCCTGCGTGCTGGAGTCTTTTGTGAAACGTGCCTATCCTGCGGCGTTGATTTACGTCGGTTTTTTCTTATTGGGGCTGCAATTAATTCTGTGGGGCGTGCTGCTGCCGGATATCCGCGCAGACTTGAATATGAGCGCCGCCACCAGCGGCTGGTTTTTCCTCACCATGACCTTGGGCACTATTTCCGGCTCGTTTTTAGGCGGCAAATACGTGCAAAAATTCGAGTTCTTGCGGCTGTTTGCGGGGTTGGCGCTGTGTGTGGCAAGCCTGTTGGCGCTGATCAGTTACAGTCAGGATGTGTGGCAGTTATTTGTCTGTGCTGGGCTGTTTGGCTTGTTCGCCTCGGTGATGTTTACCATTGGTCATACGCTGATTGCGCGGCTGTTTGCCGAAAAACGCGCGCGCATGATGGGCATCATGGATTTTATGTTTAGCCTCGGCACCTTGGCGGCGCCGTTTTTTGTCATCGTGTTGTACTGGTCGCCAGACCTTGCTAGCTGGCGCGTGCCAGTGCGCTTGATGGCAGCCAGCGTAGTGCTGCTAGCGGCATGGGCCTATGCGTTGTCGCGCCATCCGCTGCAACTGGCGGTGTTGGCGTCGGCGCCCAAAACCAGCTTGTCGTATCGCGACGCCTTGGTTAAACCCGAGTTTGTGGCGTTGGCGCTTGCCATGTTTGGCTACGGCGCGGTGGAGTGGGGTAATGGCAACTGGTTTGTCAGTTACGCCGTGGCCGCCGAGCAACCCCTGGCCGCCGAGCAAGCGCGGTTAGTGTTTGCCTTTTTTACCGGCGGCATGGTGATCAGCCGTTTGGGGTTTTCGTTTCTAATTCCAGTGTTTGGCGTGCGGTTGTTACTGCGTGTGCTGGGCAGCTGCATGCTGCTCGGCGCCATTGGCGTGCGCGCGTTTGAATCGGCCGAAGCGCTGTCCTTGGCTAATTTGCTGTTAGGCCTTGGCCTTGGCGGTTTGTACCCGCTGCTGCTGGCCACCGCGATGGATATATCGCCCGAGCAAGGCCCGGTGCTGTCGGGGTTATCCAATATCGCCGGCTCGCTGGGCAGCCAACTCGCCGGCCTTGGCATCGGGTTATGGGCGCAAGCGCAAGGCCTGACAACGGCGTTTTATTTTATCCCGCTGCTAGCGGTGTGGCTGCAGGGCGCGGTGTGGGGGTTTAGTCGGCGGGTTTGAGTGGGTTTCGCGCGCTGGGGGGCGCCGGTTCGCACGCTGGTTGTGTTTTTTCTAAATCGTTTCCGCCTTTGCGGCGAGCTTTTTTAAAAGCT
>DMYW01000029.1:26945-27121 GCA_003482455.1 Rheinheimera sp. | reverse complement strand
CCGAGGCACTTTCTTTGCTGGCCTGCAGGTTTGGGTTCGCACGCTGGTTGTGGTTTTCTAAATCATTTTCGCCTTCGCGGCGAGCGTGTTTGCCTGCGGCAGGCGCCGTTTCGCACGCTGGTTTTTGATTGAGTTTTTAAGTGATTTCGCCTTGGCGGCGAGCTTTTTAAAAGCTT
>DMYW01000029.1:26378-26609 GCA_003482455.1 Rheinheimera sp. | reverse complement strand
GGCTCGCTTTACGGGGCGGGCAAGAGCAACAGCGAAGAGCTGAGCTGAAACAACTTATTTGAAGCTATCGTGCCACTTTCATCAGTTCGAGCATACGGTCTGGTCGCTACACGATTAAAACTTGGGCCACTCGTTTTCGACAAGATCGCTATACGGGGTGTTTAAAAGCACAAGCACAGAGCTTCAACAGCAAACGCCTTTCGCTTTTAATCCCCGTAAAGCGAGCCGTTA
>DMYW01000029.1:0-26162 GCA_003482455.1 Rheinheimera sp. | reverse complement strand
GAGTTATGACGGCGCCTTGGCAAGCGAATTTTTTAGCGGGATTTCGAGCGATCCCGGGGTCGCCTTTTCTTTGGTTTCTTTCTTTTGGCGAAGCACAAACGCTTTAGCGTTTGAACGGCGAAGCCGGCCCTTTAGGGTCAAAGCCGAAGGCTTTGATAAAAGAAAGAAACGCCTGCGGCAGGCATGCACGCTCGCCGCGAAGGCGAAAATGATTTAGAAAAAACAACCCACGCCTGCGGCAGGCAAACGCGCTCGCCGCGCAGGCGAAAATCAATTAAAAATCAACGCAAAAACCAGCGTGCGAATCCTCACCCGCCGCCGGCAAACCCGCTCGCCGCGCAGGCGAAAATCATTTAAAAACAAATTCAAACCACCAACAGCCACGACTGCCTCGCGACCCTCAACTCCCTTGCACGCCCCGCCGGCAGTCGGCACAATACTCGCCTGCGCTCGCCTGCGCTCGCCTGCGCACCCCGCACCACCATCCCCAGCTTGGAGGCATGATGCCGCATATTTTAGTCGTGGAAGATGAACCCGCTATCGCGGACGCGTTGCTGTTTAGTTTGCAAGCCGAAGGCTGGAGTACGCATTGGAGCCCATTGCTCAGTGATGCCAAAAACCAGTGGCAACAGGCAGATTTGGTGGTGTTGGACGTCGGGCTACCCGATGGCAGTGGCTTTGAGTTTTGCCGTGAAGTACGCAAACACAGCGAGGTGCCTGTGTTGTTTTTGACCGCGCGCAGCGACGAAATCGACCGCGTGGTCGGTTTGGAATTGGGCGCTGATGATTACATCAGTAAGCCGTTTAGTCCGCGCGAATTGGTGGCGCGGGTGCGGGCTAATCTCAAACGCTGGCAGCGGCCGCTGGCGGGTCAAATGAGCACGCTAGCGTCAATGAACACGCCTGCGCCCCTAAGCACCGCGGCGTCAGCAAGCCCGGCGCAGCTGTCGCACAGTCAGCCGACGCCCGTTCACACCAGCTTGAACCCACCTCAGGCCGTCACCGCGCCTGCGGGGTTAACGCTGGGCGATTTTATCCTGCAAAGTGCCAGTTGCCGGATTTGGTTGGGCGGCCAGTTGCTGGAGTTAACCGCGCTGGAGTATCGGTTGCTTGCGCATTTTTTAGCGCAGCCGCAGCAGGTGCATAGCCGCGAAACCTTGTTGCTGGCGTGCGGCCAAACCTCAAGTAGCGCGTATGAGCGCAACATGGACACGCATATCAAAAGCCTGCGCGCCAAATGCAAACAGGTGTCGCCGCGCAGTTATATTCAAACAGTGCGCGGGTTTGGTTATCGGTTTGAACCGGCGGGTGTTGACGAGCTCGCAGGCTTGCCGTTAGGCCTGCAGCATGACTGAGCATTCACCAATCGAACATTCACCAGCAGAACATTTGCAGCCGGCTAGTGCTCAGCCCACGACTTCACCAGCCAGTCAGGCGCCAGCGCATGGCTCGCAGTCGACCAATCCTGCAACCTCGAATCCAGTTGCCACGGACTCGGCGAGTGCTGAGCCCACGACTTCACCAGCCAGTCAGGCGCCAGCGCCTGGCTCGCAGCCGACTAATCCAGCCACCACCAGTCTTGGCCCCACTAATCCAGCAACCTCAAATCCAGCAGCCACGGATTTAGCGAGTTCACCGCCTGCAAGCTCGGCAAGCCTTAACTCGCCTAACAACAGCGGGTTAGCGAGCCCAGCGCCACGGCGCAGCATCAGTCAGCGGCTATGGCGTCACCTGCGGATCCCGTTCGCCTTGCGGTTGTTTTTGTTGTATTTCCTGTTGGTTGGCTTGACCGGCTATTTGGTGCTGAACCTGATAAGCGAACAAATCAAACCGGGGTTTCGCCAAGCCAGTGAAGAGACCTTAATTGATGCCAGTCAGCATTTGGCCGATTTGGTCAGTCCGTACCTGCGCCAAGGCGACGTGGCCAACCCGCAGTTGCAGCAACTGCTGCGCAATTATGGCAAGCGATCTCTCCCGAGCAATTTGTGGGGATTACCGCGTGAAAAACCCGATTATCGCCTCTATATCACCGACGATCGCGGCATTGTGCTGTTTGATAGCACAGACCAAGCAGTCGGAAAGGACTACTCGCGTTGGAACGACGTCTACAAAACGCTGCGTGGTGAATACGGTGCACGTTCCAGCAAAGCCAGCTTGGATGCGAATGCGCCGTCGGTGATGCATATCGCAGCGCCCATACGTAATGCCGACGGCAAGATCATCGGCGTGCTGACGCTGGCCAAATCCAATGGCAGTTTGCAGCCCTTTATCGATCGCAGTCAGCGTTATGTGCTAGAGCGCGGCTTGTTGCTGATGGCGTTAGGTTTGCTGGTTGGGGCTTTGTTGACGTGGCGCTTGCAGCTGGGGCTGAACCGACTGCGTCAGTATATTCACAGCCTCAATGCAGGGCTTCGAGTAGCACCGCCGCAGTTTCGGCTGTTTTTTGAATTTGGCGAGCTGGCGGAAAAGCTCGATACCTTACGCGGTACGTTAGAAGGCAAAGCGCTGCGCGACCAAGCGCTGCAAACCCTCACTCACGAATTAAAAAGCCCGCTGACGGCCATTCGTGCCGCCACAGAAATTTTGGCGTCAGGCACGGCTGAGCGGCCGTTACCCAGCGCTCAGCAGCAAAAATTCTTGGGGCATATTTCGCAACAAGCCGAACGTCTGACGCAGTTAACTGAGCGCTTATTGCAAGTATCAAGTTTGGAACAACTGCCGCATTTGGCAGCGCCACAGCCAGTGCCGTTGCGCAGCTTAATCGACAACATCTGCAGGCAAAACCAAGCGCGGTTTGATGCCAAACAGCTGGTTCTGAGTTTGCCAGACAGTGATAGCGATTATGCGGTGCTGGGCGATGCGTCGCTGCTGCAACAGGCGCTGCAACACCTGGTTGATAACGCGATGGATTTTGCACCAAGCGGCGGTTATCTGCGCTGGCAGCTGCAACAGCAAGGGCAACATATTGCGTTGACGCTGGCCAACCAAGGCCCGCAGATCCCAGACTATGCGCTGTCGCGAGTGACCGAAAAATTCTATTCCTTGCCACGGCCGCAGTCGCAAGGCGGCGTGCCCAGTAAAAGCACAGGTTTGGGACTGGCGTTTGTTGAGCAAGTGATGCTGCTGCATCAAGGCGAGCTGCGGATAGCCAACGTGGCGGATGGCGTGCAAGTGAGTCTGGTGTTTCAGCGATAACTGCGCGCAACTTGCGGCGCCGTTTACTTGGCCTTGCGCTGTTCCTTTTCCTTTCCCTTTCCCTTGCCCTGCGCTAGCGCCAGCGATCTTGCCGTTTGACCTCGTTGCCAAACACGGTCGAAAAGGCTTGCGCTTGGGCTTTCAGTAACGTGACGCGACCGCTTTCGCTTCGGGTGTAAATCAGCTCGGACGGGCAGACGTAGTGTTGCCAGTGGCGGAAAAACAACTCGGCCGTGTCCTTTTTCTGCGCTAGCTTCAGCGGCACCGCATGATAATCGACGCGTTGTTGCCCTAAAAACTTGCCGTGGCGCTTGAGCAAATAGCGCGGATTTTCGATAGGTGCCAGCAGCTCGGCAAAACAATCAGCAAACAACGAGGCTTCATAAAAACTCCCCCCTTGTAGCGTCAGCCATGTGTCTGAGGTACCCCGTACTTGCAGAAAATCGAGTTTAAGTTGTTGCGGCGGCGTCGTCAGGTAACCCGCGTCGTACAAGGCATGCACCAATGCATGGCCCATTTGTTTCATGGAACCGTCCACCGGCAGGTGACGCCATAACACGCGCAGGTTCTGCCAGACTTTCGGGCTGTGGTACAGCATCACAGCGCTAACCACCAGCATCAGCCAATACAGTGGATGTTCCGTCATGACCGGCAAACCGATAAGGCCATACCACATGCTGAAATACACCAGCGCCAATACCGTCTGCAGCCATAAACTGCGCCACGTATTGCTTAATAATATGCCTTGAAAACGCGGTGCGTGCGCGGTTAACACACTAGGCGCTACGCGGGCATGGGCGTTTAACGTCAGGGCTTGTTGCCAGCGTGTGGCCACTGACGCACGTTGATGAAAGCGGCTGACCATTTTGCGATTGTGCCGCCAGATCAACATGTCTAACCGCATCTGTGGGTTATACAGAGTGGGGCTGTGCAGCCTGCCATAGCCGCTTTCGATACTAAGTTGTTGTTCCGACAGACCAACAAAGGTGTCAAAACGTTGTCTCAAGTTGGCGTAATCTAGATAGCCGCTGGGCGAGTTGCCGGCAATCGCCAGCAAATGCCAAATCGAGCTGACTTTGCCAGGTTGCGTTGCATCAATCCGAATGGCTCGGCCGCGCATTTGGTTGGTCAGCATAAAAGAGCCAATCGAACTGGCGAGGATCAACGAATTGACCACAGGCGCATCCCAGCCTTCACCGAGCAAAGCGCGCGTGCCGACCAACACTTGCAAGTCACCGCGCAGCAGCAAACGGGTGAAGGCGGTGGTCAGCAAGTTCAGCGGCGCTGTGACCTGCAGAAAATGGCCAGCGGCGTCGAGTGTCGCCCAACTGCATTTATCTGCCGGCAATTCAGCGTGCAGCTGGTCTTTTAAGCTGTGCGGGATCACACACAGACGCCCGGTCAGTAGGCCGATGCGCTGCGCGATCTCACTGGTTTCTACTAAGCGCCGAAATACCGGCCAGGCGCCTAAATTGCCATCGCCCAAGTCGGTGGTGGCGTTTAATGCTTCGTCGCGGATGTAATCGGTCAGCACCACTTGGCGCAGCTCGCCGCGTCTGGCGCGATACTCCAAGCGATGAATTTGCGCACAGGCTTCGATTTTGGCGCTGTTTAAACTCAGCGAGCGTTCAAGCCGAGCGCTGCGCTCCAAAAGCACGGTTTGTTTGTGGATCAGTTCATGCGCTTGCAGTTCTTTGCGCAGTTGCGTCACTAGTTGTTGCTGCGCGTCGGTCCATACAAGGTCTTTGCTAAACAGCAGATGCTGCAACAACACTTGCCACCAACGCCGGCCTAACTGTGGAATATCTGCTGCGCTCAAGTCCAGAAAGTGTTGCAGCGCTTGGCTGTGCTCGTGCCATGCACTGCCATGGGCCGCCGTCGGTTCCGCGGCCGCTGTTTTGAGAAACGACAGCAAGGCGATGGCGCTTTCCGGCTGTTTGAGCAGCGCTTCTGGCGCTGTTGCGGGTGCAAACCATGGATGCGCCAACACCAGATCGACAAACGCTGGGTTATTGATCAACGACTGACACAGCTGCTCGACTCGGCTGTCGTGGTCTTGCACTTGTTGGCGGGTGGTTTGGGTGGCGTTGCAGGCCCAAACAAAATCTTGGTGTGGGCATAAAGTGCCTGATTTAACTAATTCAGGCACAGAGATCTCTTCGTCAATCGGCCCGCACAGCTGTTCATAACGAGCCCATTCCGTGATGGCGGCATCCAGCGGCGGCGTGGCGGTTAACGACACCAACACTAAATTGGGGACTTGCTTGCAGACTTTGTCCAGCGCACTCCACCAGGCGGCGCGCAAATGATGCGCTTCATCGAGCATCAACACTTCAATTTGCTGCTGTTGCAAGGTTTGTACAAAGTGACGGATCTCGTCGGCGGCCAGCCCGTTGTCGTCGCTGTTTTCGTTGTTTTCGCTGGATTCAGTCGGGTCCAGATCATCGCCCACTTGGCTGTGCAGCGCTTGATAAGTCACCGACGTGAACACCGCCGGTTGCCGCAGCGATGTGCTGACCCAAGGTAAACGGCCGTCGGCCGGTAGCTCGACAAAATCGGCCAAGCGGCTGACCCATTGGTCGCGGATCACCCGCGTTGGCGACAGCACTAGCGTGGCTTTGCCAAGGCGACGGAAGATCTCAAGGCCTAAAGTGGTTTTGCCAGCGCCTGGGGCGGCGACTACATGTAATCGTTGGTCGGCCAGATGTTGTTGCACCGCATCCAACACGCGTTGTTGATAGGGCCGCCACGAATGGCGGAACTGCATGTTGGCAAAAGGCTGCATCCTTGGCTCCAAATGGTGATTCCGTTACTGCAACGCAGTCGATAGCGGCAGGCTAGCGTTAAGTTAACATCTTGATTGCATTTGACAAGTCTGTGTCTGGCGGATGAGTGCCTTGCGAATAGATGTCTGGCGAATGGTATCTAGCGAATGGAGTCTAGCGAATGGGCAGCAACGCCCTGTGTCACCTCTTTCGTCAATGACTACACACTCCACACAAACTCCACAGAGTCTCCAGCTAGGCTCCACCCAGCACAACACCAGCCGCCGTAAGCTAGCTAGGTCAATTCAACGGGAGTCGAGTTATGTTTAAAAACAAAATTGTATTAATTGCGGGGCTTATTTTGCTGTTGTGGTTGCCTGTTGGGGTAATTTACAACTTAGTGCTGGAGCGCTCGGCGTTGAACCTGCAAGTGCAAGCCGACATTAGTGACAGCAGCAGTGGTGAACAAACCATGGTCGGCCCAGTGTTGGTGCAGCAACTGGAAAAACGCAAAGCGACCACGCCATCGACTGTGCAAGATGAAATCGTCTGGCAGCTCAACGGCGCGCAGCAACTGAGTGTCAACAGCGATGCGCAAGTCGAGCAGCGCAGCCGTGGCTTGTACCGGGTGCGGGTGTATCAAAGTAAACATCTGATGCAGGCTGAGTTTGCGCCGGTCGCTGAGTTACCCAGCGGCTTTTTGCCTGAAGCCGTGATTGGTCACGAACAATTGCGCCGACTGGACAGTTATGTGGCGTTTTCGGTCAGCGATGTACGCGGTTTATCCACCTTGCCACAAGTCAAAATTAACGGCGAGCCGCGTGACATCATCGCGGGCAGTGGCATCACAGGTCTACCAAACGGCGTGCGCGTGTTGATCCACAACGATGAATTGCGCCAAGGCTTTAAACTTGAGCTGCAGTTAGATTTACAAGGTTCACGCGGTATCCAGCTGATCCCAACCGGTGAAAGCACCGAGTGGACTATGCAAAGCAACTGGCAAGATCCGGCGTTTGTTGGGCGTTTCCTGCCGCAGCAACGGGAGGTGCGCGCCGATGGGTTTAGCGCGAAATGGCAAAGCACTCAACTGTCGAATCCTACTTTGGCCAGTTTAGTGAATTGTGCTGTGCAAGAGCGTTGCGCTGTCGCAGGCAGCAGTTTTGCTGTCGATTTGGTCGAAGCGGCCAACCCGTATCAACAAAACGAACGGGCCATCAAATATGCCATTTTAGTGATAGTGCTGAGTTTTGCTTGGTTCTACTTGGCGGAAATTCTGCAAACCAAACCGCTGCATTTGATGCAATACCTACTGGTCGGTTTAACCTTGGTGATGTTTTATTTGTTGCTGTTGTCGTTGTCTGAAGTGGTGGGTTTTGCCCTAGCGTATGGCATCGCCAGCGCCGCCTGTGCTGCATTACTGGCGTTTTATTTAAGTGCAGCGTTAAAAAGCTGGGCGCGTGGTGGCGCGATGGCCGGAGCCTACGCAGTGCTGCAAGGCTTGTTATATCTGATTTTGCAAGCCGAAACCTTCGCGCTGCTCAGCGGTAGCTTGTTAATGTTCGTCACATTGGCCGCCTTGATGGTTGCGACTCGCCACATTGACTGGCAACAGCTGATGGCCAAAAACAGCAACCCGGACGCCCTGTCGTAACGGGCTTGTCGCGAGCAACTTCAACACGCCGCCGTGTGGCGGCGTGTTGGTTTAATGCGACTGCACAAAGTTCGATTTTTCAATGTCTTGAATCATGCAGCCTTCGTCAATGACCTACGTTGGCGAGTTGTAAACATCATGATATGTTGCGACGTCTGCTTTTTACTTAAGGATGAGTTGTGATGCTCAAAATGTTCCCGCTGTTGTGTGCACTTGCGTTGCTAAGCGCCTGCCAAGCCACTGCGCCGCAAACTCAAGCGAGCAAAGGTACCAATGCGCTCGGCAAATTAGGTTTTAAAATCCCGAAAACGTTTCAACAAGGTAAAGGCCTGTTAGTGATTGGTCTGGATGTTTACAAAATGTCTGCGCCACAGCAACTCGACGGACCGCCGCTGACTATCGATGGTTTTAGCATTAAAAATATCCAAACCGGTGTGGTGACGCGTCTTCCTTATCAACCGGGTAGAGCAAACGTGGTTGAGTTGCCAACGGGTCGTTATTGTTTTAATTCGGTGATTTTGACCAAAGATCTGCAAGGCGAATTGTGTCGTGCGCCATTTTTCGATATCGAAGCCGATTCGGTAGAAAACGGCGGCATGCACAAACTTGGCGTATTTGTTGAACCGCGAGCGGATGGCTCAATGCTGGTGCATAGCGCCACGACCGCGATAGATAGAGCTGCACCTTGGTTTGGTAAGGTGCTGTCAGAGACAGAGCAACAATCGATTACTCGCTACAGTCAACAACACACGGTCAGCGCCATTCAAAAAACTTGGTACGTCACACCGTTGGTTGGCACACCTTTTGTGCTGAGATTGTTCCAAGGCGGCGCGGTAGAAATTCAAGAATACACACTGACACATCCCAGCTACACCCGAGGCACGTGGCAACGGCAGGGCGCGGAATACCGCATCCACACAGCAAACTACAGCCATAACTATCGTGTAAAAGAGCGACAAGATCACGCTTTCATGTTGTTTCAAGGTACTGCAAATGCCCAAGATCCAAGCCGCCAATATCAGCAAGAATGGCTGGCGTTCGGCGAAGTAAATCCAATGAAAGTGCGTACCACCTTGCCACTGGCTGGCAACACTCAGTTGGTGGTCAGTGCGGGGATCCGCTACCCTCAATCGGCATTTCATCAGCAAAAACAAGGAGATGTGCGTCTGAGCTTTAGTCTTGAGCAAGTCGACACAGCGCCCACCAAGACCATCTATAAACCGGTAAACATTCAGGCAGAGTCTGCTGTGTTTAACCAAGAGGAAATGGCAGAGGTCGTCAGTGAGTTTCGAGGCAATCGGTTTGACGTGCCAAATCCGACGCGGCAACAAGTCGAAAATCGTAAGCAAGTCATTGAGTTAAGGATCGAGCAAGGCAAGCCAGTGGTGCGGTATGGCGAGCAGCCTGCACAATTGATGGATACCTTGGAATAGCGTGGCAACGATGGAATTATCTTGCTGTGGCATTGCAGGGAATGCCATCGAGTGACATAGCTAGGCAGAGTCAGCTGATGCTTGCAAATTGGCTGAACAAAGTTGCGAGCCCAACGATACTGGTCGCAGTCCACGGCTGTAGTTCTATTTGTCACGAAGCTGGGCCGGTGAATAGCGGCCGTCTATCAACGAAGATGCAGCGCCAGCCTGCAAGGTGCAGGCTGGGCTGTGATAAGTGTTTAAGGTTGGTGCTTAGACGCGGTGTTTGGGCATGCGGTAATAGCTGGCACAGCCAGTTGCAGTGCATTGTGCAATGAACTGTTGAGCAACGAGCGCAATTCTCCATCGGCACTTGCCAAATTCATGGCTGTATCATGTCCTCTAGCAACAATCGGTTCAGCACCATGTTGTTGCACCACCAGCAAGACCATTGCTTTTAATGAACCCCCGCCGCCGTCGACAGACAACCGCTGCAGCGAAATGACAATGTCGTCTTCGCTGCTGGGCGCCGACGGTGGCACGATCTCCACATTGGGGCCTTGCACGTGGTCGCGAACTCCAGATTCTAACCACGGCATCACAGACGAGGCGGTCATTAAACTTCGGCTCGTCGATGAGATAGACTTGATCGGACGTTCATCGACCAGCCGCAGACGTTTTTTGCACGAGACTGCGGTAGGTTCATCATTCATTGAAGAATAACCTAATTGCAGCGTCGAAGGCTTTGGCGAGGCGCAGCCCACGACGACACAACAAACAGCAAGCTTCAGGCAGAGAGACTGTCTCAATCGCAGTTTCTCACGTCGTTTTGTGGCAATGAACACATGGTGCCCGTTGTCCAACCGCGAACTGTACGCACGAGGATGCGATTTTCCCGCTGTGTAACAATTTCATAGGTTTGTTCAACGCCGTTGTTTTTAACGACTGGCTTGGTGAATAAACTAGCTGGTGCTTGTTGGTCAGCAAAATCAGTTTGGATCAACACAGCTAAATCTTGCATGGCGGTGTCAAGTTCTTTGCGGATTAACTCACCTTTGTTGGCTGCCCAAATTTGTGACAAAACTTCCAGTTTGCGCTCAGGAGTGAACGACAACTCGGCTTTAGCCAGAGCGCGGTTACGCTTGCTCACCTCTTTAGGGTTTTTCTTTTGCTTTTCCGGTAACGCGTCAAATTGTGCCCATACCTCTTTTTTGATTGCAGCAACATCCGCTGGAGTTTTCACTGGATCAGCTAATAATGGCGAACGATAGGTAAACCGGTTTTGGTAGAGCGGTTTCGCTTCCTCTTTCGCTTTAGGCTGGGTGGCTGGCATCAATGACACCCACACATCGACATCAAGACTGCGCATATCCGTTGAAAGTCTATAGCTGGTTTCGATATGCAGAGTTGGTTGACTGAAAGTTGGCTTGTCTTGTTTTTCTTTGACTAATTTGAAACCGACCGGTGTCAGACCAGGCAAAGTACTGACTGTCGATTGAATCATCTGCTCAAACTTTTGGTCGAATTTGTAGTCGATGACCGAGTTTTGCACCGGAGTCATGAGCCGTTGGTACATGTCTTGGTTGCTGCTATTGGTGCTTGAATCAATGGCTGCACCCACTAAAGCGCCGACCAGGCCATATGAAGCTACTGCGCCAGAGCTGTCGACGACCGGTACTATGGCTTCAATATCTGTTTGGGTAATCACCGTTTGGACTTCTACCGCAGTTTTATTGGTCGTTGGTGCAGGTGCAATTTTGTAGGGCGTGAGTTGGCTGCCGCAAGCAGTTAATGTTAAGGCGAGCAAACCCGCCGTCCAGTGTAATGAACGCATAATTCATCCTTGATGATTTGTTATAGTGAAAGTGAGTTTTTCCCCATAATATGTATTTTTTGTTGCTGTGGCTAGCAGAATGCATGATCCGTCAAATCAGCAAGTCGTAAAGTCCTGACTGGGAACAACATTTTAAAGCCGTTCGTTTTGCGCCAACCTTGCACAAAAAATTAGCAATTACTTAATCAAACCAGCCTTTTGGCGACAAAAAACTTGATCTGCTGCGAAAATCGGCGCATAACAAGCTGCCCGAATTATCTAAAGAGCACTAGGGCATGCAAACTATCGATTGGAACTTGCTCGCAGAGCATGCAGAACAAGCCGCCACTCAGGCGTACGCACCGTACAGCCGCTTTCCTGTGGGCGTCGCTATTTTGGCCAGTTCAGGCCGCATTTATACCGGATGTAACGTCGAAAACGCTTCGTATGGTGGCACCACCTGCGCTGAGCGCAATGCCATTGCCGCCGCGGTCGTGGCCGGCGAGCGTCAATTTCAGGCCTTGATGGTCTACACCCCGCAAGAAAAACTGACACCGCCTTGTGGCATTTGCCGCCAAGTGATCGCCGAGTTTTTCACGCCAGACAGCCCGATCGCCAGCTGCAACCACTTAAAACAACAGCAAAGTTGGTCGTTGCAACAGCTGCTGCCGGACGCATTCACGCCGCTGTATTTGGCGCAAAGCACCAAAGTTTGATCAAACGCGGGGTCGCTGGAGCGCCGCTTTGTCACACTGACGGGGCAGCATCATCTAGCGACCTTCGTACTTAGCGCCAGCAAATCCGCGCTTAGGAGACCTTATGTACTTACCTCAAGAAATTATCAAAATGAAACGCAACGGCGGCGTGTTGCCAGCCGCTGCCATTGAACAATTTGTCGCGGGCATCACCGACAACAGCTTTAGCGAAGGCCAAATCGCGGCACTTGCCATGGCGATTTATTTAAACGGCATGCAGACCGAAGAAACCGTCGCGCTAACCCGCGCTATGCGTGACTCGGGCGCTGTGCTGAATTGGCAAGGCAAATTAAATGGCCCTGTGGTTGATAAACATTCGACCGGCGGCGTTGGTGACAAAGTCAGCTTGATGTTGGCGCCTATGGTCGCTGCGTGCGGTGCGTACGTGCCGATGATCGCGGGCCGTGGTTTGGGCCACACCGGCGGTACGGTCGATAAACTGGAAACTATTCCAGGCTATAGCTGCACCCAATCGCTGGAAACTATTCAGCGCGAAGTAGCGCGACTGGGTTGTGTTATCGTCGGCCAAAGTGCGCAGCTGGCACCGGCGGATCGTCGCTTGTATTTAATTCGCGATGTGACGGCAACCGTCGAGTCTATTCCACTCATTACCGCCTCGATTTTGTCGAAAAAACTCGCCGCTGGCTTAGATGTGCTGACGATGGACGTGAAAATCGGCTCAGGCGCCATTATGAAAACGGTCGATGACGCCAGCGCGCTCGCGCAATCGATTGTCAACACCGCCAAAGGCGCCGGTGTGCCGACCGAAGCGCATTTGACCGACATGAACCAATGTCTGGGAAACACCGCTGGTAACGTGCTGGAAGTGCTGGAAACCTTGGATTATTTGACCGGCAAATACCGCGAGCCGCGGCTGCATCAAGTGACGTTGGAACTCGGTGCTAGCATGTTGCGTCTGGCCGGGTTGTACCCAGACAAAGCGGCGGCGATTGCGGCGCTGGAGCACAGTTTAACTTCAGGCAAAGCGGCAGAAATTTTTGCCAAAATGGTAGCGGCGATGGGCGGCCCGATTGATTTATTGGAAAAACCGCAGCTGTATTTAGGCCAAGCGCCGGTGATGGTTGATATCAAAGCGCCGCAGGCTGGTTACCTCGCCAGCCTTGATACCACGGCTATGGGCATGGCGGTGGTGCGCCTCGGCGGCGGTCGCGCGCATCCGGCGCAAGTGATTGACCCTGTGGTTGGTTTTAGTGACTTGTTACCGCTTGGCACTAAGGTTGCCGCCGGTGAGGTGATTGGCCGCGTGCATGCGGCAACTGCTGAAGCCGCTGCCAAAGCCAGCGCTGAATACGTAGCGGCGCTGTCGCAATCCACAGAGGTACCAACCTTGTCACCGCTGGTCCATAAGGTGATTGGCTAGCCTATACAAGAGCACCTCATACGCTGGGCACAGTCCTCGGCGGTGGAAATAGAAACAGGGCGCTGAGTAGCGCCCTTTTTTTCGCGTCGCGGCGTTGGATGGCGCGTCGCCGCGTTGGCTGGAGTCGCTGGATTGATCGTTAGTAAGGTGCCGTCAGGTTCGAGTGTCGAATTGACGCCGCAGTGTTGCCTTAGCGCGCTTTTTCAGCCGCCAATTCCTGTGGTAGGGTGAGTCAGTTTTCTATAAACCCACGAATTCCCCCGACGCTTGAAAGGATGCACCATGAGCACAGCACTCGTTCTGATTGATTTACAACAAGGCTTATTTGCGCAAGGCCACCCGGCATTGGAGAGCATCGCCGAGCGGCTGAACCGCTTGATTGCCAGCGCCAGCGCGGCCGCCGTGCCGGTGATTGCCGTGTACCATCAAGCGGCAGGCACCGCCTTTGTGCCGGGCGAAGCACCGTGGCAGTGGCTGGCGCAAATTCCGTTGCCAGACGGGGTTATCCGCGTCGATAAAACCACGCCCGATAGTTTCCTGCGGACTTCGTTACAGCATGAATTGGCCGCCCGCGGCATCACTCGTTTAGTTGTTGCAGGGTATGCCAGCGAATTTTGTATCGACACTACTGTGCGTAGCGCCGCAGCGCACGGCTATGCAGTGGATTTGGTCGCCGATGGCCATCTGACCCACAACAAACCACACGCCGACTTTACCCAGATCATCGCGCATGAAAACGCCACGCTGTCGGCTATTAAAAGTTTTGGCGTGACCATTCGAGCTGTTCCAGCGGCCGAGGTGCGGTGGGATGTAGAGGCTTAGAGAGTTGGCTGTCCTGTTGGCTGCCAAGATTCCAGCAAATTTATTAATAATGCAGATTTACTCAAAGCAATCGAAATTGCTGAACAGAAACGGTTTTCTCAGGGAGATACGCCTGAAAATTCAATTGAAGTTAAATTTGGCTCCATTCTTGGGTACGGCTATAAAAAAGACACCTTAGAAAAATGTGAAACTTATACTGTTGTGGTCAAATTTGATAAAAAGACAGGTCTTCCTTACACAGCATTTCCAATAAAGAGTAAAAAGAAATAGGAACTAATATGATAGAAGTGAGTGAATTTTCTATTTATATTTTGATAAGTATATTTGCAGGCGAAGGTTCTGGTTGGACGGAACGTGTTTTATGTAAATTACCCAAAGACGACTATGCGACTTTTGATCAAATTTTGATGAATGAGGTGCGGCCTTCTTTTTTATTATGTTCAGATGCCGAGCAGAAACAAATGAAGGATAGTTTAAAGTGGTTTATTAATGTAGGCCATGAATATGAATCCCCTGAGGATGAACGCCATCAAATGTGCAGATTTTCAAGATTTTTTGGCACCTATCATATAGCAATAAAAGAACCAACCGATTTCAAGGAATTTTTCATTCATGTTTGGAAGTTTTTGTTTGGAGATGAGCCATATCACATTGAAGATCTTTCTGTGTATGTTGAGAAAGACTTAAACGAGGCTAACAGGGTCAGAGTATCTTACTGAGGTACAACGTAGGATACCCACCGAGAGTAGCCCTGTAAGCCACCCACTGTAATTTAATGTAATTTTGGTTCACAAAGAATTACAGTGGTTGTCCTAAGAATTTTTTGGTGTTACGTCAGACTCAGGGCGAGAGCACGAGTGTTCATTTTTTAATCAGGTTGTTTGGCAATCGATCTAAGCTGCGATGAAGCAGAAACTAAACATGCGTGATTCGTTCCAAAGTCGCACAGAGTTTGAGCTAAATGTGTTCAAAAAACATTCGTGATCTTACCCTGACGTCAGACTAAAGTAACTGGCGGAGTGGGGGCTGCGATAGCGATAGCAGATTCGGTATTAACAATAACAGGAAATTAAAATGGATACTGCAGAGCACCCAGAAGAAAAATATAAAATACAGAATTTAATAAGTGATGTTTTTGGGTATTCATTTATTGCTATCCAAATCATTATCATGGTGATGTATTTTAAAAATAAAGTCCCGCTAAACTTAACTTTCTATGCATTTGCTTTGCATGTGTTAGTATGGATGCCAATTGATTTACTATTGGCGCTGCATTATAAAAGATTCAATCAACGGTGGGGCGCCGTTTATTACGATAAGAATCCAAAATCATTTATTGCGCGCATATGTTATGACATATGCCTGTTCGGTTGCGCTTTGTTCTATATCCTGTGCCTTTATGGGGAATAGCGAGGACACCCACTGGTACAAAGGTTACAGCATCTTTGTACCTAAATGGGAAATAGCGCTCTCATCTTAGTGCGTTTTCTTTTGTAAAAAGCGATTCAACTAAGGAGGGCCCTGTAAGCCACCCACTGTGATTTAATGTAATTCTGGTTCACAAAGAATTACGGTGGTTGTCCTAAGAATTTTTGGGAGACTCGGAGTTAAGAACTCGGAGCAAGGGTTCATGAATGAAATTGAAGCGCATCAATGGGAAATAGATAACATCGATAAAACAGGTTTTAGTGCTGGATACTTACAAAATCTAAAGATGCTCGACGAGCATATGAACATGTTGTCGAATACCAATTACTGGGAAGTAAAATTTCATAGATACATTTACAAAGAAGAACCAAAAAAAATAGCCCAATTAAAAGGTGAACACATGATAAAAAAATTCATGATACTCGCATATTTCATACCTGCAACGTCCCTTGCTGCAGTAGGAATAAGTATCGAGCTAATGCCTATTAAAGGGCCTTACTACCACGTAATAGTTGTTAATAGGTCCCCAACTCAACAGACTGTAAGTGGGAATTTTTGTTTGGACCCTATAGGTGGTTTTTCATTTCATATTGAAGGGGAAGGCTCAAAGGTATACACCATGCGTTCACTATTAAATCAAAAATGCAACACAGACCGTGCTTATACACTTGAACCTTATGAATTCGCAGGACGAATACTTCATATAAACGAATTTCAAGCCTATTATGATTTACCAAAAGGGGCGTACAAGGTAAAAGCAATTTTTTGTCTAAAAACGAAAGATTGCTTGATATCAAATGAAATAGGTATACTTGTGTCTCAAATTTAATTTTGCCAGGTCCTGTAAGCCAAAATACCAAGGACACCCATCGGTACAAAGGTTACAGCATCTTTGTACCGGAATAGTGAATAGCGCACTCATCTGAGTGCGTTTTGTTTTAGGGCCCTGTAAGCCACCCACTGTAATTTAATGTAATTCTGGTTCACAAAGAATTACGGTGGTTGTCCGAAGGAGTCTGCTGTAAATATATGTCTAATGGAGTAAAAGATGGCATTCTCAGAGATGTATTTTATGACGGTAAGTTTACTATTGATGGGAAGGAAGTAGGTCCTTGGTATGAATATTTCTCAAAACAAAAATAAAGTAGCGTCAATTTTAAGAATTATTGCACTCATTCCTTTAATACCTAGTATTTTTGTAATGATTGTTTCTTTCGGCTTTATGATGTATTTTTATTCATGTGTTTCTTTAGTTAATGTTAAAGAAACTTGGTTTTGGTTTTTGGCGCCTTTTTATATTGTAGGTGGTGTGGTCGCTACTATTTCTATAGCTATACGGAATGACAATAATCTCCAGTTAAAGCGTAGAATTAGTGCATTCTTTATAATTCCTTCAGGCTATGTTGTAGGTTTTGTGATAACGATTGCATCTTCTGAGGGAATTGTAAAAGGCATTGGTGGAACGATGCTTATATACGGGCAGAGTACGTCTTTTACCGAGGAGCTCAAATGTCATGGAAGTAGTCGCAATAAATATTTGGGGGATTACGATTATCTAATCGACAAAAATGGGAACACCTATAAAGTTTTTGATTTTGGCCGAATATGCAACCCTATGTGGTCAAGGACAGACACTAAAGTCGTGCGTGCAACAGGTCGGCAGAATTATTTTGTTAAATCCTTTGAAACGCTTGAAGTAGTCGAAACACTTAGGACATCCACCGGTCAGTAGCCTGCAAAGGTCTGTATATAAACTAGAGAATTACAGTGGCTGTCCAAAGCAAAGCTGAGATGTTAATGTCAAGAATTGGATGGGTGTCCTACCAGAGGCCCTTGACGGATGAATTAATCGCCAAGTACCAACAGCAAGGTTTACTTCCTACACCACTGCCGATTTATAAGCCTAGTATTTTCGACTATGTCATTGGATACTCGCTGTGGCTGATGATTGCGTATATCTTTATTCACTTCAAAGTCGAGGCATTCTTCAAAAAAAGGAAATTGATAAAGAAAGGATAGAACTCTCAAAGATGAGACACCGTGGACACCCACCGGCAAGAATTACCAGAGCGACCAGAGCGGTTGTCCAAAGAATTAGGTGGGTGTCCTACCAGAGCGAGGGTGCCGCCGAGATCGGAACATGCCAATGACCAACCATTCAGAGATGACTGCGCCAACCGGCTGGTCGGCACAAGCACCGCAGCTTCGTGCGTGGACTGGCGAGGCGCGGCTATTTTTCGGCGTTGCGCCAACGGCAGCGCAGCAACAGCAATTAGCCGCCTTGCAAGGTCAGTTCCCTGCAACGGTGCGCACCGTCGCGCTTGCGAATTTGCATCTCACATTGCGGTTTTTAGGCCAAGTCAGTTATGCGCAAGCGCTCGCCATGTGTCAGCAATTGGATGATTTGCTATTGGAAGCTTTAGCGGTTGGCGGGCCAGTACAGTTTACAGGCACAGAGCCAGTCGCAGGCTTGCCGCGGGACGTAGGCTCGCCGCAAAACGCAGGCTCGGCGCACAGCGATACATCCGCGCTGCCGCCACTCCAGCTGCCGCAACAGCAGCCGCAACGTCAATTCCACGTGCGGCTCGATACCATTGAATGGTGGGCGGGGCCAGCCGTGTTGTGTCTGGCGGGGCAGGTGACAGATCCAGCGCTGGCGGCGCTTGACCACAGGCTTGATACTCTCGCGTTAGCGCAAGGCCTTGCGCCACGCCAACACCCGCTGCGTCCGCATATCACGCTAGCGCGTCCAGCGCGCCATCCGCTGCCGTTGCCTGCGCCGGTTATCGAACTAATCGGCCGCGAGTTGCTGCTGTATCACTCCTGCTCAAGCCCAACGGGCGTGCAGTATCTGCCGCTAGCACGTTGGCCTTTAATTCAACAAGTCAATGGTGCTGGCAGCGACTTTCAGCACACCTGACTATGGCTAACCGTCCCTCACTTAACGCCACTAAAGACGCGGGCAAAAGCGGGCAAAACCGTTACTTGCCCTAGTTTGCCCGGGGTTTTGCTTGGTTGTTCCCCGGTGCTCGATCACCATGAAATCACAGTTCGCAACAGTGCAACTGCCCTAGCCACCTCATGCTGGGGTTCATTTGATCAACAGGAATGACAACATGACCATGACACGCCCACTTTCAAAAATTGCCGCGCTTGCCGGTTTCTTAATGGCCGCAACAGCATCCATGCAAACCCACGCCGTGCCTTGGTGCTACAAAGGCACCATAGTGCAAATCGGTGATGTGAACTGGACCCAAGCACAAATTCTGGCCAACTTTACCGGCACAGTGCCGGTAGGTGTTGCCGATGCGGAAGTGTATAAAGCCTTCACGGCCAGCAACAACTACGCCAGTACCTTCGCTGGCGGTGGCGGCGGCTGGGGTGGCTACAGCGTGCCGGGTTCAGGCCAAGTGCGAGTGACGCATTATGCGCCGTACACCCTGACTAACATGGTCGGTCCTGGCTACTACTTCACCAGCCAAGGCGTGAAATTTAAGATGCACAAGTGCTATACCATCCCACCATTGGTGCGCAATGTGGAAGTTGAGAAATTCAAAGAGCCGACTGATGGTATGAAGTTCGAGCCGCTGGAAGGTGCTGAAGGCGCAACGAAATATTGGTCACAAAGCGAAGACACAACTGTGATCGAACGTAAATAGCCAGTGAGTTTGTTGTAAGACAAACCGCTAATATTTTCGAAGTGAAGCTGTTACCATCAAGCGCAGATCGAAAGAGGAACTGCGCTTGATGTTGAGTGAACGTCTGCTATTGGTGGTGGTGTTGCTGGCTAGTCTGGCCGTGTCGGCGTGCCCACCGCCTGCAACAACACCATTACCTGCTAACGCGTTGCAAGAATGCGAGCAGCAACTGCAGTGGCCCGCGCATCAACTTAGCGGTGCCGCCGACCCGCGGCGTCAAGCCTTGTGGCATTTGGCGCAACACTACATGCAAGCCCAGCAGTTTCAAGCAGCGCAGCGTCTGCTGTTGGCGTTGCTGCCTGTGCAAGCGCAGTTTGCCGTCGACGAACAAATCCAATTGTTACGCCAACTTGGTATCAGTCACTATCGCTTGGGGCAAAGTGCCGCGGCGTTGGCTTGGTTTCGCCAAGCGGAGCAGCTGGCTCGAACGCATGAGCAAGCCCGTTTGCACAGCTACGTGTTATCCGATTTAGGCACTACCTACAAAGCACTCGAACAGTGGCCACAAGCGCTGCAAAGCTATACCGAGAGTTTGCGTCTGAAAACCCAATTGCATGACGAAGCAGGCCGCGCTGTAACGCTGCACAATATTGGTAGCTTGTATGCCAATTTAGGGGACGTGCGGCAAAGCTCAGATTACTTACAGCAAGCGATTGCCTTGTATCAGCAACAACAACTTAGCGCTAAAGCGGCGCATGCGCGGGAAGAATTGGCGGTGTTGTTGTTGCAAACGGACGCTGCTGCCGCTGTTGGCGAATTGACCAGGCTGTTGGCAGAGGCGAGCGCGCCATTAACCGAGCTACGACTGCGGCAATGGCGCATGGCCGGGTATCTGGCACTAAACCAGCTGGCAGCAGCGCAACAAGACATGGTGCGAATTGACCAACTTGAACAACAAGAAGGCCCGCAACAGCTCAGCGCCATCAGTGTCTGGCGCAAAGGCCAATGGCTGGATGCACAACAAAAACACGCGCCAGCGGCAGATTTTCTGCAACAAGCACTGCGCTTGGCACAGCAGCAACAGCACACGAGTGTGCAGCAAGATATTCTAAAGTCGTTGCAAATCAATGCGATGGCGCAGCAACAATGGCCGCAAGCGCTGGATTATCAGCAACAAGCAGCGCAGTTGCGGCAACAACAATTGCAGCAGCGACTGGATCAACAAACCGAATTGCACCGCGCCGAATTTGATTACGAGCAGCAACGTGGGCAAATCCAAGCCTTGCAGCAACAAAACCAGATTGCGACGCTGACCGCGCAGATACAACAAGCGCGTTTTTGGAACCTGCTGGCAGCAAGTGCTGCCGTCGCTTTACTACTGCTTGGCTTGTTGTGGTGGCAGCGTCGAATGCGTCAGCGCCAACTGCAGCAGTGGCAAACTCAGCTGGCGTGGCATCAGCGGCAACTTCAGCAACTGGAAACTAGCCACCAAGCGTGGCAACAGCTGATCGAGCAGTGGCCGCAACCTATGTTGCTCTACAGCACTGACGGGCAATTACTGCAAGCAAACGCCGCGTTTATCGCGCGTTATCAAGCACCGACCGATCTGGCGCAACAATTGCCACTGCGTGGTTTATTGGGTGATGCGCATGAATTTTGGCGTCGCCACGACGAGGGGAACGACGCGGCAGCGCAGTTTCGGCTGCAGCAGCTAACGTTGCCATGGCAGGACAATCAAGCTGCTGCAGAGGTTGAGGTCGTAGTTACAGTGCTGCCCGGCGAGACCGGTTGGGTGTTGGTGCAATGCAATGGTGATCAGCCAGCAGCGCCTTCCCAAGCGGCACCTAGCTTGGCCGAATTGTACGTGCAGGTGATGCAACAAAGTTTGGCGATGTGGGAATTGGCCACGGGGAAAAGTCGTATCGAGCTGGCAGAGCAAAGCGGTATTTGGCGGGTATCCATTGACGATGGCCGTATTCGCACCCGCTCGTTTGACCGTTATTTGGCGCTCAAAACTTTACCCAAGCAACCACGTTGGCGTGAAGTGGTGCGGACCGCACATTTTGTGCTGGCGCAATGTTCACAGACGCACCAACCCGTGCTGGGCATACAGCAACAGCTGCACCAGTTAGTGTTGCAGCTGCGCCAGCAATTGCGTGAACAAGGCGCCACCTTGCCTGGGGAATTGCTGGATTAACGGTTATTTGTCCAGCAACAGCGGACTGGCTTGGTCCATCACACAAATCGCACAAGAAAAACTGATGCCTTGTGACAGTTGATACAAGGTGTGATGGTTTTTTTCGTAGTTTTTAAACACGGCAGGGCTGTGGAAAATTGGTCTGACCGTACCGGCATCACCGCTTTTTAAGCCGGCCAGTTCCACTTCGCTGTATTGCAAGCATTGTTGCTCGGCGACTTTGCGTGCGGCCGTGTAGTCATCGAATTCACCGCAGGTTTTGGTTTGCTGACACAAGCTGCCTTTCGGGTCGCGAAACAGTTGCAATAACTTGCCTTGCAGCGTGTGTTGGCCAAGCACCACGATGCGCCCTTCAGCGCACCAACCGGCTTCCATGGCTTCTTGATGCGCCGTTACCGGCAATGCCGTCAGCAGCAAAGCGCTGCTGCACAATGCGATGTTGGCAAGATGGCGATTTGTACGTAAGTGAGAGGTGATAGTGAGCATGGACCTGTCCTTTTCTGAAGCACTTGGTCATCGACTATACCGAGCACGGGCTCGTTTACGCAGCACTATCACGGGCAAAATCGGGCAAAACTGGCAGCCCACCGCTATCACTGATGGGCTACCCTGTTATTTAGATCAAATAACTTAAGTGCTGATGGAATCGAACCAACAAGTCTTGTCGCTCTGGATCTAACGCTAATTGTCGGGCGAGTTGGCGTAAACACTCTTCGACTTTGCTGACAAATCGCGCATAACCTTGGTCATGGACATCGGTTGGTGTGGCCACAAATACCAGATGCACGGTATCAGGGAGCACATCCGGCTGCCAGAAACTTTGCAATTGCGGCGTGGTGTCGTTGATGTCAAAACTTAACAAACGCAATTCTCGGCTGACGCGGGCTTTATCCGAATGACTATTACGCACCAGCGGCGTAGTACCGTCTGCGACCAACGCTAAGTGATGTAAACCACGACTATTTGCCGCATCGCGTAACAAGTCTTCCAATTGCACAAACAAGCCACTGTAGGGCAGCTGAGGTTCGCTCGACACTCCCAGCACTTCTTTTAAGGTGCGAGTAAACGGCAAACTTACAGTGACATAACTCATCAAATGAGTGCTGTCTGGCAGCAGACAATCGCGACGTTGATAGCGCTGCGTCATGCAACGCATCTTGTAACCGTAGGTTTCGGTGACTTGTTTTTGCCGAGCAAATACGTCGTAGGTGAGGTGCTGGTGGTCCCGTAATTTGATGGCGTGGGCAGGCAACTCCAGCATTTCTTGCAAGCCAAGTAATACTTGGCGACAGCGTTGATGCAAGTCGGCCGCGTCTTGACGAATATTTTCGCCACTAGCTAAAAACAACAAGTTGATTTTGCGCGCACGCTGGTGCGGGTCAAAAAAGGCTTGTTGTCCTTCGTGGACTAGTGGATTGTAAAAAAACAGAATTTGGTCAGGCGTTTGGAATTGCAAGGATTCTTGGTGATAACGCACCACCGGCAGTTTGTCATTGGCAATGACATGGCTGTGGCGGATCTGATGTTGCAAACACAGTTGGAAGAACTTCTTGCAGATCGTTTGATAACATTGTTGGTAGTCAGCAAATTCTGCTAACAGGTCATCGGTTAATACAAACTCAGCCAAGATATATTGGTTGGAGCGAGCAGTTTGCGGTAAGTACACCTTGTGCATCACGAACTCCTTGTCGTGGTTGAAACTGCGCGCAGTGTACGAAGGCGAGGTGACAGCAATGTTGTTTAATCGCAACATTTTGATGAAAAAACGCCGAGCTATTGCTCGGCGTGTTGCGTCAGATCAATGCAGTTTCAGCCGTGGCCGAATGATTTTATTAATCCGGCCAATCACCGAAATCATGATGGTGCGCCACCAACCGTGCAGTGCGACTTGGTGCATCCGGTACAAGCTGATGTAAGCCATCCGGGCAATTCGTCCTTCAATCATCATAGCGCCGCCGACTAAGTTGCCCATCAGGCTGCCGACTGTACCAAACCGACTTAATGAAATCAGCGAGCCGTGGTCACGGTATTGATACGGCGTTTGTGGGCGACCTTCTAGCACAGCCAGCAGGTTTTTCACCAGATGCTCAGCCATTTGATGCGCCGATTGCGCACGTGGTGGTACCCATTTGTTGTCAGGCAATGGGAAGCCAGCGGCATCACCAATCACGTAAATTTGATCATCACGTGTGGTTTGCAGTGTTGGCTTGACCAGCAGTTGGTTCAGGCGGTTGTTTTCAAGGCCAGCTAAATCTTTTAGGAAATCCGGTGCTTTAATACCCGCAGCCCAAACCATCAGCTCGGCGGGCAATTCTTCATCGCCTAGCTGTAAGCCGTGCTCGCTGGCGGACGTGACTTTGGTCGCGACGCGTACTTTCACCCCTAACTTTTCCAGTTCGCGGTGTGCGGCCATCGCGATGCGTTCTGGCAGCGCTGGCAGAATGCGCGGTCCCGCTTCGACCAAGGTAATTTTCAGGCGGTCACGGTTCATCTCGGTGAAGCCGTATTGGTTGAACTCTTTCGCCGCGTGGTGCAACTCCGCCGACAATTCGACACCGGTCGCGCCGCCACCGACGATGGCAATGTTCAGGTTGTCTTTTGGATGTTGCGGTGAATTCAGTTTGATATAGGCTTCGAGCAAACGCCGATGGAAACGGCGCGCTTGGTCGGGGCTGTCGAGGAAAATACAGTGTTCGGCGATACCAGGCGTATTAAAGTGGTTGGAGACACTGCCCATCGCCAGCACTAAATAGTCATAGCTGACGCGGCGTTCAGCCAACACTTCTTCGCCGGATTCATCGGTGAGCGGCGCCAAAATGACATGGCGTTGCTCACGGTCAAGGCCAGTCATACTGCCGAGTTGGAATTCAAAGTGATGCGCGGTCGCGTGAGCGCGGTAGGTGACTTGGTCGATGTCGACGTCGAGCGTGCCGGTTGCAACTTCATGCAGCAGCGGTTTCCAGATGTGGGTCGAGTTGCGATCAATTAACGTGATCGCGGCCCGTTGCTTTTGGCCCAACTTGTTGCCAAGTCGGGTTGCGAGCTCAAGGCCCCCGGCGCCACCACCCACAATCACAATGCGTGGAATAGCCATAATTTCCTAACCTTTAAGTGTGTATATGAAATCTTTTTCAGCTTTTGCTGATTGGCAGGTTTGCCCAACAAACCTGTGCCGATAAGTTGCCCAACAACCCATCGACTAAGTTCAGCGCCCAACCGCCAAACTCAAGTGCCCAATACTATGGGCGCGGATTTTAAACCAAGCGATTGTCACCCGCTTGTAAAATTCGCATAAAAAAAACCGGCATCGCTGCCGGCTTTTTTATTAGTTGTTCTTCTGACGTTTCATCGCGTCGAAGAATTCGTCATTGGTTTTGGTCATCGACAGCTTGTCGATAAGGAATTCCATGCAATCTGTCTCATCCATTGGATTGAGGATTTTGCGCAGGATCCACATTTTTTGCAGTTCTTCTTGGCTGGTCAGCAGCTCTTCGCGACGGGTACCTGAGCGGTTGAAGTCGATGGCTGGGAACACGCGGCGCTCGGCAATTTTGCGCGATAAGTGCAGTTCCATGTTACCTGTACCTTTAAACTCTTCGTAGATAACCTCGTCCATTTTCGAACCGGTATCGACCAGCGCCGTGGCGATAATAGTCAAGCTACCGCCTTCTTCGACGTTACGCGCCGCGCCGAAGAAACGTTTCGGTTTGTGCAGGGCGTTAGCGTCCACACCACCGGTTAATACCTTGCCTGAGCTTGGGATCACTGTGTTGTATGCGCGCGCTAAACGAGTGATGGAGTCCAGTAGGATGATCACGTCTTTTTTGTGCTCGACTAAGCGTTTGGCTTTTTCGATGACCATTTCGGCCACTTGCACGTGACGGCTGGCTGGCTCGTCAAATGTTGAGGCAACCACTTCGCCTTTGACTAAGCGTTGCATCTCGGTGACTTCTTCTGGACGTTCGTCAATCAACAACACCATCAACACACAGTCTGGGTGGTTGGAAGCAATCGATTGCGCGATGTTTTGCAGCAGAATGGTTTTACCGGCTTTTGGCGGTGCGACAATCAAACCACGTTGACCTTTACCGATAGGCGCGGCTAAATCCAGCACGCGGGCGGTTAAGTCTTCTTTCGAGCCGTTACCACGTTCCATACGCAAACGAGAGTTGGCATGCAGCGGCGTTAAGTTTTCAAACAGAATTTTGTTACGCGCTTGCTCTGGGCGGCCGAAGTTCACTTCGTTGACTTTCAGCAACGCAAAATAACGCTCGCCTTCTTTTGGCGGACGAATCAAACCAGAGATGCTATCGCCAGTGCGTAAGTTAAAGCGGCGAATTTGGCTTGGCGAGACGTAGATGTCATCTGGGCCTGCCAGATAAGAGCTGTCGGCTGAGCGCAAAAAGCCAAAGCCGTCAGCCAGAATTTCCACGACGCCGTCGCCGTAAATTTCTTCGCCATTTTTGGCGTGGGACTTCAGGATGGCGAAGATGATGTCTTGCTTGCGCAGACGGGCCATATTTTCGAGGCCCATGGACTCGGCCAGATCAACAAGCTCGTTAATCGGCTTCAGCTTCAGTTCGGTTAAATGCATAGTGATGGGTTCTTGTTTTATAAACAGGATAAATAAAGCTATTCGCTGAACAAGGAAGTTAAGGGAGTGGATTGATCAACGAACAAGCGGGTTTGTAGAAAAGTTGCTGGTAAACACCTTAGCAGTTTAACTTTTAGCCGTCCAGCGACAAAAAGAAAAAGGCGCAGTAAATGTGCGCCTTTTTGTGCTTTTTTGACCTATTACGCGTTGGCGTCTAGGAATTCTTTCAGTTGTGTGCGGTTCATTGCACCGATTTTGGTGGCGGCAACTTGACCGTTTTTGAACAACAACAGCGTTGGGATGCTGCGGATACCGAATTTGCCGGTAGTCGCGCTGTTTTGGTCGATGTTCAGTTTAGCGATGGCAACTTTGCCTGCATATTCTTTCGCCACGTCGTCCAGGATTGGCGCGATCATTTTGCACGGACCACACCACTCAGCCCAGAAGTCAACCAGCACTGGCGTGCCAGCTTGTAATACGTCAGCTTCGAAGCTGGCATCAGTAACATGTA
>DMYW01000035.1 GCA_003482455.1 Rheinheimera sp. | reverse complement strand
CCGGTGAATACCAAGCCGATGAACACTCGGACGCGGTGCAGCTGATGACGCTGCACACCGCCAAAGGCTTGGAGTTCCCGCTGGTGTTTATCTGTGGCCTTGAAGAAGGCATGTTCCCCAGCCAACAAAGTGGTGACGACCCGACACGGCTCGAAGAAGAACGCCGTTTGTGTTACGTCGGCATGACACGGGCGATGCAAAAGCTGTATTTGTGTCACGCCGAAACGCGCCGTTTGTATGGCCAAGAGCAATACAATCGGCCGTCACGTTTCTTGCGCGAAATTCCAGCGGAATACATTGAAGAAATTCGCTTAACCACCACCGTCAGTCGGCCTACTCAGTTCAGTCGGTTTAGCAATGCGGTATCCCATGCCGCCTTTGAAAATACTGGGTTTAAACTTGGCCAACGCGTGCGGCATGAAAAATACGGCGAAGGCACAGTGCTGAATTACGAAGGCGCAGGCGAGCAATCGCGGGTGCAAATCAACTTCGATGCGGTCGGCAGCAAATGGCTGATGACGCAATATGCCCGACTCACCGCGCTGTAATGACCAAAGCCTGACTGAGCTTGGCCACAGTCAGGCGCTTCGCGACGCCGTGCGACTGTGTCTCGAGCGGCGTTGGCGTTTACCTGCTTGGGTGCACGCAAGCGCCACAGCGCAACTGCATTCGGTGATCGCGCTCTGGCAAGCGCTGTATCCAGCAGAGCCTGCCGGTGCGCCACTGCGCGGTTTTTGTTTGGGGGAGCCACCGCAAGGCACGGCTATTGAATGGACTTCTCTGCAAGGCCAAGCGCGCCAATTAGTGCTGGGTCGCGAGTGCGACATCTTGCTGGTGAACGGTCACGAAGGCATCGATTGGGACTTAGTCGCGGCCAGTATGGGCACTGTCAAACAAGGTGGTTTGTGGCTCTTTTTGAGTCCAGCAGGTTTTCCGCATACAGCCAACCCGCTGGCCAAAAAAGTACTGTCCTGGCCAACGGATGCCACATCACACCAAGGTGAATTTCAAACCTTGGTGGCACAGACGTTTGCCGAACAGCCGCTGTGGCACATCTATCAACATGATGACGAACTTGTGGTAAAGCCTACCCAAGCTTGGCGAGATCAGGTGGCGCACAGTCTGGCTAGTGACCTCAGTTTTTTGGCTGCCGCGCAGTGGCCAACCGATACCGCGCCAACGGTCACCGACGACCAGCAACAGGCCCTTGATGCCATTGGCAAAGTGCTGACCGGTCATCGTCGCCGCCCCCTGGTGATTACTGCCCATCGTGGTCGGGGCAAATCGACAGTGCTTGGCTTGGCGGCCGCCAAATATTTCCTGCAAAGCCAAAAACGTGTTTTGATCACCGCGCCTGACCCAACAGCCGCGGCAGTGGCGATGCGCACTGCCAGTGAGTTTGCCTCGGCTACCGCACTTGAATTTATACCGCTCGACCGACTGCTCGCCGAGCAACCGCGTTGCGATTTATTGTTGGTTGACGAAGCCGCGGCTATCCCTTTACCACAACTGCAGCAACTCAATAGCAGCTACAGTCGGGTAGTCTACGCCACGACCGAGCATGGTTACGAAGGCACCGGACGCGGCTTCCAGCTGCGCTTTTTGCAGTATCTACAGCGTCACAATCCAGGGTGGCGTTTATTGCATTTGCAGCAAGCGATCCGTTTTGCTGACGACGACCCCTTAGAGAGACTCAGTTTCGCAAGCTTTTTGCTTGGACCGACTGTCTCAGCCGAGCGGCCGCTGTTTCAGCAGTCTGAAGTGTCCTATCGTTGGCTCACACGACAAGCGTTGGTAGAGCAACCCGGGTTGCTGCAGCAAGTATTTGCCTTGTTGTCGCTGGCCCATTACCAAACGCGTGTGCGCGACTTGTGGGCTTTGCTCGATGACCCTTCATTGTTCTTGGCTATCCAACAAGCGGCAGATCAAATCACTGGGGTCATGGTGATTAGCCAAGAAGGTGACTTTCCCAGCGAACTAGCAGAGTCTATCGCGCAAGGGAGACGCCGGGTCCAAGGGCATCTGCTCGCGCAGTCATTGGCTTACCATCTGCTGTTGCCCGAGCTGTCACGGCACTTATGGTGGCGCATCCAACGCATCGTGATCGAGCCGACTTCACAGCGGCAAGGGTTAGGCCAAAGCTTTTTAGTTTGGCTTGCAAACGAAGCGACAAGAACCGGACACAGTCTCGGAACGAGCTTTGGCGCGCATGTCGACTTAGTGAATTTCTGGCAAGCGCAAGGCTTTATCCCGGTTCGACTCAGTGTACAAGCAGACCAAGCCAGCAACGAATACCCGCTGCTCATGTTAAAACCAGACGCAAAAGTGCCACTGCCGCTATTGCAAACCCTAAAACAGGAGATGGGACAACAGCTGTACCTGCAACGACGGCAATTGCAGAAACTCGCGCCGAGCCTTCTACGCCAATGGCTTCGCCCACATCCACAAGCGATCAGCGCAGGACAAAAACGTCTATTAGTGGCGTTTGCACAGGGGTTCAGACCTGTGCAAGAAGTGCAGGCTTTATTGCCTGTCTGGCTGGATGTAGTCTATTTGGAACTTGCCAGCGACGACGCAGAACGGCTGATCCGCTGGTTGTGGTTAGAGGAACAGTGTTCGAACGAACAGCTTCAGACACTAGTTGATTTGTCTCGAAAATGCATCCAAATGACGTACATCAAGTTTTAAGCAAAGTTATCGAGATAGACTAAGCTAGCTAAAGAATCGTCTGCGGAATGCGCTATGTATTTGTACCTCGTGACCTTATTGGTTTCCCTGTTCGCGTTCAGTGCAGTTGCAGCAGAGCCGCCGATCAGACTAGGTATGTCTGCGCCACTGAGCACAAAAGCAGGCGCCCTCGGTAAAGACTACCGTGACGGCGCAAATCTGGTCTTTCAGCAAGCCAACATCTCTGGAGGTATTCAGGGCAGACCCATCGAATTGGTATGCCTTGACGACGGCTACGAACCAGTACAAACGGTGAATAACACGCGTCAGCTGTTAAGCGATCCTAAATTGTCTGCGTTGTTTGGTTATGTCGGCACACCAACAGTTAACGCCGTGCTACCGCTACTTAGGAAATCACGAGTGCCTTTTATTGCTCCTTTTACCGGAGCGCAATTGATTCGCCAATCACAAGACGACTTTGTGTTTAACTTTCGTGCCAGCTATGCCGAAGAAATTCAGCGACAAGTAGCTCAACTCGTCGACCAGCAGGGAATTCGTCGCATTGGTTTACTGGTACAAGCCGATGAATTCGGTGCCAGCGTTGAGCGACTCATCCTCGATGCGTTAAAACAACGCCAGCTGTCACCGCTAATCATTACCCGCTACCAACGTAACACCGACGATATAGGCACTGCAGTTCATCAACTGCGCAGTGCTAGCCTCGAGCTAGTGATGACGGTTGGACACTATCAAGCAATCGCCAACGCGATTGAAACCGCCCAGCAACATGATTTTCATCCCGCATATTCTGTGGTGTCGTTTACTGGCGTGACGGAGTTGCGTAAAAAGTTAAAGCCACCTTATGTGGTTTATGCCAGTACCGTAATGCCGTTTCCTGAAGCAAATTCCGCTTCTCGTTTAGTACAGGCGTATCTTGCAGCCGCCCGTAAAACAGGGTCACATACACCAAGTGATGTCGGGCTTGAAGGTTTTACCAGCGCAACACTGGTGATGTCGGCCCTCAAGGCTTGTGGTAAAGACATTTCTAGACAATGCTTACTCAAGCAGTTGCCGCTGCAGCGAATTGATGATTTTCCGCTTAGTTATCAGATGCATAGCCATCAGGCATCTGACCAAGTATTTATGTTTAGAATGACAGAAAAATCAGTGACAGAAATTTTCGAATAGCCTGAGACCTACGCCGCACCTACTTAAAAATCCAGTTGGAGCGCGTAGATCGAGAAATGGCGTATAGCCGAATTATTTTATACAACTGATAGCCAAAAACTTTGCCAATGGGCTCGAAGTTTCTAGAGATAAACTCCGTTGTGTTTGGCTGCCCCTTCTCGAATCGATGGCACGGAAGAACTATTTAGCCGCGCCTGAGCGCTTTCATGCAGACAGCGAGCAATATCAATACTGTATGGACGTCTAACCTTTAGCCGTCGATTCTCCCGGAAGCAAGTTTGGAATTTCTTTGCCGCACGCCTGTTTTAGCAAGCTGCATGCTTGTTGACGTTGAAAAGATTAATAGTGAGTTTTATATACCCGCTTCAAAGACT
The DNA here is from genome assembly GCA_003482455.1 of Rheinheimera sp. Lineage (GTDB taxonomy): Bacteria > Pseudomonadota > Gammaproteobacteria > Enterobacterales > Alteromonadaceae > Pararheinheimera. The sequence continues at coordinate 717 of DMYW01000035.1, read as the reverse complement.
TAGGCTGCAAAGCGTCGCACTATGCCCCAACCGCGAGTGGCTTCGTTGATGCTTTATGATCTGCAGCTGTAGAGATTGTAGTGAGCTCTGCGAGTGAGAGACTGCTTGAAAGGACTGCAAAATTGTTGGCTTCGCAAATTCCCGTGCATTTGAGGGGGGAGTTTGAAATCACCATTGCGGCTTCGTGGGAGTCTGCGCCATTGCTCGGCTCATCCTGAGCCTCGTGAACCAGCCTTTGGCTGTCCCAACATTCCCGACCGCAGAGACCGTTGTTTTGGAATGTTGAAGGCTTGGGCTGCGTGAAATCTAGCGAGTCTGCATCTGTGTAGTGCGTCGCGTGACGGGCAATCGAGCGAAGTCAATTTGTTGGCGTCGTTAATTCCCGTATGTTTGAGGATTCTGTTGAATTCATCATCGCGGCGTCGATAGAGTCTGCACGTTGTTCGGCCCGTCCTGGGCCTCATGAACCAGCTTTTGGCTGTCCCAACAGGTTCCCGACCTGTTGGTCGCGGAGCTTCGGGCGTGCTCAATCGGAAGGACGCTAAACTGTTGGCGTCCTTAATTCCCGTGCGTTTGAGGATTATGTTGAATTCACCATCGCGGCTTCGATAGAGTCTGCACGTTGTTCGGCCCGTCCTGGGCCTCATGAACCAGCTTTTGGCTGTCCCAACAGGTTCCCGACCTGTTGGTCGCGGAGCTGCTGGCGTGCTCAATCGG
>DMYW01000060.1:35728-38569 GCA_003482455.1 Rheinheimera sp. | reverse complement strand
CCGGACTTTCCTCCCCCTACTTACGTAGGCAGCGATTGTCTTGGCCGACTCACAGCGCGGCATTATACGCAAAAATCTGCGTCCAGCCAGCGATACTTTGCCGCGCCGCCACAGTGACTAAAGCATTTACAAGCGCCGCAACACCCAAGTTAAACGCAAACGATGCCACCAACTATCGACAAACATCGGCAGCTGCTGCGCGTCAATTAACGGTTTTAACCAATGTAATCGTAGCTTTGATGCCGCATCCGGTTTGCTATCAACCCAGGCTTGGAACCGCTGCAACGCCTCGCTTGCTGGCAGCTGGGTCTGGGTTAGTTCCGCCAGTAGCAATAACAAGCGGTGTACCCAACGCTCGATACGCGTCAGCTCCTCGTTATTGATTTGCTGGGCGATCGACAAATCGCGTTGGCCTTGGCGGGCGTTTAATGCCACATCCCATAACAACAAATTGTGGAAGAAATTGTCCCGCTCCAGCGCCATGCCTTCTGTGGCTAAGCGCAGCGCATTTTTTTGATCGTTCAGCGCAAGCCTAGCAATCAACTCTTGGTAATTGATCTGCATCGAGCGTTGATGACGCGGTAATCCGTCCAGCAACGTTTTTGTGGTCGACCACAACTCTTTACTGCTGCAAATCTCCGCAGCGGCCGACAGGACCGACGGATACCGTTGCCAGTTGCTAAATTGCTTTTCAAACAAAGCGCGCGCTGGGCGTTGCCCCAGTCGAATAAAGTGATGCAGATAACTATACCAAGCCCCAGCGATGCCAGATGACATGGTCGACTTGACCATAAATTTCTCTAACTCTTTGTGATACTTCTCTTTTTGTAACGCGAGCATTTGTCTTGCATACACACGGCCCATGTCGAACGAGCCCTCGCTGATGGCTTGTTGCAGCGCCTGCAACATCGCGAGCTTCTGCTCGTCGCTGGCTTTGAGAAGCGGTGTTTCATACACCCACAAGTTATTTAATTTGACCTGCAATAACTCGCGCCACACTTGCGTGAGTTCGTCCTTTTGTTGGCAAACCGCGCTGACCACGCGGCGCGCCAACACCCAACCATCGGTGGAGAATGCCGATAATTGCTGCAATGCTGCGTCAGCATCGGCCCATTGTTGCTGCTGTTGCAACCAGTCAATCAACGTCAATCCTATGTATTGATCGGCCGGATTTAACGCAAAGGCGCGCCGGTAACAGTCGTCAATCACTTGGTGATACTTGTCATTTTTTAAGCCTTCAAGGGCTTCACCGGCGCGACACAGCGCCGTCGCGTCATGCGGCTCGCGTTCTTTTAACAGCAGCGCGAAGTCGGCGGTCCGCGTTTTATCACCCAAGTTTTCCAGCAAGCCAAACAACTTGCGGTAGTAATAAGTCGCGGCATGCGCGTGTTTGAGATAGTTCGCCAACAAATCAGCGGCGGCTTGTTGGTTGCCGATATCAGCCAGCGCGCGGGCATGCAACTCGACAATCGATAAGGGCCGCTCGGCGGCATCAGCAAAATACTGCTGCAAGTGCGCAAACACCGCATCGAAATGACCTTGCTCCAGCTCGGCACTGAGCAATTCTTGGTGCACTTCCACATGGCGCGGTTGCCGGTCAATCGCGCGGCGTAAGTAGTTCAGCTGTGGCTCGCCTTGGTGTAAATCGGCCAGCAAACGCAAGGCACCAACACTGTGTGGATGTTTGTTAACACTGGCTTCTGCCGAGTTTTGCAGCGACACCATGGCGTGCTTGTCGTTTTTCACTAGGTCGTGCCAGGTACGCCAGGCCCAAATGTAATTCGGGTCCAGCGCCACGGCGCGGCGCAAATTGGCCAGCGCCAATTCCACTAAGTTCATCGCCCGATAAGCGTCCGCTAGATAGCCGTACAGCACCGCATCGGTATTTTGATAACGCAGCGCTTGCAGCATCACCTCGACCACTTCGTTGTAGCGGCCTTGGCTTTCTAAGAATTCCGCCAGCTGGCGCGAGGCATAACTCCACGATGGGTTTAGCTGTAGCGCCGTGCGGTAACATTGGATCGCTTCTTCGGTTTGCTGATTGATGCGATACAGATAAGCCAGTTCGATAAAAGGCCGAGGCATTAACGGGAAATCGTCACAGCATTGGCGCAGCTGGCCAATCGCCGACGCCACGTCGATGCTTTGCAGCGCCCATGCCCATACAGTGCGGCTTTGCCACAAATGCAGGTTCGGCTGGATCACATCGGTGATCAGACGCGCCCGCTGCGCGCTGGTCATCACGGCTTGGCCGTGCACCCAAAAATCATAAATTGCATTGCCATACAGCGTCTGCGTGGTCATTTGCGCCAGCGCAAAATCCAGTTGCTGTTGTTTCCAATCGGCCGCCGGTCGCAGCTCGAACAACATCGCCAGCGCTTCGTCGTGGTCGATCTCATCGAGCAAAATCTCCCGCAACAACTGCTCGGCTTGGTCTAGTTGCTGATCAACACGGCAAACCCGCGCTAATAGCATTTTGCATTCGACATGTTGCGGTTGCTGCGCGCAGAGTTGTTCGGCGCGCTCCCGCGCCTCTGCTAGCCGTTGCTGCTCAAGGCAGACCCGAATAAAGTTGCGCTGCCGGCCTATGTTATGCGGGAACAAACTCGCAAGCTTTTCAATGGCTTGTTGCTCCACCGCTGGGTCTGGGTGGAAATCAGCGAGGTAATCCCACACCACCAGATGCGCATCTGCTTGCGCGGTTAATGCGTCGAGCTCCAGTTTCAGCTGACTGAGATTACCGGAGCGTTTTAACGCCCGCAGATACGGCACCGCTAAGGTGTAATTCAAAGGACTGGCGGCAAACGAGGGTTGGAAATGCTGCGCGGCGACTTGATGGTC
>DMYW01000060.1:0-35577 GCA_003482455.1 Rheinheimera sp. | reverse complement strand
CCATCCCACTCAGCGCGCCGTCCGAGCCAATATTGATAGCGGGTCGCCGGCAAACGGCTTTCTGCCAGCGCTAAATGCTTGGAAAATGCGTCTAACTGCGACTGATTGAGATATTCGCTTAACGCAAATTCCAACAGCGCTATGTCATCCGGCCTAAAGCTCAGCGCTTGTTCCAGCACCGCCATCGCTTGGCTGTATTGCGTTTGTTGTTCATACAAACTAAACAACAATCGCGCCGGTTGATCAGAGCGCTTGGCGTATTTGTCAAAATGCTGTTTCGCCAACGCCATGCCTTGTTCGGTGCGTTTTAAAAAGCGACAAGCACGGAAATAACTTTGGAAATTATCCGTGTTGGTATCGTCCAAACAACAGGCAATATAATAATGGCGAGTGGCGCTTTCGTAGTTTTTCAAGTGCCAATCATGGTGCGCCAACTGTTGATAGACAGCCGCTTGATAACTGCCATAGCGCTCCATTTCCCGGCGGATCTCGGCGGCTAACGTTTGATACGGCTGCAAATTGTAAATCAGTCGGAACAAGCGCAAACGCAGTTCATAATGCGGCCGCACCGCCAGCTCTTGCTGTAAATACTCGACCGCTTTGGCTAGATGCCCTTGATTCAAATAACTTTGCATTTGCGACAAACGCCAAGGCACTGAATCCGGATATTGCTGCAACAGCTGCTGTGTGACCTGCTCAATCGCCACTTCATCTTCCAATTCAATCGCCATCGCCCGGGCAACTAACTGGCTCATCAGCTCATGTGGATACTGCTCAGCAAACTGTTGCGCTGTGTGTTGCATGCCAAGCACGTCACGATTGCTGCGCGCTTCGCTAAATTGGTCCCACAACGCAAACATCGCCACATCCGGCGCTTGGAAAGGTTCTAGCCGGTGCGCTTGGTCATTGGGCACAAAAATCAGCGCCCGCGCACACGCCGCGGCTTCGGCTTCCAGACCTTCTTTCAGCAGATATTCCACCGGTACATCAATGCTTGGGTCCATCAGCAGCGCAACCCCCAGCGCCTTGTGATAACCAATCACCGCTTGCAAGTGCGAGCCCATACCGCCAGTGGTGACAAACGCAAACGGCAGCTTGGCATCAATCAGCTGATAACAAAGTTCGGGTGTTAACTGGCGCTCGATGTAGCTAAAACCATGGTTGGTCAACCAACGGCGCTCCAGTAGCTCAGGCGTGCCGTCAAAACAAATGGCTTGAATGATGTCGCGTTGTTTGACTTCATAACCAAAATAGCGACACAGCGCTGTCATGGTGGCAGGCGCACAGGTCAAATGTTCTTGAATTTCGTGCGGGACCGGCAATTGCACCGGCTGCACATCGGCGGCGCTGGCTTGTTTTAAATTCTCGATCAAGTACTTAGCATAACTGCCGCGGGCCGACTCGAGCGCCTGGATCGCCCCAGCTATGTCACCTTGATTCAGCAACAGGCGCATCCGCGTGATGGCTTGGCCGTGTAGCTCGTCGCGGTCGGCCGAAAGCACCTGCTGTTGGTAGGCGTCAAACGCGCGGGCTAGGCCTTCGAAGTCATGCAATTTGAGGCATAAATTCATCAATTGCCGCCAAGGCCGGCACGACTGGATCTTCGGGCAATGCGCCCACAGCACGTCACGAGCTAGACTGAGCTGGTTGTTTTTGCGCAGCGCTGCCACGTACAGGTTTAATGTCGCCAGATTCTGCCGCGCGTCATACAAAGCTTTGGCTTGGGCTAGATACTCGTCACGTTGTTCTTTGACATCCAGTAACGCCACTTTTAAGCGTTGCGCCCACAAATAATCGGGGTGTTTTTGCAGCGCTTGGTCAATCAGTAATTCGGCGTGCGGCAGATCTTTTCGCTCCAGCGCAATCACAGCGTCACTGAGAATATTGTCGGTGTCGCCATATTTGCCTTGCGCGTGAACCGAGCGCAGCCGCTGCAGCTCGCGCTCCATCACAATCAAGCCACGCGTTTCTAAGCGATGAAACAAATAATACTGACAAAAATCCGCATCGTTAGGAAAACGACGCCAAGCGCGCAGCGCCAGCGCCGAGCCTGCGCGCTCGTTGCCAATATGCATTAAAAGTTCAATGGCAATTTTTAGCTGCGCCGGTTCACGCCAGTGGGCCCATGGCCCCCAATGGCGCTCAGCAAGCTGCAGTGCGTGCTGAAACTGATCCGCATCGATCAGAGATTGCAGTGATTTGTCTAGGTCTAACGGAGTAACAACAGCCATGTCTAACACGACAACGATCCTTGTGACGTTAAAGTAAAACAAAACCCTAACAAAATTTCAGCAAGGCAACAATTCCCGGTTAGCGCGATGTCGCGGATGCGTTATATACCTGTATCCGCAAGCGACAGTATGATCAGATGACAAAAAGACAATAACACTTGCCCGCACCCACTTCGTATGGCGAAACGCAGGCACGGCAGGGAGGATTCAGCTAGTGCTGTCAGCATAGTGGGCAGCACCCAGCCAAACGGAAGGGTCGAAATTACGCCTGTGGATCGAGCGTTAAGCCCACTTTATACAAGGCGTTTTTCTTTAAATCGTGAATTTCAGCTGTTAATGCTGCGGCTTTTTTCAGCGGTAATTCGGCCATTAACAGTTGTAAGGTGCGCAGTGCCGCCGCAGGAATTTCATCATCCGCTTTGGCAACTTCTGGCGCTATCATCAGCACCATCTCGCCTTGGCAGCGCTGCGGATCTTCATCCAACCAAGCGATGATTTGCGCGGCGGTACCAGGCACAAAGGCCTCAAAGGTTTTGGTCAGCTCTTTGGCCAGCACCAATTCGCGATCAGGGCCATACACGGCCACTACATCCTGCAAGGTGTCGTGAATACGCCGCGCCGCTTCATAACAAATCAAGGTCCCAACGCCGTTTGGAATGTCGCGCAGCACTTGTTGGCGCTGATTACTTTTCGCCGGCAAAAAGCCAATAAAATGAAATTTGTCGGTCGGTAAACCCGCGCAGCACAACGCGGTGATCAGCGCACAAGGCCCTGGCACCGGCACAATTTTTATACCGGCATCGCGACACAAGCGGACAAAGGCATACCCAGGGTCTGAGATCAGCGGCGTGCCGGCATCGGACACCAACGCGACGTCATCACCCGCTTGCAGTTTTTGCAGCAAGCTGGCCGCGCGTTGTTTTTCGTTGTGATCATGCAAGGACAAAAAATGCACCGACAAGCCCAAATGCGCCATCAGTTTGCCGCTGTGCCGCGTATCTTCGGCAGCCACATATTTGACAGAACCCAGCACTGCAATCGCCCGTGCGCTGATATCGTCTAAATGGCCAATTGGCGTTGCCACTATGTATAAAGTGCCGGCTTGCGTTTGCATAAAACAACCTATGTCTGTCGATGGAGTGCCGGAGTGCTCCGGCAAGCGGGGTGAATAAGCGGTTGAATTGGTATACACTACCGCCAACTTGTCTTTGGCCATTGTACCTTCGCATTGTGAAAACCAGCAAATTCAAAACTCTGCCTCTTGTGATGATGCTCCAAGCGACTTGGCTTGTGGGTTGTGCCAACACGTCGACGACACCGAGCCACACGGCGCCGGTGAACGACATAAAGCCCAAACCTACGGTCACTGCACCAGCCGAAGAGACCGCGGAAAGCTTTCCATTGACCGATGGTGTGACTAGCACAACCGACGTCAGCGCTGAGCTGGCGAGCGAAGCGCAAGCCCCCGCGGTTGAAGAATTGACACCCGAGCAGCAAGATCTATCCAGCCAACAAGCGCTACTGCAGCAAGCCAAAGACCACTTAACCACCGACGCCAATCGCGCGCTGGCCATCAGTTACCAATTGCGTGACTCTAGCTTTGCCGAAATTCGTCAGCCGAATCAGTTAGTACTGTTGCAAGCATTGGTGACGGCCAAGCAAAGCAAAGCCACCAGTCAACTGCTGGCATCGATGCGACTGGCTGATGTACCAGAAGCCGATCGCGCTGCCTTTTGTGCCTTAGCCGTGCAACATTATCATGGCCTGCAAAATGGCATTGAAGCGCTGAACTGGTTGATGCAAATGGATATTTTGCTGGGAAACAACACCCAAGATGGCGCGCACCGTGAGCAGCTGTGGCAACAGTTAGTGCAACTGTCTGGCGCAGAAGTCGCCGAAATCGGTACACCAGAACATCCGCGCGCTCAAGCTTGGTTGGAACTGTTACAGATCGCTCAAACTTTTGCGGGTGACCCGACCTCAATGCAACAAGCCCTCGGTGATTGGCAACAACGCCACCCGGAAATGCCGGCAATGAGCGACATGCCTGCAGATATCAAAGCGCTGTCGCAAACGCCTGCGTTTCAGCCCAAACGTATTGGCGTGTTACTGCCGCTGTCTGGGCAATACAAAAGCTTGGGCCAATCGGTGCAGCTCGGCATGATAGCCGCAGCGAAAAAAGACCAAACCTTAGTATTTGTCGATTCGAGTTTGCCAGCCGCTGACCTGCAAGCCCAGCTCACCGCGGGCAATGTCGAATTTGTGGTCGGCCCACTGCTCAAAGAAGACATCGACAAAGTTCAAACATTACCAAGCTGGGGCTGGCCAACGCTGTTTTTAAACAACAAGGGCGAACAAGCGGCCAAACCGGATCAATTCTATTTCGCCTTGGCGTGGGAAGACGAAGCGCAGCAAATGCTGCAGTTTTTCCAACAACGCCAATTTGACCATCCAGTGCTGATTTACGGCATGAACCCAATCCACCAACGGATGGCGCAACACTTTCAGCAACAATGGCAACAACGCACCGGCAAAACGGTGGAGACCTACAGTTTCGCCAGCCAAGACCAGTTGCAAGGTTTGATTAAACAGTTTTTAGAAACTGCCGCCAGCCAAGAGCGGATCACCGAGATGAACCGCTTAACCGGCCAGAATGTGCAAGCTGAAGAACATAGCCGCAGCGATATCGACGCGATTTATTTGATCGCCGATCCGGTGCAAACTCGCATGTTCAAACCCTTTATCGATGTGACGGTAAGCCCCGGCAGCAAAGGCATACCGATTTACACCAGCTCGCGCAGCCACAGTTTAAAAGTCGATAAAAATGACCAGCGCGATTTAGCCGGCCTGACCATGACCGAAATGCCGTGGTTACTGCCGCAAGCAAGCACAGCAACGCCGCTGCGCGCCGAATACGACCAAGCCTTCCCTGAGCAAGACGAAACCATCCAACGGTTGTTTGCGATGGGGTTTGATGCCTTGTCGTTAATTCAGCATTTGCAGCAGCAAAAACAATTTCCGCTGCTGGCTTACAACGGTTTGACCGGCAGTTTGCGTCTGAAAGACGGCGTGAGCATTCAGCGGCAATTAACGCTGGCGCAATATCGTCGTGGTAAGTTGTTATTGATAGAAAAATCGGGACAAACGAAATAATGCGCAGTCGCGGGCAGCAGTTTGAAGCGCTGGCCGAGGCTTATTTGCTACAGCAAGGTTTAACCCTGATCGAGCGTAATGTGCAGTGTCGATTTGGGGAAATCGATATAGTGATGCAACATGCGCAGTGCCGCGTGTTGGTGGAAGTGAAGTATCGCGCGTCAGCTTATTTTGGCAGCGCCGCCGCGATGGTCACCCCGCAAAAGCAACAAAAATTACAAACCGCCGCTTTGTGGTATCTGCAACAGTCGCAGTGGCAAGGTCCGGTTCGATTTGATGTGATCGCCATCGAAGGCGAGTCACCTTATCAAATCAATTGGTTTCAAAACGCGTTTTGAGGATTTGGCATGCAGGATCATATCCGGCACCTATTTAGTGAAAACATTCAGACCATGATCGCGACCGGCGAAGCGTTAGCTGCACCGATTGAACGGGCTGCGCTGACCATAGTGCAAGCGCTGATCAGCGATCGCAAAGTGCTGTGTTGCGGTGAAGGCTCAGCGCAAGCGCTGGCCGGCCATTTTGCCCAGCTGCTGCTGGATCAATTTGAAACCGAGCGGCCATGTCTGCCCGCTTGTGCACTGGACCCACGGCCGTCAGGCCTGGTGGCACTCAACAAGCAACACCCGGATTATTTAGCCCGCCAAGTGCGCGCGTTAGGGCAAGAAGGCGATGTGCTGCTGGTGCTGTCACTCAACGGTGACGAACACAGCCTGATCCAAGCCGTCGAAGCGGCACTGACCAAAGACATGACAGTGATTGCACTGACCGTCGACAATGACGGCGAATTATCGGGTTTACTTGGCGAAGAAGACGTCGAACTGCGCGTGCCGGCGCATCGCAGCGCCCGCGTGTTTGAGTGTTTTAGTTTCTTATTACATTGTGTGGTTGAGCTGATCGACCACACCTTATTCCCACAACAAGATGAGCATCTGGCATAAAAGGAGATCACGATGATCAGTTTCCGTCAGTTCGGCAAATGGGCCACTATTTGTGCATTAACAGGCTTGCTGCAAGCCTGTGCTGTCAGCGATCGCCGCAGCGTTGGTAATCAGATTGATGACAACACCTTGGACGTGCGGGTAGAAAACGCGCTGGAAAAAAACAAACAGTTGGAAGAACAAGCCAACATCAATGTGTTTGTGTACAACGGTGTGGTGTTGATGACTGGCCAAGCGCCGACCCAAGAATTGATCGATGCGGCAACACAAGCAGCGCAAACGGTTGAAGGCATTAAGGATTTGCAAAACCAAGTTCGCTTGGGCAACCCAGTGTCTTTCACCACACGCACCCGCGACAGCTACATCACCAGCAATATCAAAACCCAATTGTTAGCCGACAAAGAAGTCAGCTCGCAAAATATTCGGGTGGTCACCGAAAACGGTGAAGTGTTTATGCTGGGCATTGTCAAAGAAGCCGAAGGCACCCGCGCCATTGAGATCGCTCGTCACGTGAACGGCGTTGCCCAAGTGGTAAAACTGTTTGAAGTGAAATACGACTAAGCTTTTGTTTTTCATATAGAAAACGCCCGCTATTGCGGGCGTTTTTGTTTAATACGGCACGGTCAGCTGAGTTTAGCCACCCGTGTCAGCTGCCTTGGTATTTACACATCTTGCAGCGCTTTTAGCGCTTTGGAATGAAACTCACGGTGTTTCATCACCAACAACACAATCACAGTCGCGACGATAAACAAACCGGCATGGATAAACCACGCCAAGGTTGCCAGCGAAAAATAGATAGCGCGCAAACCGTAGTTAAATGAATGCGCCGCTTGATCAATCACTTTAGCCGTGCGGTTGGCGTATTGGCTGACTTCCGCCGGTGGTAGTTTGCGGCCATCAGGCGCGGCGCCGATTAACACGCCACCAAAGCCGTACTGGCGCAAACTCCAAGTAAACTGGAAAAAGGTAAAAATATAAATCAGCGCCAAACAAATCATTTTCAGTTGCAACAAACCGTCGGCGTGGTCCAGCCATGGCATCACTTGTTGCAGGACGGCGGCGATTTTATCGCTGGACGCAATGGCGGTGAGCAGGCCTGCGAGGATCAGCATCGAACTTGAGGCAAAGAAGCTGACGTTGCGCTCGAGCGCCGAGATCAATGCCACATCGGCCATCCGATTATCACGCAACAGCATTTGTTCCATCCAAGCAGTACGTTTGCGGCGCAGTTCAAATGATAAACAACTGACGACTCGGGCGCGGCGCTTGGCAAAAATGGTATAACCAATCCAGACACTTAAAAACCACACCACAGCCACTATATCCAGCCAGGGGCTCATCGCCATTGTCACAAATCGTCTCCTTCTCGCTCACAGGGAATATCAAAATAAAAACACGCACCGCCGGTTGGTACAGGCTGGTAATGAATTTGCCCGCGCATCCGTTCGAGTAATTCTTTGCAGATCGCCAACCCTAAACCAGTGCCGCCTTGTTGACGCGCACTTGAACTGTCGGCTTGCGAAAACCGCTGAAACAGGCGCGGGATAAAATCAACCGGTACACCACCACCTTGGTCCATCACCTGCACCCGCAACGCCTTGCCAAGCTGCTGCACAGTGACGGTGACCACGCCTTGATTCGGCGAAAAACGAATGGCATTGGATAACAAATTCGCCATCACTTGTTGCCAGCGCTGCACGTCGACCAGCACCAACAGTGGCTCAGTCAAGGTGGATTGCATTTGCAGCCGCACTTGGCGTGGACGCGCCATCGGCTCAGCCCGTTCAATTGCTGACTCCAGTAGTGGCAACACTGGTTTGCTTTCAAGGGATAACTGCATTTTGCCGGCGGCGAGTTTTTCTATGTCGAGTAAATCATTGATAAGATTCAATAATTGCTCACTATTTTGCTGCGCAATATCCAGCAGTTGCTGCTGTGTGCCTTGCACTGGCCCCAAAGTGCCTGAATTGACCAGCCCTAAAGCACCGTGAATGGCGGTCAAGGGTGTGCGCAATTCGTGGCTTACGGTGGAGATAAAATCGTTTTTCAGCTGCTCAGTTTGCCGACGCTGCGTCACGTCACGCAGCACTAATACGCGCATGCTGCGCTCGGCTAATTTCAAACGGGTTTCTAGTAAATCAACCCAACGCAAATCACCATTTTGCCGCATGATTTGCAATTCCATTAAGCTGCCAGGCTCATTGGCCAGCGGCGGTTGTACAAACAAAATACGAAACGGCAGCCCCATCAGCTGCGCCGCACCATAGCCAAACAGATGTTGAGCGGCGGCATTGACGGTTTCAATTTGGTCGTCGTCGTTGACCACTACGATGGCATCCGCCACGCTGTTTAGTACCGTCTGCGAGTAGTTTTCTTGCTGGCGTAAACTGCGGCTGGATTTTTGCACTTGCTGTTGGCCTTGCAACACCATGGCAATCAGCCCGACGATGGCCAAACTAATCAGGCCGCCACCGACGCGGATCACCACCCCGCTGATACTAAATGGTACTTGGCTACGCGCCGCCAATTGCCAATGCGCACCTGCCACTTGCAAGTCGAGCTTTACAGCGTCGGATTGAAATGTCGAAACGTTTCCCATCAATAGTTGACCACTAGTCGGTTCGCTGCGTACCGCTAGCTCAATGCCAAGCGCTTGCGCTTGTTCACCGACACGGCGCCATAAACTTTCGTTATTAAGCACGGTACTAATGATGCCCCAGTACTCGCCATTGGCTAGAAATACTGGAATGCGATAGATCAAAGCGCGACCGCCTTGGGCTAAGTCGACCGGACCTGTTAATAACGGTTTTTGACTTTCAATAACTTGGCGGATCGCCGGCCATTGTTCAACCAGATCGGGATAATACAAGCCGAGCGCGGCTTCGTTGCCAGCCAACGGGAAAATGTAATCCAAGCGATTGTTTGGGGCGACCCCCATATTGCGGATATGCCGGCCTTGCTTAACCAGATTGGGTAACAATACTGCAAGCTCGTCACCCTGCAACCGACCATCGCGCGCGACAATAAAGCCAATTAAACCGGAACTTAATTGCAGCGGCGCGTTGACTTCAGTTTCTAAAAACGCGCGTAACTGTGCGGCTGCGACTGTGGTATGACGCAGTTGTTGCTGCTGCTGAAACTGCTGATCGAGTCTGGCTAAGTACTCGACTGTGCCAACAAAAATCAGCAACAGCGCCGCCAACACTAAACGTTGACCACGCACGCTTTGCACTACCAATGAGCGCATACTTCCCCCTGTTGCTTGGCAGCCCATGAAATTGCAGGCTGCCGAACCGGCATTGAGTCATGATACACTGCGCTGCCGGCTGCGGCAGTGAAATTTTCCAAGGAGCTTGTTGTGACTGAACTGATTATTCAAACCCCTGACGATTGGCATTTACACTTTCGCGACGGCGATATGCTGCGTGAAACCGTGCCAGCCACTGCCCGTTGCTTCAATCGTGCTGTGGTCATGCCAAACTTAGTCCCGCCAGTCACCACAGGTGCTTTAGCTGCCGCCTACCGCGAACGCATCCTCGCCGCGCGTCCTGCCGGTAGTACGTTTGAACCTGTCATGACCATTTATTTAACCGACACAACCACGCCGCAAGACATCGCCGACGCCAAAGCTGCCGGCGTGCTGGCCGCAAAACTGTATCCAGCCGGAGCGACCACCAATTCACATTCTGGCGTGTCGAGCTTAAGCAAATTGTTCCCTGTGCTGGAAGCTATGGTGCAGCACGACATGTTGTTTTTAGTGCACGGTGAAGTGACTGACCACGACGTTGATATTTTTGACCGTGAAAAAGTATTTATCGACAAGCACTTAACGCAAATCGTAGCGCAATTTCCGAATCTTCGCGTGATCCTTGAACATATTACAACGGGTGATGCGGTGCAGTTTGTTACCAGCGCATCCGACAAAGTCGCCGCCACTATTACACCGCAGCATTTGTTGCTGAACCGCAACGACTTGTTGGTCGGTGGTGTACGTCCGCACAACTATTGCTTGCCTGTGTTAAAACGTCGCACCCACCAAGAAGCGCTGCGCGCTATTGTGCAAACTGGCAATCCGAAGTTTTTCTTGGGCACAGACTCAGCTCCGCATGCTAAACACCGTAAAGAAACCGCCTGCGGTTGTGCCGGTTGTTACAGCGCATGGAGCGCCATTGAACTGTATGCGCAAGTATTTGAAGAGCTTGGCGTGTTAGACAAACTGGAAGGCTTTGCCAGCCACTATGGTGCCGACTTCTACGGCCTGCCACGCAACAGCAGCACCATCAAATTGGTTAAGCAGCCGTGGAGCATCCCAGAAGAAATCATGTTACCAGACGGCAGTCCGATCGTGCCGTTTTTCGCCGGCCAGACCTTAAACTGGAAACTGGCTGACGCCTAAGTCCCGCAAGCCCACCTCTCGGTGGGCTTTTTTTACCCGTCATCCATCTGCTTGATCTGGCGAAGACCAAACACAAGACGCTAGCCAAACCGGCAATTCTTGCGCATAGTCATAAAAACGTCATGGTGAGCTGCCGCGCAGCAACCATGCGGATAGATTAACCACTGCAGAGTTTGTTTATGACGTATCACGCGTTTCTGCAAGGATGGGTCTGTTATGTCACTTGGATGTGTCAGCGGCGGCCATGGCGCAGTCGCCTTGGCGGTTTGTTAGCGGTCAGCGGTTGGCTGTGCTGTTGCCCTGTACAGGCGATGCCGGAAACTGAGTTTCAACAACAGCGCAACCAAGTGTTTGCGCTGGCCGAAACCGACTACCCCGCAGCCATCAGTAAAATCGATCAGTTGCTGCAACAACCGAGTCTGTCACTGGAGCAAGGCATTCGCCTGCGCTACAGCAAAGCGATTTATCTGCACCGCACCAATCAAACGAAAGCGGCGATCCAACTGCTGGCCGACTGCAAAGCGCTGAGTTTAGATTCAAGCGACCCGAGCATTTTATACAGCTATTACAACACCTTAGGTGCTATTTTTGATGACCTGCACCTGTACGAGCAAGCGTTAAGCAACTACCGGCAAGCGCTGCAAAAAGCCGAGTTTTTGGCCGACCCACGCTATGGCGAACAAACCGGCAACAATCTAGGTTTGGTGCTGCTCAAGCTCGAGCAATATCAAGAAGCACAACGCTTGTTCACCCGTTTTTTAGCCGGCGCGCAACAACGCCACAACATGGATGAACAAGCGGTGGCCTTGAACAATTTAGGGGAGCTTGAGCTTCGAGCCGGTCGCCTCGACAGCGCCGAAGTGTTTTATCAACGCTCGTTAGAGTTGAAACAGCAACACCAATTGCAGCAAGCACTTAGTTACAGCCATGTTAGTTTGGCGCAACTGGCCGCCAAACGGCAGCTATGGGCCGCAAGCGCCGAGCATGCGGAACAAGCCTTGTTACTGCGCCAACAACGTCACGATACCAGCAAAATTGAACCAGGGTTGTTACTGGCCGAAGCCTTGTATCAACTGTCGGAAACTGAGCGTGCCGAACAAGTGCTGCAACAGACATTGCAGCTGGCAGTCAAGCAACAGGATTTATCAGCGCAGATCCGCGGCCAGCAGCTACAAGCCCAGATCAGTGAACGGCTCGGCAAACCTATGCAAGCGTTGCAGGCCGTCAAAACCGCGCTCAAAGCGCAAATGGAGCAAAGTCGGCGCAGCTTCGCCGTACAGTTAGCGCAAGCCAGCGCCGACTCCATGCTGCAAGTGCGGGAAAACCAACTCCGCCAGCTCAATCACCAGAGCCAACTCGATGCTGCAAGACAACAAAGCCAGCAGCGGTTTTATCTGACACTGCTCAGCGCTATCAGTCTGTTGTTGCTACTAACCGGCGGCTTTTTGTGGCAGCTGAAACGCAAAAATCATCTGTTGGCGCAGCACATTGCTGAACTTGAGCAAACTCGCGCGCAGCTGGTCGAAGCCGAAAAAATGGCGGCACTGACCAGTTTAGTCAGCGGTATGGCGCATCAACTGAATACGCCGTTGGGTAATCTCATTACAGCGCATAGTTTTTTGGCTGAGCAACTGACGCAAGTGCAACAGCTGTTTAGTCAAAAACAACTCAGTGCCGGGCAACTAGCTGCAGCCTTGACCGATAGCGAGCAGGCATTGACGTTAGCGCGTGGCAATGCCGAGCGAGCGGCGCAGCTGATTGAGCAATTCAAACAATTTTCCAGCCAACTGCAAGAAAAGCGGCAACAGCAAGTGTCGCTTGGCACACTGTGCCGCGACCAGCTGGACTGGCTGGAACGTGAAGTCGCGGCGCGTGGTTTCAAGGCGCACACTCAATGCTACGGTGAAGATTTGCAGATCATGACAGATCCTTTGTTATTGCACCGAGTGTTGCATAGCGTGCTGCAAAACTGCATGGACCATGCACTGCAAGCGCCGCTGCCACTGCATGTGACAATCTGTATCCAACAACAGGACGACCAGATCCGCCTGTACGTGGCTGACAATGGGCCCGGCATTGCCGTTGAGCAGCGTCGGCGCATTTTCGAGCCATTTGTCGGTAGTCGTTGGGGGCAAGGGCAGGCGGGGTTGGGATTATCGGTGGCGTTTAACGCCGCCACGCAATTAGGTGGCAGCATCAATGCTGTCGATCCAAACGAGTGGCCGGCAGCGCAACCGACGGAATTTACCATCGGTGCACTGCTGCTATGTCAACTGCCGAGTTAACGCTGCATCCGAAAACTGGCCGTCAGTGTGGCAAGAGTCGTCGACAGCTGCTGCAAACGCTCAATAGCACTGGTCAGCGTCGTGACACCATTGGCTGCTGCGGTCGCATCTTGACTCAGCTGCTGCACATTACCAGACACACGGCCAACGGCTTGCTGCTGACCTTGTGCCGCGTCAGCGATTTGCGCGTTGCTGCTGACAATTGCAGTCACCGCATCGACCAACACGTCCAATGAACCAATCGCTTGTTGGGCATTTGCCACGTTTTGTTGACTACGCTCGCGCCCTGCACTCATCAGCTGGGCGCTGTGTTTCGCCGCTTGTTGTAACTGGCTGATAATGTGCTGAATTTCATGAGTGGATTGTTGAGTACGGGTAGCCAGCGTGCGCACTTCGTCAGCAACAACCGCAAAACCGCGCCCTGCTTCACCGGCCCGTGCCGCTTCGATCGCCGCATTTAACGCAAGTAAATTAGTTTGCTCGGCGATGGTTCGGATCACATCTAGCACCACACCAATACCTTGGCTAAGTTTTTCTAGCTCCACCACCGACTCACTGGCGTGTGCCACGTCATCGGCCAACTGGCGCATGCCATCAATGCTTTGCACTATGATACGTTGGCTTTGTTGTGCTTGTTGGTCAGCTTGTTTGGCGCTGCTTGCCGCATCTTGCGTGCGCGCACTGACTTGCCCAACCATGGCAACCATTTGCGACAGCGCATCGGCTGCTTGATGGGCGTTTTGTTGCTGACTAACCACCCGAGTGGCCGCCCCGCTGCCGACATGCTGCAAGCCTTTTGCATCATTGCTTAAGCCTTCGCTCAGCGCTCGCACTTGGCCTAACATCTGACACAAGTTGTCGGTCATTTGATTGACTGAGTTGACGATCTCACCCAGCACATCATCGCTTTGCAAACTGCAGCGCTGAGTCAAATCTTGTTGGCTGACGGCTTTGGCCACGTCGGCAATCTGCTGCACTTTGGACATCAACACCACGCGCACCAAATAAAAATTAAACAAACCAATGCTGCAGCCGGCCACGATACACGCAAGCGCAAACCAACCGCGCATACCCGGTTTCCACTGCACAAACAGTTCCGCAAAAAATGGAAATACAATTCCCATCGCAAGGCCAAAGGCCAAAAACGCCATGAGCTGCTGGCGCAACACACTCGAAGACATGACAACCCCTTGTAATAGATGAAGTTTATTGGAACTTGATTTAGTTAGTGGTTTCGCAAGCCCGGGAGGTCGCGAATGTTTTTTGGCGTGTTTGTGTTGTTGGAAGACATAACAGAAACGCCAACCCGACAAACACTGAGCTGCCGGTTGTAACTGATGGCAGCGCCTCCTACCCAAGATAGTCACAAATGCGGCGAATTGCGAATTTAGAGCATGCTAAGTGCATGATGTAGGATGATTTAACCTGCAGTTGCTAGCTTGCACTCGTCAAGCCGCGGCGCTGGAACCAGTGGCGCAAATTATCAAAAGTTCTGCGCCTTGCGTCAGATCTCGTCGGCAAAATAGCAGTACATTAGCAAGCCTTAACATATTGCTAGCTTGCGATTGATACACAATGGTACAAACAAAGCTACGCATTCTGGGCATACTCGAGGTTTCGGCTAAAAAACGCCCGTTCAAAAGGAATCTACATGCCTTCGTATTCGTGGCCTCGCCGCGCTAGCGCTCAACAGTCTGTTTGGCTGCATAGTGGGTTTAGTGGTGTGTTTATTGTGCTGGTATTGCTGGCAGGCCTTTACCTGTACCACAGCTACAGCAAGGCGGCATCGCAGTTGCAGCAGCAGATCAGCCAACAACATCAACAAGCCAGCGACCGTGTTGGCCAGTTTTTGCGCCAGCAACAAATGCTGCTGCAATTGCTGCATTTAAGTGTGCTTAACCGCTATCAAGTACGTCTGCAAGCACCTGCGCACTCGGCTCTCGACAAGCAATTTGCTAAGGCACAAGGCCGTTACCAGTTGACCTCGCCCAGCCAATTTGCCGGTGTCACGACGGGCAGCCTGACTGGGCAAGGCACCAATCCGCAGGCGGATGCTCGTTTACAAGCCGAGATGGATGCCGTGTTAGCTTTGACGCCATTGATGTACGCCGCCCATCGGCAAGCGCAGCACCAACCTTGGATCTACTACACGTCCAGCCATGGTTTTTTGTATTTGTTTCCGGCGCACAATATTCAATTGCAACAAGGTCTGGCGGCAGGCAATCCGATGTTTGCGCCAGCCCTGTATCAAATGCCGTTTTATCAGCTTGCCAGCGCCAGCAGCGGTGCGGTTTGGACGCCGGTGTACCAAGACAGTGCAGGACAAGGCCAGCTGGTGTCGGTGAGCCAAGCTGTGATGCTGCAACAAGAATTATTGGGCGTGTTGAGCTTGGATGTGAACCTTAGTACCCTTGAGCGCCTGCTCACCCCCTTTGCTTTACCGCAGGTGCAACTGAGTTTGCAGTATCAACAGCAGGTGGTGTGGCAATCCACTCCTAGCAAAGCGATAAGCCTGCCGGTTGGGCATAACTTCAGCTGGTTTGACGGCGGCGATACGTGGGCCCTGCAACAAGCATTGGTCGCCAACGGCTGGCAGCTCAAAGCACAAATCGACAAAACCGCTTGGTATCGGCAAATCCTCTCGGCGCTGCAAAGCGACATCTGGCTGATGTTGTGTGTGTTGCTGGGGTATTTATTTGCAGTGCTCGCGCTTAGCCAACGTCACAGCCGTCAGCATAGCCTTGAGATCGATCCGCTGACCGATTGTTACCGACGGTCGCAGTATCTGCTGCAGGCTGAGCGCGATCTTGTGTTGATGCAACAGACCGGCGGTGGTTTAGGTTTGATGCTGCTCGATGTCGACTATCTGCATAAATACAATCAACACGCCGGAATTCAAGCCGGCGATCAATTGTTGGCGCGACTGGCAAGCGAACTTAAGCGCCATCTGGCGCATCATACCGATGCGCTGATCCGCATGGATGGTGATCAATTCGCCTGTTTAATGCCGGCGGACAGCGCCACCGAGTTCACCTGCTATGCCACTAGGCTGCAACAACAGGTGCAAGCATTGGCGATCCCACATCCGCAAAGCCCGTTTCTTTATGTGACCATCAGTATCGGCGCTTGTTGGCTGAATGCCGGGGCCCATTGTAGCGCGGATGACTTGCTGTTACGTGCGCAAACCGCGCTGCAAAAAGCCAGGTTACGCGGGCGCAATCAGCTGGCTTTGTATGACCCCCCCCTGAGTCGTGGCCACAGTTAAGTTCAGTCGGTTAAGCCCCACTGCGTCAGGCCATACCGTTCAATCTTTTTCAGCAAGCCTTGCCGCGACAAGCCGAGTAACCGTGCGGCTTGGCTGCGGTTGCCTTGGCTTTGGGTCAGTGCGTCGCTCAGGAGCCGAATTTCCAGCAGCCGTACTTGCTCTTCTAACGAGCTGCTGCCGTCCACTGTGACCTGTGGCGCGCTGTCATCCGCGCTACTGTCGACATCAAACTGCAGCAGCTGAATATCGGCCAGCTGCACTACGCCGTGACGGGCAATGGCGGCGACGCTTTCGAGCGTGTTGCCTTTAATGCGGTAATACAAACCTTCGCGAAAACCGCCTTACCTAACCAGCTCAAGCAGCTGCGCGTTGGTGGCCGACACCACTCGCACATTGATGCGTTTTTGCTCGCGGCCACCTACTGGGTAACAGCTGCCCTCTTGCAACACCCGTAATAACTTCACTTGCATCGGCAACGGCCTCTCGCCAATTTCATTTAAAAACAAGGTACCGCCATCGGCCATGCTTAACAGGCCTTGGATACCCTCTCTAAAGACCCCAAAATTTTTGCACGCGCATTTAAAGTACCTTCCAACCAACGAACAGCGGACGGTTCAATTCGCTATAAAAGCAGCATCAAACTAGTCACTCTGAGTCAGTTTGGAACAGCCTGCGCCATATTTCTCCAGCACCCTAGCTTCTGACCACGCAAAACCACAGCCATAAAATGTGAATCTTTTTCACATTTTACTCGCCAACACTGCTTGGCTGCATTAAAATCTGAAAAACTTTCACATTATGGTAAAGCAGAATGTCAGCACGGACACCCAAACAACAACGCAGTATCGCGCGGCGCGAGCAAATTATGGCCAGTGCCAGTCGACTTATCGCTCAAAAAGGCTATGCCAATCTAACGATTAGCGAGATCGCGTTAGAGGCAGGCGTTAGTCCAAGCTCGATGTACCAGTATTTCAAAGACAAAACAGCCATCATGTTGGCACTGCAACAACAGTACGCCGCGCATTTTCAGCAATCATTAGCGGCCGCGTTTCAGCAAGTACCTGCATCCAAGGAGCAATTGGCGGATTATTTCCTCAAAATCATGCAGTTGAACTATCAACTCCATCTGTCAGATCCTGTTGTGCGCGACATCACACTTGCTGCGTCTACCAATAAAGAAATTGCCAACTCAGAAGCCGAAGACTTAACCGCAACCTTGATGTTTTTAATTAAACAAACGCAGGTGTTCTTTCCCGCCGAGCAACACGCCAAGGTCGAGACTATGCTGCAATTGCTGGTCCATAGCGCGATGGCAGCAACCTCTTTGGCATTAACCCAACAACCGTCACAAGCGGATGCGACCATGCGATGCGCTTACCGGATGTTAGCCCTGACTTGGCAAGATTTTTGTCACTACCCAGACCAGCCGCCGCTATCGGTTCACGACCCCGTTTAACAGGATGCTTATTATGACCTATCTACGAATTGTCACGACCCTAACGCTCCTTGGATTAGCTGCCTGCAGCGACCCTACCCCTGTGGTTCAAGATGTGGTTCGTCCGGTAAAAACCGTCACAGTGCAACCGCAAGCCAATGTCACCCGCTTAAGTCAAACCGGCGAAATTCGGCCAGTCGAAGAAATATCCTTGGGTTTTCGCTTAGCCGGTCGTGTGCTCAAACGCAGTGTCGATGTGGGCGCCATCATCAAAGCCGGTGACGTGATTGCGGTATTGGACGCCAGTGATGCCGAACATCAACTCAAATCGGCCCAAGCACAACTGATAAGCGCCATTTCGGCGGAACGGGTGGCGCTAGCGAACTTAAAACGTTTGCAGCAATTGTTGCCTGGCGGCGCTGTGTCGCAAGCGCAAGTCGAGCAAGGCCAATCCAGTTTTGATGCGGCGGTTTCCAGTCGTATGAGTGCAGAAGCCACCGTGGCCACCGCCAAAGATCAGCTGAGCTTTACCAGATTAACCGCCAGCCAAGCCGGTATTGTGGCAGCGGTGACCGCCAACCAAGGCGAAGTGGTTGCCGCGGGCCAAGAAATTGTCCGCGTCGCCGCGGCTAACGGCAAAGATGCGGTGTTTCACGTCGCTGAGTCGCTGCTGCATCACCCTGCCCCCAACGCCGTCGTTGATGTGCATTTGTTGTCCAACCCTGCGATTAAAGCGCAAGGAACAGTGCGCGACATCAGTCCAGTCGCCGACCCTGTCACACGCACCTATCGGGTACGCGTCAGCCTGCAAAACCCACCGGTAGAGCTCGGCTTTGGCGCCAGTGTCGAAGGCAGTATCGAACTGCCCAGCAGTGGCGATATCCGACTGCCAAGCCATGCATTAACGCGGATCGGTGACAAACCGGCGGTTTATGTGGTGCAACCAAACAAGACGTTAGCGCGCAAAGAAGTAGTGGTGGCCGGTTATCAAGCGCAAGACGTGCTAATCAAAGAAGGCCTGCAAGCTGGCGATGTGGTGGTGGTTGCCGGCGTGCAAAAACTACGTCCAGGCCAAACTGTGTCCTTGTTGCAGGAGTAGGTCATGACGACAGAACAGGCAACCAAAGGCTTTAATTTATCGGCCTGGGCTTTAGCCAACCAGCAGCTAGTGGCGTTTTTGATGTTGATGGTCATGGTGCTCGGCATCCAAAGTTACCAAGGCTTATCGCGCAACGAAGACCCTGCATTTACCATCAAAACGGCAGTGGTGTCAGCCGGCTGGCCTGGCGCGAGCATTCAAGACACCAGCAACTTTGTCACCGACGTGCTGGAGAAAAAGCTGCAAGAAACCCCACATCTTGATTTTGTCGAAAGTTACACCCGCCCCGGTGAAGCGGTGATTTTTGTCAACTTGCGCGATGACACGCCACCAGAGCAGGTGCCCGAGGTGTGGTATCAAGTACGCAAAAAAATCCACGACATCAGCCCAACGCTGCCGCAAGGGGTCAGTACACCGCAGGTCAACGATGAATTCGCCGATACCTTCGGCACCATTTATGGTTTTGTCGCCGATGGTTTTAGTGAACGCGAACTGCGCGATTATGTCGATAATGTCCGCACCGCGCTGATGCAGGTGCCTGATGTCGGCAAAATCGAATTACTCGGCGTCAATGAAGAACAAATAGTGCTGGAGTTTTCCAACCAAAAACTGGCTGGACTTGGCCTTGACTTAAACCAAGTGATACAAAGCATCCAAGCACAAAATGCCGTGATCCCAGCCGGTGTCATTCGCACCGCACAAGACCGCGTCACCTTACAAGTCAGCGGCGCGCTGGGGTCGGAACAAAGTTTGGCGCAAATTACCTTGCGTATCGCCGACCGTTCTATCGCCTTGCCTGAAATCGCCACCATCAAACGCCAGTATGTCGAGCCGCCGGCCAGTCAGTTCCGCGTCGATGGCGAGCAGGCGATTGGTTTGGCCATTTCGATGGCTGAAGGCGGCAACATGCTGCAATTTGGCCAAGCGTTGAAACAAAAAATGGCGCAAGTGAATACGCAGCTGCCGCACGGTATCGAGATGCACCAAGTGGCCGATCAAGCGGTGGTGGTCAAAGACGCCGTTAGCGGTTTTATTAAAGTGCTGATCGAAGCCATTGTGATAGTCCTGGCCGTGTCGTTTGTTTCCTTGGGCACTCGCGCTGGGTTAGTAGTGGCGGTGTCCGTGCCGCTGGTACTGGCGATGACCTTTATCGGCATGGAATGGGCCGGCATTGGTTTACAACGCATCAGCCTTGGCGCCTTGATCATTGCGCTTGGTTTGTTAGTGGACGACGCCATGATCACGGTAGAAACCATGGTCTCGCGACTTGAACATGGCTGGGAGCGCGCGAAAGCCGCCAGCTTCGCCTATGAAACGACCGCATTTCCGATGTTAACCGGTACGCTAGTGATGGTGGCTGGGTTTATCCCCGTGGGTTTTGCCGCATCCAGCGCCGGTGAATATTGTTTTAGTTTGTTTGTGGTGGTGCTCATCGCGCTGTTAAGTTCATGGCTAGTGGCGGTGTTGTTCTCGCCGCTGCTGGGCGTCTGGTTATTGCCCGCCACCATGGCGGCGCATCAACAGCAACAAGGGCGTCTGGCTCTTGCTTTTGAGCGATTACTGGCACTGACGCTGCGTTTTCGCGGCGCGACGCTGGCGATCGCTTGTGCAGCCCTCCTTGGGGCTACGGCGCTAAGCGGCTTGATGAAAGAGGAGTTTTTCCCCGCGTCCGACCGGCCAGAACTGCTGGTGAGTTTGACCTTGCCACAAAGTAGCTCGCAGCAACAAACACTCCAACGCACCATGCAATTGGAGCAGTTACTGCGTAAAGATCCAGACGTGACGCATTTTTCCAGTTATGTCGGCAGTGGTGCTATTCGTTTTTATTTACCAATGGATGTGTTGTTAAATCATGAACATATCGCGCAATTGGTGGTAGTCACCAAGGACTTGTCGGCACGCGAAGCGGTCAAAGCTCGGTTAGAAACGCTGATGCGCGAACAGTTTGACGATTTAGTCACCCGCGTATCGCCACTGGAACTCGGCCCACCGGTTGGCTGGCCGCTGAAATGGCGAGTGTTGGGACCCGATGTAGCGAAAGTGCGGGAACTAGCCTTGGAATTAAGCACCGTCATTGGCGCGCATCCACAAAGCCGTGACGTGAACTTAAGCGCCGGCGATCCACAGCGCACCTTGCAAGTGGCCATCGACCAAACCCAAGCGCGAGCCGTGGGCTTAAGTTCCAGCGATATCGCCAGCGCGTTAGCGACCTTGTTTTCAGGTCAATCGATCACGGCCATTCGCGATGGCAACCGCTTAATTGACGTCAGCGTCAAAGGCGAAGATCGCGAACGTACCGACATTCAAACGGTCGAAAACTTACAACTTCGCACCGCTACCGGCCAAACAGTGCCGCTGCGACAAGTCGCCAAGGTGTATTACGACTTAACCGATCCGATTGTCTGGCGCTACCAACGCCAGCCGTTTGTATACGTGCAAGCCGACGTAGCGCCAGGCACACCGGCCTTGTCGGTGGTGCAAGAGCTGCAACAAGACATCCAGACGTTCCGCACGCAGTTACCAGCCGGTTATCAATTGGAAGAAAAAGGCGCCGTCGCCGAAGCTGCCAAGGGCAACACCTCTGTCTACGCCGTGTTACCCGTGACACTGGTGGTGATGTTGCTGTTGTTGATGATCCAACTGCGCCGCATTTCACGCACCTTGGTGTCGGTGCTGATGGCGCCATTTGGCTTAATCGGCATTGTGCTTGCGATGCTGCCTACCGGCACGCCGATGGGGTTTGTGGCGCTGCTGGGCATCATTGCGCTGGCCGGTATGATTATTCGCAACGCGGTGATCTTGATTGAAGAAGTCGATAGCAATGTCGCAGCCGGTCAAGGCCGTGACGAGGCCATCGTCAATGCAGCGCGGCATCGTAGCCGGCCCATCGTATTAACCGCCTGTGCAGCGATTTTGGGCATGTTACCGATCGCCGGCCAAGTGTTTTGGGGACCGATGGCCTTTGCCATTATCGGCGGCTTAGCCGTGGCAACTGTGCTGACCTTAACGCTGTTGCCGGTGGCACTGAGCTTATTGATGGAGCGCGAAGGCACGCATTAGTCACGCTGAACCCAACCAACGAGGGCCTGTACCAAGGCCCTCTTTTTTTGCAAAAAACCGACGCATAATCGCGTAAAGCAACGGTCTTATTAATCCACCAACCCCTGCTGCGTCAGGCCATACCGTTCAATCTTTTTCAGCAAGCCTTGCCGCGACAAGCCGAGTAACCGTGCGGCTTGGCTGCGGTTGCCTTGGCTTTGGGTCAGTGCGTCGCTCAGGAGCCGAATTTCCAGCAGCCGTACTTGCTCTTCTAACGAGCTGCTGCCGTCCACTGTGACCTGTGGCGCGCTGTCATCCGCGCTACTGTCGACATCAAACTGCAGCAGCTGAATATCGGCCAGCTGCACTACGCCGTGGCGGGCAATGGCGGCGACGCTTTCGAGCGTGTTGCGCAGCTCGCGCACATTGCCAGGCCAGCTGCGCTGTAAAAACCATTGCAGCGCCGGTGTCGACAGCTGCACCGGCTGTTTGGTTTTTTCGCCAAGCTGCGCTAAAAAATGCTGAATAAGCAGCGGGATATCTTCGCGTCTGTCATCCAGCGCCGGCGTCTCTAACGTGATGCCTTTGATGCGGTAATACAAATCTTCGCGAAAACGGCCTTGGCGCACGAGCTCAGGCAACTGGGCGTTGGTGGCCGACACCACCCGCACATTGATGTGTTTTTGCTCGCGGCCACCGACTGGGTAAAAACTGCCCTCTTGCAACACCCGTAATAACTTCACTTGCATCGGCAGCGGCATCTCGCCAATTTCATCTAAAAACAAGGTGCCGCCATCGGCCATGCTCAGAAGGCCTTGGCGGTCTTTATCAGCGCCGGTAAAGGCGCCGCGCACATAGCCAAACAACTCGCTCTCGAGCAGCTCGGCCGGAATTGCCCCGCAATGCACCGACACAAAAGGCCCGCTGGCGCGATGACTTAGTTGATGCAGCGCGCGCGACACCACTTCTTTGCCGGTGCCCGATGGCCCTGTCACCAACACGCGCACGTCGGTCGGCGCGATGCGTTCAATCAAGGTGCGAATGTTGGCCATCAAGCTCGACACCCCGACCAGCGGCGCAAGGCCTTGACTGGCAGTCGCGCCGCGTTTGAGTTGTTTAAGTTCTTGCTCTAGCCGATGTTTACTGACCGCCCGTTTGACCACCACGGCTAATAAATCCGGATCGATGGGCTTGGCCAAAAAGTCGTAAGCGCCAAGGCTGATGGCACCAAGAGCCAGTTCGCGCTCGGCATGGCCGGTTAAAATAATCACCGGTTGACCGGCCAATTCCGGCACCGCCGCGAGCGTATCTTCTGGGTTGAAACTGGGTGGTAAGGATAAATCCAGCAGCACTAAATCCACGGCGTGCTGCGCCAGTTGCTGCCGCGCTTGGGTTAAATCGGCCGCCAGCAGCACCTGATGGCCTTGTTGCGTTAAAAACCGCTCGGCCAGCAGCCGAAACGCCGGTTCATCATCAACTAGCAGCACACGACTGCGCTGGAATGATTCCAGTGGCATCGCCGGACTTTGTGGGGCCACGCCGTCTGGCTGGGTCACTGACGACAACGTGCTGTCAAAAAACGTGGAACTCATGGCGCTGTGGCTCCTGCAAGATCAAACACAAATTCTACCGGCCAGTGGCCGTGCTCAGCCGCTGGCCGCTCGCCCTGACTCGCCGGCAATTGGTTGTCGGCGAGCTGGCCATGTTGGGCCGGTTGGCCGTGTTGGGCCGGTTGGCCGTGATGACTAATCTGGCCACCATGCGCCTGCACAATACGTTGCACGATCGCCAGGCCAAGGCCGCTGCCACCGGGGCGTTTACTGATAAAAGGCCGAAATAACTGACCATCGAGCAAAGACGCATCGACCGCCGGGCCGTTATTTTGCACCCAGATCTGCACGCGCTTGGCATCGCCTGCCATCGGCTGGGCGGCGATCCGTAGCTGCGGCTGGCTGGTGCCATGGGCGTTCGCGGTTAAGCCGTTGGTGGCGACAGGTTTTAATAAAAACGCCAAGGCATTGTCGACTAAATTCTGCAGCACCTGCTGCACACGGTAAGGATCGGCATACAGCTGCAGCGCATCGTCGATCTCCAACGTGATTTGCACTGGAGATAACGCATGGCTGGCATTGGTCGCGCTGTTGACCGCAATGTGCGCCGCCAGTTGGCGCTCGATCACGCTTAGCACCAAGGGTTTGAGCGGAAACAGCTGGCACTGCAAATTCAAGCGGCCGGCGTACACCAGCATGTCGGCGATCAGCCGATCGGCACGTTTAAGTTGGCTTTGAATATGGCCGCGTAGCTCAGCATCCACACCCGCCGAGGCCATCGAAATAATATTTAGCGGATTACGCAGCTCGTGCGCCATCGCTGCCGCCAGCGCGCCCAATTCCACCAGATGTTGTTGTGCCAGCTGCTGTTTTTTCGCGCTCGCCAGCGCCAGTGCCGACTGCAACCGCTCGCAACTGCTGACCAGCAACGAGGCGAACACCTCAGCAGTCAGGCGAAGCGTTGGCGTTAAAGCGCTATCGCCGACAAGTTCAAACTGCCAGCCTTGCGGAGTTGGGGCACGACTGCTGCCATCCAAACCAGCGCCCGCCAGATTCGCCACACCTTGATGTGCCAAGCCTTGATGTGCCACACCCTGCTTTGCCAGATCAAGCGTGACGCCGTTACGACTGCCGGCCTCTGCGGCGTAAAACCGCAGCTGCAATTGCAGCGCACAAGGCGCCGATTGCGCCAACAGCTGTTCGCCTTGCGACGCTCGAACCTGCAACAACCGAATTTGCAGCGGTTGTTTGAGTGGTTTAGCAATCAGCTCGGCCGCGATACTGGCCAATTCCGGCCAATCCTGCGCACTGGCTAGCTGTTGTTGCCACTGCTGCACCATGGCGTTATTCAGCTGCACTCCGGGGTAAATCAAGCGCTCCGCCAGGCTGCTAGCCGGGCGATAGGCAGCCGCCGCCAGCGCCAGCAGCAGGGTCGAATACAGCCACAATTGATACCCCGGCACGGCGTTAAGCGCCGGCATGCCCAGCTGACCAAACAAGGCGCTAATCAGGCCCATCAGCACCAACAGCAGCAGCGCCATCACTAAATACACTAAGGCGCGGCTGGCAAAGGCGTTGACCGCCAGCATTTGATAGCGCACCACAGCGTACACCAGCAGCACTAAATACACAGGTAGCAACAACATGGGCCAGGGATACCAATCCAGCCCAAACGATGGAAACACAAAGCTGGTCGCCAGCAGCAAACCAAGGCCGGCGGTCATAGTAATAGCGACAATCGAAAAACCTTTGGTGCCTTGATAGGCGTGACGGCCTTGCCACAACACGCCATGCGCCAGCATCCCCACCAATACGGTGTAGCCAAGGTTCAGCCAACCAAAACCGCTAAACACAAAAAACAACTGCATTTGATGCAAGCTGACTTCGGTCGACGATGGCAACCACCAGCTCAGTAGCACCACGAGGCTCGATAACGGCAGCCACAACGGTGCACTTTTCTGTAACAAGCGCACCCAGCGCGGCTGCGGCGAGTCGCCTAAATACAACAAGGCAAACAACAAAAAGCAGGTCGGCATCAAGGGGTTGGCCAAAATAAGCGCATGGCCAAGCGCCACGTGACCATGCTGCATCGCAACATGGCCGGCGCTCCATACCGCCATCATGGCGCTAAAACCAGCCAAAGGTTTTAAGCTTGGTTGAAAGCGGCTATGCCACCACAACCAGACGCCAGTCCACAAGGCGCTGATGCTGGTCAGCAGCAAAGAGCTTTGAAATAACACAGCAAAATCAACATCAAGGCTCATGGCGTGGTTCTCAGCGATGTGGGTTTAGCGATTCGGCGCGGCGATTAGGCAGCACCGGGTTTGAGTGTGACTGAGCGAGCTTGTAACGACGGTCTGGCTGGATCAACGGCAGCGACGCGGCGTTGGTTCAGAGCCTGTGGCTACTGAGTTTCGAGCACCGCCCCGCACCTCGGACTGCGTTGCCAAAACCAGGCACCATCGACTTTGCACCAGGTGGCGCTAACAAAACGCCACCGAGACTACGCAGAGCTTGGCCGACACGCCAGGCGCTTATTAAGCCCGATGCGGTGCCACTACGCCTCTATTCAGCCCTTGTCATGTCAACGCCGTTGACAGTTACCGGCGACGCAAGCGTAAACCAGCTTGTCACTCTACTCAAGCCTAAATTAAAAATTTGATGCAGATCAAGCTTTTGCGATGTTTTGCCAACTTGGCCTAACAATCGCATTGGCTTGGCACCCTTATTGATTTTTGCATCACCTGAGGAGGCCTTATGTCTTGGCCCGCATTTATGTCTGAACTGGCGTTTGTTGTCGCCATGCTATTGCTGGTTTTCCCGTTACTGTTGTCGCCACAGCGCCTATGGCTGCCATTGCGCCGGCAGCCCACCAAACAGTCCAAACCAAGCGCCCGCGTGGGAGGCTCACCATGGAACTAGCCTCACTGGATAGCGCGCTGCTGTCGCGCATTCAATTTGCGTTTACCGTTAGTTTTCACATTATTTTTCCGTCCATCACCATCGGCTTGGCCACGCTGATCGCTATTTGGGAAGGCTTGTGGCTGAAAACCCGTAACCCGCTGTACCTGCAAATGGCCAAGTTTTGGATCAAGCCGTTTGCGATCACCTTTGGTATGGGGGTGGTATCGGGCATCGTGTTGTCGTACGAATTTGGTACCAACTTTTCCAAGTTCTCGGAGCTAACCGGCGCCGTGCTTGGGCCTTTGATGGCCTACGAAGTACTGACGGCGTTTTTCTTGGAAGCTGGCTTTTTGGGCGTGATGTTGTTCGGCTGGCAACGGGTCAGCGCCAAATTGCACTTCTTTGCCACTTGCACTGTGGCGGTCGGCACCTGGATCTCGGCCTTTTGGATCATCGCCGCCAATAGCTGGATGCAAACCCCCGCCGGCCACGCCATCGTCGATGGCAAGTTTGTGGTGGAAAGCTGGTCGGCGGTGATTTTTAACCCATCGATGCCGTATCGGTTAAGCCATATGCTGCTGGGAACCCTGATCACCGCTGGGTTTGTGGTGCTCGCCACCTGCGCTTGGTACTTACGCCGCGGCCTGCACGTCGATTTTGCCAAAAAAGGCCTGTCGTTTTGCTTGTGGTGGCTGCTCGCTTTAACGCCGCTGCAAGCCTTTGTCGGCGACTTGCATGGCCTGAACGTGAAAGAACATCAACCGATCAAACTGGCGGCGATGGAAGGTATTTGGCCAGCGCGGGAGAGCCAAGTACCGCTGCTGCTGTTTGCCATTCCTGACCAAAAAGCCGAGCAAAACCACGCCGAACTGGCGATCCCTGGCCTTGCCAGCTTGATTTTGACCCACAGCTGGGACGGCGAATTGCAAGGCCTGAAATCCGTGCCTGCGGATGAGCGGCCCAACGTGCCGGTGGTGTTTTTCTCGTTTCGGATCATGGTTGGCCTTGGCATGCTGATGATTTTTGTTGCGCTGTGGGGCCTGTGGCTGCGCCGTGGCGGCAAGCTGTATGCGCAGCGCCAGTTCTTATGGCTATGCAGTTACATGGCACCAACGGGCGTTATCGCCATTTTAGCCGGCTGGTATGTGCTGGAAGTGGGTCGGCAACCTTGGTTGGTGTATGGCCTGGTGCGCACCATGGATGTGGTATCGCCGCTGCCGGCGGAACGGGTCGCGTTGTCGCTGAGTTTATTCGTCGTGACCTACAGCCTGCTGTTTGGCGTGTGGATCTATTTCTTCCGCAAGCTGATTAAAAAAGGCCCACCGTCGCTGGAGTCGTTGCAGCAGCATTTAATTGGCGTTGAAGCCAGCGGTTATGCCTTGGCCCTGACCAAAACACTGGCCACGGATACCGCCGCTGTTAACAACCCCAGCGCTAGCTCAACCAGCGCTGCTAGCCCAACTAACAGCGCCGCTAGCCCAACTAACACCCCCGCAGGAGAACGCTAATGGACGTCTTGATGAACCTGTCATTTGATTTGCCGCTGTTTTATTTCTTGTTACTCGGCTTTGCCATCTTGATGTATGTGCTGTTGGATGGCTTTGATTTAGGTATCGGCATCTTGTACCCGTTTTTTCCCAATGAGGCCGACAAAGACACCTTGATGCGCTCCATTTCGCACGTCTGGGACGGCAACGAAACTTGGCTGGTATTTGGCGGGGTGATCCTCTTTGGCGCCTTCCCCGCCGCATACGCAGGGCTCACCTCGGCCTTATATGCGCCGATTATGCTGATGCTGATTGGCCTGATTTTCCGTGGAGTGGCTTTTGAGTATCGGTTTAAATCCACCACCTCCAAGCGCTGGTGGAACCGCGCCTTTGCCGCCGGTTCAACGCTAGCAGCCTGTTGCCAAGGCTTGATGCTGGGCATTTTGATTGGCGGCACTCCCGAGCACAGCGCATCGCCGCTGTCGCTGCTGACCCCGTTCACCCTGTTTACCGCCTTAGCGGTGCCGGCCGGTTACGCCTTGCTCGGCTGTTGTTACCTGGTGATGAAATGCCAAGGCCCGCGCCAACAACAAGCAGCACGCTACGGCCAACGCTTGGTCTGGGTGATGATGGCAGCCATGGCAATCGTCAGTCTCGCCACCGCCCTTGGCAGCGACGCTATTTGGCAGCGCTGGTTCGCGGACGGTCACTTTTTATGGTTATGGCCATTACCGCTGATGGCACTGCTCGCGGCGCTGCGCTTACACCGCGATTTAGGCCGCGTGCAACAAAGCTTAGGCGCCGGCAGCCTGCCACGCAGTCGCCATGAAGATCGGCCATTTTGGCTCGCCGTTAGCTTGTTTGTGCTTGGTTTTGCCGGCCTGTTAGTCAGCTTATTCCCAGCCATTTTGCCCGGTAAACTAAGTTACGCCGAAGCGGCCGCGCCAAGCGCCAGCCTTGAGTTTATGCTGCCTGGCGTGCTGATTTTTGTACCGCTGATTTTGGCCTACACCATCTGGGGCTACCGCATTTTTGCCGGCAAAGTTGAAGATTTTTCAGAAGGATATTGAAATGACCAAACCACAGTTCCATGCCAACCAGGTCCAGCCGACTATGACTGCCAGCGCCGTACCTGCGGCCAGCACCAAAGCCATGCCCAACACGGCATGGCAGCGGCTGGTGCATCAGGCCACCACTCGCTTACAACAACCGGGCGACCATTGGTTTTTCGTGTTGTATCTTGGCGGTTTAGCGGCACTTCTGCTGCTGGTGAGCCTGCTCAAACTTGGCATAGCCTGGTTGTAACCCCCGCATAACGGCAGTGGCCGATGCGCGCCACTGCTTTTTATGCAGCATGGGTGTTTAGTAGAAACGGCGCACATAGAGCAGGAACGCTGGCTTAGCCGTGTTTACACCCGGGTTACCAGCAAGACTTGCCAGTCATTTAAGCCGTTCCCCACAACATCAGTAAGTCAGCACCTCAAGCCCTTTATGCGCGACCAAGTTCAACAGTTTTAATGAGGTACCTTTTGGGCTTTTACCCCCTTGCTCCCATGCCCGCACCGTCGATGGACTGGTATTTAGATAAGCGGCAAACACCGCTTGGCTGACTCGAGCGCGTTCGCGGATCGCTTTGATGGCCGCAGCGTCGTAGTGTTGTAATTCAGGTAAGCACAACACATCAAATTCGCGCATCGTTTGTACGCCCATGACGCCCGCCTCAGTTAGACTTTTGGCGGTTGCATGCATCACATCCAAGATACTGTCAGTCATGATGTTTTACCTCAATAAACTCACCGGCACCTAGTGCCTGATTGATCTGCGCTGGTGTAAGCCCAAGCACATATTTAGCCATTGCTTTCAACGCTGTCAGCTCTTTCGAGCTGATATTGTCTTGTTGGTTTTTGGCAAAACCGTACATAAAAAAAGCAGCTTGTCCGAGCTTAAACGCCAGCAAGGTTCGAGCTCCACCGCTCTTGCCGTGCCCCTGTGGTGCTAGGCGTTTTTTTATTACATGGCCACCGAGTTCGGCATCAATTAGCCCAGCAACCATTTCTCGCACTGCAGCCGAGAGATCTGAATCTGTGATGCCTTCCTTGCAGGCCCATTTATTGAACCACTTTGATTTATAGACTTGCATGGTGTTCCGTTGTCACTATTAACTATACCACCAGGTGTCATAGTTTACACCTAGTCCGCTCCACTCCCTTGGCGTTCAACGACACAAACTAAGTTGGGACGAGGCGATCGAAGCGCCGCCTGATAAAAGTTAACATCATTGCAACAAAACAAGCAAATACCAACTGATATCCATACTGAACATTGCGCACTCGTGCACACAGGCTTGACTGCAACACAGAGTTTCAAAGTGCCCGGGCAGATGTTGTTATGCGCTGGTGATTTTTTTACTTAGTGATCGCTGGACAAGCCAACCGCCGCGTCGGCTGCTGGCAATAGGTCTTCGAGGAAAAACGCGGCGAGTTCAGAGCGACCGGCCAATCCCGATTTGGCATAGACAGCCATCGATTGCACACGGGCGGTTTTTTCGCTGGTGCCGCGAATGGTGGCGATCTCTTTTAAACTCATGCCTTTGAGCAGTAAAAATGCCACTTCGCGCTCCGACGGCGTTAAGCCCCACGTCGTCAGTTGTTGGTCGATCATACTGGAAAGCCCAGCCAGATACGCTTTGGATTGGGCGCGCCACTGCTCGGACTGTTGCCGCCACGCCTCAGTCGCTTGTTGTTGATGGCGCAGCGCACCGCGCAATAAAAACATCTGCCGCAGCAGATACAAAGCGCCTGCTAAAGCCAGCGCACCGGCAGTACCTTCCACCCAGACGTGCCAGGCCGGCGCGCCTTGCGAGGTATCGGTCCACAGGTCTACCGCCACCACGCTGCTGATCAGCGCCAAGGTCAATAACAAAACCCATCGTTCATTCGGGTGCATCAGGTGTTTGCTCCATACTTCTTGCATCAAGTCAGCGCTTGGTTATCCCACCCAGCGCTGACGTCGAACTAGCTGACCTACCAGACTGTGGTGCAGCGTTGAAAACTCTGGGTTCGACCGCACCAGACTATCACCTGCGCATACGATCACCTGCGCAAGCTATCACCTGCGCAGGCTACAGCGCAGGCGCGACGACGGACGTCGCCGTCGCATCAGCACTAATCGTCATCGTCTTGCTCGCCGCCTTCGCCACTTTCGCCGCCTTCCTGCTCGGTTAACTGCAAGGTAGTGCCAAACAGCTGCAAGGTGCCGCTGTTGGCATCAAACTGTTGCAGCAGGTAGCGGCCAAACCACAAGGTAGCGACCAGCATCAGTATGGCGACCAGTGTATGCGAACGCACCGGGGTAGCGGTTTGATCCAGCTGCTGTTTGTTGCCAGTGAGCATACTCAAGCCCAGCTGATCTCGATGTTTTAACTGATGCAGCACCACGCCGGCAATATGCAGCAATACCACCACGAAAAAGCTATTGGCGAATAACTCATGCAGATCTTCATAAGCTTCGGCATCGCCACTCGCCATCAAATAGCCGGTGACGCCAAGGCCGATAGCCAGCGCAAACATGGCTATCGCTGCCCAACTGGACGCAGGATTATGGCCAGTCCACTTGTGTTTTTGCTCGCTGGTGTTTTGCTCACGGGTCTTTTGCTCGCTGGTTGGATGCCCGTTCGTTGTTTGACCGCTCAAAACCCCCGCCAGATAGCGCAGCAGCGCCGCCGGGTTTAACTGAAAATCAGTAAAACGCGCATGTCGGCTACCGATAAGCCCCCACACCAAACGCCACGCCAAGACAAACAGCATCAACAAGCCCGCCAGCATGTGGTAAGCAAATCGCTGCGACTCATCATCAACCAGATTCGCAATAGCAAACGCCGCCACAAAACTTGCTGCAAACACCCCATGAAACAGACGTGTTGGCAAATCATAGACCCGAGTTTTCATCTTCAACTTCCTTCAAGCACAGACCCTTTGTCTGGCTTGATGCTAGGAAGTTGCGGCCATTTGAGCTATTGACCAAATGACCTAAAGCCCAATTGGCGGGGCTTGCAGGGGATTATTCAGCAATCATCGAGTCATGGTCCATGTCCATCGGTGGGTTATAACTGCCATGCCATCCGACTAAAACTCGTTCATACGAGTCTACGAAATAACAATCTCCTTTGGGGATGATCACAACGCCCCCACCATAAGCAACATACAGCGTTTGCTCTGCGATACGTCTGTTGGGCTCGTTCCACAAACAGCTACTTGG
The DNA here is from genome assembly GCA_003482455.1 of Rheinheimera sp. GTDB lineage: Bacteria > Pseudomonadota > Gammaproteobacteria > Enterobacterales > Alteromonadaceae > Pararheinheimera. Next base: position 3,535 of record DMYW01000060.1, on the reverse strand, counting down.
CAATAAATTAGCGTCGCGTGGCGGCTGCCATAAGCTATGTTCACTTTCTAAACCTTGTCTGAGTAATTCCGCGACCTGCCGATGTCCGCGCTCTATTGCAACATCTATTGGAGTTTTGCGATCCTTAGCTGGAAGCGCAACAACAGCCCCAAGACCAATCAGAGTTCGGCACGCCTGCTCATGTCCAAAATATGCGGCTTGATGTAAAAAGGACCAGCCCGACGTTTCTTTTTGAAATCGACTACACCGGATGGCCAGCAGTGGCAATCTACGCCACTCTTGCAGCAATTCAGCAAACTCCCCATTTTTGGCTAGCTGGTAATGCCCTTCAATTAACTTATTAAATTCACTCATAAAACCTCCTGCTTTACGGCTCATTTCAACGCGATAAGCTTCACTTTTAATCCAAATGTCGCTTACGACCACAGGCTCACCCGCAGTGAAGCCCCTTGTCCTTAGGTTAATTAGAGCTATCCACTGTCGAAAGCGTATTCAAAATGGATATGACCATTGAGGAGACAGTTGCTGTGCCAAACCGCCTGTTGGCGGATTTAGCTGGCCGTCTGGGACCGCAGCGCTAGTGATTGACCAGCGCGCACCCGAGAGGATTGACTCGGTGCATCCTGCAGACTGTGTCTTGGAAGGCGCCCTGCGGGCCGCGCCGTTTGTATCAAAACAAATAGCGCACGGTCGCAAACGGCTGTCCTGCCGTTTGGATGAATGGCCGGTCTCAAAAAGAGATCCACTGCATTTCCCTAACTTTCACATAGAAACACTAGCAGTCATCCACATGGCTGCTATGTGCGCCAACATTGAAAAGTGAACGCCGGTAAACCGCATTGGAATCTTAAGCGGCAGATGCGCAAAGCAGGCACATAAAGGACTTATGGTAACACCAAAAAGCTGGTGTGAAAAAATGTGAAAGTAACCACTGCTGGTAGCGATTAATCGTAAAGAGGTCGAAACCTTCTACCCGTCGGTGCCGAATTATTCCAATATGCCACACCACAGGCGGTGCGTGACCAATTGGAAGTAGTCTCCCTGAGACTACCCCACTGATTACTCATCAACAACTACTCAGCCCGCGTTTAACCTCGTGCCGGCAATGAATGTATCTACTAATTCAAGACACCTATCCCAAGGTTCATGGCTCGTCAGCTTCATGTGTCGGGTAAGTGCATCAAGCACGGTTAGTTGACTGAAGATTTGTGAATACAAAAATGACCTTGTCGCTTGTGACATGATTGCAAACATATCTGCGCCAAGCTTTTCAGCAGCGGCAAGATGTTCGTCATAATCCCGACGTTCCATAAACCCATCGTCGTAGAGTGAATCATTCACCACCGGGATTTTCGAGTAAGACTTAATTAAATAGAGCAAGTCTGCAGCATCTTTTTGCCGGATTGCCGGATCACGCTCGGCCCATGCCACCAGTTTGAGAGCGGCCATTGCAGCAGGCGCACAAATATTTATTCGTGTGTCATCGGCGATTTGTACCTGAATTGCATGTTCCAGAGCTTCTGCAAAACCCAAAATGGTCATCACTATGTCGCCGTGTGGTGGCCAGGCAATCTCAGTGCTCTGTTCTGCAAAACCAAAAGGTACGATATCAATATCCCAAGGTAAGCCATCAGCGTCATCACGGTGAAAACGATGTTTGACCTGCAGGTCTTGCTCAAATCCCTTGGCTACTAGACCTGCTGACATGTTATGGAAATCTTCCCAAGTTCTGACTTTAATTCCAAAATCAATGTCCCGGGTACCGCGCTCAATCAAGGCGCCAAATCCATGATAGAGGATGAGATCGCGCGCCGTGGCTCCAACCACCAGATAAGGAATTCGCAGCTCGCTTGCAATTGCATTGACGTCGCAGTAAATATCGACAACGCCTTGCGGCAATTGGTCAATAACCAAAATATCTGTCATACAGTCGCTTGGCAGTTTCAATATTTCGCGGATCTTTCGATGCGATGAGTTCCGCATAAGCTAACAGTGGATGTGCATAGCCGTCATCACCTAAAAGTAGCTCTTTAGGCATCATTGGCTCCATGAAACTAACTTTGTAACCGGGGTCAAAATCTGTTCGCGCTTTTCTTAGCCTGAAAGTCCGAGCAATGGCTTCCACTTCTTGCCGCGTAGCAAAAAACATTGCCGAGCCCGGATTTAAATAATTCAGGTAATGAGAAGCCGCAATTTCACCGCCGACCACAGCAGTTGAAGTGCAAAGTTGTCGTTCATCTTGCCAGAAGGGTTCATGGCAGACCCAGCGTTCATGACTGCGGAACTTTCGCCAGACGTCCATATATCCCGCAACCCAACGCTGGAGTAGTTCTTCGGGCTGCAAAATGTGCGTTTCCCCGGATACTGATTTTGCCAGATAACCTTGTTGCTCCAGGTTACGCATCACTTGGGAAATCATCCCGATTGAAACCGAAGTTTTGTCTGAAAATATGCGATATGACCACTGCAATGCAGCACGCTCTTTCAGAATGGTGTACATCACTACAAGTGCTTTTGCAGACAGCGCTTTGGCTACGGGAGCAGTCTTGCCCTCTTTATGAGCCAAGTCTTGCTCTTTATTCCCTGTCACAAAAAGCAAGTGACCTGGTTGCCTTAGATAAATATTGCCGGCAGCATCTAAAAACTGCAGTCCTGCATCCTTTAATCGTCCGGCCATTTTAGGGTTGATGTACTGTGCCACCAAGATAATGCCCTGAATGGGCGATTTTCTACTGAGCTTCATCAGCAACAGTTCTGTGTCGATATGGTTCGCCCAGCGCTTTACTTCCACCTGCAGCGAAACAACGCCATCTGCAAGACTGAGTTGCACCCGCGCATCGCCTATATCGTCATCCTCAAATTCAATCTGCAACCCAAGCCCATATGTGTCATTGGCAAGGCTGATGGCATATCGGAGTAAATCGGTTTCAGCTCTATAAGACATGGCCCTCCCCATACAGAATCGTGATCTGTTCATTATTAATGAACACTATAGCAAAATGAACGCAAAGATATCTAGAGAGCGTTCAATAATTTATCTACGTTCATTATTAATGAACGTTACCGACTTATTAAACGAGTCGCAAAACCATGTATTCAGTGAGACGTGTCGACAATTCTATCCCCCAAAATTCCGAGAGCCGTGGCTCATTTGCTCTCTGAAATGGCCACATTCAGTGAAAAGCCATCTTTGCCGCACAGTATCTGAGATGTGGATCTGTGCCATTTAAATGAAAAATGGGAAAAACCTATGTGGGATTTTATGAGCGTCAATCAGCCAATGTGCTTTTGGAGCAAAGGTCATTTGCTGACGACGAAAGGCAAGACAACAAACAACAATAGGCACAGTTTGGGCACATAAAATAAAAAAACCACTTGAGTTGCCTCTAAGTGGTTGATTTGTATGGCGCACCCGAGAGGATTGACTCGGTGCATCCTGCAGACTGTGTCTTTAAAGGCGCCCTGCGGGCCGCGCCGTTTGTATCACAATAAAAAGCGGACGGTCCCAAACGGCTATCCTGCCGTTTGGTCGAAC
>DMYW01000061.1:106273-107075 GCA_003482455.1 Rheinheimera sp. | reverse complement strand
TCATAGAATTTCCAGAACGGGGATCAGAGATGATTGTTACAGTGTATCGCTTTAAACCAGTTGTCGTAAAATTTCAGACAACTGGTCCGATGTTAGAGAATTGGCGATATTTGGCGTAATTATACGATCATCGACGGAATTTGGTTTCGAGGATCACCGAGGAATTTGTACGTTCTACCCCATCTAAGTTACCGATATCATCCAATAGATGGCTTAACTGCTCAGTGCTTTGCGCTTGCACCACCGCGATCAAGTCATATTCGCCGCTGATCGCATACAGTTCGCTGATTTGTGGAATTTGTCTTAATTCATTATTGGTTTTGGTGGTGAGTTTTTGCCGAACTTTAATCGACACATGAGCAGACACCAACGACTTCAAAAAGCTGTCGCCATATTCCACTACGTAACCGCGGATCACCCCAGTTTGCTCCAGGCGTTGGATGCGTGTTTGTACCGTAGAGCGCGACAAGTCCAATTCACGAGCGAGGTCAGAAACACTCGCCCGAGCGTTCGTGCGCAACAATCCAAGTAGCCGTTCATCTTCTTTACTAAGCATTTTGCTAACTCCGTCCGTCAAAATGGCAAAACAAAATTTAAAAATGATAATAATGATACTGCAGATTGTCGAAGGCAGCCAATATAATGAACAGATTACTAAAAAATACGTTTGTAACAACAAACGAAACCCGAATCGCTCACGAGGAATTCATTATGCAAGTTACCCGCGCCCTGTTTGACGACGTTATGGTCCCTAACTACGCTCCATCACCAATCATCCCTGTAAAAGGCTTAGGTTCACGCC
>DMYW01000061.1:35451-105960 GCA_003482455.1 Rheinheimera sp. | reverse complement strand
TGTTGGCAAAAAAATTAGTCGACAACACTTTTGCTGAAAAAGTGTATTTCGCTAACTCTGGCGCAGAAGCCAACGAAGCAGCATTAAAATTGGTGCGTCGTGCAGCTCTGAACCTGCATGGCGCAGAGAAAAACCAAATCATCGCGTTCAAAATGGGTTTCCACGGTCGTACTTTGTTTACTGTGTCTGTGGGCGGTCAAGCGGCTTACTCAGATGGTTTTGGTCCAAAACCAGAAGGTATCGTCCATGCGGAATACAACAATTTAGACAGCGTCAAAGCGTTAATCAGCGATAAAACCTGTGCTGTCGTGTTAGAACCGCTGCAAGGTGAAGGTGGTATCATCAGCCCAACGCCAGAATTCGTTAAAGGTGTGCGCGAGCTGTGCGACCAATACAATGCATTTTTAGTATTTGACGAAGTGCAGTCAGGTGTTGGCCGTACTGGTGAGCTGTATGCATACATGGGCTTAGGTGTCACCCCTGACGTGTTAACCACGGCAAAAGCATTAGGTGGCGGTTTCCCAATCGGCGCCATGTTAACCACTACCGAATTGGCAAAACATTTGGTTGTTGGCACCCACGGTAGTACCTACGGTGGTAACCCACTGGCCTGTGCCGTAGCCCTTGCTGCCTTTGATACTGTGAATACCCCAGAAGTATTAAATGGCGTAAAAGAACGCGAACAACTGTTCAAAGACGCTTTGCATCGCATCAACGAAAAATATCATGTGTTCAGCGAGATCCGCGGTAAAGGCCTGTTGGTTGGCGCTGCTCTGTCGACTGAATGGCAAGGTAAATCACGTGATTTTATGTTGGCTGCTGCAGAACAAGGTCTGTTAGTGCTGATGGCGGGTTACAACGTGGTGCGTTTTGCACCGTCGTTAGTGATCGCCAAAGAAGACATCGCCTTGGGGATGGAGCGCTTCGAAGCGGCTATCGCTAAGTTAGTTGCCGCTCGCGGCTAATTGCCCGACCAAATCTCAGAAGATGAACCCGGCTATGCCGGGTTTTGCTTGGAGTTGAGCCATGTTATTGATCCGCCCTATTACACAAGCTGATTACCCGGCACTGATGCAAATCGCCGTTGAGTCAGGTGCAGGCTTTACTTCATTGCCGGTCAATGAACAAAAGCTAAAACAAAAGATTGCTCATTCTGAGCATAGTTTCGCCATCAACACGGACATGCCCGGCAACCAAGGTTATTTGTTCGTGCTAGAAGACACAGAGACAGGCGAAATCCTCGGCACCAGCGGTATCGAAGCGTCTGTTGGCCTGTCAACGCCGCTGTATCATTTTCACAAAAGCACCGTGATCCACCACTCCAATGAGTTAAACGTGTTTAACCCAGTGGAAGTACTGACCATGTGTAACGATTACACCGGCGTGTCTGAAATTTGCACCTTGTTCCTGCGCGAACCGTATCGTAGCGGCATGAATGGACGTTTCTTATCGAAAGTCCGTTTTATGTTTATGGCGGAGCATCCAAAGCGTTTCTCGAAAATCGTGATCGCCGAAATGCGTGGCGTCGCTGACGAAAATTCGTTACCGCCGTTTTGGCAATGGCTGCAAAGTTACTTCTTTAGCATCGATTTTCCAACCGCCGACCATATGATTGGCATCGGCAACAAAGGCTTTATTGCTGATTTGATGCCACGTCATCCAATTTATGTGTCCCTGTTGCCGCAGTCGGCGCAAGAAGTGATTGGCGAAGTGCACGTCAACACCAAGCCAGCGCTGAAATTGCTGGAAAATGAAGGGTTTATCCATCGCGGATATGTGGATTTGTTTGACGCTGGCCCAACCGTCGAAGCGCAACTGAAGCAAATCAAGTCCGTACGTCAAAGCCATAAAGTCAAAGTGCGCATCGGTGATACTGCTGAACAAGGCACCAATTTAGCGATTTGCACACCAGAACTGAGCCAATTCCGCGCGGTGATTAGCACCAAAGCCCAACTGACCGACGATGGGTTGTTAATTGACGCAGCAACAGCAAGCGCGTTGAACGTACAAACCGGTGATGAAGTGCGGTACTTAAATTTAGATAAGGGGCCAAAATGAGCCAAGTGCAACTGATCAATGGTCAATGGCGTGAAGGCCAAGGCCCAGCTTTTCAATCGATCGACCCTGCAACCAACCAAGTGATTTGGCAAGGCCAAGGTGCTGATGCAGAACAAGTCGACGAAGCGATTCATGCAGCGCGTCAGGCGTTTTACCTGTGGTCAAATCGTCCGTTAAGCGAACGTATCGCCATCGTTGAAGCGTTTGCGGCCCAGTTACAGCAACACAGTGACGAGATGGCCCGTTGCATTGCGTTGGATACCGGTAAATCGTTTTGGGAAAGCAAAACTGAAGTTGCCGCCATGGTCGGGAAGATCGCTATTTCTGTGCGCGCACATGCCGAGCGCACTGGCACCGTTGAAAACTCTATGCCGGGCGCGCGCGCCTTTATTCGCCACAAGCCGCATGGTGTGGTGGCGGTATTTGGTCCATATAACTTCCCTGGACATTTGCCAAACGGCCACATTGTCCCTGCCCTGATCGCCGGCAATACCGTGTTATTTAAACCGTCAGAATTAACGCCAAAAGTGGCTGAGTACACGCTGCAATTATGGCAACACGCGGGTCTGCCAGCTGGGGTGATTAACTTGCTGCAAGGCGAAATCGCCACCGGCAAAGCGATTGCTGCACACCCAGGCATCGATGGTTTGTTTTTTACTGGCAGTTCAAATACCGGGCATTATTTGCATCAGCAATTTGCGGGTCAGCCGGGCAAAATTTTGGCGTTAGAGATGGGTGGCAATAATCCGCTAATCATCAACCAAGTCGCAAATATCAAAGCCGCCGTGCACGATATTATCCAGTCAGCCTTTATTTCTAGTGGCCAACGTTGTACCTGTGCGCGTCGTTTGTTTATCAAACGTGACGCCAATGGCGATGCTATTTTAGAGGCTCTTGTTAGCGCCACTAAAGCCATTAAAGTCGGTATGCCATTTGCTGAAGAACAACCGTTTTATGCCTCGATGATCAGCGCCAAAGCGGCTGCCGGTATGGTCAAAGCGCAAGCCGATATTCGGGCGCTGGGCGGCGTTTCTTTGGTTGAACTGACCCAATTAGACCCTGCACTTGGCTTTGTTACCCCTGGCATTATTGACGTTACTGACGCATCACCACTGCCTGATGAAGAGCACTTCGGCCCGTTGTTAAAAGTCTATCGTTATGATGATTTTGATGCGGCAATCGCAGAAGCAAACAACACCCGTTTTGGTTTGTCTGCCGGTTTACTCGCCGACAACGCCAGTGATTACGAGCACTTCTTTAGCCGCATTCGCGCAGGTATCGTCAATTGGAACAAACCCATCACCGGAGCATCAAGTGCCGCACCGTTTGGTGGTATTGGAGCCAGCGGTAATCACCGAGCCAGCGCCTATTACGCTGCTGACTATTGTGCCTATCCAGTGTCGTCAGTTGAAGCGGAACAAGTGTCACTGCCTGCGGCATTAAGTCCGGGTCTGTCGTTGTAATAAACTTGGCGCAGAACTGCGCTTGATCAAAGATTTTCGCCGGCTTTTCGCCTACGATGCCGGCACGTTTTAAAAAGTAGTAACAGGAACTATCATGCATACCACTTACCAAGATTTATTCCAGCAACTGTGGCTTGATTATGTCAAAGTCACGCCGTCCGCCGACAAGATCCATGCCCTGCTCGGCTCAAGCCAACAGGATGACGTGATCAACGATCACATCGCTCTGCGTACCTTCAATCTGGAAAAAATTGGTCTGGAAAAATTAGCCGCTCACTTCAAAGCCGTTGGTTATGAAGAAAAAGGCGAATACCACTTTGAAGCGAAAAAACTGTATGCCAAGCATTTTGAACATGCAGATCCAAAAGCGCCAAAAGTGTTTATCTCTGAATTAAAACTCGAAGAGATGTCAGCCGACGTGCAACGCATCATCAAGGGTTTAGTGGACCAAATGGACGCGAACGACGTCAATGCCACTAACTTCTTGTATTCAGGCCGCCATTGGACTTTGGATAAAGCAAGTTACGAAATTCTGCGCGCTGAAAGTGAATACGCAGCATGGATGGCGGTGTGGGGCTTCCGCGCCAACCATTTCACAGTGTCAGTTAATGAGTTACAAAACTTTGACACGCTGCATGCTGTCAACGAAGCGTTGAAAAATGCAGGTTTCCCACTTAATACCTCAGGTGGCGAGATCAAAGGTTCTCCAGCAGTGTTGTTGGAGCAATCGTCAACATTGGCGGACGAAGCTGAAGTTGAGTTCACCGACGGCAAAGCGATGATCCCAAGCTGCTTCTACGAATTCGCGCTGCGTTACACTATGCCAAATGGCCAGTTGTATTCAGGCTTTGTGGCGGCATCCGCGGATAAGATTTTCGAAAGCACAAACGCCCGCTAAGAGGCGCTTTAGACCGAACTTCGGTCCTTGTACCTGCCTTTTGCAGGGGCTGCGCGCAGCGGATGGGGGTCCACAGTGCTGCAGTTAGGATAAATCAGAGTGTGTCAGCGAAGGTTTGTCCAAAAGGGGCGCGTTAAGCGCCCTTTGTTTTTTCCGCAAGCCAGTGCGAAAGCCTGCAGGCCAACAATTGCTGGGCTTTGGCGTCATACGCTGTGCTGTGCGGATTCGCAAAACCGTGCGTCAGTGGCCAGTGCTCGGCGTGGATCATCGGTTGTTGTTGTAACACAGCCATCAATGCCGCGACATCAAAATGCCCTTCGTTACTAAATAACAGCTCTGTGGGACAGCGAATTTGCAAATCGGCCATTCGATGAATTTGCCCGCCATACACGGCAAACACAGCCGCTGGCGGTTCATTGGATGCGGCAAGTGCGAAAGCAGCAGCTCCGCCGGCGCTAAAACCAATGACAAGGCTTTGTGGTGTCAATGTAACTTGTGCTTTGGCGATGTATGACGGCAAGCCACCAGCCTGCTGGAATCGTTGATAGGCTTGTTGCTCGGTAGCGGGATGGCAAAAGTCCGAGCGGTATGGACTAATCACCTGCACATCGTTCAGGCCTGGGATTGCAGCAACGATGGGCGACAACCAATTAGCAACCTGCGCCCTATCACCCCAAATGTCCGTTAATACCAGCAACGAAGTCATCAGATTAGAACTGATTAAGTGGCAGCTTTAGATAACTGACACCATTGCTATCTGGTTCTGGAAAGTGCCCTGCCCGCATATTGATTTGTACCGACGGCAATAGCAATTTGGGCATGCTCAGTGTGGCGTCACGCGCGGTGCGCATCGCGACAAATTCGTCAGCGCTTTTGCCGCCACCGACATGAATGTTAAAGGCTTCTTCGGCCGCAACTGTGGTTTGCCACTGCAATTCTTTGCGCTGGGCTGTGCCATAGTCGTGGCACATCCACAAGATAGTGTCTCCGGGTAAGCTAAATAGGCGTTGGATCGATTGGTACAACAGATGTGCATCGCCGCCTGGAAAATCACAACGAGCCGTGCCGAAATCTGGCATAAAAATAGTGTCACCGACAAAGACGTTGTTGCCAATTAAATAACTGACACAGGCGGGAGTGTGGCCTGGGGTATGCCAAACCTTGATGGTGTGAGCCCCAAAACTGAGTTCTTGTTCGTCGTGTAACAACAAGTCAAATTGACGGCCATCACGACCAAACCGCTCGTCGCAGTGAAACAACTCACCAAACACCTGCTGCACTTGCGTAATGCGCTCGCCAATTGCAACTTGGCCGCCCAGTTGCTGTTTTAAATATGCGGACGCCGTGACATGGTCAGCGTGTACATGTGTTTCCAAGATATAGCGCAGCTCAGATTGTTGTAGGCGGATGCGCTCGACGATGGCATCGATGGTTTGGGTTGAGGTGGTTCCCGAGGCCGCATCAAAGTTCAGCACAGGGTCAATAACCACACAGCTGTTGCTCGTTGTGTCGGTCACTAAATAACTGAATGTATTGGAATCTGCTTCGAGAAAATGTTCGATTGTTAATGTCATTATCACCTCCGAGTCATAGACGAACTATAACAGGCTCGAGCATAACCAAAAAGTAGTTCCATATATGTATTAGTTATAAAAGACAGTTAACCCAATTGTTCAGCTGATAATCGCCTTGTCACACCATTGTCATACATCAGGCATAGGCTCAGCGCATCGGACAAACGGAGTTGATGACTGAGATGAAAATTGCCAAAAAACTATTGTTTGCCATTGGCGGTGCCGCGCTTGCTGCGTCGCTAGTTGCGGTGGGCGTGACCAGCGCGGTTGCGCTATATCAATCCAAAGAAAGCTTGCAACAAAGTATCGATCAGCAATTTAATGCCGTCGCCACGGGGCGTGCACAAGCGCTGGCGCAATATCTGCAGAATCAACACGATACTATGGTGGCGCTTGCCGGTAACCGTTTAACGGTCGAAGCACTCCAAGCGTTCAAGAATCCTTACCAATCTTATCGCTACGAAGTGGCCAACTCGGGCGATGCGGAGCTCAAGAGCCAGCTGCAACAGTGGTTGAAGCAAAGCTGGTTACCTAGCCAACCCTATGCGGACGCTGCAGCGGTAAGTCGTTGGGCTGAGCAAAGTTCAACCGAAACGTTATTATTGCAGTCGACATTTCTGCTCAAACAAGCCCGCGGTCGTGAAGATCAGCTGGTGGATGCGGCAGATGGCTCAGTGTACGCCCAACAACACAAACGGTTTCACCAAAGTTTCAAGCAATTAGCTGATTTGCATGGCTACAGCGACTTATTCGTCGTCGATAGTAGTAGTCGTGCTGTGGTGTATTCGGTGCGGAAAACCCCTGCGTTTGCCACCAATTTGCAAAACGGACCTTTTAAGAATTCGATTTTAGCCAGTGCAGTAAATCAAGCGTTGCAAGGGGGCGTTGGCCAATGGGTTGTCTCTAAACCCACCTTTTTCGCCGCTGATCCGACGCAGCCGCAAGTGTTTATTGCCAGTGCCGTCCGTTCTGCGTTAAACGAACAAGTCGCGGGCGTTGTGGTGGCAGCCCTGCCCGTTGCGCGACTGACGGAGCTGATGAACAGTCAGCAACAATGGCAACGTTTAGGGCTCGGACAAACCGGTGATAGCTACTTGCTTGATCTTGATGGTAGCTATGTCACTGAGCCAAGAGAGTTTCTGCTGCAACCACAAGCATATGCCAGCGCACATCCGCAGCTAGTACAACAAGGGCGTATGGCGGGTGTCAGCAAAACAGATACTCCACTACCCGCTAAAGCCTCTGGGCATCGCACTATCGAACATAGCGATGGTCAGCAAGTTTTCCAGCGTTGGCAACAATTGCCATTTGGGCAGCATGCGCTGGTGTTAGTCACAGAGCAAACCAGTACAGAGTTGTATCAACCCCTGAGCCAATTGACCCAGCAGATGTGGCTAAGCGGCGCCTTAGTTCTGCTGCTATTGACCTGCGTCTGCAGCGTGGTTGCAGTGTTTATCGGTCGTACAGTTGCGGCGCCATTGGAACGGCTGGTCGAGCAAATCTTCGATTCGGCCACCCACTATCGTCTGAATAAGCAATTCCCTGTGCAAGGCGACGAAGAACTAAAACTGATGGCACAAGCGTTGAACCGGCTGTTTGCTGCGCTGCAAGGCTTATTATCTGATGTAAAACTACAAGTCAGTCACAATCACGAGACAGCAACACAATCGCAAACCATTGGCGAGCAGTGCAAAACCTCGGTCTTTCAACAAAAAGCGGCGATCAGCCAGCTTAACGAAGAAACACGTGCCGCCTTGCAATCGACTCAACAAATGGTCGAGCTGTTGCAGTCGGCACAACTACAAATCGATGAGGCCGGCGAGTCGGCGACCACTGGCGCTGCGATTGTCAAACGGATGAATGAACAAATGAGTCAGCTGGCGGCGCAAGTGCAAGAATCGGCGCAGTCCATGTCCGCGTTAGACCAAGCGGCCAAGGACATCATGCAAGTGCTTGATACTATTCGTGGTGTCGCAGAACAAACGAATTTGTTGGCGCTCAATGCCGCGATTGAAGCCGCGCGTGCTGGCGAGCATGGTCGTGGTTTTGCGGTAGTCGCTGATGAAGTTCGTCGTCTATCGGCCAATACGCAGGCGGCAACGGGTGAGATCCAACAGATGCTTGATCGGTTATCAAACTCAGTGAAAACCGCCCACGATGGTTTAGCGCATGAGCAAACCACGGCGCAGTTGTGCTTGGACAGCGCAACAGATGCCGCCACTGCTTTAACTGTGATTGGTCAAGCTATGGTGCGAATTGAAACTGCATCGCAACAAACTCGTGTGCTCAGTGAAGCCGAACAACAACGGACGGCGCAGATCGCCGCGGCGGTGGCTGAAATTAGTGACTCAGCGTCAGACACAGATCAAGCGATGTCGGAACTGGCGGAACTGGCCAAAGCCCAACAACAACAAGCGGTGAACTTGACCAAGCAATTGCAGCAACTGACACTCAGTTAGGCGCAGTGGTACGGGTCGATAAGGCTTTTTACATATCCCTCTACAAAAAGGCCAAGCAATCAGGTATTGCTTGGCTTTAGTTGGTAAGGCGCTAGCGAATCACTTGTGTTTGTAGCTCCGAAATGGCTTGTGTCACTAACTGACTGGCTTGTTCCATTTGTTGCAACGCTTGCGCCATGGCTGTTTTGTCACCGACGCTGGCGTGTTTTAACGCAGCACGGCCTGCTTCGTGGACCAGTTTGTGCGGTGCATCGATTTGGGTAAAAGCGCGGTGTTGGCTGTATTTAGCACGCCCCTCACCTTCAAAATACCATTTACCTAAGCGGCATTCGGTGTGCGCATTCACAGTGTCGTTAAACCGCTCCGCTTGGATCAGCTGATACACTGAATGTTTCCAGACCGCATGGTCAAGTTTCACTGTGTTTAAGAATGCGACAGTTGCTGATGCATCTATGACTTGTTGCATATGACTAGAACTGTCAATTACCCGGTTGACCACCTGGTCAATTTGTTCGGAAGAACTCGCAACGTCTAATGCGCTATGTTGGCTTTGTTGCACCATACTGCGAATTTGCGCTGCCTGTTCAATGATTTGTCGAATGGTTTGCTCAATTTGATCGCTGGCTTGGTGTGCTTTACTTGCTAGTTGGCGTACCTCATCGGCAACTACCGCAAAACCTCGCCCCGCTTCGCCGGCGCGCGCTGCTTCAATAGCTGCATTCAGCGCCAGCAAATTGGTTTGGTCAGAGATCTCTTGGATGCTAGAAATCAACCGGCTAATGGTGCCGGCCGATTGATCAAGTTGCTCGGTAATAGCCGCACTAGCGCTGGCATCGCGGGTAATTTGGCTAGCGCGCGTCATCAAGCTCGTTACGGCTTGCTTGGTATCGACAAACAAACTATCCAAGGATTGTAAGCTGGCTTTTTCACTGGACAAGGTCTGGGCATTTTGTGCTAAGTCTTCACGAATTTTGCCGAGCATCTCGCCGCCCTGCAGCATGATGGCGCAGACATGACTTTGGTCTTGCAACGTAGCTAATTGTTGTTGCAGTTGAGCTTGCTCAGCGCTGTGACGTTGTTGGAGGGATTGTAATTCTTGCTGCTGTGTGGTCGTGAGTTGGCGTAATTCACGTTCGAGTTGCTCGATTTGCTCGCGATTTTTATTTGAAAAAAACATAATTCACCTTGTTGCGACGACCCGCTGCATTCGGCAGCGGATGTCGTCAGTGTAACTAGTGCAACATATCCTTATGTTGTTATATATCAAACGATTAAGCGCGACTGCGTACGTCTTGTTGCAGGCGTTCTAACAGATTAATGATGGTCAGACCTTGTTCATCCATTTGCTGCATGACATTGGCGAGTTGCGTCATATCCCGAGCTCGTGAAGCTTGGATTGCGTCACGGGCAGCTTGATGGAACGCGCGATGTGGCCGCTCTAAGCCTTGGAAACTATTTAAGGTGCCGTAATGCCGATGGCCATAATTCCCGTTGGTAAACCATTGATTAAACTTAGTTTCAGCAACAGAAACAGGTAAATCACCGCCTAAAATTACCGCTTGTAGCACGGCTGATTTAAACGTCAGATAATCAACTTTAACTGCGTCTAAGTAAGTCAAAGTCGTAGTCAGGCGGATTAATTTTTTCATTGACTCTGAACGCTGGATCACCTCAGCTACTACATCATCAATTTGTTGCGACGAAGCCGAAACATCCGCAGCGCTATCTTGGCTTAATGAAACCATGGCTTTGATATTGTTGGTTTGTTCAATCACTTTACGGATCAGCGATTCAATTTGCTTACTGGCGTCATTGGCTTTACCTGCCAGCTGTCGTACCTCATCTGCTACCACAGCAAAGCCACGTCCTGCTTCACCGGCCCGCGCTGCTTCAATTGCCGCATTGAGTGCCAGCAAGTTGGTCTGGTCTGAAATTTCTTGGATACTAGAAATTAACTGATTGATTGAACCCGCGGTGCCATCAAGAACTTGTGCGGTTGCTGCACTTTGGTTGGCGTGTTCGGTAATGAGAGCCGCCCGGTCTTCCAGCATTTTTATCGCAGAAGTGGTTCGCCCAAACACATCTTCCAATTTTGCTAGTTGCGTGCGTTCGTCGATTAGGCTGTTGGCGTGGTCCGTCAAGCCGTGTTGCACCACTTGGCAGGTGGGGAAAAACTGTTGCCCTAGTTGCTGCCAGACTTGCATCCCTTGTAATTCAGCTGCGAGCTGTTGACGCTGAGCATCGGCTTGTTGCAGTTGTGCTTGCAGGGACTGGACTTCAGTTTGTGCGTCGCGTTGCTGCTCTTTAAGTTGTTGTTTTAGTTGTTCGATTTCTTGTTTCAAGCCGCCAGTGAAAAACATGGGACACTCCTATTCGTCGGGTTATTTCATCCTATGTCATTCGTTTCTGGATGAAAAGTATTTCTGACGTCTTATTCGACTTAAGCAGTACTAAGCAATTAAATGCACCTAGTAAAAATAGGCAAAAAAAGCCGCCTTGTAGGCGGCTTGGTACGAGATCAATTTTGTATTGGCTGCAAGTTAGGCTTTTGCGAGCTGTTTTGCCAGATACTCTTCGTAGTTGCCTGAATAATCACGAACTTCTTGGTCGGTGATTTCCACAATACGTGTTGCTAATGACGATACAAATTCACGGTCATGGCTGACAAATAACAAAGTACCTTTGTACAACTCGAGCGCCATGTTCAGCGACTCGATGGATTCCATATCCAAGTGGTTGGTTGGTTCGTCCATGATCAGAATATTTGGCCGTTGCATCATCAACTTACCAAATAACATGCGGCCTTTTTCACCACCCGACAGCACTTTGACTTTTTTCTTGATGTCATCTTGGCTAAATAACAAGCGGCCTAAATAACCGCGCACCACTTGCTCGTCATCGCTTGGTTGTTTCCACTGTGACATCCAGTCAAACAGCGTCATGTCTTCAGCAAACTCGTATTCGTGGTCTTGCGCGTAATAACCAATGGCGGCGTTTTCAGACCATTTGATGGTCCCCGCTTGAATTGGCTCTTCACCCATTAAACATTTCAGCAAGGTGGTCTTACCGATACCGTTTTCACCCAAAATGGCCACTTTTTCGCCGACTTCAATGCGCAGAGACATGTTTTTCAAAATACTGCGTTCATCGTAAGACTTTGACAAACCTTCAATTTCCAGCGCTTGACGATACAAAGGCTTGGCTTGTTCAAAACGAATAAATGGATTCACGCGGCTAGAGACTTTGACTTCTTCCAGCTTGATTTTATCCATTTGACGGGCGCGTGAAGTCGCTTGACGCGCTTTGGATGCGTTGGCCGAGAAGCGCGCAACGAAGGCTTTTAAATCGTCGATTTGGGCTTTTTTCTTCGCGTTATCAGACAACAAACGCTCACGTGCTTGCGTGGCTGCCAACATGTATTCGTCGTAGTTGCCCGGATAAATACGCAGCTCACCGTAGTCCAAGTCGGCCATGTGCGTACAGACGCTGTTTAAGAAGTGGCGGTCATGCGAGATGATGACCATAGTGGCGTTACGCTCAGCCAATACATCTTCTAACCAACGGATGGTGTTGATATCCAAGTTGTTGGTTGGTTCGTCGAGCAGCATGATGTCCGGATCGGCAAACAGTACTTGCGCCAATAACACCCGCAGTTTCCAGCCTGGCGCAACGTTTGACATTGGGCCGTAATGTTGTTCCAGCGGAATACCGACGCCTAACAGAAGTTCGCCTGCTCGGCTTTCTGCGGTGTAGCCGTCCATTTCGCCGAATTGGACTTCAAGATCGGCGACGCGAAGGCCGTCTTCTTCCGACATTTCTGGATTGGCATAGATCGCATCGCGCTCAGCTTTCACTGCCCACAGATCGGCGTGGCCCATAATCACGGTGTCGATGACGCTATATTGTTCAAACGCGAACTGATCTTGGTGCAGTTTGGCGACTCGCATAGTCGGTTCGACCATTACGTTACCGGCTGAAGGTTCAAGCTCTTTGCTTAAAATCTTCATAAAGGTGGATTTACCACAGCCGTTGGCGCCGATTAAGCCGTAACGGTTGCCGTCACTGAATTTGACAGAAATGTTTTCGAACAATGGCTTAGCGCCAAATTGCATCGTGATATTAGCGGTTGCGATCACAGAAGAGCCCTTTGAAAAAACAAAGGCCCAGCACTGTGCTGGGCGAGGCGCGCATTATACCCCAAACTGACTCGTCAGGCCAGCCTGCGGCCAAGTAGAATCAGACTAACCAGTAACAGCGCAACCATCATTTGCAGTGGCTGAATGGCTTCCCCCAACCACCAATGCGCCCAAAAAATGGCTAAAAACGGACTCAGCTGTTGCAGTTGGCTGACTTGTGCCACGCCACCAAGTGCTAAACCTTTGTACCAAGCAAAAAAACCTAAAAACATCGAAAATAACGCTAAATAGGCAAATCCATACCAACCACTGGCACTGACTGTCGAGGCTTCTATCTGCAGAAATTGCCACACGGTTACAGGGATCGTGATCGGTAGCGACAACAGCAAGGCCCAACAAATGACTTGCCACGAACCCAAAGTTTTTGCCAGAAGCGCACCTTTGGCATACGCCAAGCCACAACAAAGACAGGCAAACAACATGGTGGCATCACCTATAGACACAGCGGACGCCTGTTGTTGACTCAAGTTGTAGCTTATGACCAGCGCACTACTTGCGACTGCGCACCACCAAAAACCAGGCTTGAGTCGTTGTTTCCCCAAATAGGCCCCAAACATGGCTGTCATCAGTGGCATCAGCGCACTGATTAACGTGGCGTGGTTGCTACTCATTTGTTGTAGGGCAACGGCTGACAGTATCGGGTAGGCAAAAACAGCACCAAAAGCGACGATCACCAGACCTGCCAAATGACGACGAGTTGGCTTCACGACGGGGACTAACAACAACAGCACTGCTGCTAATAGTCCGGCAACCATGGCGCGCCCAGCGCCGACAAAGATGGCTGGTAATTCGAGCACGGCCAATCTGGTGGCTGGGATGCCGCCTGAGAACAATAAAACACCAAGCAAACCAAAGGCATATCCTTGTTGTTTGCTGGTCCATTTAGGCGAAAATTTACTCGCTAGTTTTATCGAAAGCGTGCTGCTCAGTTGCTGCATATGATGTCTCCTGCTGAGTCTTTACCTTACGGCATTTACACCTGTACACTCAGGACACTTCAATGATATCTGCGGCAACTGTCTTGGTGTTATGACCAATACACTGGTTCGAGGAAACTATGCAAATCCCGCTACACGCTTGGCAACTTGATAAAGCGTCACCGATGACGTTAACCCAGCAATTGCTGCAACTTGCGCAACAACAGATCCGTGGCCAGCACTGGCATGCCGGCGCTAAATTGCCAAGTGTCCGCGTACTGTCAGAACACCTAGCCGTTAGTAAATTTACCGTCGCCGAGGTCTATGAAAGGCTAACGGCACAGGGTTTAACTGTCAGTCGTCATGGCAGTGGTGTGTATGTGGCACGGCAACACCCGGTATTGCAACTTAACGATGCCGTGAATGAAAGTAGCGCCTTGGCCACCGAAGTGGCGTTGATGCGCCAGACGTTACAACGCCAGTCGGATTGGCATAAACCCGCTGCGGGTTGGCTAACGCCTGAGTGGATGCCGGAGTCTGAACTGCGAGATGCGCTTAAAAGCGTGGCGCGCGAAGGCCAAGCGTTAACCGATTATGGTCCTGCCCAAGGCTATTTGCCGCTACGGCAATACTTAGTCAATCGCTTGAGTCAGCTCAACATGGCGCTAGAACCAGCGCAAATGCTGCTCACGGCATCTGCCACGCATGCGCTGGATTTAGTTGTGCGTTTGTTGTTAAAGCCTGGCGAAAAAGTGCTGGTGGATGATCCTGGTTTCTATAACTTTCAGGCGATTATGCGTTTGCATCAATTGGAGTTGGTATTTTTGCCAAGGACAGCACAAGGTCCAGATCTGCAAGCACTTGCCGCATTGTTGCAACAACACAAAATTCGCGCTTATGTGACCAACTCGGTGCTATCAAACCCAGTCGGCACCTGCGTAACGCCCCCTGTAGCGTTCAAAGTGCTTGATCTGCTCAAGCTGCATCAAGTGCTGCTAATTGAAGATGATATCTATGCGGATTTTGAAAGCACCCACGCGCTTAGGTACAACAGCCTGACCGGTTTTGAGCGTTCGATTTATATCGGAAGTCTGTCTAAAACGATTTCAGCGGACATGCGAGTCGGTTATATCGTTGCATCCGCGGCCGTAGTGGCATCGTTGACCGACTTAAAACTAATGACCACGACGTCAACGCCGGCAACGGTGGAACGAGTGATCTACAAAGTGCTGACCAGCAGTGGCTATAGTCGGCATATTAAACAGTTGCATCGTCGTTTAGACGAGTGTCGTATGGAGGCTCTGAAGCAATTTGCCAAGCGAGGTTGGTATCCGTGGCACGAACCAACAGCAGGCTTTGCACTTTGGATGTGTTTACCGGACGGTTTAAGCGCCCGAGCGCTTGCCACAGCCGCGCGCGAGGCTCGGATCGTGTTGGCCCCAGGCGGGCATTTTAGTCAACAAGCAGATGCAGATCGGTTTATGCGCTTTAACATCACCCAATGCACCGACGTCTTCTGGAACTGGCTCGATGGTTATGTGCATCAATAAAAAAAACCGGCCTTAGCCGGTTTTTTTTGGGGGGGAAGATTAACCCCGTGCTTTGGCGACGGCATCTTTACACAGTTGTGTGATGCGATCCCAATCACCATTGGCAATAGCGTCGTCTGGTACAATCCAGCTGCCGCCGACACAAGCAACGTTTGGTAAGGCCAAGTATTCCTGGAAGTTCTTCTCGTTAATGCCACCGGTTGGGCAAAACCGAATATCCGAGAATGGGCCATGAATTGATTTTAAGGTTTTTACACCACCAGCAGCTTCCGCTGGGAAGAATTTAAAGTGGGTGTAACCAACGCCAGTACCTTCCATCAACTCTGAGATCGATGCGATACCAGGGATCAGTGGAATATCCCCTGCTTTGCCCGCCGCCAACAATTCACGCGTCAAACCAGGTGAAATCGCAAACTTTGCGCCAGCAGCAGCGACTTTAGCTAACTGCTCTGGTGTAGTAACTGTGCCTGCGCCGACAATCGCATCAGGTACTTCTTTTGCCATTAATTCAATAGCTTCGAGTGCTACCGGTGTGCGCAGCGTGACTTCCAGGACACGAACTCCACCTGCAACTAAGGCTTTGGCTAACGGCACTGCTGTCGCCAAATCTTTAATCACGATCACTGGAACCACTGGACCTTGCGCGAATAAGGTCTCAGGTTTAAGTTGCCAATTTGCAAACGACATAGTGTTAACCCGCCATTGTTTGTTTTAAGTACACAGCGCAACCTAACAATCCTGGTTGTTCCGCTGTGACGATGTAAGTTGGGATGCGAGCGTTAAAACTGCTGAAACGCCCTTTTGCTTCAAACCGGCTGCGGAATTCACTCTGTTCGACCAGTGAGATAAACCGCGGCATGATGCCGCCGGCTACATAAACACCACCAAAGGTGCTCAATAACAACGCTAAGTCGCCGGCCATGCCGCCAAGCGTTGCCATAAATTGTTCGACGGTTGCTTTGGATAACTCACAGTTACCATCAACCGCTGATTTACCGATTTCCGCTGCAGATTTAGCTGGCACATCAAGCTCTTGATAGGCAGCCAGTGCTAAGTACAAGCTTTCTAAACCGGGCCCGGACAACAAACGCTCTGGCGACACATGGCCAAAATGTTTGCTCAAATAACGTTGGATAAACCACTCTTGGTCATTTTGCGCAGTCCAATCGGTATGACCGCCTTCACCTGGCAATGGAATGTAACCATGTGCAGTTGGGATCAAATGCGCCACGCCTAAGCCAGTGCCAGCACCAAGCACAGCCATTGGCTTGTTGAGGTCACGCTCACCACCGCCTACTTTGACCAGTTCAGCATCAGTAATGGCGGGTAGTGACATAGCGACAGCAGTGAAATCGTTAAGCACAATAAATTGCGCCAAACCAAGTTCCGCTTTCACTGCTTCAATCGAAAACTCCCAATGGAAATTGGTCATCTTGACGAAGTCACCGGTCACCGGGCAGGCAATCGCGATGGCTACGTGATCGAGTTCGGTTAACTCAAATTGCTCACGGTAGTACTGCAGTGCCAGCGATAAAGTCGCAAAGTCGGCGCATGGGTACACTTGAACCTTGTCCAGTGCCAGAGTCGTCAGATGAACTCGACTAAACCGAGCATTGGTGCCGCCGATATCAGCGACGATGGCGTATTCAGCCATTTAAATGTTCCTCCGTGGTGAACAAGCTACATGCGCCCTCTTCTGCACCGGTTAACACAGTGCGCAGACCACCGAATATTTCTCGGCCCATGCCGTAGTAACTTTCTGACATATCGCGAGTGGCGATTGGACGCGCGTTAAACTCTGCATCGTCGACCAATACTTTCAATTCGCCGGTTAATGCGTTCACGCGGATCATGTCACCGTCTTGAATGCGGGCGATGGCTCCGCCTTCCACTGCTTCAGGTGTGACGTGGATAGCGGCAGGCACCTTGCCTGATGCGCCTGACATGCGGCCGTCGGTGACTAACGCGACTTTAAAGCCTTTGTCTTGTAGCACGCCGAGTGGTGGCGTTAACTTGTGCAACTCAGGCATACCGCAGGCTTTCGGGCCTTGGAAACGCACGACCACCACACAGTCTTTGTTCAGCAAACCGGCTTTGAAAGCCGATTCCAGTTCATGTTGGTCACCAAACACCACGGCTGGGGCTTCAACCACTTCCGTCCCCGCACGCAATGACGAGGTTTTAATCACGCCGCGGCCGATATTGCCGGCAAGTACATGCACGCCGCCGGTTGGTTTGAACGGTTGTTCAACGGATGACAACACTTTGTCATCGCCTGATTTCTCAGGTCCGTCCACCCACTGTAATTGACCGTCGACGATGGTTGGCACTTGCGTGTAACGGCTCAGGCCGAAACCTGCTACGGTGTTGACGTCTTCATGGACTAAGCCGCCTTTCAGCAGTTCACGGATCAGCACTGACATACCGCCGGCCTGCTGGAAGTGGTTCACGTCCGCTTCGCCGTTTGGATAGATCTTGGCCAATAATGGCGTAGCTTTTGACAAGTCTTCGAAGTCGTCCCAGTTCACGATAAAACCGGCGCTGCGAGCGACCGCAACTAAATGCATGGTGTGGTTGGTTGAACCACCGGTTGCTAATAAACCGACGATACCGTTGACCACAGATTTCACATCGACGATGTGGCCGATTGGCATATAGTTGGCGCCAAGGTCAGTTAAACGGGTCACTTGGCGCGCGGCTGCTTTGGTTAATTCATCGCGCAGTTGGGTACCTGGATTCACAAACGACGACCCCGGCAGATGCAGGCCCATCATTTCCACCACCAGCTGGTTTGAGTTCGCTGTGCCGTAGAACGTACAGGTACCCGGTGCATGGTAGGATTTTGCTTCTGAATCTAATAATTCGTCTTTGCCAACTTTGCCTTCGGCATAAAGCTGGCGAACGCGAGCTTTTTCTTTGTTTGGAATGCCTGATGGCATTGGGCCTGCCGGCACAAATACAAATGGCAGATGACCGAAACTAAGCGCTGCCATCAACAGACCAGGGACGATTTTGTCGCAAATGCCGAGCATCAAGCCGCCATCAAACATGTTGTGCGATAAACCGACGGCTGCAGACATCGCAATAATGTCGCGGCTGAGCAGGCTCAGTTCCATGCCTGGCTGGCCTTGCGTTACACCGTCACACATGGCAGGCACGCCACCGGCAAATTGCGCCACGCTACCGACCTCGACACACGCTTGTTTAATCAATGCTGGGTAGGTTTCATACGGTTGGTGGGCTGACAACATATCGTTGTAGCTGGAAATGATCCCGATATTGGCTTTGGTCAAACTACGTAAGTCTGATTTTTCGCTAGCAGTACAAGCCGCAAAACCATGGGCTAAGTTGCCGCAAGCCAGCGCTCCACGATGTGGGCCTTTACGGCGAGCTTTTTCCAAACGTTCAAGATAAATGGCGCGGCTGTGACGACTGCGCTCTTCAATCCGACGTGTGACCTCAAGAATAACGGGATGCATAGTCAACCTCTATGTTGCAGCAAACATCACAGTCAGTTCTGGCTGTGCTTGTTTGATAAAAACGCGGATCGGCATTTCAGATACGTCATCGCCCGACGCCGCTTGCTTTAAAACCTGTAACTTACTTTCACCGACTAAATGTAAAAAGACCGCTCTGCTGTCTTGTAAACGACGGCGACTAAAACTGATCCGTTGATGTGGCGCTGTTGTCGGATTAGTCGCTAACAGATCCGCGGCGTCGTCAGCTAAGCCTTGCGCCAATTCAGCACTGCAAGGAAATAACGACGCGGTATGACCATCTTCGCCCATCCCTAAAATAACCACATCGAAGGTTGGCAGCTGCGCGACTCGTTGATTGAGTTCAGCAACTGCTTGTTCCGCCGTCGGATAGTCGGCATATAGACTCACAAACTGAGCAGACTTGGCGTGTTCAACTAACAGCGACTCGCGCACTAAGCGTTCATTGCTGGCGTCATGGTGCAATGGCACAAATCTGTCGTCGGCTAGAGTGACAGTTACTTTGGACCAGTCCAGTGGCTTGGCCGCAAGTGCTTTAAAAAAGCCCTGTGGCGTGCGACCGCCTGAAACGACCAATGTTGCGACACCGCGCTCGGAGATTGCCGAGGCTAATCGCGCTGCGACATCATCAGCAAAACGTTGATTTAACTCAGCAGCGGTAAAAAAATAACGGATTTGCATCGTTATTCGTCCCAATTCCGGTTATCGCGTGCCAGCAAGCTAATAGCCGCAACTGGCCCCCAGGTACCGGCTTGATAAGACTTCGGCGCTTCGTTGGTCGCTTTCCACGAATCTAAAATGCCATCGACCCATTTCCATGCTTGTTCGACTTCGTCGCGACGGACGAACAAATATTGGTTGCCTAACATGGCTTCCAACAACAAACGTTCGTAAGCATCCGCAATTCGCTGAGCTTGGAAGGTTTCGTCGAAGCTCAAATCCAGCTTACTTTGTTGCAGCTGCATCGTTTCACCAAGACCAGGGATCTTGTTCATGATTTGAATTTCAACGCCTTCGTCCGGCTGTAAGCGGATGATCAATTTGTTGGCGGGCAGCTGTTTATAAGTTTCACGGAAAATGTTGTGTGGTTGTGGTTTAAAGCAAATAACCACTTCCGACACTTTGTTTGGCATACGTTTGCCGGTGCGTAAATAAAATGGCACGCCGGCCCAACGCCAGTTATCAATGTCAACGCGTATGGCAACAAACGTCTCGGTTTTGCTGTTTGGTCGAGCGTCTTCTTCCTCTAAATATCCAGGAACTGCTTTGCCGCCAACAAAGCCAGATGCGTATTGACCACGAACCGTTTTTTCTTGCACGTTGGACAGGTTAATTGGACGCAACGCCTTCAAAACTTTCAGTTTTTCATCTCGAATACTGTCAGCGTCAAGACGTGCTGGTGGTTCCATCGCAATTAACGACAACACTTGCAATAAATGGTTTTGCACCATGTCACGCATCTGACCGGCGTCGTCGTAGTAGCCCCAACGGCCTTCGACACCGACTTCTTCCGCAACAGAGATTTGCACGTGATCAATCGCGTTGTGATCCCAGTTCGATGCAAAAATTGCGTTAGCAAAACGCAGCGCCAACAAGTTCAGTACGGTTTCTTTACCTAAATAGTGGTCGATGCGATAAATCTGTGATTCTTCAAAATAACAAGCGACTTGGTCGTTGATAACTTTCGAAGATTCTAAGCTGTGGCCAATCGGCTTTTCCAATACCACACGTGAAGGCGCTTTCGACAAGCCGGCGGCATGCAAGCCTTTACAGATGTTGCCAAACAACGATGGTGCTGTAGCAAAATAACTTACCGGAATGCGTTTGGCTGGGTCTGCAACGTTCGCGAGTTTTAGGTAATCCTGTTCTTTTGAAAGGTCTACCTGAACATATTGCAACTTATTTTGTAACCGAGCCCAGACGTCGTCTTCAATTGGCTCTTTAATAAATTTCACCAAATTGGAATGTACCAATTCCGCGTATTCAGCAGCGGTCATGGCATCACGTGCCACGCCGATCACCCGTGAATCTGCATTTAAAAGACCTGAGCGCTCTAATTGATAGAGGGCTGGCAATAACTTACGGCGCGCTAAATCGCCCTTCGTACCAAACAGGATAAGATCACAGGCCTTGTTTGATTGTGCTGTTGTTGTCATGAGATGACCCTTGTAAAGATGTAATTTTACAACACTTATCGGCATACTAGCCGACCTATATGCGCTTGTAAACCAATTCCGATGTAATTAAATTACATGAAAGTCGATATTCTTTGACGGCGGCGCCATGATAAGGCACTCTTGCGTGAAAGACATATAAATGTCGTAACTTGATTTCTTTTGTTGTACATTGATTGGTAGGGCAACAAAACGAATTACATCAAACAGTCAGTTGATCAAGTAAACCTGCGACACATCCACGCGATGTGTAAGCATAGCGTGTTTGCTGTCAATCGGCGGTTGCAACCAAACAGGTATTCCCGATGAATGTGCTGGAAAAGATCGTCAATAGTGTCAACAGCTTTAGTAAATCTGAACGCAAAGTCGCTGATGTGATTTTAGCGAACCCGCAAATCACCATTCATAGCAGTATTGCTGCACTGGCTAAAATGGCCGATGTGTCAGAGCCAACAGTTAACCGCTTTTGCCGCCGCCTTGATACTAAAGGTTTCCCTGATTTCAAATTGCATTTAGCACAAAGCCTTGCCAACGGTACTCCGTATGTAAACCGCCATGTCGAAGAAGATGACGGTCCAGATGCCTACACGGCGAAGATTTTTGAATCGACCATGGCTGCGTTAGATGCTGCTCGTCAAAACGTCGATATCATTACGATTAATCGCGCTGTAGACGTGTTAACTCAGGCGAAAAAGATCTCATTTTTTGGGCTTGGGGCGTCAGCGTCCGTTGCGCACGATGCGCAAAACAAATTTTTCCGTTTTAACGTGCCGGTTGTATGTTTTGATGACATTGTGATGCAACGTATGAGCGCTATTAATAGCAGTGAAGGTGATGTAGTCGTTTGTATTAGCCACACAGGCCGTACGAAAAATTTATGTGATATTGCAACGATTGCGCGTGAGAACGATGCCACTGTCATTGGGATCACGGCTCAGGACTCGCCGCTGGCTAAAGAATGTACCTTGGTCTTGTCACTTGAAGTGCCAGAAGACACAGATATGTATATGCCGATGGCATCGCGGGTGGCTCAACTGGTGCTTATCGATATCCTCGCCACAGGTTTTACCTTACGTCGTGGTTCAAAATTCCGTGAAAATTTAAAGAAAGTTAAAGACAGTTTGCGTGGCTCGCGCTTTGATAAAAAGGACTATCACGGCTGATCGGAGCAGTTAAGCCCTTTCATTTGTAGTTTTTTTTCATATATTCGCTGTATTCTGTAATTTAATTACACTAAACTAGCCGCGTTTCAACCGGGCAGCCTGCCCGGTTCCGAGATCAACAGGCAGGAGCAGCCAATGCCAAGAAGAACCAAAATAGTTGCAACCCTAGGTCCGGCAACCAACAGTCAAGCCGCCATTGAAAAACTAATCAATGCTGGCGCCAGTGTGTTCCGCTTTAACTTTTCCCACGGTTCCCCAGACGACCACAAGCAACGCGCTGAGATGGTCCGTGCAGCAGCCCAAGTTTGCAAAGCACATGTTGCTATCCTTGGCGATCTGCAAGGTCCGAAAATCCGTGTTTCGACGTTTAAAAACAGCTCAGTCATTTTGGAAGAAGGCCAAACGTTTGTCTTAGATGCTGAACTGGCGAAAGGGCTTGGTGATGAAACCCAAGTCGGGATTGATTACAAAGAATTGCCAGGTGATGTACACCCAGGCGATGTGTTGTTATTGGACGACGGCCGTATTCAATTAATTGTTGATCACGTGCAAGGTGCTCGCATCCATACCAAAGTATCGGTTGCAGGTAAACTGAGTAATAACAAAGGCATCAACCGCCAAGGTGGTGGTTTATCTGCGCCGGCGTTAACGGACAAAGATAAAAATGATATCGCCCTCGCCGCTTATATCGACGTCGATTATCTGGCGGTATCCTTCCCACGTTGTGGCGACGATTTGCGACTCGCCCGTGAGTTAGCGCGTGCAGCAGGTTCTGATGCGTTAATCGTATCAAAGGTTGAACGTGCCGAAGCGGTCGCTGACGACGAGACCCTGGATGACATTATCCGCGCCAGTGACGCAGTGATGGTCGCGCGTGGTGACTTGGGCGTTGAAATTGGTGATGCCGAATTAGTTGGTCAGCAGAAACGCATTATCGCGCGTTCACGCCAATTAAACCGCGTCGTGATCACTGCCACGCAAATGATGGAAACCATGATCGAAAGTCCACTGCCGACTCGCGCGGAAGTAATGGACGTGGCCAACGCTGTGCTGGATGGTACTGACGCTGTGATGCTGTCTGCAGAAACAGCCGCCGGTAAATATCCAACAGAAACGGTCAAAGCGATGGCGCGCGTCTGTGATGGTGCTGAGCGTCAGCCGAAAGTTCAAACGTCAAAACACCGTTTGGATGTGGTGTTTACGGAAGTCAGTGAAACCGTGGCGTTGTCTGCTATGTATGCGGCAAACCATTTAGAAGGGATTAAGGCGATTATTGCGTTAACCGAATCTGGTTACACCGCAAAACTGATGAGTCGGATCACCTCGTCGCATGCCATTATCGCATTATCACGTCACCAAAAGACGTTGAACAAAATGGCGCTATATCGCGGGGTGTATCCGGTGTATTTCGACAGCCATGGCATCAGCCAAGACCATATTGCTGAAGAAGCCATCGCCGCTGCCAAATCGGCACTTGGCTTACAGTCGGGCGATTTGGTGATTTTGACCCACGGTGACGTCATGGAAACTGTTGGCGCTTCAAACACTATGAAAATTGTGACTGTGAAATAAATCGTTCGTGCCAAAGTGATAAAAAAGCCACCGTCAGGTGGCTTTTTTATTGGTTACTGGCTGAGCATACCGCTCATTACGTGCTGTATACGGCCTATCATTCAATCACTGTACCGTGATTCAGACAGCCTCTCCTCGCTCCTGCAGGTGCTTCTTCAATATCGGTGATAGCGCTGTGGCAGCCGACCCCAACACAACCAGCATAGCCCCGCCAATAGACAGTAGATTCAATTGTTGTGGAGTTGGAAATTCCGGCCATAACCAATGTGCCAGATGCGAAAATGCTATGGTTAACAAAGGCGTGATGGCCAGAACTGTACTTACTTTAGACGCTTCCCAATGCTGGAGCGCCTCGGCAAACGCACCGTAAGCGATAATGGTGTTTAGGCAACAAAATGCCAGCATCCACCACTGCAAACTTGTCAGCGAAGTAACTGGGGCAAGCTCAACCAGCGGCAAAAAGCCAATTGCGCCTGCAACATAGATAAACCACATAATTTGTTGCGAGTTAAACTGCAGCAACAATTGTTTCTGGGCCAACGCATACGCCGCCCACGTCACGGCAGCGATCACAACCAGCACGACACCCCAAGTGTCCTTTCCTGCTTGGCTTATCAGTGTGACTAGACGCTCGTTGAAGAATAACAACAGTCCGATAACCAGCAACAAGGCACCAAGTTTTTGCCAAAGTAATAGCCGCTCGCGGAAGATAAAAACGCCACCTAACATCATCAGAAATGGCGCTAATTGGATCACAACTTGCGCGGTTTCGGCACTCAATAGGTTTAGGCCCATCAAATACAAGATGTAATTGGACAACAAGCCGAAAATTGCGATCCAAAGCAGTTGTTTGACACGTGGAGAATGGCCTCGCCAGGTTGGCAGTTGTTGTTGTTTGAGTAGTACGACGGTAATAAACAACGCAGCGACTAGAAAGCGTACCCACGTGATAGTGTTGGCCGTCAGCGCGGCAAGCACAACTTTAAGTGCTATCGGTAACATGCCCCACAACACTGCTGTGGTTAGGGCTAACATAAAGCCTAGTAGGCTACGACCTGATGCCTGATGCATACGTTTCCCCGAAAAATCGATATTTTCGCCTGTTTTGACTCAATTGTCTCGATTTTCGCGACCAACATGGCAAATTCTCTGACTTGTAGCTTGTTTGCGCCAACGCAAAGCCGCTTTGTCGTGGCATGCTAGGGTAACGAAGGGTTTAACATGGAGTCGTCTGTGATGATCAAACGAATTGGTTTACTAACATCCGGTGGCGATGCCCCTGGCATGAATGCCGCTGTGCGCGCTATTACCATCACAGCTGAACAAGCTGGCATTGAGGTGCTGGCGTTTGTCCGCGGGTTTAACGGCATTTTTAAGCATGAATATCGCCGGTTAACGAGCCTTGATGTCCTGCACTGCGGTCATTTAGGCGGCACTATTATCAAAAGCGCTCGCTGTAAAGAGATGCTTGAAGCCGATGGGCCAGCGCGGGCTGCCGAAGTATTACATCAGCTTGATATTGATGCGTTGCTGGTTATTGGCGGTGACGGTTCTTTTCGCGGTTGCAGCGCGTTGGCGCCATGGTATCGCGGTCAAATCGTTGGCTTACCGGGAACCATTGACAACGATGTCGACGGTACTGACTTCACCATCGGATTCGCCACAGCGCTTGAAACAGCGCTGGATGCCATCGATAAAATTCGCGATACCGCCGATGCGTTTGAGCGCACCTTTATTGTCGAAGTGATGGGACGTCACACCGGCTATTTAGCACTTGCAGCAGGTATCGCCGCGGGGGCTGAGCAAGTACTTTGTCCTGAATATGGCGCTGTCGATGTAGCGGATTTGGTAAAGGACATCACAAAACATCAGCAAAGGTATGGGCAAGGCAGCTACATCATTGTGATGGCGGAAAGCATGGTTGAACAAGGTGCCATTGAGCTAGCAAAGCAACTGCAGAGTGCCAGCGGCATAGAATGCCGGGCGCAGATCTTGGGGCATATACAGCGCGGCGGCAATCCAGTGGGTTCGGATCGCATATTAGCCACCAAGCTTGGCGCTTATGCCATTGAACAGTTGTTGGCTGGCAATGCGCATATGATGATGGCTGGCGAAACTGCGGGTGAACTTAACTTGTACCCTTTAACCCTTACTGGGCTAAAGCAAAAACGAGTCGACCCATTTTTGTTGTCTTGGCAACAGAGGTTGTGGCAAGCGTGATAAAAAAGCCGCGACTTAACGCGGCTTTTGGTAGAACTAACAAATTAACCTTAAGACGTAAAGACAGTTTTTACACGGTCTTTGTAACTGCGACTGACTTTAACCGACTGCCCGTTCGTTAGCATTAATTGATGTTCGCCGTTGGCGAGCATCTGCAGCTTGGCAATAGTATTGACATTGACGATCGCAGAGCGATGCACGCGCACAAAAATCCGCGGGTCGAGCTCTTGTTCGAGCTCTTTCATCGTACGGCGCAGGATGTGCGTTTGGCCATCGTTGGTGTGGATACACATGTAATCGCCGGCGGCGTCGACCCAATCGATCGAAGCGACATGGACCCGGGTGATTTCACCACTGTCTTTAATCGAAATCGCTTCAGGGTATTTGTCTTGCACGACCTGCTCTGAGTTGCCGATACGATCTAAAATTGCGCGACTGTCTTCACCCGTAAAACGGCCAAGCAACTCGGCTAGCTGTGCCTTGTGTTTATGATCATCCCGTGCCTCTAGCGCTTTATGTAGCTTATCAATCGCCGCTTTTAATCGACTGGCTTCGACCGGCTTTAGCACATAATCAACCGCACTGACTTCAAAGGCATTTAATGCATATTGATCGAACGCAGTGACAAAAATAACGTGAGGCATCACGATGTCGAGTTGCTGCAGATGTTTTAACACTGCGAATCCGTCCATGACTGGCATTTCGACATCTAAAAACAACACGTCTGGTTGATGTTCTTTCACGGCGACAACCGCATCATGGCCATTGCCACACTCAGCTACGACTTGCAGTTCAGGGAATTGCTGTAAGCGCATCAACATGCCTTTACGGGCCAGTGGTTCATCATCAACGACGACAACTTTTAATGGGTTATTCATGCTCTGCTTCCACTTCAAACGGGATCCTGATGTTGACTTTAACCCCTTGCGGTTGGTTTTCAGTCAGCACCAATGAAAAATTGCGATCATACAAGGCGGCGAGGCGTTCCCGAGTATTGGACAGCCCAACCCCACTATTTTCTTTTTGCGTGGTCTCTGGTGGCATACCTGGACCATTGTCAGCGACTTCAATCAATAAGTCGTGTCCAAACTTACGGGCGCGGATGGCAATTAGACCACCCGTTGTTGAGCGCGCAACGGCATATTTTATGGCGTTTTCAATCAAAGGCTGCAAAATCAGCGATGGCACCAGTGCATCAGCAGTGTTGGCCGCAATGTCGTATTCGATGGTCAACCGCTCAGCAAATCGAACTTTCTCAATTTCTAAATACAGGCTGGCAGCATAGATTTCCTGCGATAGCGCCACTTTGTTGATCGGGTCTTTGTACAAGGAATACCGCAAGAAATCGCTCAGTCGACTTAGCATTTGATTGGCCGTCTCTGATTCTTGGATCAGGACCAACGTAGAAATCGCGTTTAAGGTATTGAACAAAAAATGTGGGTTTAGTTGATAACGCAACATTTTGATTTGCGCTTCGTGTGCTTTGTTTTGCGCCGTTAATGATTTCTGCTTTTCCATCTGCAGTGTCTGATAATAACGCACGCCAAAATACAAACCGCTCCAACACAACATCACGTAAAAACTCACCGGCGTTTGTTCTAAGTACTGGAACCAATCATCAGGTTGAAAGCCATGGCGGTAGATTTGCCAGTAGTTAAAACTCTTCACCACAGACCACAGAATGGCAATAAATAGCGAGGACAACAGTACAGTGGTCATCAGCATCACTGGACGCCAAGACCAGACTCGTTGATACAAGTAACGCAGTGGGATCGTCAGCAACCAACCGCAATAAGAATCTAAAGTAACAACCAACAGATAGGCAGAACGCATTTCTTGAAACAAAGAGCCTAAATAAGCCACGATGGCAAACCCGAGCCATCCTGCGGTATGCAGCAACCAAAATTGGCGATGTCTGTCTTCGAAAATGCGTTGCAAGGCGGGGACTATCCAATGACTAAAAAACCGATTATATCAGATAGCTGAAAGGCAATTCGGCGGTTGAACGTACTGATAAGGGACTTAGTCGCAGCTATAGTCCGTTGTCGAAAGAAAACAGCCGCGAAAATCGCGGCTGTTTTTATCGGATCAACCCAGCACTGGGGTTGGTTTACGATCAGGTCCAAGTGCTACGAAGGTAAAGGAACCTGAAATCGCTTTGTGCTGGTCATCGTTGTACATGTTTTCGACGAAGATATCGACATGCACACGGATACTGGTACGGCCAACATGCTCAACACGGGCGACCAATTCGATAATACTGCCGGCAGGGATAGATTCTTTGAAGTCGACACGGTCCGACGAGACGGTTACCAGTGGCTTACGGCAGAAACGGGTTGCAGCAATAAATGCGGCTTCGTCCATCCACGCCAAGGCTTCGCCACCAAACAACGTATTGTGGTGATTGGTGCGCCCAGGAAACACAGTTTTGGTGACCCGGGTGACCGCATGTTCCATGCGAACTGCCACTAAAGCTTCGTAATTCATTGGTAACTCCGTCGAAAAAAGCGCGCATTCTAGCGCCTTGCCCCGAAAAAACCAGTGTTATCGCGCCAGCATAGCGCCGAGAGCATGTCCGCCAACCAAATGCATATGAATGTGGTAGACCTCTTGGCCACCGTGGTGATTGCAATTCATGATCAGCCGATAGCCATTTTCTGCAATGCCTGCATCTGCAGCTAGCTTACGGGCGACAGTGAACAAGCGGCCAAGTGCTGCTTCGTGGTGTGGCTCCACGTCATTGACCGTTGGGATCAACACGTTAGGCACGATCAAAATATGCGTAGGCGCACGTGGATTAATATCGCGAAATGCGGTTACGAGGTCATCTTGGTACAAAATGTCTGCGGGAATTTCGCGGCGGATGATTTTACTGAAGATAGTTTCTTGCGCCATAACGGCTCCTTTTCGAATACAATCAAGCACATTGAACTGCATGTAGGCGGAGTATATAGGATGAATCAAGTTCGATACCAGTTAGAGCTGCTGGATTTTGTCAGCCACTATTATCGCGTCACACTCGAGGTAACGCCTTGCTCAGATGAACCCATGCGTCTTCGTTTGCCCGCGTGGATCCCTGGCTCGTATATGGTCCGTGATTTCGCGCGAAACATACAGGCGATGCAGGTTGTCAATCATCAAGGAACCTTACCTTGGCACCAAGTAGACAAACAAACCTGGCAAGTTGTTCACGGCGGCTCGCCTTTTCAACTAAGTTATTTGGTCTACGCCTACGATTTGTCGGTGCGCGCCAATTACTTCAATGACGAAATCGCCGCAGTGAACCCGGCAGCTTGTTGTTTGGAAGTAGCGGATTGCGGTCCGCTATCACTCACTGTGTTACCGGGTGGTGCGCCAGAGCATTGGCAAGTGGCGACGGGGCTGACGCGAGCGGAAAACACTGCTCCGCTTAGTTTTGGTGAGTATGTTGCAAGAGACTACGCCCAGCTGATTGATTGTCCGCTGCTGATCGGTGATATCGCCGTGCGCAGTTTTGTGGTCGCTGGTGTTACACATCACCATGCGGTCGTTGGTGCTTGGAACGCGGATTATGACCGGGTGGCCGAAGATTTGCGCCGGATCTGCGACACCCAACGCCAAGTGTTTGGGGAATTGCCAGCAGATCTTAACGAGTACTGGTTCTTAACCTGGGTCGTCGATAAAGGTTATGGTGGTCTTGAACACCGCAATTCTACGTTGCTATTGTGCAATCGTTTTGATCTACCCAACCCACGAGCTCCCGAGCAGCTCACGGATGACTATGTGACATTTTTGGGCTTGTGTAGCCACGAATATTTCCACACCTGGTGGGTAAAACGCGCGCGTCCGAAAGTGTTCAGTCATTATCAACTGGATGCAGAGCAGTACACAGATCAACTCTGGCTGTACGAAGGATTCACTTCTTATTTTGACGATTTGGCCTTGGTGCATTGTGGTTTGATCAACAAACAACGGTATTTGACGCTGCTCAGCGAAACCATTAGTCGGGTTGAGCGTGCCAGCAATCAGCATCGGCAGTCGCTGCGCGCATCGAGCTTCAATGCATGGACCATGTATTACAAGCAAGACGAAAATGCGCAAAATGCTGTGACCAACTATTACGGCAAAGGCTCCTTAGTTGCGCTGTGTTTAGAAGCGCAACTGCAGCAACGTGGTTTGTCATTAGCTGGATTCATGCAAGCGTGTTGGCAAGCATACGGTCGTAACGAGTCAGGCAGCGACTGGTCGTTATTAGCGCAGATCTTAGATGGTTACACCGGAGACAGCTCACTCTCCAACTTGTTATGGCAATGGATTGATGAAGCAAAACCACTGCCGCTGGTCGAGAGCTTAGCGGCGCTTGGCGTGACGATGACTTCGCGCGCCGCTATCAACCAACAAGATGTCAGTGGCGTAAAAACCTTTGTCGTCGAGCCGCGCGGTTTTGGTGCTTGGTATGAATTCAAACCGGAAGGTATGCACATTAGTGCTGTCGCCGAGTACAGCGCTGCCAAACAGGCCGGATTAATGGCCGGTGATATAGTCATAGCCGCTCAGGGCTTGAAGTTATCTGAAACTTCCTGGCGCGAAATTCTGCAACGAACCGCAGCGGATTCGCCCATTGAATTACATCTGTTTCGCCAGCAACGTTTGGTTTGTCTGACGCTGCCGGCAGAACCTGCGGCAGCCACAGTCGCCCTATTGCAGTTCACTGCTGACCAACCGCAAGTTGAGCGTTGGTTAGGAAACTAGTGGGTTTCAGTTGCAAAAAAAAGCCGCTGGCGCGGCTTTTCTTATGTAAAAACAAATTTGATTAGCCGGCAAAGCCGACCGCGCCTTTGCCAACCCCTTCGTAAGCAACGACTTTGTATTGATTCGGTTCTTGTTGATGCAGTTGCTCCGCAATGTATTGCGCTAAGCATTCAACTGTTGTGTCACAAGGCACGATTTCAACATGAGCCGTTGGGATCACCAATTCGAACCAACCCTGAGGCGCTTGATAACGGAAGGCATAGCTGTCGTCTTGTGCTTGCAAATAGACCAACTGCGAAGGCTCGACCACATCTTCCCGTGATCCTAGGTAAATATCTTCCCAACGTTCACACCAAGCTTTGTTAAGCCGAGGGTTCAACATGCCTTTTGTGTATATTTCAATGGTAGAACGATGGCCATGCGCAATGCGTTGACAGTTGCCGTCATGTTTTTTCAAGCCGTGGCTGTAGTGATAATAGAAGCTTCGAGCAGCTTCGGGGCGTAACGTCAGCACGAGTTGTTGTACGTTGTTTGGCAACAGCGGTGTTAATTGTTGCAGCAAAAATGCTTGTACCGTACTTGGGTCGACGATTTCCGCGTCGATGGCGACATGCGCTTGCGATGGACTGGCTACTTGGATCTGACCGCGCTCGGTTTGGAACACCAGTTTTTCTGTGCCATCAACGACAGCGGTTTGCAAAGCAGGATGGCGAGCTGGGTAAGCCAGTTTGTGGTCAATCAGCTGATCAATGGCTTGTTTAATCACTTTTTTTACTAGTGCGAAGTCCAGCACCATGGACGTTTGATCTAAACCGCCATGCAGCTCGACATCGACAATGTAACTTTCTCCGAGCATCCCGCGTTTGGCGCACAAATAAGAGAAATCGATAACAGTAAGGTCACGGACAAACAGGATCATAGCGGTACCATCGGCAACAGAAAACGCCCATTATACGTCAAAGCGCCCTGCTCGCCCAGTCAACGTTTGTTGTCGTTAAGCCAGCCGTTTAACAAGCCAATCTGGCCAAGTTTGTGCGCGGCATACATTAAACGAATGGCGTTACTGAGCAATAAGCTATCGCTCCACTCGGTTTTTTGACTGATTTCTTCGTAACAGGCTAATGCTTCAGGAGTCAAATAGCCTCGTAACTCTTTGCGGCCTTGGGATTTTTGGCGCTGCCGGTAGCGTTGTTGTTTTTCAGCATTGCTCAACGCTTTTTTAGACGACTCCATACTGTCAAATTCCGTTCATCAAAGCAGATTATGGTGAGAAGAATACTAATCGGACTTGTTTAGCGTACAAGTGTTCGCTAAAGTGTTCCGGCAAATTTTGTGGGATCTACCATACATGACAACAACGACTAAAAATAGCTTTACCAAAGAAGATTTAATTGCTTGTGGCGAAGGCCGTTTATTCGGCGATGGCAACAGCCAATTACCTGTCGATAATATGCTGATGATTGACCGAGTGCTGCATATTTCTGAAGAAGGCGGCAAATATGGCAAAGGCCAAATCATTGCCGAGTTTGATATTCACCCTGATTTATGGTTTTTCGGTTGTCACTTCAAAGGTGACCCGGTAATGCCAGGTTGCTTGGGGCTTGATGCAATGTGGCAGTTAGTCGGCTTTTTCTTAGGTTGGACTGGTGGTCCAGGTAAAGGCCGCGCGCTGGGCGTAGGTGAAGTGAAGTTTGTTGGTCAAATTTTACCAACCGCTAAAAAAGTAACCTACACCATTGATATGAAACGTGTGATCAAGCGCAAACTGTATATGGGTATCGGTGAAGGCGTCGTCAGTGTAGATGGTCGTGATATCTATTTTGCGGATGAACTTAAAGTAGGCTTGTTCCAAGATACATCGAGTTTCTAACAGCTTTTTTGTTTGACTGCTCTAGAATGCACAAACCCCGCTTTGCGGGGTTTGTTGTTATTGCCGGGGGCCCTTATTGCCCTTTACTAAATAAACCGCCACTTCGGTCTTCCATCGCCTCACGGTACCCACCAAGCCACTGCGAGCGCGCGTCGATACTTTGATAGGGGCAATTTTCTTTCGAACGACCTGTTACGCCAGCTTTGTAGCCTTGGGCATGAGCCCGGTCAAGACGATCACGTTTTTGTCTTTTCATACGGCAATCTTCCTCAACTTGCTATTTAAACGAAGCAACATGCAATGTGCTGCCTCTTTATAGATAGTCGTTGCCCGCAAAAGGTTCAATCACAATTTGGTTATTAAAAAGATTGACAACGAATAAGCAGCTGAAACAGATTGCATTTTGATGAATTTGCGCTGAAAAAAAATTTAAATTTTTCCAAATAAAAAAGCCATGCTGTAGCATGGCTTCTCCGACGCCTTTAAAGCGTTTATGCGCGGCGGCGACGCCAGTAAGCCACTGGGAGCAACAGCAGAGCTAACAAGCCACTCGACGCACCTTTACGCTCGTAGGTTTCGTTTTTGACCGTGGAACAATCATCAATGCTGCCATTAGCGATTGGCGTCAACTGCACGGCAACTGCGATGTTCTCTTTTAACACGTTACCAGCACTGTCTTTCACCACTTCGCCTTTGTTGTTCCGTTTATCGACTTCTTTCACCGCGGTTGCCACGATAACATTGTTATCGTTGATCGCATTTGCGGCGACTATCGTGTAATCAGTTGCACAACCCAGCAGTGTATTTAGATCGTAGAACTTGTTGTTGGTCAAATCGGCCATAAAGCCAACATTACGACGGGTTGACGTACCAGGTGTAAATACTTCGGTTTTACCAACAGCTATATTTTGGTTGTTGATGGCCGCAGGCACGGTACTAGCTGTTTCGAAAAGATCGGTCACCCAACGCAGTGTATTGGTACCATAGTCATAAACGAACATTTTTGAACGTTCATAACTCTGCATAATTTTGTTGGCCGAACCTACAATAATGTCTTTGTCGTTGATGCCGTACGCACTACTACTTAAATAATCTGCTGGGTTGATGATTGAAATAACTTCGTCACCGACAAAGATCGCCGCATGTGCAGCGCTGTAAACATAGTCACCATAATAAGAACTACGGATATCGTCGCTGTTACTATAGATAGATGCACCTACGGCAATACCATCATTGTTAACGTCATATGGCGTACTGGCGTAGGTGATTGCCGGATACTTACTTAACGAATGCGGTTGGTTACTGTTTTTGTCACCTAAGTATTTAAGTGCACGCACCACTTCCGGTTTACCCGTCGTATCATTGATTTTCCACAGAATTGCCTGAGACAGATAATTCGAAGAACCACCGAAATAACACAATGCAATCGGCAGGTCGTCGCCGGTACAGTTTTCTTTGATGTTAGCGATGTTGCTGTCTGACAATCCTACGCTGGCGTAACCAACGATGTAACCACTGTTACTGATTGATTTGGCGTAAGAGAAGCCTCCACCGTAGTCTGTGTACGGCGGTGGTACCATAAATTTGCCACGTGCTGATTGGATATAAGCAGCCAAATAAGCGGCTTCAGGTACCCACAATTTTTGTGGTACAGGGTTTGGTTCAAGATCGGTGGCTTTCGCCAAAAATGTTTGTTTGGTAAAAGGTGTACCCGCAACAGCTAACATCACCGAATTGTCGTTAATGTCAGTCATGAATTCATTGTTGGTTGGTAAATCACCTTGGCGCCATTTGACAACGTTACCCACATCTGGACGATAGGCGAACACGTTGGCAAAACGCTGGAACGTATAATTCGAGGCCCCTTGCTGCAAGTATGCTTCGAGCACACCTTGGGCGTTGCCAGAGATAATGCCCTTTTTCAGGTCATCCAGCTCTGCACTCGTCAGATTCGACTCGATAAAGGCGTTTTCCAGATCCACGGCATTTAAGTCAACCGGGAAGTTATACATGTTCGTTAAGTTAACGACGCTTTGGTTGGCATTATTGATTGCCATCGGGAAGCTTTGCTTATAGTTGTCCGGCTTGGTCAATTCTTTAAGCTGGTACATAGCTGCCTGTGTCGCAAATGGCGCCAGCATGGCTCCAACTGCGAGAAACATCGGCGAAAATTTCATTCAAATCCCCTGCTTACTGCTGGTTTAATGCTTCTAATAATTCCCATCGCTCATAGGCGTGCGCCAGCTTTGACTCCGCATCATGCAATTGGTTCAAAATCGCGGTGGTGACATCTGAGGTCTGGCGGAAAAATTCTGGGCTGTTGACCTGAGCCTGCAAGGTACCGATCTCTGCATCGAGGCTTTCAATCAAGGCGGGCAATTGCTCAAGTTCGCGCTTCTCTTTGTATGATAACTTCTTCGCACTGGAAGCTGAAGAGACAGGCGCGTTCTGTTTGTCAGGTTTTACATTGTTTTGCACTTTGGCGCTAGTTTTATTCGCGTCTTGTTGTGCCAGATACTGCTGATACGCGATCACATCGTCATAACCGCCGGAAATATCGACAATTTTGCCATCACCAGCAAACCACAGCGAACTGGTGACTGTGTTATTGACGAATTCACGGTCATGGCTAACCAACAACACTGTACCTTGATATTGCTCGAGGATCTCTTCGAGTAGCTCTAATGTTTCCACGTCAAGGTCGTTGGTCGGTTCGTCGAGGATCAACAAGTTGCTTGGTTTTGCGAACAATTTTGCCAGCAACAAACGGTTTTTCTCACCGCCGCTCAGGGCACGGACTGGCGTGCGGGCGCGTTGCGGTGAAAATAAAAAGTCGCCGAGATAACTCAGCACATGCCGGGTTTGCCCGCCCAGCGTGATGTCTTGGCGCCCTTCGGCCACGTTGTCTTGCACAGTTGCATCTAAGTTCAGCGCCATTCGGTGCTGGTCAAAATATGCGACTTCTAGGTTGGTGCCTTGCCGCACGGAACCGCTGTCTAGTGGATAGTCGCCTAATAAGGCCTTGATTAGACTAGTTTTTCCAACGCCATTGGGGCCAACTAACGCAATGCGATCACCGCGCATCACCAAAATATCCAGGTCGCGAAATAAAGCTTTGCCTTCAAATGACAGGCACATTTGGGTGCCTTCAAATACCATTTTGCCTGATCGGTTCGCCTGCTCGATGGAAAAATCGACTTTGCCTTGTTGTTCGACGCGCGCTGCGCGCTCGCGGCGGAGTTGTTTGAGTGCGCGCACGCGGCCTTCGTTACGGGTGCGACGTGCTTTGATGCCTTGGCGGATCCACACTTCTTCTTCGGCGAGCTTTTTGTCAAACAGCGCATTGGCTTTTTGCTCGTCTTCGAGCATCTTTGCTTTACGGTCCAGGTATTCGGCGTAGTTACCCGGATGCGACGACAACAACCCGCGGTCTAAATCAACAATACGAGTGGCGACGTTGCGAATAAAAGCCCGGTCGTGCGACACAAACAAAATAGCGCCGCTAAATTGTTGCAAAAAACCTTCCAGCCATTGAATAGCTTCCACGTCCAAATGGTTGGTTGGTTCGTCGAGTAACAAAATAGATGGCTGGCGGATCAACGCCCGCGCCAGTGCCGCTTTGCGCAACCAGCCGCCGGATAAGCTGGCTAACGTGGCTTGCGGCGACATTGCAAATTGCTGACACATGGTCTCGATACGGGCTTCTAAACCCCAACCGTCGCGCGCGTCCAATTCCTGCTGTAACTGGGTAAACTCGCGCATTTGTTGATCGCTCGCATCCGCGAGCTGCTCTGACAGCTGATAAAAGCGTTGCAGCTTTTCTGCCAGATCCGCCACGCCTTCACGGATAAATTCGGCGACTGTGACGTCAATTCGCGCCGGCGGGTCTTGCTCTAAACGCGCCAGCACAGCACCGTTGACCAGCACCATTTGGCCGTCATCTAAATTTTGCTGCCCGGACATCACTTTTAACAACGACGACTTTCCAGCGCCGTTGCGACCAACTAAACAGACGCGTTCACCGGCAAACAAGCTAAAGTCGACATGGTCGAGGATCGGATGCGTACCAAAGGCTAAACAGGCTTGTTGAAAACGTACTAATTCCATCGAACTATTCACCTTGCTCGCCAGCGCTTTGCACCGCGGCGATAAATTCTGCTAACACGGCCGCGTCAAACGGCCACTTCAATAACAAACCCGCACCATACACCACTGGGATTTCCGTGCGAAACAGCGCCATGGCTTGTTCATCATCGACGATGTCAACCACTTGAAATGCGGCACCGCTATGCTCGAGTAGCGCCTGTGCATCGTCGCAAAGATGACAACCCCAGGTTGAGAACAAGGTCAACATCAGTTGCTTTTCCATAACTCAAAACAGACGTGAATATGCGGGTTGCGGGCAAAATCTTCCGGTAAGGACTGTTTGCTGATGTCTTTAATTTGCCAGCCTTGCGCCGCAAGCGCTTCGGTATCCAATTTAAACTTGCGTTTGTTGTTGGAGAAAATCAGTTTACCGCCCGGCGCCAAGACTTTGCCGATTAGCCGCAACAGCTCGACGTGATCGCGCTGCACGTCCCAAGTATTTTCCATGCGCTTGGAATTGGAAAAGGTTGGTGGATCGCAGAAGATAAAATCAAACTGGTTATGACAATTTTGAAGGAATTCCAACACGTTGGCTTGCACAAATTGATACTGCTTGCCAGCTAAGTTGTTGACCGCAAAGTTGCGTTTTGCCCAGTCCAAATAGGTGTTGGACATATCGACTGTCGTGACATTGCGCGCGCCACCTAGCGCGGCGTGCACAGAGGCAGAACCTGTGTAAGCGAACAAATTCAAAAACGACTTGTCTTTGGCTTGTTGCTGGATAGCGCGGCGGGTGGTGCGATGGTCGAGGAATAAGCCGGTATCGAGGTAATCGCGCAAATTCACTAAGAATTTGGCACCGTATTCCGTGACTTCTTTGTACACGCCAACTTTGTCCAGCGCTTGGTATTGCTCTTTACCTTTTTGTTTTTCGCGGACTTTCAGCACTTGCTGTTCAGGCTTGATGCCAAGGACCTGCGGCACCAAATTGACGATATCAAACAACCGCTTTTGCGCTTGTTGCGCATCGACTTTGGCAGGCGGCGCATATTCGTGGATCACCACTTCGCCATCGTACCAATCGACTGCGACGTTATATTCAGGAATATCTGCATCGTACAAGCGGTAGCAGCAGATCTGCTCGCGCTTGACCCATTTTTCCAATTGCTTGGCGTTTTTGCGCAAGCGATTGGCAAAGGACTCACTTTCCGCAAAAAACAAACTTGGCGTTTTGCTGGTGATTTGCACTTGTTGTTCGGTTAATTCAAACAAGGTGAATTCACAATCCAGCGGGCCATTGCTGAACTTGTAAGACTTAAACCGTGAAAGTTTTAGTGAACGCAATAAATCGGCATTGCTGGTGATAATCGCCAGCCGCCAATTGGCAAAGTGTTGTTTGAGTTGCAATGAAAACGCGGCATATACGGGCAACAAACCCGGTAAGTCCCCTAACCGCTCGCCGTATGGCGGGTTGGTGATCACAACGCCAGGTGTCTGGGTTGCGGGTTTAGTTAACGTGGTGGCATCGCCTTGGGCAAACTGCACTAAATCGGCCACACCGGCGCGCTCCGCGTTTTGTTTGGCTTTTTGTACTTGGCTAGCATCTAAATCAAAGCCAAACAATTGGCAATGCTCTGGC
The DNA here is from genome assembly GCA_003482455.1 of Rheinheimera sp. GTDB lineage: Bacteria > Pseudomonadota > Gammaproteobacteria > Enterobacterales > Alteromonadaceae > Pararheinheimera. The sequence continues at coordinate 67,893 of DMYW01000061.1, read as the reverse complement.
ATAGCTCGACGCGCACCCAAGGCTTCGCCGCGAAGTTGCTGGTATTTGGCTTGGTCAAAATCGGCGTCTGCTTCAAACGCAAACCGTGGCCGTTTTAGGCCCGGGGCTAAGTTACGGGCAAGCAGTGCCGCTTCGATGACTAAGGTGCCGCTACCACAAAACGGGTCGACCAAAGGGGATGCTTTATCCCAACCACTGCGCACCAGCAGCGCCGCCGCTAAATGTTCTTTCAGTGGCGCCTCACCTTTTTCTTTACGATAACCGCGTTGATGCAAGGACGGGCCGGAGAAATCGCGCAAGAACACAAACATCTGGCGCTCTAACCGCAGTTGAAAGCGGACATGCGGTTCATCTTTATCAACGTCGGGTCTATGACCAGTTTTGGCGCGGAATTGATCGGCAATAGCGTCTTTTAAACGCATGGCCCCAAACTGCGTGTTATCAATCGTTGGGTGTTTGCCGACGCAGTCAATTGCAAAACGTTGTTTGAGCTGCATTTGTTCGGTCCAATCGATTCGATTGGCAACGTCATACACATCACTTTGTTCGTTGATGTCAAAGCGGTCGATTTCCCGCAAAATACGGGTCGCTAAACGAGACCACAGACAGATGCGCCAGGCGTTGTCGAGTTCACTGGTAAATTGCACGACGCCTAAGCCGGTTTTGACAACGGTGGCGCCAAGTGAGGTAAGTTCGCTGGCGAGGACTTCTTCAATCCCCTTCGAGGTTAATGCCCAAAAATGCATCATGGCTGGTCTCAATCGCAAAAAAAGGCGCTTAGTGTAGCAGAAAAGCCATACAAAAGCGGCATTCGCGTTGCCGCAATCGCAGGAAGTTTTTCTTCCCATTTGCACTGCAACAGAAGAAAATCAACCAGTTACTTTTTATCGGAGGCCTTATGCGGCGGATTGGACTGATAGTTGCGCTGCTTGTATCCACGGCGGCGCACGCCGATGTTTGGCGGCAATACAGCTTTAAACCAATGGGCACGCAAGCCTACGTCGAACTAATGGCGAAAGATGACGCAACGGCGGACAAAGCCATCGCTGTGGTGGAAGCCGAGTTTGCGCGCGTCAATGCGTTGATGAGCCCATGGGTTGCCACCAGTGAACTGAGTTTATTGAACCGCGACGCGGCGAAACGCCCAGTGACAGTATCTAAAGAGATGTGGGACTTGTTAGACCGATCGCGGCAAATGTCGGAACTCAGTGGCGGCGCCTTTGATATTACGTTTGCGTCCGTTGGTTTTAAGTTCGACTATCGTGAGCATAAAAAGCCAACCGCCACAGAACTGGCAACACAAAAACAATGGATCAACTACCGATTTGTCGAATTACTGCCAAAGCAGCAAGTCAAGTTCAGCAAGCCTGCAGTCAAAATTGATTTAGGCGGTATCGCCAAAGGGTATACCGTCGAGCGCAGTGTGCAGTTGCTGAAACAATTGGGCATCCAGCACGCGTTAGTGTCCGCAGGCGGAGATACACGGCTGCTTGGCGATAAAAACGGCCGGCCTTGGTTGGTGGCCATCAAGCACCCACGCGCCGAAGAGCGGCATGTGGCTGAATTGCCACTGGTTGACCAAGCGATTAGCACCTCGGGCGACTACGAACGTTATTTCATTGAAGACGGCAAACGCTACCATCATATTCTGGACCCGAAAACAGGCCAAAGTCCGACTGAACTCATGAGCGTGTCGGTGATCGGCCCTGATGCCACCCAAACCGATGCGCTGTCGACTACTTTGTTTGTACTGGGACTAGATAAAGGCATGGCGTTGATAGAACAAATTCCTGATTATGAAGCGGTATTTATTCGCCAAGATCGGCAAATGTTCTTTTCGTCTGGTTTGCAATAGCAAAACCGTTGCAAAGGCACTACAACGCGTGGCGTTCAGCCTGTGGTCTTGGCTGGCACTGCAGCAAAAAGCACTTGCTAGCCAATACCACTGGGTTCGCCAAAACTATCCTGCGGATTATGCGCAATAAAAAAGCCAGCTGATGCTGGCTTTTTCGTTGTTGACCAAACAGTTAGGTTGTCTTGATCGGCGCAAAAGCCGTCAGACGATCTAAGTTTGCAGCATTGCCGAGGCCTTGGAAAGGCACCACCGTTTGGAACTGCCCTTGTTCGCCGTGCAGCGCCATGTAGTTCAGCAGAACTGTCTGCACCAGCAAGTTGACGTTGTTGGCAGCCGCCGACGAAGCGGTTTCAACCGATGCATCGGCGCGCATAAAACCAATCTGCTGATGACGAGCTTGTTCGGCCACTGTGCCACCGAGCAAGGCCGGCCGACTACCAGGGTTGTACACCAAGAAGAACGACGCTGCGGTCGATGAGTTATCGCCAGTCCACTCCCCTTTGCCGCGGCCTTCGACACTGTTGTCTAAGCGGCCATTGGATGCCAGCGAGCCATCGCTAAACACATATATCATCACTGGTGTTTGTTTGCGGGCGGCATATTCCAACACAGCGCCGATACATTGCCCTGCACGGAAATCACGTAGTTCGCCGGTGCCACGTTCGCCGGTATGGTAGTCAAAACCACCCATAGTGACAGTCCCCGCCGCGGCGTAGCCGCTAAGCACTAGCTTCATAATGGAGGCAGTTTTTTGGAACTCGCCATCGCCATTAAATTCAGCGACGCTGAAAATGCCGGCGGCACCCACGATGTCAGGATCAGCCGCTGGGTTTAAGCTGGCTGGGTTACCAAACCGATCAGTCAGGTCGGCACTTTTCACATAACCGCAGCGCACTAAATCTTGGATCACATCGTTGCGGGTGACATGGGCGTTTAACTGGCCCATTTTTTGGTTGCTGATGCGCTGGATCGACTCCATCACCGCCACTGCGTCGCTTTGATTGAGTAAGCTGAACAAATCACCGATGTCGACTAAGCCGGTCACATCTGACGCGCGGTCGATTTTAGTCGGCCGCCACTCAGGATTATAAAATTCAGGTGGCATCATCGAGTTACCACCTGAATCGGAACTGCGCGAGCCAACTAACCGCAACAAAGAACCGTCAGCACCGCTTTTGGCAATGGCGTACATCGGGTTATGCGGGTTGTTGCCGGTGTCGTTTTCGGATTGGCTTGGGATCACAGCGCCATTGGTCATGGCGCGTGTTGTGGTTGCAGTGCGGTCTAAAATGCCGCGCAGCATGGCCGAATCGCTGTGAAAAGCTAAACCAAGTTGGGTGTTGATAAAGCCATTGACCGGATCGGCGGCGTTGACTGCGCCTGGCACCATGTCGGCTGGCAAGCCCAACTTGCTGTAACCCTGCGTCGACAAAAAGTCGAGTTGACCGCCAGTCCCCCCAACCAACACGTTGGACCCTGCGATGTTGGCGCCGCCGGCTAAATCAAAACAGACAAATGGAATTTTACCGGCACCTTGCACGGCGATACCGCATTGCCGCTTCAACGCTTCAAGATCCGCCGATAACGCCGCATGCGCTTTGTTGGGTGCTGCAAATAAACTCAGCACCGAGCCGCCGGTTAAGATGGCACTACCAACGCCCAGACCACAGGCTAAAAAGTCGCGCCTTGTCACAGGCTTACGGTGATCGGCAAAGTACAAGGGTGCGTCTGGATGTAAGGCTTTTTTCGTTTTCATCATCTACTCCTTAGTACACCAGTACTTCACTGCTGGCCAGTACTGCGGTACATGCCGCCTTGGCAATCGTTTTACTGCGATCTGCGCTGCAATTGGCACCACAGGCGGCCAGTCGTCCCATCAGGGCTTTAATTTCCGTTTCCATTTGCACCCTTGGTGCGCTGCTTTGCGGAGACAACGGTTGCAATTTATCAACGAGTGCCGTGACAAAACTGCTTTGGGTCGGTTCGCTGACGAAAGTGCTGGCCGGCTGGTTGAAGTTCAGCGCGCCAAACCAGTTGCTGCGGATCGTGTTGTCTTCAATCGCAGCGTCGCAATAAGCGATACCTAGTTGAGTTACGCCCATTTGTTGTGACGACACAAAAGTGTCCACTGTTGGGTCTGATGGCAACTGACGGATCACCACGTCATAAACAGATGCCACTTTGGCCTGCGACATAGGTACGCCAGTCAATTGGCTCATACTGGCGTTGATGCGAGCAAAGGTACGCAAACCAATATTGGCTGAGGAGCTCGTCGCTGCGGCGACCGTCTGCTCGGGGTAAGATGGCGTTACCCGAACGTGTGTTTTGTTGCCAAGGCGCGCAAAGGATAGGAAAAACTCGTCACTTCCCGCGCCGCCTTCCGCGGCAATAATGGTGCCTTGACTAGACAACATGTATGGCGTTTTCAGCACAGTGGCGGCAGGTACAATCCAAGATTTTTTCATCCAAGCTTGGCCAGTACTGACTTCTTTACCGTTGAGACCAAGTGCCATACCTTCGATGGTCAGATTGCTTGGTAAAGCGGTGCCATTGAGGTTCACCAATCGCGGTTGGGAAAATAGATAGGAGAAATCATCAAACTGGGACACCTCAAATAACACGTAGGTTTCCGGTACATTGATTTGCTGACCTATGCCAAACAACAAGAAGAATTTTTGCCCCACGCCGACATCGAAGTTCTGCTTCACTTGGGCAGCAGTTAACGCCTTGTTGTGAATGGCGAGTAACCGCACCGCACCTTGCCATTGGCGGTTGCCATTCGCTTCATTCCCGACCATCAGCGCAAAAGTGTCATCCCAGTCTTTTAGTGGGCTGGCGGTTTCGCGCACACCGCTATCGACACCGTTGACATAGATGCGACGGCCATTGGTAAGGTCGTAGGTTAACACCACATGTTGCAACGTAGCCTGCAACAACTCGGCGGCATCAGGTGTCGACAAGGCTGGATTGCCGCTGTTGCCTGCACGCTCCGTACGCAGCAGATAGTCGTAGTTATACAGGGTCTGGCCAACGGTAAAATTGCGACTGATGCTAGAGCCGGCATAACTGACAATCGCTGCCGGGCCTTCTTGCGACACGTTGGCAGGAACCACCCACGCTTCGATGGACATCTCGCCGGTTGCCGTTATCAGTTTGCCAATCTTTTTACTGGCATCGGTCGTCGCTTGCGCTCGGCCGCTGGTGATATGAATACCCCACCCGGTGATCCAACGAATATCGCCTTGTAAGGTCAAATTCGCTGCTGGTTCTATGCCTGACGTATCGTAAGCGATCGCACCATCGCCGGTTTTAAATTGGTAAAAGGCGATTTGATTGCGCTCATAACGACCGCCGCTGGACGCGACGACGCCATCGCCTAAGCGCAGCGCTTTAGATGGCACCAAGGCAGGATCTAGCGTGGTTGCTGGTACTGCATCAGCGATGCGCTTAATGGCCGCTTGCATGGTGGCCGCGTTTTGCGCGCAATCACTCCAGCAGTTATGAAATTCACGGCCTAACCGCACCACAAAGCGTGAAAGTTCCACTTTATCCAAATTCATCAATGGCTTGGCTGCGTCATACGCAACATTCACGTCGCTATGGGCAAAAAATGGTGCTTGCGCTTGCACAGAGGACGGCGTGTGACATCCCACGCAATACTCTTGCAGAATTGGGTACACGTGTGTTTGGAACAACGACGAGCTGGCAGGTAACGCTTTGCTGGAACCGACATCGCGGTTGACGGGCGCTACCAGCGTAATAGTCGATTGGGTCGACACAGTGCTGTTGGCCCACAAGCGGATCCATTGGGTCATGGTATCGGCGCAGGCTTGCGCGCTGGACAACCAACAGTTATGGCCGCCGCCTACTTTCTGCACGATTTTAGAACTGGCTGGATCGGTTAAATTCACCAACGGCGTTGTTGCAGCGTAAGCCAAATTGACATCGTCGTTGCGGGCAAAGGCTGGTGATGTCTTGCCTTGAACGTGACAGTTACCGCAGCGGTTAGTCGGCGACACATTGTCCCAAAATGCAGTTTTGTACTGTTGGATATCACTGGTCTGCGGTGCAGGGCCTTTATAGCCTTCATCCGGTGGTGTGACGACAGGTGGCGCATTGCTTTCGACTTCTGGGCCACCGCAGGCAGCCAGCATGAGTCCGACAATAATTGCCGCTGATACTTTCTTGGAAAACAAGGAGAACTTCATGATCAATCTCCTATGCAATAGGCGGCAGTTTCTGCAAACACCTGTTTCATTTTGTAGCCATTACCGCGGAAGTGGCTGGTAATTTGATTCACCTGCAACACATCGGCGTTGGATTCTGGTTCACGTAAGCACACGGCCTTAAACACTTTTTTCACTTGGCATTGCGCAAATGCTGTGCTGTTGGCTAGCTCTTGCCCCATACTCTTGGCTCCTTGCCCTTTGCCCGGTAACGTCGGGTCCCAGCCAAGCGCTTGGTTGCGCCCTTCCCGCCAATAGTTTTCCCATTCGTCGGTTTTGGTGATGTATCCCAATGGAAATGAACCAGCGTTGATTAAGTATTTAGGTTGTACCCGGGTACCTGTGGTGGCGTTGGTGGTGCCTTCGGCTTGATAAAAAACACGGCCGTTACTGCCATCAGCATCAGTAAATTGGTAATCGTAATAGGCAAATGCTTGGGCTAGAGGGTCCATCCCGGCATGACAGCCGACGCAGCGGTTGTTAAAGATCCGGCTATCGCCACCAGGACTGCGACTGACGTCTTGTCGGATCCGGTCAACCGAACGACTGGTGTCTTTGATCGGCTCTAGGTCGGTACACAGTTGGCTCATTAAGGTAAAGCGCAGCATTGCGCGGTTAGTCCCTAGATAAAAAAACGCTTTGGCACCAGCTCGGCTAGTCATGACTCCTGCAGCGGCACTGTCAGGAATGCCGTTGAGGCTCGATTGGCTACGTGCAACCAAATGCGTTTTTAAATCAACACCTTGCTTGTCTAGGTACAGATAATGATCATTATTGGTACTTTGATAGCTAGGCGCGTTAGTGGACGCGTCACCGACATATAACATATTGGTCTGTAGAACTTGTCGAAAATCGATGTCGTCGCGGATCAAGCCAATGACAGTCGCGCTGTAGTCGTTGAGTGGTTCAAAGACATCTTGATCTTCATTGGTGTCAGCCGCTGCAAACAGTTTTAAAGTCGTTCGGTAAAAATCAGGATGGTTGATTGCCAGTTGAGCAGCAGCAACGGCGTTGCCGCTGCCTATCAATTGCGCCATCTGCGTAAGTGTTGCAGCATCAGCCGGCACCCCCGCTAAACGGTCATGCATGCGTTTTGCTTGCTCAAGCGGCGCTGCAACAGCCGATTGGCTCGCTATCACACAAGCGATAGCGACGAGTTGACGAATACCAGGTTTCATTTGCAATCTCCCATCTGCGTGTACCTCAAACTACCTGTACCACACGGTGCCGGCTGTTACCCCGGCAAAAATTCAATAGTCCATTGCGACCGAGTCAAACTGACCTCAGCTGCACCAAACTGCACGGTCTGCAACCTTAATTGCAATTGCCGCTCAAGCTTGCTATCACCAAGCTCTGACATGACGATTTTCACCGTACTGACTGTCCCCGCCGGCGTGATCACCAACTCAAAAACCACTTTACCTTTGAGCATTGGGTTTTGTCGCAAAGCACGATTGTACAAGGTGTACAAACTGCTCTTGTTGGCTTCCAAAATCTGCCGGATCTGGGCTTCACTGCGACCAGTAGGTCCAGAACCTTTTTGGTTCTTTTTCGCCGCTTCGGCTTTGTTGCGTTCCACCGTGTTTTTGTCGGCAAGGCCGGCCAATGCAACTTCTTTGACATTGGTGGCGCCTTTGTCAGATAACGCGACTTTGCCAATCGTTCCTTGTGCGGTCGCCGCTTGGGCTTTGGCATAAGTCGCCTGACTGGCGGCACCAATCACCTTGCGTTCTAAATTGACGGTTTGGGTGGCGGCATCATTGGTCACGGTTGGTGTTGTTGTATCTGCGTCAAATTGTTGCCGTAAGTCCGCCAGATCGTCTTTTAATGCCAACAAACCCGATTTTTCAGCAACTTCCCGCGCGTCTTCCACTGTGGGTTGCTTTTTGTCAGGTTTTACCGGCGGAGTCTTGCTGGCCTCTACCGGTTTTTCTTTGACGGGCTCGGGCTTTTTCTCTTCCGGTTTTGGCGGCTCTGGTTTTTTCTCTTCCGGTTTAGGCGGCGGAGGAATAACCCGTTCTGGCAGCTGTAGCTCGGTCAATGGTGGCGGTGGTGGCGGTGGCGGCTTCACCGGCTCTGGTAGCTGAATTTGCGGCACTGCCACGGCGATTGCCAAAAATAACAATACGCCCGCAGCCTGCAACCGGAAATATACCTTGTCGTCGTATTCGGCTTTGCTTGGGTCCCATTGTAAGCTGACGCTACTCATGGCTGCCCTCCGCTGGCTTTGTCTTGTTGCAGTTCAACCGCGAGCGACACATTACGAAATTCGGTATTGGCACAGGCCGTAAGGATTTGCTTTAACAAGGCATAGGGCACTGCTTTGTCACCCAGTACGGTGACGGCGCGTCCTGTAGCCTGTTGAGCTTCAGGTAGCGGACCTTGTGCTTTAGCAAGTTCAGCTAATTTCGCAGTCACTTGCTGTTGCAAGATGGCAAACGCCTGTTGATCTTGCAGGTTGCCTTGCCAAATGATATTGCCTTGCAAACTAACTTTATCCAGATGCACCGAAACAACCGCGGTTTCAACCGGCATCTGCTCGCTAGCAGATTGAGGTAACGTCATCTGACTGTCGCTTTGCATCACTGTGACTTCGCTTTGGTTGACCATCAGGAAAAACACTAGAATGGTGAAAATATCCATCAAGGCCACTAAGTTCAGTTTGCTTTGTTGTGCCAGTCGCGCGTTTTGTTTGGCCTGGCGCTTGCCACGAAAAGACTGTTTCATGGTGTCGCTCCCGCCGCGCTTGCTGGTGGTAAGTCAGCAAAGCTGATTTGTGGAAACAACTCGGCGTCGACCACCGATGCGGCAACGACCGCCTTAAACGACCGAACTGTATCCATTACAGTGACGATAGTCTGGTAGCTGGTGTCATCCGCTAACACGAGTGTTATATCTTTTTTATCGATATTTTTCTGCTGTAGCGTCAGTTTTAAGTCTTGCAGAAAGCTTGCGAGTGCAGCCATGTCGTATTGCCCTTCGGCTGACTTTGCAAACTCTCGTAGCGGCTGCCCGGCTGGATAATTCACCACCAACTTGTCAGAGCGGACTTCGAGCTCGAGTTTTTGTGGGATCTCGGGCTCTTTGTCGATAGCCGCCATAGCTTGCGCTGGCAATTGCACCTGCAATACCCGCATTTGGTTAAAAACCATGCTGAGCAACAACACAGGCACCAGCACGATCATCAGGTTCATGAAAGACGTGATGTCGAGCTCGGCGTCCGCCGTATCGACCTTACGCTTTCTGGCCATCCTGCTGTCCTCGTTGTTGTGCTAACACGTTCATCAGCTTCATGCCGGCCATTTCCATAGTGTCAATGATGCTAGCGGTGCGGCTTTGCAATAATGAATGCACAAACACCAACGGAATAGCGGTCATCAAACCCAATGCCGTTGTGTTCATCGCAACCGAAATACTGCTTGATAACAAGCTAGCTTTTTGCGCCGGGTCGGCACTAGCAACCGCAGCAAACGCGGTGATCAAGCCCATAATGGTTCCCAATAGACCGAGCAGCGTTGCCACGTTGGCCAGCGTCCCCAAAAACGGTGTGCGTTTTTGTAAGCGCATCGTTAGCTCCAGCACCACCTCTTCCATCGCATACTCAATATCGTCACGACGGTGTGGACCTTGCATCCGATTGATACCGTTTTGCAGCATCGCTAGCACCGCAGCGTCTGATTGCCGTGCTTGTTGGGTGATGCCATATAAATCGCCTTTGTTTAACGCATGGCTGATGGCTTGCAATGCTGATTGATTGGCGCTGTGGATAGAGCGTAAAAACCACCAACGTTCTAAGGCAATCACTAAACCTAAAATAAACAACAAGCCGATCGGCGCCATAAAAAAGCCGCCTTCCTGCAAAAACTTAACCATTTCATCAAAAAAACTCATTGGGGTTCTCCTTACTACTGATCCTGCGGCGCGACAACGGGGGCATCGGCTGCTTGTATGAAACGTAAAAACTCTTCTCGATCAAGAGGCTGAGTTTCACTAGTCAGCGCCTCGTCATCATCATTGTTCATCTTGATCCGGGCGACACTTTCTTGCCACGGTAATACATAAATGGTTTTCGGTTGTTCGGCGTTACCGCTGATGGTCGATTCGATTTCAACCGTGGCAATTGGCTCTTTGTTTGGTGTAGTGGTCGCGGCTTGTTGAGCCACCACTGCATTCGCCGTTAGCAAACATACAAACAGCAGCGTTTTCATGGCTTGGACTCCTGAACTGGCTCTGCCGCATCGGTGGCTGCCGGTAACGCGCTTAACCACACTTTGGCTTGTTCGTCGTTGGATAATTCGAAATAGCGTTGATAATGCAGCCGCGCTTGTTGTGGATTGGCCAAATAGATGTCGTACAAAATCCCCAAATTGCGCTCAGCGGCGGCAAAGTTAGGATCAGCCGCAATGGCGGCTAGCCAATCGGTTTCTGCTTGGCGAAACAGGCCTTGTTCACGGGCCAATAATGCGCGCAAATTCAAACTAGGCGCATGTGCAGGCTGCGTCGTCAGTGCTTGTTCTAACAAGGCTTTGCTTGGCGCGGTTTGGCCAAGGCGATAATTAGCCACCGCTGCCATATACAAGGCATCGGCGCTTGGCAGCGTCGCCAATGTTGCTGCGGCGCTGCTGTAGTCCTTCTGTTCGAGTTGCGATATCCCTGTTTGTAACTGCGCTTGTTGCGCTGCATTGAGCGTCACAGCGTTGCTGGCAACTGTTGGTGCTGCGGCCTCTTTGTTTGGGGTCGCGGGATCTGGCGACGTCGAACAGCCAAACAATGCGACAACCAGGACTAAAGGCCAGAATTTAGTTGGAGCCACGGATCACCTCCGGCACCAGTTCTTCACGTTGGTATTTCGCCGGCACGAGTTCGGCGAGGCGCCGTAAACTTTGTCGAATGAAATCGTCATAAATATCTTTTTGCATCAATTCGAGATTTTTCTGATAAATGCCAATAGCTTGTTCCTCAAATGGGTAGGCTTGTTCTTCCAACAACAGGTTGTATTGCTCAAGCGCCAGCTCATCCAGGCCTTTCGGCCGCTCAGACGCCAATAAATCTTTTGCCAGCAACCGGTACAACTCTGCGACTTCATAATTCGCCTGAGTAGTGACAGGCGCAATACCGGCTTGCATGGCCTGTTCAAACCGCGTGATGGCTTGACTCATCAGGTCGCGTTTGCGTTTGAGCGACACTTTTAGCGGATTGGTCAGCTGCACTTGTCTAAATTCGTTGGCGTAATAGCTACCTAGTTGCACCGAGGCTTGCGCGCCAATAAACCGAGTGCGGTCATTGGCGTTAGCACCAGCCAGTTGTTCTGCGCGGACTATGCGCTCTAGCAAGGCGTTTAAGCCGGATTGCACCGTCTTCGTACCTTTTTTGCCTTTTTTAGCGCTTGGTTGTTCGGTGACACCTATCGACAAACTTGGATTTGCTTTGAGCAAGGCCACTTGCGAGAACCGAGCTTCTTGCGCGGCATCGTGCGGAGCTGGGAATTTTTCCACATAGTGCTGCCATTGGCTTAACGATTGTTGCGCCAGACCGGCTTTCCCTGACTCTGTCGCGGCATTCCATAACGCTTCACGTTGCACTTGCGGATCTTTGGTTTCATTTGCCATTTGGCTGTACAAGGCAGCCATCGCACTGTGATCGCCGGCCTTGTCGAGTTCTGCGACTAACTTGGCTTGTACCGATAAGCGGCGTTCCGATGTTGGATAACGCTTTAAGAACTGTTGCATCAACAACTGGGCTTGTGCACCTTCTGCCAGCTCAATTTGTTGCCACGCGGCAGCTTCGTGGTATTGCGAATCTGGCTGTTGTAACAGGCGATCCAACAGTTGTTGTTGGGTCGCTTTGCTTTCGCCTGGCTGCTGTGCTTGTTGATAAATCGCACTGGCCAGTTGCGTTTTCAGCAACGCTTTATCCACCCCTTCGATCGTGGCGAAAGTTAACAGTTGATTCAGGCTTTGCTCGGCTGCCGCATACTGTTGCTGTTGCAATTCGATTTGGCTTTGAATAAACAAAGCTTGACGTTGCCATTGCACGGCCTTGGCATCGGTTAATGGCACTGGCCATTGGGCAATTTGTGTCGCAAGAGCCGTTGCCTCAGGATAGGCCTGTTGTTGATACAACTGCTGTAATTGCGCCAGAGCGACCTGGACAGCGTTTGGATGTGCTGGGAACTGTTGGAAAAACTGTTGTTGCATTTTTTGCAAATCAGCAGCGGCGACTTTTGATTTTTCAGCCAACAAAATCGCTTTGTACGCTGCATCTTGTGCTTGATACAGCGTGGCCGCTGGCTGTGGCGCAGCGCCATAAGCCAGATCTTCGTAGCCTTTAATCGCTTGGTCCGTTTGCCCCGCTTGTGCCAACGCTTCAGCTGTTAAATATCTTAAATCTGCCGTGTTGTATGCACTGTCGGCCTGTTGGTCTAACACAGTGACCATCAGTTGATAGTCCAGCGCCGCTTGCGCAAACAATGCTGGGGCTTTTTGCTGTTGCGCCTGACGATAGGTATTTGACGCAAAATAATTTAGATATTGCAGTAAGGGCGCATGCACTTCGGCAAGCTGCTGCGGCCGTGCAAAACGCCAATAATCACTGCCTGGGCCAAACAGTCGAATAAACTGCCGTTGCTCGGTCAACGCAGTGTCTGCTTGGGCTGTATCCAACAGTCGCTTAATCAATTTCAATTGAAATTGCGGTGCTTCCGGCTCCTGCGGGTAGGACTTGATAAAAGTACGGTAGGTATCAAGACTCGCCGCTTCTAACTGTTTACCGGCCAAAAAGTCAGCTAAGGCTTGGTACAAGGCGCTGATTTGCGCAATTGGGCGGCTCGATACGCGGCCATCACGGTACGGCGTTTTGTCCAGCAGTTGCTGCAGCGATGCTGATTGTTGTTGGTAACTCAACGAAATCGACAACACCTGCAACAACTCGGCACGTAACCGTTGTTGTTGGGTGCTCGCAGTGTCTTGCTGCTCTTTCAGAGTGTTTTGATAGAGCGGGTCAGTTAAATCGAGCGCCTGCAAAAACATCTGGTCCGCATTGGCGTAGTTGCCGACTTTAAATTCGCACCAACCGGCCATGTAATGCGCGTGTTGCTTTAACTTCGGTGATTTACGCGACAACACTTGTTGGTAAGCCGCTAAGGCTTGTTCATAGTCACCGCGGCTGTAGTGGATATCGGCTTTGCGAAACCACACTTCTGCGGAAAACTCACTGTCTGGGTAAGCCACTAGTAACGCGTTTAACTGCGCCAGCGACTGGTCGGTTTTGCCAAGCAAGTCGTAAGAGCGCGCCAACTGGTAACGGATCAACTCGTTGTTCAGATCCGTTGGGTAATCGCGTAACAAGGTTTCGTATTGCTGCGCGAGCTTTTCAAGCTCCAATCGTTCGGTTTCCGGTGGCAATTCGCTGTTGCTGATTTGCTCAGTCTGCATTTGCGACAAACGGTAGCGAATTTGCTGGCGCGTTTGCTGACCTGGTTCAAGCGCTAGAATTTGCCCGTACAAGGTAGAAAGCTGTTGGCGATCAACAGTGCCTGCACTTTGGAACTTCGATTGGTCAAAGGCTGGTAAGTCAGCCATAGTCGCGACCGTTTTTGGTTTTTCACTATGAAATAAGGAGCAGCCGCTCGTTAACGCGACAATTAAACTTAGAGCTGCCTGATTTTTATAGGTTTTTTTCATCGGCTTTGCTCCTGCAACTGTTCTTCCATTAACCGAGCTAACGCTTGTTTGTTGCGACGTGATAATTGCAGCAACTGCGCCAGTTGCTTATCTGCGCGTTGCTGTAGTTGCTGATTCAATTCAGCCAGTAACTGTTGTTGTGCTTGATTGATGCCATTAACTAAAGCTTGTTGCTGGGCATTTAACTCAGCGAGGCGTTGCTGTTGCGATTTTAGTCGCGGCGTTGCGTCTTGCGCTGCTTGCAGTATGCCAATGCGGTTGCGTAGCTGCGGCAATAGCTGTTGCAGTTGTTGCTGCTGTTTTTTCAGCTGCCACAAGGTGTCCGACTGGCTGCTGGCATATTGCCACTTTGCCAGCCCCTGCAAGGTATTCAGCCTGTGCTGCTGTTTAGCAACATCAACTTTCACCACGGCACCTTGCTGCTGCGCTGCACTCAACTGGCTCAAGCGTACCGCTGCTTTGTCTAACGTTTGCTGTTGTTTATACAGCTGCTCGGGCAACCAACGGTTTGGATAGGTTTGTTTCGGCACAGCGACCAGTTCAGTGTGTAACTGCTGATACTGCTGCTCGAGTGTCGCTAGCTGCGCGGATAACTCAGGTAATTTGCCGTGTAACAGATCGGTCTGCTGCTGCAATTTGATCGCCACTACTTTTTGCAAATGCTGGATGCGTTTTAATTGTTCTGGCGCTAATAAGGTGAGCTGTTTCATTGCCAGCAAATCGGTTTTTAACGTAAACAAGGTTTTGTCTTGTTTGAATTGAAAACTTTGCCATGGGGTAAATTTTTGTTGCTCAAGGGCCTCAATCGTCAGTGGCTGCAACGCTTTGTTTTGACTAATTTGCGAGTCAAAATAACGCTCAGCCCATTGCAATGCCGCCAAGGCTTGGGCTTTTTGGCCAGTTTTTTCTAACGTTAAGCCAATGTTGGTAGCCGCGCGCCAGCTTGATAACGCAAATGGATGTTGCTGCAGCTGTTGTTGATAAACGCCGAGCAATGGCCCGGTTTGGCCGGATTTGGCAAGGACTTCGGCATATGTTTCCAGCGCCAATTGATTGAGAGGACTTTGTAGTGGAAACTCGCTCAGTACCGCTTGCGCACTGGGGTAATCTTGTTTTCGCACAAACAGTTGCGCCCGCAGCAGTTGTAAATACTGCAACACAGCGGTGGTTTCGTTGTCATCTTGCCGCTGCCAAACGGGCGTAAAACCAAACCAGCGCTGCCAAAACCAAGGGTCTACTGCGTTATCGAGTTGACTACTTAATTGTTCTTGCCATGCAAGCGCCCGATCGATGTCGCCTTTCGCGGCAAGCGCCTGGATCTGGTTCATGATCACATAGGGCATTTCAGGGTGACCATCGAGCTGGTCGAAGTCTGGTTCGGCAGGGATTTGAATGTCCGGCCAGTCGAGCATTTGTAGCAGCTGTTGTTGCACGCCTTTGACCGCTGGATTAGCCACGATATTTTGAGCGTATTGTTTGGCCGCTGTTTTATCACCACGGTTCAGTAAATAACGACTGTATTGCAACAGCGCATATTGCCGGACGTCTTCAGGTAACGCATCTTGTTGCCGCTGTAAAATTTGTTGCATCAAGTCTGCGGCTTGTTTAGGCAGACCAATTTGCAGCAACAAACCGCCTTTCAGCAAATCGCTCCGTGGATCGGCTGTGGGTGCTAAATCTAATTGCAACAATGCATCATAGGGTTTTTCTTGATAAAAAAACCAAGCGGCTTGGCGGTATGCTTGTTCAAGCGGTTGTTGGCTCACCAAGTCCCTTGGATCTGTCTCTTGTGCCGTTGCACCAAAAATGGCCAACGTGAATGCGGTGAGCAGCCAGCGAGTCGCCATCATTAATGAACCTGTGTCCATGGCACAATGCGAAATTCAGGCTGATAGTTGCCTGATTTATCATTGACTTGTAGTTCTAATCGAACGCCGTCGGCTGCTTTTTCAAACTCATAATTGACGGCGCGACGGTAGTCGCGATTGTCTGGGCCTTTGCCGACAAATACCACAGTTAATGAATGTTTGCCTGCATCGACATTGGTTTGCAGCAGCGGTTGTACAGCGCCACGTTGCAGCGCCTCGAGTTCAGTTTTGGTGTACAGGTGTCCGCCAACCGGTTCGTCATCGAGTAGCACTTCGACACTGTCAAGTTGCATAAACTTGCCGGTATCGACGGTTAAATACAGGCCTAGTTGCGTTTCAGGTGGGTACAACAAGGATTGTTCTAACAGAAATAGTTCCCGATTTAACGCGATGACTTGTTGCTTGAGTTGCGCTAATTCTTGTTGACCTGATGTCTCTGGACCTGCTGCGACACTTGCACTGGTGACGAGTAAAGACAACATGACGGTAGATAAAATCTTCATAGCAGGTCCTTAAAAATACAGGCTAAAGAAAGCACGGATCACCCGGGCTTCAAGTTCGTACAAAGGTTCAGTGCCCGCAGGAACATCTCGCACCCGTACGTCACGGAAGTTGTTGTATTTGTAAAACATTTCTTCGTATTGCAAGGTGATTTCTGGTGCCGTGCCTTTGAAGAAACTGAACTGTGGCAGTTTGTAGATAAGCCCTAAACCTGACGTTAAATCACTGAAATCACTCAGTTCTTTGTCCCGCGCCATAAAGTTCAACTGGCTTTGGTAGTCAAACAAATCGCGGTAAAAACTGGCTTGGGTTTGTGTGTAATAGCGAATACGCGCTTCAACCGTAAAACCCCAGTCCAGCGGTTTGACATAGCTGATTTCGTAGTCGGTCGAACGAATGTCCCAACTGTCTTGATAGCCGCGCACATTCAATGTAAACGCTGAGCGATCGGGCCAGTAGAACTTGTTGACGAGCGATACTGCCGCTGCGTTGCGCGTCCGTGGGTAGATCTCACTTTGATAGGCATAACCCAGCGGCGCTGTCGGGTCGACATACCGAACTTGCCGATAAGGGTTGTTTAAAAAGCCTTCATCCAGATTCACTTCGCCGTTTAGCGCCATGATCCAAGTGGTGGTGATGATTTGACTGATGCCGACTCGGTAGTTGTTCCGTTTTACTTGTTCTTGGAAATTGGCATCGCCGTTACGCCCAACCGTATCATCGCCGAGCGCAGTACCAAGACTTAACGTAGTCAAACCACCAAAGGTGTCATGGGAAATATCAAAACTGACAGTACGGGCTTTGTAGTCATTTTCGTCACTAGCAGTCACGTTTGCACTTAACAAACTGTTGCCAGCTAAATAATCAAACCCGATATGTTTTTCCTTGCGTTGCTCACTGTAAGCAGACGCTGTCGCCACTACATCAACCGATGCGCCTGACACAGTATCGATGTAATAGGTGCCTGAAATTGATAGGTTTTGCCCTACTTTGCTGCGAACTTGAACTGCGGGGCCATCAATACTAACGCCACCGCCGGAATAGCTGTGATGCATCACATCCGCGCGGTCAACCGGCAAGACTGAGGCCTGTGCTGCACCTGCGACAAGTAGCAGTGCAGCTGTAGATCCGCGCATAGCTAGGTTAGTTACAGCCACAGCCGCCACCTCCCGCCCCCGTAGCGCCGCGAGCAGCTTCACGCGAGTCTTGCACGTGATTCAAGTGTGAAGTCGCTAAAGGATTGCGGTTAAAAGCCATGATCGGATCAGCCAGCTTATCGCGCTCATAAGGCTTGACCCAGGGTTCAATAGACGCACAACCGGTATTTACAAGCACCAAGGTCAACACCGCGAAAAGTGATTTATTCGGCCAGTAACGCATTGATGTCATCCTCGTATTTTTTTTCAAAACCCGGTTGGTAAGCACGATGCAACGAACGAATTTTACCGTCTTTGTCGATGATCACTGTTGTGGGCATCGCCTGCACATCGTAGGTTTTAGATGCGACGTTGTTCGTGTCTAGCAGAATTGGGAACGATACCGGAATGTCAGACAAATAGGCTTTAACGCCCTCGGTCTCTGTTTCAACGTTCACGCCGATCACAACAACGCCCAAATCCGCATATTTTTTCGCGAGTTTGTCGAGCTCTGGCATCTCAGTGCGGCATGGCCCACACCAAGTCGCCCAGAAGTTAAGCAGCACCACATTACCGCGTTGTTCGCTTAACTTCAGATTGCCGCCTTGATACTGCGCCAAGGTAAAATCTGGAGCCATTGGACTTTTTGCTGGTTCCAGCACCGCAGCAAACGAACTGGCAGAGACTAAGCAAGCAGCTGCTGCGAGGTGACGAAAACTGCGACGGATAAATTGCATACAACTGTCCTTAGAAATAAACCGATAAACCTAGAGATAAGGCCAAACTATGCTGGGATGTGGTTTCGGCCAAGATGGTCGTTTCATAGACGTAATCGGTCAGCTGGATCTCTGCCGCCAAATAATCCGTGATGTAGACCTGATAATTGGTTCCTGCTTGCACTCCAAACACTTTGTCGCCGGCAAAGTCGACGTTACCGGCACCGGCAAAGATCGACCAGCGCGAGTTCATCGCATAATCACTTCCGAAGTAGACTTCGCCCGGCATCAACACATACCCGATAGCGCCGCCTAAAAAACTCCAATTGCGTTGTTCATCAGTCAACAAAGGGGCTGCGCCACTGAGTTTTTCAAATGAAGTGAGACCGGCTTTGGCCTTGGCATAATCGACAGTCAAAAAGAAGTCTTCGGTGATCTGATACCCCAACTGTGCTTGGGCTAAACCACTGGTGCCAAAATCATTCAGGCTAACTAAACCACCGCGTAAGCCAACAAAAAGGCTTTCGTCATCCAATTTGTCTTCAGAGACTGGCGCTCGCTCTATTTGCGGTTCAATTTGCACCGGCGCTTGTTGCGCAAAAGCACTGGCGCTGCTGACTAGCAGACTGCTTAGAAAAATACGCTGAAGCCAAGTTTCCATGTTGTGATCTCGTCGTTTTCGTTCCGGGACGTTGCCAAAACACCACGATGATACGCAGCGCGAGCAACAAAATTACGGGCTAGATAATAACGAACGCCGACTTCGGCACTGGCGATCGGGTCCGTTCTATCTTCGGTTTGTACTAATACAGTGCGTGGCGTGGTGCGATTCATACCGCCACCTATGCCAAGATAAGGGCTGACATACCAAGTCGGAAATGGGTCGATATACACATGGCCTTCGACAATCTGCGTATCTGCATTGTCGCCGTTGGCTTGACCAGCGCTTAGACCAACCGAGACAACATCGCTAAACCGATAACCATATTCAAACTGATAAAAACTGGCGCCGTTCAGATCGCCAATAAAGGCTGTGAACTCCATACTGCGCTGTTCAAACGCGGCTCGTCCGCTGTCAGCCGTCTGATATGGCTGGCCATTTAAGCGTAATAAATTGGCCAACTCCTCGTCATTCATCCACAACTCTTGTTGGCGAAACTCGACCAGTACCCAATTACCGCGGGTCTTTAACAGCTGCAGTTGTTCGCCTTTGACTGCTGATACTTTTATTGGATAACCGCGCCCCGGCCCCGTGTGCAAGTCAATTAACGACGAACTGACAGTCACTGGTGTGCCATCGGCGGCGCTGGCCATTAAACTGACGCCAAATAAAGCCAAAGCGGCCAGATATTTCATCATTGCGGTACCACAAACGGAGAGTTGTAATATTGAGCGCCGATATCTAACCAATCGCTGATTAGTTTCAACTCGGTCGGAGTTAAGTACCCTTCGTGGGCGCCACCGGCTTTAAAGACATTAAAGAAACGACTACCGCCGGCCCAGCCTGGTACAGCAAAACTATTCATTGGCACACGGGTCATCACTGGAATTGGATCGCCATTTTCGTCCAGCACTAGGTTGCCAAGTTCGTCACGGACCCACACTGGGTTGCCATTACCATCCACTTGTTGCACTAACTTGTCGACCAAGACACCACCAACAATGTCCTGTTCAAAGTCGCCAGCCATGATTTCGCGATAACTGGTCATTTGCTCATCAACTTGATCAGATGGTTGTGCAGTCAGCTCCAACTGAGCCATCGGCACCTGTGTTGTGCCGTCCGCTGCGGTTCTGGTATGACAGTTGACGCAGGTGTGATCGGTAAGAATTTCGCCGGTGGTGGCATCCCGAGTAACCCGCTCTAATGACCACAAAGGGGCTATGTGCGTTGGATAATCGATCCGAATTCGACAATGCGCCTGCCACTTGTCAAAACATGGCACGCCAACCGGTTTTTCAGTGGTCAAATCGTTGTAGCTAACTTTCGACTCCGGCTCTTTAGCGCGTTTGGCTGGGTCCGTCCAATGATCTTGGTACTCAAGCGCTGCTTTTAAGGTTTTCATCCCGACTAACCGCGTCAGTGCTTGCGCCATAGTTTCACCAACTTGAGCAGGCAATTCAGGATTGGCATTTGGAAATGGCTGGCCGCTGACCGGTGCGCCAGGATTGGCCGATGGCCACTCGCCTTGCGCGTTGGCACGACCGTGGGTCCGTTCAATCCACGGATAATGACAGCCGTTGCATTGCAGGGTTTCACCAGGACGGGCGGTGATCCATTGTTGATGTTGCCACGACACGGACTTGCCTTGGCTGTCCAAAATTGCCAGTGCCAATGGCACATTCGCAGGAATTTTGACTTTAACCGAACCATCCGGCTCGACATCGGTAAAACCGACGATCTCACGCATACCACGTTGCCGAGTCACGCCAAACGCAAAGTTCGGTACATCTTGTACTTCTTCTGGCGGCATCGGCACTTGGCGTTCAATCCGCAAATACCGATAAGGGCGATCAGAGCTACGAGTCGCCATCGGGTCGCGCAATACCCCAATATTGGCTTGGGCATCGCCACCGACATCGTACAAACTGCGAATATCCAATACAGCGGCGTTCTCGGCGGCTAAGTCGGCATTAAGCGAGGTACTGTCCGCTAAATAAGTGGCTTTGTGCCGCGCCTGCATCACAACGGCTTCGGAGATGATGCTGCCTTCACGACCTGGACGTACAGGAACTTGGGTTTTGGCGTTGTTATCAAATAACCACAATCCGTACAGCGGCGGCGCAAACGTAATGGTTTGATCGGCTGGAACTTGCGAACAGGCCACAGTGACGTTGTTCAGCACCGCCCGACACGGCGACCAACTTAATAAATAGCGCTCGGTGCCGTCGTGCAAAGCAAACATGTTGTGGACAGCACCAGCGCGCTCAATCGTGTCGACGTTTGAAAATGCCCATGGGAATAACGGCGTTTGTGCGTCGCTTGGTAAGGTCTTGTTGTATAAGGCTTGGTTATGATCGCTGGCGTTGGCGATATCGATAGTTACAGGCCAACTGTTGTAATAGGGTGCATTGTTGCTTGTCAGCAATACAGAAAGCTGGTCATTGGCAAGGATTTGCGGTTTAACAAATTCGACACGGCTTTCATTTGCGCCTGTGTCATGACTGTGCCAGCCATACACCAACTGATTTTGGGTACCATCCGGTACCATTTGATACAGGTTTAACATGCTACGGCTGGACTGATTGTCCCAGCGCACATACAACAAATGCCCGTCCGGTAACACAATCGGTGCTAGGTCGTGGCTCATGTTAAAACTGATTTGTTCGATGCGATCGCCGGTGGCTGTCATGCGGTGCAAATTAAACACCGGCGACATTTCATCTTCGTCCAGTGCTGAATACTGCGGCCGAAACTCATCGAGCAACACTTTTTTGCTAGTGGTGCCGCGTGTGGAACTAAACACAATACGGCCGTCTGGTAAAAACGCCGGGTTGATGTCATGGCCTAATTCACGTTCAGCCGCATCTGTTAACAGTGGTCCGATGGCATTGGTTTTTAAATCAAAGCGATAGAGAGTCCATTTCGGCTGGTCTTCGTCCGGCACATTTTCCAGCAAAGGTGGATGCACCGCAAACAACAAGCTATTGCCATCTGGCGAGACTGCGATGTCTTTGACGTCATACAAGGCGTCTTTGCCAAACACCGGTTCTAACAAATCGGTTTCCGCAGATTGCGCGAAAGCATTTTTCTTTAAAATCAGATGCGCACCTGGGTTAAAGGCGGCGGGGTCAAACAGCTCAAATGGCAATGGTTCTTCATCGGCATTAAGCAGCGGGCGCTCAATTAACACCAATGGAAACTCTTGGGTAACAGGATCTGCGGGTTCGTCTTGGACGCTAATATCCGCTTTACAACCGACCAACAAGGCAACGGTGACAGGCAATAATGCAGCGTGACAGGCAAATTTTTCGAGCAAGCGACGTGTGTTTTTCATAAACCGTTCCCTGGCACCGCGACTATGCGACTTCCGTTAGTGCCGACATCTCTGGATCGTGTAACGGTGAGTGTAGATACGCTCTTTGCAAAAGGGCAAATGATATCTCTTCACCATAACAGAAAAAATACCAATAACCCCAAACACCTAACGAATTTTTACCTAAAAAATTTTAATTTATTAGGGTTACCTGAAAAACGATAAACATACTATTTACACCATAAACAATGCAATAGCAGATGTCCCCGTAACTGCGGTATTGAGATTCTTTTGTACTTTATTTAGACAGGCACGTTATAAACAATCGAAATTTTGCATTGCTGCTTCGAACTTTGTAGTGCAGCCTCCATACAACAAAGTCCATCAATGGCCTGTTGCACCGTTGGTATTAAATCAGTAACACCGGCGGCTGGCGCTTGAACCAGTGCCGCCGCAACCGCTTGGTAAAATTGACTATAGTCACCACCCAATAGCGGCACCATTTGTTGCCCAGCGGCAGTGTTTACCGCGAAGTGTCTTGCGAGTTCCGCACGTTGTGGTTCTCGCAGCCGCTGTTCCTGCGGGTCAAAACCAAGGATTTGCGCACTACCCGCCTCGCCATGCACGTCAAACCGAAGCACCGGACCTGCTTGAAATGGTGACGAGCCTAAATGAACAAGCAAAGACGGATATTCAAAACACAGCTGAAAATAGTCGGCGCATGGTGACTGTTGCCGTATGGGTCGAATATCTGCAGTGACAGTCGAGGGTTTGCCAAATAACTGCAGCATTTGGTCAATCAGATGTGGTGCTAAATCCCAAAAAACGCCGCTGCCAAACTCAGCGTTTTCTTTCCAACGCGCTTGCGCGTGCGGCCGAAAACGATCAAATCGAGAATGAAACAGGCGCACTGCGCCAATTCGGTTGTGAGCGATCAGCTGTTGCAATGCCATAAAATCATCATCCCAGCGCCGATTAAAAAACGGCACTAGATGTTTGCGCCGAGATGCTGCCAAAGACTGCAGTCGTGTGGCCGTCGTGCTATCTAAACAAAGCGGCTTTTCGATCACTACATGACAGCCAGCGCGCAGTGCCAACTCGGCAAATTCTGCATGCGTCGCAT
The DNA here is from genome assembly GCA_003482455.1 of Rheinheimera sp. Taxonomy (GTDB): domain Bacteria; phylum Pseudomonadota; class Gammaproteobacteria; order Enterobacterales; family Alteromonadaceae; genus Pararheinheimera. The sequence goes on along the minus strand of DMYW01000061.1, from coordinate 44,812 downwards.
TGGGCGTTGTGATTACGACAAGATCGGGCTCTACACGTTGGAGTAATTCTGCGGGCGTTGGCGCGACTGTGACGTTCGGATACGATTGCGCTACATCAGACTGACGTGTACTGATGCCGACCAGCAAAAACGCTGTATTAGCCGAGAGATAGGGTAAATGAAAGACTTTGGCGGATAACCCGTAGCCAAACACAGCGACTTTTATTGGCATAATTCCTCCCTATTGATGTGCCTATCCTGCCGTCGGGCATCCGAATGCGCAAGCAAGCATTAACCTCAACGTGCACAACAACAGATAAATTGTTCAACTGATTAATTCGGCAATGCCGACACCAGCATGCGTTTTAATGAGGGATTAAGAACTAATGCACGAAGCGCTGATAGCGAACAGAGTGTGGATATAAATTGACATCACTGTGGTTGTTCACCACCAGCCTGTGGGTATGACTGAGTGGGCTGCTCGAGGTTAGATGGTGATCCTACCGACGACGTGTGCCAAATTTCAGGCACAAAAAAACCAGCATTAAGCTGGCTTTAAAGTTGGTTGCGGGAGCCGGATTGATACCTTCGACCTTCGCCCGGGGTTTATGAACAGGAGCCCGAGGGCTCTTAACACGAAGGGCGTATGCCAAATTTCAGGCACAAAAAAACCAGCATTAAGCTGGCTTTAAAGTTGGTTGCGGGAGCCGGATTGATACCTTCGGCCTTCGCTCGGGGTTTATGAACAGGAGCCCGAGGGCTCTTAACCCGAAGGACATATGCCAAATTTCAGGCACAAAAAAACCAGCATTAAGCTGGCTTTAAAGTTGGTTGCGGGAGCCGGATTTGAACTTCGGGTTATGAGTGCAATAATTATCACATATTACATTGTATTGATGTGCATTTTAGTAATATTAAAAAATTCATAAATGCTTTAAATACAGCAATTTAAAAATTTTGATATGTGACCAATATTAGTTGATCAAAATTTTCAAAACGAAATTTATAGGTCACATTTCAATTCATTTCCGCACATCGCTTGTCACAAGACGATCGATCCTGTTTTTAAAAAATGACCGTAAGCCAGATCCTCTTTAATCGCTCTATCCCTTCCAGCCCATAAAACTTCATTTCGTAAGCCTCAAATCACCGATTTTAGATTTGTAGCGTGAATTTCAAACTCAGTTAGCCTGTCTCTGTGTGGCTACTCGAAGCCACTAATACCTACGTTATCCGTTGTTTTTATTGAACATTTTCCAGAATTTAGGTTTGTGGCGTGAATTTCAAAACGGTTTAACGTGGTTCCTGTATCGCACGATACGTCTGAAGAGGAAGCAACAATGACGAAAACTTATTTAACGACTGAACAATTGGCAGAGCGAATTCACTACGATGCTCGCTCTATCCGCAACATGTTGGTCGATGCCTATTTGCTAGAAGGCCGCCACTACATTCGTCCCTTTGGGCGGCGAAAACTGCTGTTTATTTGGGAAACCATTGAAGAGGATTGGTTGAGCTCGACGCATGACAGCATCGGTATGAAAACTGAAGTGATGGAGGTATGCCATGGGTAAGATCTCTGTTCGCCGCGAAACATCACGCCTTTATTACGATTTTTCATACAAAGGCCAGCGCTGCCGCGAGCAAACCTCGCTCTTGGACAACAAAACCAATCGCAAAAAGTTAGAAAAGCATCTGCAACAAATCGAAGCGGAGATCCAAACCAATACCTTTAATTACGCCAAACACTTTCCGCAAAGCACCTTTTTGCAGCGACTGCACGAACTTGAATTGGAAGTGCTGACTACACAATCGATTGAGGCAAGCCACAGCTCGCCAGTTTTTCGTGTTTTTGTCGAAGAGTGGTACCAGGAAAACGTCGTGCAGTGGCTCGCGTCCTATCGAGTCAGCATCCGCGGCTCGTTGGACAAATACTACATCCCTGCATTTGGAGATAAGAATGTCGGCGACATCACTCGCGCAGATTTACTGAAATTTCGGTCCACACTCGCCAAAGTTCCGGGCCGAACCAATAAAGAAGCGTTATCGAACAACCGTATTAACAAAATCATGGATCCATTAAGACGGATCTTTGAGGAAGCCGCCGACCGATACAACTTTAACACCCCTTTCACGCGGATCAAACCGCTTAAAGTGCCTAAGTCTGACGTGCAGCCGTTTTCACTAGAAGAGGTAAATCTAATCCTCGACAAGGTACGCACTGACTATCGCAACTACTACATAGTGCGGTTTTTTACTGGCATGCGCACTGGCGAAATTGACGGGCTGAAATGGAATTACGTCGATTTTAATCGCGGTCTGATTTTGGTGCGAGAAACCATCGTGGGCGGTGAAGAAGATTACACCAAAAACGATTTTTCTCAGCGCGACATCAAAATGATTGCCCCTGTGATGGATGCACTTCGCCGCCAATATCGGGCCACAGGGAATTTCTCTGAGTTCGTGTTTTGCAACCGTGAGGGCAAACCCCTTGAACACAACAATGTCACCAAACGCATCTGGTATCCCCTACTAACAAGGCTGGGTTTAGAAAAGCGTCGCCCCTATCAGACTCGTCACACGGCGGCCACTCTTTGGCTCGCCGCCGGTGAATCACCTGAATGGATCGCAAGGCAAATGGGCCATTCAACTACCGAGATGTTGTTTAAAACCTATTCGCGTTTTATCCCAAATCTGACACGACATGACGGATCGGCGTTTGAGCAGCTGTTAACAACCAACTTTGGCACATCGCTCTAAGCAGGAGATAAGACATGATGATTGAACAAAGCCCTGAGTACCGTAAATATATGGCAGAAAAAGTGCTGAACAAAAAAGCTGAGTTACTTGCGGAAGCCCTGCTCCACGTGATGCAAATCGCGCCCCATGACATGTCGCTGGTTATGCTTTGCGGCGAGCCCGGTGACAGGACAAACAGAGACGCGGTACTGAGCTGGGTTCGGCAACAGCTTTGCTGTTTGAGTTGCGCCAAAGAACTCGACGTTAGCACGTTGGAAGCAAAATTTTCCCAGCACTTAGAACATACAACTTATCGGTATTCAGGCTTTTAAGCATCAATTTCGGTAAATGCGATACAGTAGATAGATAACCAAGGGGAACTCACATGACCATCAAAATCATGGCTCTCATCATCAGTTTTTTCGCCATCCTTGCCATAGGCTCAACCCTTATCGCGGCTTATTATGTCGCCGCGTACAAAGAGGAAAAACGGAAAAACGAGCTGAAAAAGTAGCTAATGAATGAAAAGCACTGCAGAGGGAGTTGCAGTGCTTTTTTGCAATGAAATAGGCTTTTTGAATCTATGCCTTTAATAATTAAGCCAATTCCCAGCCTTCCATTCTGATTATCCTCAAAACGATGACCAAGCAAACCATCTTACCTACGATGGGGTACGAAGGCTTTTGCATCTTGGGATATTGATCTAGATCAATCTTTTCAAAGGGCCATCCAACCTAAGCTTGCCCCTATATCTTGTATAGGTTAACAAGCAATGACACGACATATGGTGAAACCGCTGCGTTTTTTAACCAGAGACGTCCTGCTGCAGGAGATCCCCGGTCACGTCAGTTTGAGCTATTTGATCACCGGTTGCCCACTAGGTTGCAAAGGTTGCCATAGCGCGGATAGTTGGGATGCTCGACGCGGCGAGTCACTGGACATAACAACCCTACAACGCCATCTGGAGCATTCTCAGTCTTACGTCACTTGCGTATTGTTTATGGGGGGAGAATGGCAGCCAGAGGCATTATTGGATTTATTGCGCGTTTGCAAAACGCGGCAGCTTGCCACCGCATTGTATTCGGGGCTCGACGAATGTCCCATGCAATTTATTCCCTATCTCGATTTTATCAAACTTGGGCCTTGGATCACCGAACTTGGAGGTTTGGCAAGCCCTAGCAGCAATCAACGGTTATACGATTTGCAGCAAGGGCTTTGTCTCAATCCTTTGTTTTGGCCCACACCACTTCCAGCTGAACCAATAACAACAGCAGACCTCCTTCGTCTTGGCTTGAAGCCACCTGATTTGGCTTGTCATACCGCTGACTGATTCATAACTAACATCAAAAACAAAGGAATTCCGATATGCAAACACTCTCTGCGACGCAGCTGAACAAAAAACTGCAATTTATTGATGCTTACGTCCATGCCGCCAATCCTGCGGATGGCTCTAAATTAGACGCTAATGCCAATGTCACTCAAAAAAACATCGCCACGCTTGAAGCGGAACTGATGAAAGATTGTTTTATCCAGGTCAACCGCGCCTTAGTTCAGCGCAAGATCGCCGCCCTATTTGGCGACGATTTGGCATCAGAATACGCCCGGCAAATCGAGCAACACGAGATCTATGTGCACGACGAAACGAGTCTCAAACCTTATTGTGTGTCGGTCACCATGTATCCGTTCTTGTTAGATGGCCTCACCAAACTTGGTGGTGAATCCCAAGCACCCAAGCATTTGGAATCGTTTTGCGGCTGTTTTGTCAATTTTGTGTTTGCGGTCTCTAGCCAATTTGCTGGTGCTGTCGCTACCGTCGAATTTCTAACTTATTTTGATTATTTCGCGCGAAAAGATTACGGCGATGACTATTTAGTCACGCACGAAAAGCAAATTCAAAATCATTTGCAACATGTGGTGTATGCACTCAATCAACCAGCAGCAGCCCGTGGCTATCAAAGTGTCTTTTGGAATATTTCCATTTATGACCGTTTTTATTTTGAAAGTATGTTTGGCAATTTTGTGTTTCCAGACCTCACGGCGCCTCACTGGACTAGCGTGTCAGCTTTACAACACTATTTCTTACGTTGGTTTAACGCTGAGCGCTCGAAAACTGTGTTGACGTTTCCGGTGGTGACCGTCGCTATGTTGACTGATGGGCAGAAATGTCAAGATCGGGATTTTGCAGCAGATATCGCCAATGAGATGGCATCGAGCAATAGCTTCTTTGTGTATTTGTCGGAAAGTGCTGACTCCCTTGCATCCTGCTGCCGATTGCGCAGTGAGATCAGTGACCGAACTTTTTCTTATTCGCTGGGCGCTGGGGGCGTGGCCACCGGCTCTATCAATGTGATTACGTTGAATATGAACCGCTTGGTGCAAGACGGACGCGACCTTGCGACGGAAGTAAAAAAAGTCCAACAATACCAAGTAGCCTACCGTCAGCTAATGGAAGAGTACCAAGCCGCGGGTCTGTTAACTGTCTACGATGCCGGCTTTATCAGCCTGGACAAACAATTCCTGACCATTGGTATCAACGGCATGGTGGAGGCTGCTGAGTTTTTAGGTTTGTCTCCGACCAATAATCCAGAGTACTTATCGTTTGTTCGTGAGCAACTGCAAGTCATTTACCAAGCCAACCAACAGGCTCGGGCTCGTTATGGCTATTTGTTTAACACTGAATTTGTGCCGGCAGAAAACTTAGGCGTAAAGAATGCGAAATGGGATAAGGAAGACGGCTATCAAGTGCGCCGAGACTGTTACAACTCCTATTTTTACGTGGTGGAAGATGACGAAACAACGGTGTTGGATAAATGTCTACTGCACGGCAAAACCCTACTGGAGTATCTGGATGGTGGGTCAGCCTTGCATTTAAATCTAGAAGAAAAGCTACACGCTCACGGCAACTTGGCGTTGCTTGATTTAGCAGCTCGTACTGGCTGTAACTACTTCTGTATCAACGTGAAAATCACTATTTGTAATCAATGTGAGCATATCGACAAGCGAACACTTTCTGCATGTCCACATTGTCAAAGCCAAGACATCGACTATGGGACGCGGATCATAGGTTATTTAAAACGTGTATCGGCGTTTAGCCAAGGCCGGCGGCGAGAACATCAACGACGCCATTATCATTTGCAGCGCGCGATTGAATTAGAGAGCCCAAACCAATAGGCCGGCTACCACTTTAGCGGTAGCAACTGACTGCTCCTTTAGTGGCGCAGTCAGTGCCCGTTTGAACTTGTTAAGATGACACATAAACGTTTTAACGCTGTTTGTTGTTCCCATATTACGAGGACTTTCCAATGTCATGTGCGTCGCATTGTCAATCCCATGCCCCTGATACTGCCAGTTCAGTCGAACTTGCTAGTTATGCAGAATTTATTGCGGCGGCGAAAGCGCAAAAGGAACCGCAACGCTTGTTGTGGGTGCTGGCAAAAGCTGAACTACCTAATGGTTATACCGACAGTCAGTACGCATTATTTAAGCAAGGCCAAGGTGGAGCGCTCGCACCTGTGTTGTGTGTAGACAAACTACCTGAGGAAGTTGCTGATTTTTCGGTGTTAGTGGCTGAATCAGCGCAAACTGGCGTCGATTGGGATATTGCCTTTGTTGGCAGCCTTGCTGGGCGTGCAGGCATTGCACCCAATAGCGATGAAGCCGATCAACCACTGCGCTTGATGCTTCGGCAAATTGAAGCGGGCATGATCGCAGACTTCTTAACCTTCGACCGTCAAGGTCAATTAGTGCGTCTTGTTTAGGCCATAAATACGCGTTTGATTTTTGGCAGACGTCTGTTCGGGGGATAGTCCAGCCAGAAGTGGCATCACGCGCCGGTATGTTTGCCGACGTCGAATAACACTTCGGGCAACCGCGATGGATTATGGCGCATGCGCCAGCAGACGCTCTGCCACCTGCAGCAACACTGCGGGTAGCAGCGGCTCCACTGAGATTTGATCTAGATAGTTCTTTAAATGGAGTCCGGTCTCCGTATCCCCTGACACCAGCAGTTGTCGTCGAAAAAACAGTGTGTCAGCATCAGCTTGTTGAGTAACTAGTGAGAGCAATGCGCTAGCGTCGGCACGAAACAACACATCATAAGTTTGGTTAGATGGCTCACTATTCGGCGCATGCACCTGCAATGTACGTTCAGGCGTTAGCTGGATCTGATAAACACAAACAAGCCGTGGCTTGCACTCGATGGGGTGCGAATGGGAGGAAGGGTTTGCTTTTAGCCCTTTCATTTCACGGTCCGTAACTTCAATTTGCACGGATTTGCCTTGAAGGAAGTCAAGTTCACCTAAGTTGGCCCTTTGCGCAAATACCTGCCGCAGCAGATATTGCAGCACTGAAGTTCTAATCAGTGCAGGGACATGTTGATCAAACTGCTGAACCAAAGCAGGTCCACGGCGCCATAACAAAGGGGCCGTGATATCTATCAGTCTCCAACCGAATTTTTGGGCTTTGTCTGGCCATGGCAGGCAGCCGCTTAACCCAATAATTGAGCGTTGCGCTCGCTGTCCCCACTCACCTACTACCTCTTTTGGCTTAGACATTCTCTACCTCTGTTGCATCCAGCGATGGCAAGACCACCGTTTTATAATGGCTGCATCGTGCCTTAAAACGCAGCATTTCTGTATCCCAATCAAGAGGTAAGCCATGATGGAGTTGTTATGTCCTGCCGGAAGCATGGCCAGTGTCAAAGTTGCGATCGCCGAAGGGGCCGATGCCGTGTATGTGGGTCTGAATAACGATACCAACGCCCGTCATTTTGCAGGGCTAAATTTTACCCCAGAACAACTACGCGAAGCCTGTCGGTATGTACACCAGGCTCAACGTAAATTGCATGTGGCAATCAACACCTTTGCCCACCCGGGGGAAGTCGCCCGTTGGCAAGCGAGCTGTGACACTGCCGTAGCATCTGGCGCTGATGCTTTAATCTTGGCGGACATCGCCCTTTTAGAGTACATGCAACAGCATCATCCTCAGGTTGAAGTGCACTTATCGGTGCAAGCGAGCGCTACCAACCAAGCCGCCATTGAGTTTTATCGGCAATTTGGTGTCAAGCGCGTCGTTCTGCCACGTGTGCTCACTATCCAACAGGTACGAGCGCTTGCCGTTAGTTCCGACATGGCGCTAGAAGTATTTGCGTATGGCAGTTTATGTATTATGGCCGAGGGGCGTTGTTTTTTAAGTTCTTACTTAACCGGCGAATCACCGAACACATCAGGTGCATGTTCACCAGCGGCCTTCGTGCGTTGGAGTGAACAAGATGGCGTGCTCGAGTCACGACTCAATGATGTAATGATCGATCGGTTCCAGCCAAATGAAACTGCAGGTTATCCAACGTTATGCAAAGGCCGATTTGTGGTCGATGGCGAGCGCTACCACGTATTGGAAGAGCCGACGAGCTTAAACACCTTGGAACTGTTACCGATGCTGTATCGTGATGGGATTGCCTCGTTAAAAATTGAAGGACGTCAGCGCAGCCCAGCTTATGTGCGCGATCTGACGCGTGTTTGGCGCGCAGCCATAGATGCGGTGCAAACCAACCCTGACCAATTTCAAACATCTAGCCAGTGGCATCAGGTCTTGGCCTCACTGTCTGAAGGGAATCAAACCACTCTTGGTGCGTATCACCGTCATTGGAAATAACGGTAAATGTCCAAGTCCGATCCCAAAACCAATGTAACAACCCAGCTCTAGGTGTCCCGCCCGATGGAATGTATCCAGAATTCAACCGCGACAGCATCAGCCACCAAGGTGCCTGCAGTCACAATCGGCCCCGTATTGTATTTTTGGTCAAAAGCCAAGTTACAGGCTTTTTATCAGCACGCTGCACAAAGTGCTGCCACCACTGTGTATTTAGGAGAAACCGTCTGCAGTAAACGCCGTGAATTTGGCTTTACTGATTTTCTCGACACCGCTTATCAGCTTCGCGACGCCGGCAAGCAGGTGGTGTTATCCACGCTAACATTAATTGAGCAACAGGCGGAGCTGAAAGAACTGCGTAAAATCATCGACAATGGCGAGTTTATGGTGGAAGCCAATGACATGGGCGCCGTTGGATGGTTGCACGAGAAAGGTTTACCTTTTGTCGCAGGCAGTGCTTTGAATATCTACAACGAGTTATCGTTACGGCTTATGGTTAAACAAGGCATGCAACGCTGGGTACTACCGGTTGAGCTTGGCCGTGATTGGATCTTGCGCTTGTTAGCGCAGCCGTCGCTTGCGGATTTATCACAGCAAATTGAAATAGAAGTTTTTGCTTATGGCCATTTGCCGCTCGCATGGTCAGGGCGCTGTTTTACCGCACGCTCTGAAAATAGACCAAAAGATCAATGCGAACTCTGTTGCTTGAACTACCCAAATGGCCGCTTAACTCAAAGCCAAGAAGGACAACCCTTGTTTGTACTCAATGGTATTCAGACGCAATCAGGTCAACGTTATAACTTACAGAACGATTTAGGATCGATGCACGGCTGGGTTGACTATGTTCGTCTAAGCCCTGAAATGGATGGATTTTTCGACAAAGTGCAGCTGTTTGCAAATGGCATCAATCAACCGCTGCCACAACATGATGTCAACGGCTATTGGCACCAAGTCGCAGGCTTTCGTCAAACCTCGGAGACTATTGAATGAACGC
>DMYW01000061.1:607-35256 GCA_003482455.1 Rheinheimera sp. | reverse complement strand
GAAGACATCTCGGGCAAGGCGATTGAACAAACATTGCAGGCCTATCTAGATTGCCCGTGGCAAGCCGTCTATCGGTTGATCCCAGATGAGCAACCGTTAATAGAACAAACCTTGCGAGAACTCTCGGATGATCATTCGTGTTGTTTAATTGTCACAACCGGCGGCACAGGTCCCGCACTTCGAGACGTAACGCCCGAAGCAACGACTGCGGTGTGTGACAAAATGCTACCAGGATTTGGCGAATTGATGCGCCAAGAATCGTTGAAATATGTGCCTACCGCCATTCTATCAAGACAAACAGCGGGCATCCGTGGCAACGCGCTGATTATCAATTTACCAGGTAAACCGACAGCGATTCGTCAGTGCCTAGATGCAGTGTTTCCGGCGGTACCCTATTGTATTGATTTGCTCGGTGGACCCTATCTAACGACCCACAGTGACGTGATCGCGGTATTTCGGCCTAAGCATAACTAAAACTTAAGTCGTATGGGGTGGCACACAGCGTGTGCCAGTGGCTGCGGAAGGGTTAAGCAACAGCGATGCCCACAGGGAGCTGTTCAAACCAATCTAAAAACTGTGCCACGGCAGCCCCCCGGAAAATTCGGCCGTGTTGTGGACACATCATATCAATTTCGAGGGAACGGACCCGGCGGATCCAATCGCGTTTTGCCGTATCGGACGGCATCCATCGTTGATGGAAAAAAGTCATTTTGTCGATATGGCTCGTAAAATCATCGACAAATAACGGGCTGTCCACCGGCTCTAACGCGGCTCCAACATCGCCACTAAATAGAATTTTAGCGATCGGATCGTAGACATGGTGGTTTGCCGATGAATGCAGATAGTGCGCCGGAATACACTGCAAAGTCAGTGTCGATAGCGGCAGCGCCATGCCGCTATCTGGGATACCGCAAAACTGCGTTCGGTCCATGCCAAAATGCCGGATAAAACCTTCCCATAACCAAGGACTGTACAAAGTTGCGCCATCCAATACTTGGTCCCACAGGCCTAACGATGAAATGATGTCAGGGTCTTGGTGCGATGCAAACAAATGCTTGAGCTGGCTGAGCGGGACTATTTTCACTAACGCTTCAAGCATAGGCGCAAATAACTCAATGCCACCTGGATCTAAAATGATCGCTTCATGTGGGGAATGTATAAGGTATTGATTAGTATCAATAATCAATTTTGGTTTGCTGGCATCTCGTCCAAGTAAGGTCCATTTATGGGAAGGTCCGGCATAGATTTCTACACTTTTCATTTACGCTAAATCCTTTATCCAATGTTTACATTGATGAACTTCATCCATGATGTTGGTGGTTGAACGGTGAATTTGTGCCATCAACTCGGTCAACTGTGATTTGTAGTCCGGCAAACTGGCCGCTTCCATCCGCGCATTGACCACGATGACTTGCATCGCTCGCATTTGTAGTTCTAAGTCGTCAATTGAAAGCCTCAACTGTTGTGCTTGTTGCTGAGCCGCATTGGCCAAAGCAGACAAGTCCTGATGGCCGCTCACCAATTGTTGGTCCAGCAGCACGTCCGATGTCGGTTGGATGGTCGCCTGTACTTGCAATAACTTTTGGCAAAACAAATGCTTTCGCCACAAGCTGACTGTTAACGCAGCAATTTGACCGGCTTGGCGATTGATATCGCGACTAATCACGATCGATGCATGAGCTAACTCATCGTAAAACGTGGAAAGAGTTTTTAGCCCAGCGCCGGTGACCCCGATCCGAATTGATACGACCGCAAGATTTTTAGCACTTAGCGACAACTTAGCCGCATCTTTTTGCGCAGCATTTAAACGCGATGCTATGGCGGCACTTGCTACTGTTTTAACCGCCAAGGCATGCCGAGGTGACAGGTTGGCGGCTGTTGGTGTTGTTTCAGTGGCCTCACCGGTGTTTATAGCTAATTGCTTTGACATCACAGCTGACCTCGCACGCTAAACAGCCAAATGACTAGCACCAAAGTGATAAACCAAAAACCTGACATCAATTGCCAAAACAACAACTTATTATTTTTCGTCGCGGCTACCACTTGCTGGTGCAGGTACAGTGGATTTGGAGTCCGTAAATCTTGCATTAACAACGGCACTCGCAAGTAACGATGTTGTAGGTCAAATGACACCCCTCGCTCCAGAGCTCGGTCAAACCACATGGGAATTCGCGGGTTAAAACGACTAGCTGGGATATAGCGAAGCCGCTGGTAATCGGAAAGACTCTGACAATCATCGACTTTTTCGCCATAAGGCAGATGCCCGGTGAACAATTCATAGGCGATGGTAGCCAAAGCGTACACATCGCCTTGCTCTGCCGAATTATGACCGTGCAAATAATGCGGATCTGAGTAACTGGCGGTACCAAGCGCCATTTCTTGCAGTATGGGTGAATAGATTTCCGCCAGCCCAGGCACGAATACCGAGCCAAAATCGACAATTTTCAACTGGCCGTCCGCTAAGCGCATGATATTGGCTGGTTTTAAATCTTGATGGATCACGCCTAATTTGTGGAACGCCATCAGACCGGAAGCAATTTGCTCTAGTAGGCCGATGGCAACAGCAGGCCGTAGCGGTAAATTTTGTTGGACTAAAAAACAATCCAGCGAGTCACCTTCGAGATATTCCAACAAATAATACAAAAAGGTCCGTGGTCGACTTTGTTGCACGACCTTTACCACATGTGGATCGTCAATTCGCAATCCGACCCACTCTTCGCGAATAAAACGCTCGATATAGGCATGGTCGTCGGCAAAATTCTGCGACGGTGTTTTGAGCACCAAATGTGCAGCTGTTGCAGGGTCTTTGACCACATACAAATGGCTGCGGGCACTGGCAAACAATGCACGGATCACCTCGTAACCATCGACTTTCATGCCAGGCTCTAACGCGGGAAGCAGCGGCAACCGCGTCATCCGCTCGTTATAGTCATCTAAAGTATCACTGGCCACTTGCGTGACTTCACAAAGAAGGACACTGATGTTGTCATCGCTATTGGATGCGAGTTCGATGGCACGGGCAACTTTATTATCAATGGTCAATGACATCGACAGTAACGCTTGGATCTCCAGATCGCTCACCACGTCAGAAAAACCGTCGGAACATAATAAAAATACATCATTAGGTTCGAGAGTGAGCGAGTCTTCTTGCCAGTTGACCGTCTCGTCCATGCCTAGGGCTCGCCCCAAAAACTGCCGTTGCTCGCTAAGTTTAGTGATATGGTCTGTCGACAGTTGTCGCAACTTCCCTTGACGCAGTAAATACAAACGACTGTCGCCAATGTGAAACCAATATGCGGTTTTGGATTTCAATACTAAACCGGTGAAGGTGCATAAACAGCCACGTTCATCGGTTTGGTACTGCTGGCTTTGTTGATACAACGCCGAATTAATGGTCGACAGCACGGTACCGGCGCTATGCCGGGTGGACCAACTATCGGGAGTTTTTAAATAATCAGTAACAAAGGTTTGTGTAGCATGATGGCTGGCAAAGGCCCCACCTTCGGCAGAGCTGACGCCATCGGCAAGCGCAAGTACCACCCCTTTATAAGTATGTTGATGCGCATCGGCTGGGATCTCCCAGCTGATGGCATCTTCGTTGGTGGCTTTACCGCCGGCAACGGATGCGCCGGCGATGTTGACCGAAAGTGTTTCTGCTGCAAACACGTGCTAGCTCACATGAATATGATGGACGTTGCCATGTTCATCGACCTCTGTCATGTGACCTTTGGGTTCTTCAAGGAACATCACTGAAACTAGGCCGATAAGTGCGGTGCCACCAATGACAAAGAAGAATGTGTGGTAATCAACGTAACTTAAGATGGTGAGATAAACCACCGCTCCAACGTTACCATAGGCGCCCGCCATGCCGGCGATCTGCCCAGTCATTCGACGTTTGATCAGTGGGACAATTGCAAACACGGCTCCTTCGCCGCCTTGGACAAAGAAACTGCAAGCCATACATAAAATCACGGCTAATGCGATAGACCAACTGCTGTCAATTAACCCCATCGACAAATAGCCAGCCGCAAGGCCACCGATCAGGAGAACCATGCTTTGACGACGACCGAATTTATCGGAAAACCAGCCGCCCAACGGCCGTGAGACTAAATTCATAAATGCATAGCCGGAGGCTAACAGGCCCGCAGTTACAGGCGTCAAGCTACTAAAGGTATCCAAGAAAAACAGCGGTAACATCGAAACAACAGCCAGCTCGGAGCCAAATGTTGTGAAATAAGCGACGTCTAAAATCGCAACTTGTTTAAACGAGTACTTTTCATGTTCAGGGACCCCTTTACGTAAATGTTCAACATTCACGCGCCAAACTTGCGACGTTTGTAATACAAACAGCAAGACCAGGCCAATCCAAATGCCGTGCATATATTCTGTAGCAAATAGATTGACACCTGCAGGAGACATCTTCCACGCCAACATCGCTAGCGCCAAATACATAGGAATATTCATCAGAATTAATAGCCACAGATCACCCCAACTGGTGACTTCCATGGCGCCCGATTTTTTTGGTTTGAAATACACCGAGCCTTTAGGGGTGTTGCGGGCATAGCGATAAAACACCAGCGAATAGCCCATACTAAAAATACCTACGGCGGCCAGTGAATAACGCCAACCGTCATCACCACCGAACAATAAGGCAATGGTTGGCAGCGTCATAGCGGCGGCCGCCGAGCCAAAATTTCCCCAGCCGCCATAAATACCCTCTGCAGTACCTACTTGATGACTAGGAAACCACTCACTCACCAAGCGAATACCGATCACAAAACCAGCGCCTACAAAGCCTAACAAAAATCGAAATAGCGCCAAGCTTTCAAAGGTTTGGGCGAAGGCAAAACCAAGGCAGAAAATCGACGAAATGAATAGCAGCAACGAGTACATGATCCGTGGTCCAAATTTATCAACCAAGATCCCCACGACAATCCGCGCCGGGATCGTCAAAGCAACGTTGAGAATTAATAAAGCTTTAATTTGAGCGTCGGTTAAGGTCAGTGCATGTTTGATTTCTGACAACAACGGTGCGTGGTTAAACCACATCACAAAGGTCAAGAAAAATGCAAACCAGGTAAAGTGCAGTGTTTTTATTTTTGGATCTGCGAGATTAAGCAGTTGAACCCTGCCGATATCGCCTTTCGCTGGGGTCGCCATAATGTCCTCCATTGGTGCCCTATGTCGTATTTGGGGCAAGCATAGGAGGACAATGCCACGAATTGTTTGATGCGGGTCAAGTTCCCAAACTTTCTATGTTATTGAAATATATAGCATATACCCCTCTGTGAGTAGGGCGCCATTCATCTGCAAGCCGCGCCGATAGCCGACTGATACCACTATCGAGGTAGTTAAAGTGTGAAGGCGTAAGCAGCTCAACGCGTAAGGAGTACTCCTTTACTACCACTGTGAAGTTAGGGCTTTTTCGCTAGCATGACGGAAAAAGGAGCACGACATGACGGCGCCCGCACTAGATCCACAACCTCTCTATAGCCGCACACTCTGGCTAAGCACCTTGGTGTTTGGTTGGTGTTTTGCTATCTGGACTCTCTATGCGTTTGCAGGGGTAAATTGGCAAGCACAATGGCAGTTGAGTGCCACCGAACTTGGCATATTGCTCGCAAGTCCTATGTTATCCGGAGCGCTGCTTCGCTTGCCGGCAGGGCTGCTGGCTCAGCGCTTTGGGGCAAAACAGGTCTGGTTGTTTGCGATCCTGTTTCAGAGCCCTCCTCTTTGGTTTTTGGCATATGCACAAAGCTACAGCGACTATCTACTGCTTGGTCTTTGGCTAGGTATCGCGGGAGTCTCTTTTACCTTGGGCAGTATTCTGGCGATAGTCCCAGTAGCAGAGTCGCAACGCGGTATAGCCTTAGGTATTTTCGGCACTGGGAACGCTGGCGCCATCGCATCCTTGTTGTTGTTCTCGTACGCTGAACACTGGTCGCTCACGACCATTTTCCAATGGTTAAGCGGAATAAACGTGTTGGTTGCAGCGGTGTTTTGGTGGTTCCTGCCAGAGCCTCCGCCACCGGCTACGTTTTCACAAACCATGCTCTCTGATGCGCAGTCAAAGCCCACGCGTGATCAAGCCGATGTAACGATAGCCCAGGTGGATGGCGAACAGGTTTCGCGGCAGATTTGGCGAGAATCGAGATTGTGGCGCTTTGCCTTATATTATTACTTCGTGTTCGGCTGCTTTTTAGCTCTGATGTTGTGGTTACCCCACTATTACATGACGGCGTATAAGCTTCCGTCAGACCAAGCATTCGCGTTTACCTTGTTTTTTGTCACGACCTCAAGTTTAGTGCGAAGTTTAGGCGGCTGGTTGTCTGCTCGAGTTGGTAGTCGCACCGTCAATTGGAGTGTGTTGTGGTTGTGTTTGATCTGCTTGTTTTTTTTAAGTTACCCCCCGTCCGATCTGGTCATTTCAGGGATCCACCAGCAAGTGAGTTTGCATGTTGAAATTGGATTATGGCTATTTACCCTGTTGATCTTTGTGATTGGGATCGCTCAAGGGCTTGGTCGAGCTAGCGTCTACAGTCTGTTGTACCACTACTATCCGCAGCAATTTGCCGTGGCATCTGGCTTTGTTTCTGCAGCTGGCGCGCTTGGTGGTTTTACCCTGCCTATTTTGTTTGGACTTGCGCAAGACCTTGCTGGTATCTACAGCGCCTGCTTTATGTTGCTGTATGGCGTAACGGCCATCTGCATGATGTTGATGTTTTGGGCCAATCGGCGTGAACAGTTTCAACGGGAGTTAGCCCGTGCCCGTGCCGACAACTTTTTATTGGAAGATGACTAATGCAAATTACTGACTTGGCTACCGAACAGAAAATTCCTGTGTTATTGCGATTGGCCTTTCGACCATTGTTTTTGCTCTCGGCAGGCTTTGCTGTCTTGGCTATGGCCTTATGGGCGTGGTTGTTGACGGGCACTAGCATCTGGCATCCAGCACTACCCGTGGTCTTTTGGCACAGTCATGAAATGATTTTTGGCTTTGGTTGCGCCGTCATCGCTGGTTTTTTGTTGACCGCGATGCAGAATTGGACGGGCCTACGCGCTCCACACGGCAAGCCGCTTTTGTTATTAGTGTTGGTGTGGCTGGTGGCTCGAGTGCTAATGCTGTTGCCTGTGCCACTGCCATGGCTGTTGGTGAGCATCATTGACTTAGCTTTTTTGCCAATTGCTGCGTATCTGTTAGCCAAACCCATCATTGCGGCACAACAACATCGCAATTTGTTTTTTGTTCCGTTGTTGGTGGTGTTGACGATCTGCAACGGTGTCATGTGGCTTGGCTACTTTCTAAATGACCAAGCGTTGGTGAGTCACGGTAGCACCAGCGCAGTATTTTTAGTTGTGATGGTGATGGCGATTGTAGGCGGACGTGTGCTGCCGATGTTCACCGCCAATGGCACGCGTACAGCGAAAGTAGAACCGTGGCTTTGGTTAGACCGAAGCAGCCTGGCGACTTTGTGGCTGGTATTTTTCTGCCATTTTTTCCACCTGCAAGTATTTATGCCTGCGCTGGCGATGAGTGTGTTGTTTAGCCTTGCAAGCATGTTAACGGCTCTTCGGGTAGCTCGTCTAAAAATTTGGCTAACCTGGCGCACGCCTTTATTGTGGTCATTACATGTGGCCTATTGGTGTATTCCGCTGGGCTTCGCCTTGTTTGCTGCTCGCTATCAAGGATTGGCTGTCAGCCACAGTCTGGCCTTACATACCCTCACTGTGGGTGGCATGGGGGGCATGATCTTAGCCATGATGGCGCGCGTCTCACTGGGACACACAGGTCGCATGCTGGTAACGCATCCAATGATGAGTGCGGCGTTTATGGCGGTGATTATGGCTGCGGTTTGTCGCGTCGCGGTACCGCTGATAAAACCAGAACTGTATGTCGACGCCGTTTTACTGGCTGCGTGCTTGTGGTGTCTGGGCTTTGGCTGTTTTGTGGCCATCTATTTCCGGATCTTAACCTCTCCCCGAGTTGATGGCCATCCGGGGTGAAAATTCGCATCGAACATCTGAAACTTGCTACCTTCAACGGCTCACCAAGTTATTTGCGAATCTCGGTGAGTTTTAGTTGTTAATGGATAGCTACTCCCGAATGGGTACTGGCGGCTGAGACTTGATTTGCATCAAGTTGTTGCCTCAACACGCTGTCCACACTGGATGGCACATGTGCAGACAGCATGAGTCCAAACGACGGAGTTAACTATGAACCAACCTGATCTGTTTAACGATGATGACACGCCACCACAGCTTGAAAAACCGCTGGTGTATGCCTGCAGTGGTTGCTCGAATGTGGCACAACTGGCTAATGATCTGGCCGTTGTGTTAGACCGCGAAGGCCATGCCGAAATGTCTTGTATCGCAGGCATTGGTGGACAGGTCAAATCCATGGTGAGAACGGCTCAGCGAGCGATGCAAACAGGACGTGCAATTCTGGCCATTGATGGCTGCAGCCTTGGTTGTGTGCGTCAATGTTTGCATCAAGTTGACGTCGTGCCAACATGGCACATCGAAGTGACGGCGCATGGATTTACAAAACGAGCTCACTCAGACACGTCACTCAGCGATGCATATCAGCTTTTGCAGCATATCCAATGTGATTTATTGTCCCAGGTGTCGCCCCCGTTAGACGCAGCGGAGTTTTTGCATTAATCCCAATTAACGTGGTAGTCAGTCAAGTGGTCGGAGTGCCTTGTCGAGGCTTAGTCTTTTGTTGGTGTGGCATGCTGTTGGCAACAACAGCCTGCATGTGCCGCAATGGCAACTCGTTGCCATTCAAAGCGAAAACCGTCAAATAACTGCAGTTGATGCCAGGGAATAGCGCCGAACTCGCCAAGGATCTGCAAAGCGAGGCACGCTTGAGCCGCCCCAACCACACCGACGACAGGTGCAAAGATGCCGGCTTCCAAGCAACTTAATTGCTGTTCACCAAAGAGCTGGCTGACACAGCGATAACAAGGCCCCGCCTGCTTGTTCGAAAATGCACACAATTGACCTTCAAAGCGGATAGCGGCACCAGATACCAAAGGTACTTTTGCTTGAACACAGGCATCGTTAATGGCAAGACGCGTTGCAAGATTGTCCGTGCAATCAAGCACCACATCGTGCTGTTGAACTAACTCCTGTAGCTGCGCTAAATCGGCAAAGTTAGGGATCGCTTTAATAGCTATGTCCGGATTTAGTGCTTGTAATCGTTTTGCGGCAATACTCGCTTTATGCTGGCCTAAATCGGCCTCGGTAAATAGGATCTGTCGCTGTAGATTGCTTAAATCTATAGTGTCCCCGTCGACCAAAGTTAATTCACCAACCCCTGCGCTCGCCAAATATGGGGCCGCCGCGCATCCCAGACCGCCCATACCGACAAGCAATACTCGGCTATTTAGCAGTCGTTCTTGGCCTGCAAGATCAATGGCAGGCAACATAATCTGCCGGCTATAGCGCCGTGTTTGTTGCAAACTCTCCAGGGTTTTCATTGGAACTCCTTGGTCAAAATTGAGCAATTGCGCCTATGCCTAATTCACGTAATGTTTTTGGCCGCAACGAGCTGGTAATGGATGGTTTACATCTAACGCCATCCACACGAGAACCAAACGTGCACAACGTCGCGACATGCCTTAGCGGACACGTCGTGACTCTTTTAATCCCAGACGACCTGCCAGCTTATGCAGATTACTAGCATCTAGATCAAGCAGGCGCGCTGCCTGTGCCCAATTCTCATCTGCGTGACGAAGCGCTTGCTCAATCAATTGACGCTGAAATTGGTCAACGGCGATTTTTAAAGGCAGCCCAGCTGCGTCGGGCCACGCTGTATCAGGTCCAGTCGAAGTTTTTACCGTTGGACCTTGCCTTGTTGAAGGCATACCATCTGAACGATAAGCGGCATTGGACGCCAGATCGGTCTCTAAACCAAGCATCCCCGCAGTGATTGATAAAATGTCGTGACGGCCAGCGCCTTGCGACAAGGCTTTTAATGCCGCACGACTGATGGTGTGTTCAAGCTCGCGTACATTCCCAGGCCACGAATAGTGCTCTAACGACCACTGAGCATCGACCGATAAACGCAAGGCGCGCGCCCCTAACCGACTACGATTTAGCTCTAAGAAATGACCTGCCAACAGTGAAATATCACCTGTACGTTGCCGAAGTGGCGGGATCCGCAGCGGATACACTGACAAGCGGTGATAGAGATCACTGCGAAAATGCCCCAGTCGCACTTCGTGCTCCAAATCGCGGTTAGTCGCGGCAACAACGCGAACATTGACTTGTCGATAGCTGTCTGAACCTAGACGCTGGATCTCACCGTTTTGCAAAACTCGCAATAATTTAGCTTGCACCGACAGCGGCAACTCGCCAATCTCATCGAGGAATAACGTTCCCCCATCGGCTTGTTCAAATTTACCGCTGCGGTCCTGCATGGCGCCCGAAAACGCGCCTCGACGATGGCCAAATAATTCGCTTTCTGCCAACGTCTCAGGCAGCGCGGCGCAATTGACATAAATCATCGGTTGTTTGGCACGCAGGGATTGCTGATGTAGACGTTTTGCAAATAGCTCTTTGCCCACCCCAGTTTCGCCGAGTAATAACACCGGTAGTTCGGTGGTCGCAACCACACTTAGTTCGGTAAGCACTTGCGTCAACACAGGCGATTGACCAATCAATTCGTTTCCATACCGCAACGGGGCATCTCCGTCTGGCATGGAGGCGGCAAGGCGTGCTTGTCGTAACTGCGTCTCTAAAGTGCCCACGCGTAACATAGCTTCGACGACTAAGCTAAACCGTTGTAGTTCAAGCACTGTAAGGCGGCTAAATGTGCCTGCTTGCAACGCATCTAGAGTTAACACGCCCCAACATTGCCCTTCTGTATACAAGGCGATCCCCATGCAGTCATGCACAGGTAAAGGTGTGCCCACCATGCCAGCAACCAATCCATCATAAGGATCCGGGAAGTCGCTATCCGGCGCAAAATGGACCACCTGCCGGCTCTGTAATATAGCCTGTAACCGTGGGTGTTGTTCAATTAAAAAACGTCGGCCTAGTACTTCGCGTTCCAAGCCAATCGCAGCCACAGGACGCAGTTGAGTTTGTTCTAACTTCAACAATGCGACGGCTTGGCAGCCAAAGTGGCTCTGTAAAGTGACAACCAAGCGTTCATAGCGGATCGCTGCGGGCAGATCGGTGACTAAATCAGCGATAAGACTTTCTTCTAACACGGTATTTTTTACCTTACTGGGTGCATTTGACCGCAAAAATGTGGGGTTAAATGTACCATCTCTAAAAGAAACTCTATATAAATCAAAGGTGGTAGTTTTGGCCTGCTTCTTGGAATAGTCAGGAGAGTCTCAGAGCGATGACTGTGTATGACAGCATGGCTCTGTTTTGGTCGACCGACCTATTTCAAGCACTAGGAGAAACCTATGGACACAGCTCAACAAAGCCTTGGCCAATTAGCCACATCGATCCCAGGCGCAACCGCCGTCTTTCACCAGCACCGTTTAGATTTCTGCTGCGGGGGTCAACAAAGTTTGGCGGAGGCCGCTGCTAAACGAGGCCTCAATGTTGAGGCGATTGTGGCTGAACTTAAAACGTTGGCACAACGTGATAGTGACAAACCAGATTGGCGAAAAGCCAAACCAGCCGAACTAGCCCATTTTATTTTGCAGCGTTATCACGCACGCCACCGCCAACAATTGCCTGAACTTATCCGGTTAGCTCGACGTGTCGAACACGTGCATGGCGACCATCCACAATGTCCAACGGGTCTTGCGGAGCATTTAAGTCATATGGAGCAAGAACTCGAAAGCCATATGCTCAAAGAAGAACAAATCCTGTTTCCAATGTTATGCAACGGTTTTTATCCAACAGGTCCAATTCATGTAATGCAACACGAACATGTGCAGCATGGCGACGCTTTAGCACAACTTGAAGAGCTCAGTCATCAGATGCTGTTGCCTGACGGAGCATGCAACACTTGGACGGCATTGTATTTGGGGCTTAAAGAGCTTAAAGAAGATTTGATGGAGCATATCTTGTTGGAAAACGAAATTTTGTTTGTAGAACCTGTGCAGCAAAAAGGTCAGTGTTGCGGCTCTTGCCAATAAGCGCTTGCGGATAACCGCGCAGACAACCACCAAGGGGCTTTCGCCCCTTTTTTCTTTCTACAATTCCTGCTCTCTATCGAAAAACTACCCACTCCGAGGTAGCTGAACTATGACCTCAGAGCAATAACCAGCACCCGCTACACACCGTACACTAATGACATTACGCCGAGCCCCTTTGGCTAAACCGCATCGCGGCATGTCAATTGGGCCGTGGCAATGCAGCCACCGGGCCCGTTTGGAAACGAATGGACCTCCCACTGGAAAGGTGTCCCAAGTATGTTGCAAGACCAATATCAGCGTCGTTTTACCTATCTGCGTCTGTCCTTGACAGAGTCCTGTAATTTCCGTTGTAACTATTGTTTACCGAACGGCAGCGATTGTCAGAACAAAGCCAATGAACTCTCGGTCGATGAGATTGAGCAATTAGTCAAAGGTTTTGCTTTGGCAGGTACCCGCAAAGTTCGGCTCACGGGTGGCGAACCCACCCTGCGTAAAGATGTATGCGACATCATCTCCCGCGTCAAAGCAGTCGACGGTATCGAGAAAGTAGCCATGACCACCAATGGCTATCGGCTTAAACGTGATATCAAAAATTGGTTAGCCGCAGGGTTAGATGCCATCAATGTGAGTGTGGACAGCTTGGATGCTGACACCTTTCATTTGGTCACTGGTCAAGATCGGCTACCGGAAATCATTGAGGGCATCGATAGTGCAATTGCATTGGGTTGCTCTCAGGTCAAAGTCAATACCGTGCTGTTGCGCCACTACAACGGCCAATCGCTCGATAAGTTTTTAGCTTTTATTAAACACAGACCTGTGGCGCTTCGTTTTATCGAACTAATGCAAACCGGTGACAACAAAGCGTTTTTTGCTAAACAACATTTAAGCGGTGCGGTGATCCAAGCGACGTTACTGAGCCAAGGTTGGATGCCAGTCAGCCGCCGTGAAGACGCTGGTCCTGCATTGGAGTTTTGGCACCCGGATTATGTTGGCACCATGGGCCTCATCATGCCCTATAGCAAAGACTTTTGTGCCAGTTGTAATCGACTACGGGTCTCTAGTACAGGTGATCTGTACATGTGCTTGTTTGCTAATGAGCACCAAAGTTTGCGCCATCTGTTAACTCAGCACCATCCGCAAGCGATCGCGAACTTTGTCCAGCGCCAGTTAGTCGCAAAACCACTGAGCCATCAGTTACATCAAGCAAAAACCGGTCTTACCAAGCAACTTGCCATGATTGGTGGTTGATTTTTCCAGGTTAGCAGCTGTTTGTTCGGAGTGATGATGCAACACCAAAAAAATCCAAATTCCCCGCGCGCCTTTTCTGCCATCGTGTTAGCCGGCGGGTTATCAAGTCGCATGGGCCAAGATAAAGCCCTGCTGCGCTTAGGCAGTGACACCATGTTAAGCCGCACTATCGCCTTGGCGTATCAGATGGGTGCCGTTGATGTGGTGGTGAGCCGAAACCAACCGGGCTTTGTGCAGGATATCCACCAGCATCAAGGACCTTTAGCAGGGCTTCATGCCGCGTTACCGCTTTGTCGTTGTCGACGAGTTTTAGTACTGGCAGTCGATATGCCTCGATTGAGTCAACGGGCACTAACGCAACTTTTGGCACAACCCGTTGGTTTTTTTGCCGGACATCCGCTGCCCGCGGTCATTGATGTCACAAAAAACCTGCAGCAGGAGATCTTTCAGCGCTTGCAACTGCCGCATGGACCGCGCTCGCTCGCCACGTTGTGGCGTTTTGCCGAACTTCCGGCATTGCCTTGCCATTACCCAGACGAGCTTTGTAATACCAATGACCCTAATAGCTGGCAGCAAGTGCTAAATGACATGGAGATCATGCATGCCTAAATCTAGAGAATTTACAGCGCTATCGATTGCAATTGTCACTGTCTCCAATCGTCATACACGCGTGACAGATACCACTGGTGCCATGTTAGCGCAGCAAGCGCATGACCAAGGTCATCGGCTCTATGCCCAGCACATTGTTGCTGAAGATAAATATCAGATCCGAGCATTACTGAGTTCATTCATTGCCGACAGCGCATGTCAGGTTGTATTGCTAAACGGTGGCACCGGGTTTCAAGCGAAAAACTGTACTAGTGATGCGATTAGGGTGTTGTTCGACCGTCAAATCGACGGTTTTGGCGAGCTATTTCGCCAGCTAAGTTTTAGCGGCGTTTCAGCTCCATTCGCCGAACATGCAGCCGTGTACAGCGCCGCAATACAAAGTGATGCCATTGCAGGGCTTGCAAATAACACGCTGGTCATAGCCATGCCTGGTAGCCCAGACGCGGCCAATCTCGCGGCTACACATCTGATCTGGCCGCAATTAGATGCTCGCACCCTACCCTGTAATTTTGTGCATTTGTTGCAGCACCTTCAGTGCCCAAGCACTGAACTGACCAAATAAAAGGAATGTTTTGATGTCAACACTGACACATTTAAATGAGGCTGGTGAAGCCATTATGGTAGACGTCGGCCATAAAGACGCCACGCGCCGTATGGCACTAGCACAAGCTGTGGTCACTATGTCTCCAGCCCTTTTTGATAGTTTGCAAAATTTGGCCAAAGGTGACGCACTGGCTTGTGCCCGCATTGCTGGGATTATGGCCGCCAAAAAAACCGCGGATCTAATTCCGCTTTGTCACCCACTCGCGCTGAGCAAAGTAGAAATTCAATTTGAACAAAATCCTGTGTTACACCAAATACGAGTGTTGGCGCGCTGCCAAGTGACAGGCCCTACGGGGGTTGAGATGGAAGCATTAACGGCGGCTAGTATCGCCGCGCTAACACTGCATGATATGGGCAAAGCGGTCGATCCACGCATAGAAATTGGTCAAATTATGCTGCTTGAAAAAACCGGCGGGAAATCAGGAGCCTGGCACCGTGAAAGCTAATCAAATCCACATTCGTTTTTTTGCATCGCTGCGCGAAGCTGTGGGTTGTGCTGAATTAGTTCAGCCTCTAAGCGAAGCTTGCCAAGCGGCCGACCTGCTAACAATGTTGGCGAACCGCAAAGAATTGGCCGCGGTCGATTTTGCTGAGCGTAATCTGTTGGTTGCCATTAACCAACAACTGGCTGGATGGCAGGACTGGGTAACCCCCGGTGACGAAGTCGCATTTTTTCCGCCAGTCACGGGAGGCTAAATGATGAGCACACGCATCAACTGTCAGGTGCAGCACGACGATTTTGACGTCGCAGCTGTGTATCAGACGTTGCAACAAACGCCATTGTGCGGTGCTGTCGTGCTGTTTGTTGGCTTGGTCAGGCAGCAGTTTGACGGTCAATTGCAAGCGCTAGAGCTAGAGCACTATCCGCAAATGACTGAAAAAGCCATGCGAAAAATCGCACAGGAGGCCTGTGAACGTTTTGACATTCATGCACTTGAGGTGATCCATCGTGTTGGGGTGTTGGCCCCTCAAGATCAAATTGTACTGGTCGGTGCCGCAGCCCCGCATCGCAGCGATGCGTTTGCCGCTGCGCAGTTCCTCATGGACTTTTTAAAAAACCAAGTACCGATTTGGAAAAAAGTGCACGTGCTTGAGCAAGGTGCCCCACAAGCCCAGTGGGTGGATATCAAACAAAGTGATATTCAGGCGGCCGCACGTTGGCAGTTCCAAACTACATAGGAGTCCATCATGCGAGTTTTTTTGGCTCTGTGTTGCATTTTGGGCCTACAGTGGCCGATAGCATCCACCGCCTGTGAATTGACCGTAGCCGCTGCGAGTAGTTTAACCTTGCCATTTAAGCGTATTGTTGGCGACTTTAAACAGCTATCTGGCTGTCAGGTTGCATTGCATTTTGCGGCGTCCGGGGTGTTGGTGCAGCAATTAAGCCACGGTGCGCCATTTGACCTGATCGCCACTGCCGATCAACTTAGCATGGATACAGCGATAGGCGCTGGGCTGCTAGATAAAAACAGCCGACAGGATTTCATTCAAAACCAGTTGGTTATGATTGGTCAGCCTCAGCGCTCACCACAAAGCCTGGCGTATTGGTTAGCTCAGCCTTCTAGCCAGATAGCTATAGGAAATCCCGCAAGTGTGCCCGCTGGACGGTATACGCAACAAGCGCTGCAACAACTAGGGGTTTGGCAGCAAACTGCAACTCACATGGTCAAAGCAGCGAATGTTCGGCAGGTTTTAGATTTTGTCGCACGAGGAGAAGTCGACGCAGGTTTTGTGTATGCCTCCGACGCTTTTGGCCAACCGGTCACCGTTATAGCCAAGTTCAACACAACACAACCCATCAAATACCCAGTGGCCGCTAGCCGCCAGAGTAAATACATGCTGCAAGCTCTGCAATTTATAGCTTACCTGCAAAGCGCTGCAGCCCAGCAAGTGCTGCTTGACCATGGCTTTACCGGAAACACCCCGCCATGAATCTCGCACCATCGAGTCGTTTGTTAAAACCTTTGAACAGGTCTAACACGGACGTGAGGCTTTGCCATGTTAACAAGCGCACTTAGTCTTAGTTTGCAAGTGGCCACCCTGTCGACTCTATTTAATCTGCTGTTGGCAGGCGGTTTGGGATACCTTTTGGCCACCCGCCGGTTTGCAGGAAAAGCGCTGGTTGAATCTGTCTTAACGCTCCCTATGGTGCTGCCACCGACCGTAGTTGGATATTATTTGTTGGTGCTACTAGGTCGCCAAAGCACATTTGGCCAATGGTTGGAACACGTGTTGGGAGTGCGTCTCGTGTTTAGCCTTGAAGGTGCCATTCTTGCCACCACCGTCGTGACGTTTCCTTTGGTGCTAAAACCTGCGCGCGCCGCGTTTGAAACGATCGACCGCACCCTGATCGAGGCATCGCTGACGCTTGGTTTATCCAAAGGGGCGACGTTTTGGCGAGTGCATCTACCGCTCGCCTGGCCGGGTATTTTAGCTGGCTTGATGCTGGCCTTTGCCCGAGCGATGGGTGAATTTGGTGCTACGTTAATGCTGGCCGGTAGTATCGAAGGAAAAACGCAAACACTGTCGATCGCGATTTACGAGGCTGTGCAAGCGGGTGACCAAAAAGCGGCAAATCAATTGGCGTTGCTGACATCTCTGGTATGTGTGGTTCTACTCTATCTAGCCAAACGAGTGAGTCAACCACGTTGGCAGGCACCTCATGTTTGATATTACGGTCAAAAAGCGTTTAGCCAATCAGCACGGCAGTGATTTTACACTGGACGTAGCCATTCAGTCTGATGTGCAACGACTGGCTATTGTCGGCAACTCCGGTGCTGGCAAAAGTTTAACATTAAAGATGATCGCAGGTTTATTGACACCAGAGCATGGCCGGATCCAACTGGCAGAACAGTGCTTGTTTGATCGTCAACTTGCTATAAATCTGCCTCCACACCAGCGTCAGCTTGGTTATGTGTTTCAACAGTACGCGTTGTTCCCACATCTCACCGCGGCGCAAAATGTCATGTTCGCAGCACCTACCCCAAGCTCGCGGGCACCGACATTGGGACTTTCGAGGTACTTTTTTTCTAAAGCACCGGTTGAGCAGCAAAGGACCGACCTTGCTCGCAGGAGGCTGGCAGAACTGATGGCTAGATTTGAAATAACGAATGTTGCTCATGCATATCCACACCAGCTCTCTGGGGGCCAGCAACAACGTGTAGCACTGGCAAGAGCCTTGTGGCGCCAGCCACGTGCATTGTTGCTGGACGAGCCATTCTCGGCGTTGGATGCAGCACTGCGCCAGCAGTTACGTCGTGATCTATTGGACTGTCTAACGGATTGGCAAATCCCCTGTATTCTGATCAGTCATGACCCAGAAGATATCAAGATGTTTGCACAACAGGTGGTGGAACTAAAACACGGTTGTAGTGTGTAATAAGCAGTAAACCTACTAAGTGATAAACCTACCAGCACTTTGTTGCGTAACAAAATGCCAGACTCACCACCGCAGATATCATCGTTGCATGTTGGAGAGCCCAGCATTGCCGCAAGGCGCTACGCAGTGGTCATCGCTCCACTAAAGCGGGCTAAACACTCGCTATAGCTGTCGGCTGGCAACATGACTTCAATCAGACGAAACCTTTGAGTATCTGCCAGTGCGTCATCAATGGCGCTGACGAATTGCTCTACATTCCATACTTGTCGAGAACCGCCATTCATGGCTCTCGCTAGTGCAGCGTAGTTCCAACCCGACAGTGAAGTTGCCTGTAAATCCGGAGCAAAAGCTTTGATCATCCCCCAGCTTTGGTTGTTTAAGACGATAACAATTGGTGTCCAGCCGAACCGACTGCAATGGCCAAGTTCTAAACCCGTCATCTGAAACGCTCCGTCACCAACGACCACAATAGGTCGCAACTTAGAGACTTGTTGCAAGCCCAATGCGGCAGGTACAGCGTAGCCCATCGAGGCATAAAATGCCGGTGCAAGGAGGTACTCTGGAGCAACTTGCAGCGAGGCAAACAAACAATCGCCGATATCTACGACAAATGGGTACAACTCTGATCGCAGTGTTAACTGTTTATGCAACTGCTGCATGACTAAACCCGAACTCCATGCTTTAGGTGACTCAGCAGGTGCACAACTCGGTGCAAGCTCACCAAGGCGAGGCGTAAATGGTAGGTTGATCGTGGCAAACAGCTCTGTGCTGTCTGCAACCGTGAGCGGAAAAAAACGCCCGTCTGGTAGACGCACGCCATGTTCATCCCACCAAAGCACCGGCCGATCGCTGAGCAGTGTTGGGTAACCGGCAAAATTGCTGTCTGAGTGAATAACGCCACACAGCAACAACAAATCACTGGTTAACAAAAAGTCCGCGAGCGGGTCGCCTTTTGCGCCAGTGAATGTACCACCGAATAGACATTGGCTTTTGGACACCACGCCGCGCCCCAGCAATGTGGTGACGCAGGTGAGCTGGCAGCGACGACTCAGCGCCATGACTGCATCTGCAAAGCCAAAGCGCCGAGCTTTCGCTCCAACTAACGCACAGGGCTTGCTGGCCTTTTGCAAATACGATGTGATCGCACAACGAGCCTCATCAAGTCGTTGTATCTGGTTGGTCTTGTCAGTGCAGGTCGTCGCTTGATGCACAACAGAGGATATTTCGGGCACCCCACACATAGCCATATCGCGTGGCAATTCAATTAATACAGGTCGACTTTCCCGCTGACAAGTGGCAAGTGCCAGTTCGAATTGCGCCACAGCTGTTGCCGGATTGTCTAACCGCACCTGTAGTGCGGTGACTTCTGAGAGCATCCGCAGCTGGCCATCGACATCTGCAGTTTGGTGATGCAGCAAATAGCCGGCATCCAACTCGCGCGCTGATGGAAAACCAGCAAAAACTAGCAGCGGCACGAATTCCATATAGGCTTGTGCGACTGCATTGATGGCGTTTAACGCTCCAGCCCCATAGGTCAGCACAACGGCCGCTGGTTTATTGGTGTATCGCGCAGCTGCATCGGCGGCAAATACAGCACTTGGTTCGTGACTTAGTTGGACTAAGGTCAATGACGATTGCTGCTCAAACCGACTGAGCCATGGCAAGACAAAATCACCAGGGATGGCAAACAGGTCATGGATCCCCAGCGCCAACAAGCGCGAGGCAATCAGGTCGGCCAGTGGCCGCTTAGTTACAGTTAAAGTCGTATCAGTGGTAATCATCACGCCCCCAAGTCAATTAGTTCACCGCATCCTGTGCCAACTGCACATCTGTGTTCGCTGCGCATTGTGCGCGTGTATCACTGCGAAACTTTGACCTACATCAATGGGTTGTAAGGCACAAGCCAAGGCAAAAGGGGTATCTCAGATGGGTTGCTGCCCATATCGACAGCAGATAGAAAAACGATGACGGTGTTGAGCTTTACGCCGCACCATTGGTGGTACGGCGGCTTATCTAGCGGGAGGCCCTCAGTGCTGAGACCTTTTTCTTGGCGCTGAGGGTTGGCACTCTTACCACAACCATGGGCTTTTGAGTTGTACCAGCACGGTTTGGCCGACGGCGACATCAGCACGGTCTTGTTCAAGCCAAGTCCATGCGTTGGCGTACAATAAGGATGTCAGCATACCGGAGCTATCCAAACCAACCGGTTCAATAACGGCTTGTTGTTCGACCACCGATAGATTAACGCGTTGAAAGTCCATCCGCCCCGCCTTTTTCCGCAAAGGTTGTTGCGCTTTGGCGCTTATCAGCGGATATGTGCCCGCAGCGGTCATGCCAACTAAATCTGCTTGCACCGCCTCGGGGTGATGAAGACTGCTGACCTGTAACGCATCAACCCAGCCTGCACGTTTTGCAAGAGCTGGGATCACTAACTGCTCTAATGTCATCACGGCCGATACCGGGTTACCTGGCAAGCCAAAAAACGCGCAAGCGCCCAGGGTGCCAAATGCAAAGGGTTTGCCGGGTTTGATGGCGACTTGCCAGAAATTCATCTGCCCCAAACTTTCAAGCACCTGCCGCGTATGGTCCGCGTCGCCAACAGACACGCCTCCACTGGTTACTAATGCATCCACTTCGCCGGCAGCGCGCTGAAACACCTGTGTCAGATGTAACGGATCATCGGCCACCCAACCATAGTCCACGACCTGATATCCCAAGCGTTTCAAAATGGTTTTGATGACTATTCTATTGGAATCATAAACATCACCGACACCAAGCGGTGTACCGGCCTGTTTGATTTCATCTCCGCTGGACAACACGCCAACGGTTAATTGCGGATAAACGGCCACACGGGCGATCCCCAGCGTTGCCAACACCCCCAGGTGCAGTGGACCCAGACGTTGTCCTTTGCGAAGCACCAATTGTCCTTGCTGCAATTCACTGCCGCGTAATCGAACATGTTGGCCGGCCTTGGGGCGCTGTTGTAACTCGATAAACTCGTCGTGACCATCGCTTCGCTTAGTGACGGTTTCTTGCATCAGCACAGTATCTAATTCGGCCGGTACCATGGCACCGGTGGTGATACGTACGCAGCCCCCGATCGCGATATCACCATCAAATGGATGACCGGCTAAACTCTGACCGACCACCTTTAATCGCCGCTCGTCTGCTACATCGGCAAAGCGGACGGCATAACCGTCCATGGCCGAATTATCAAATGCCGGTACATCCAGTGGTGAATAGATATCACAGGCAAGTATTCGTTCTGCCGCGTTATCCAGACCTATCCATTCTTGCGTCACTGGAATATGGACAGCCGACAACATGCGCTGCAGCGCTTGAGCTAGTGTTTGCATTCTGCTCATGCTTGCTTGCCTTGAAAATTCACCATCCACACGGCAGCTTCGACTCGCGACCGTAAATTGAGTTTTTTCAGTAGATGTTTGACGTGAACCTTGACAGTGCCATCTGATATATCAAGCTCGCGTGCAATCAGCTTATTACTTAGCCCTTTGGCGATTAGCTCTAAAATCTCCAGTTCGCGATTGGTTAAGGTCGAAATATCGGACGCAGGTTTTTCGACCGGCCGACGAATCGCATCCGCCAACGCCGCATTGACGGCATCACTGAGCACCATCTTGCCATGCACGGCACGCTTAATCTGTTCAAGCAGTTCATCAGGATCTGAGTCTTTTAACAAATACCCATCCGCCCCTAGACTGATGGCTTTGATCACATCGTCGTTCGAATCCGATACAGTGAGCATAACGATGCGCGAGGTTACGCCATCATCGCGCAGCCGTCTCAGTGTCTCGTGGCCATCCATACCTTGCATGTTCAAATCCAAAATGATCAAGTCAGGGTCAAGTTCACTGGCGAGTACTAGTGCATCGGCGCCGCTGCTTGCTTCAGCAACGACTTCAAGATCGTCTTCATAGGCCATCAGCTGCCGCAAGCCTTTGCGCAACAATGGGTGGTCATCGACTAACATCACACTGAACTTATCATTGGACATGGTAAAAAACTCCAAGTACTACCGTAGGCTGCCTATTAGGAAGTAATCCTTTATTCTGAAGTTTGATTTATATCATGTTGCACGATTGGGCATACATGCCCTTCTCAAATCCGCCATTACAACCCGCTCTAACAAGCCAATTTATCTATCTGATAATTATAGATATTTTACAATAGGCATCGCCAGAGCTACCACTTTATGGGTATCTCTTTCGCCTTGTCTTAGGCTTTGAGGTAACCCTTCAGCTTCATTGTGAAGCAGCAGATTGACTTGCATAGTTGTCGCGATGCGTGCGCATTAGACACCTGGAGTTATGTATGTCCGATCTAAAAAAATGGTTACCTGAGGATGAGTCCTTTTGGAACCAAACAGGCAAAGCGATTGCGACTCGCAATCTATGGATCTCGATCCCAAGCCTTTTGTGTGGATTTGCGGTATGGATGCTGTGGAGCATCTTGACAGTACAAATGATGAACTTGGGCTTTCCCTACAGCGCTAGTGATCTGTTCTCACTTACAGCGATTGCAGGTCTAACAGGGGCGACCTTGCGGATCCCGTCGAGCTTCTTTGTGCGGATGTGTGGTGGACGTTACACCATTTTCTTAACAACGTCCTTGTTGATGCTACCGGCTATTGGCACAGGTCTGGCGTTACAAGACAAAACCACGCCATTTTGGGTATTCCAGTTGATGGCTCTGTTGTCGGGTATTGGTGGCGGTAACTTTGCGGCTTCCATGTCCAACATCAGCTTCTTTTTCCCTAAAAAGCAACAAGGTTTGGCGCTTGGCCTCAACGCCGGGTTAGGTAATTTTGGTGTTACCACCATGCAAATCTTAGTGCCATTGTTTATGACATTCGGCGCATTTACCTTTGCAGGTGGCGGTGATGCGATGATCCTGCAAAAAGCCAGTGGCACTTTAATAGGAAGTATTCCGGCCGGCAGCGAAACTTGGGTTCAAAACGGCGGTTTTGTTTGGTTGTTATTGTTAATCCCGTTGGCGTTTGCCACGTGGTTTGGCATGAACAATATCAATACAGACGAAGTAACGCCAAAACAGCCTGCTGCGTTAGTCTCGTTTGGAATTATCTTGGTGATGTTGCTAATTGGTTTTGCCACCGCTATTGCCGGCTTGTGGCTGATGCTTCCAGCGGCCGTAAACGGTTCAGGCTTTGGCGTGCCAAAAGAATTAGTACTCGTCGGCGTACTGTTCAGCACAGTGTTTTTATTAAAACTTTTGCCTGGCGCTATTCGCACCAACTTAGATCGCCAATATAAAATTTTCTCGAATAAACACACTTGGGTAATGAGCGTCTTGTACGTGATGACCTTTGGTTCGTTTATTGGATTTTCCGCGGCATTTCCACTGTCCATTCAAGTCATTTTCGGCTTTAGCCATACCATGGTTGATGGCGTAATGACCCACACGACGGTCAATCCTAACGCACCGAGCGCGCTCACTTATGCGTGGATCGCGCCTTTTATTGGTGCTTTGATTCGCCCCGTTGGTGGTTGGTTGGCCGATAAACTGGGCGGTGCCTTTGTTACGCAACTGTGTTCAATCGCCATGATCATTTGTGCACTTGGCGCGGCCTATTACATGCAATTGGCGTATCAATCGCCAACCCCAGAACAGTTCTTTATGCCGTTCTTTTTGATTTTCTTAGGTCTGTTCGCCGCTAGTGGTATTGGTAACGGCTCTACCTTCCGCACCATCGCCGTGGTGTTTCCAAAAGAGCAAGCAGGCCCGGTGCTCGGTTGGACCTCCGCCGTTGCCGCATATGGTGCTTTTTATATTCCCCAAGTGTTTGGTGAACAAATTAAAGCCGCAACCCCTGAGTACGCCATGATCGGCTTTGCCGTGTTTTATGGTTTGTGTCTGGTGGTCAACTGGTTGTTCTACTTGCGCAAAGATGGTGAGTTTTATAACCCATAGTCACGGCTGAGATTCACGCGATGCCCTTGTTGTGATTCAACAACAAGGGCTTTTTTATGAGTTGGAGGTGCTAGATGGATGTATCACAAGTGACGCTTGGCGTCAGTGCGGGGTGCGTGATACTGGCGGCTGGCGGTAAGTGCATTCGCGCATGGCTGCGGCTACCTAAAAATCGAACCATGCAAGTTGCGGGGCAAGATGCCGTCAATTCATTAGCATCGCTAGAGCTTGGTTATGCCTTAGGATTGTTATTTTTTGCGTTAATGCAGTTGTTTTTTGTGTGGGTGGAGCCGCACCTATGGCGGCAATCTGGACTCTTGAAACTAGCAAGTCTTTTGATGTTAGTGCTTTATGCCACCGTCAATGACGGATTGCAGGTCACCAAGAGCCGCATCTTAATGCAAGCCGCTATGGTATTTATGCTCACCGCTATGGTTGCGACCCTTGCTTGACACTGATTCGTTGTGAATACAACAGATTATTACGGGCTAAACCACGGCGAACACCAAGGCACATTTTGCCAAATCGACGCAACTGATCAAATGTCGGCACAACGCCTCGGGCGATAGCATGCTCCCAGTAATTAATTTCACTGTCGACCATCTCTAGCAGCTTCTTTGGGCAACCTTGGCAATCGGTATTTACGCCGCAGATAAAGGTAGATGGTTCGTACAGTGGGAATTCCGCTTTGACTTGGCTGATTAACTGCAACATGGCAGTTACCCGATCAGGTTTGCGGGCCGATGGCACCGCACAATCGTTCAGGCCACAAGCTACCGATAGCTTTTCTTCTCCCAATGACATACTGACACCTCCTCCTAGCACGCAAACATCAGGGCTAAAGTTCTTCGGTAGTTGAGGTTTGAGTCTGCTGTTCTTGCTGGATTAACTGACTAAACCGCGCCACCGCTTGATTTAAGCGTTGAATGTGGTCAATCAACATCTGTTGCGAAAGTACAAGGCGTTGTTCTGGGTTCTGACAGCTAGACAAATCAAATTGCAATTGTTTGTAAAGTTGCTCAAGACGTCGTTTTTGCATCTCAGTGCAATTTCGTTCGTGGATCAACAATTGCAATTGCTGTGGGCCAAATTCAGGTGTTTTTTTCATGGGATTAAAAAAGGCACTGGGATAGGTGTCATCACAATGCCTGTTCTTTGCGCATAGAACTATTGCCCTTTAGAGGTAGTTCCCGACTATTCGTTGGATCAATTTCTAGCGTGCGGCGGCCAGACTAAACT
This sequence comes from Rheinheimera sp., assembly GCA_003482455.1. Lineage (GTDB taxonomy): Bacteria > Pseudomonadota > Gammaproteobacteria > Enterobacterales > Alteromonadaceae > Pararheinheimera. The sequence continues at coordinate 10,122 of DMYW01000061.1, read as the reverse complement.
GGGCAACCAGCCGCTGCAACTCTGCCGCTAACCGCGCCAGCTCACCTGCCATATCCGCTGTTTGCGCGGCTCCGGTACTGGTCTGTGACGACACGTCACTGATCCTCGTAATATTGATATTGATTTGCTCGGCGACAGTGCTTTGTTCTTCCGCCGCAGATGCGATTTGTGTCGTGCGGTCATGAATGGTTTTAACACCTTCTACTATTTCATTAAGTAACGTCGACATCTGCAACATTTGCTGATTTCCGACATTGGCTTTTTCAACACTGACTGACATCGATTGCACCGATTGTTTTGCTGTATGTTGCAAATCTTCGATCATCCGTCGAATATCGATGGTGGATTGTTGTGTTCGTTGCGCCAAATGCCGTACTTCGTCGGCAACCACGGCAAAGCCACGGCCCTGCTCGCCTGCTCTAGCAGCCTCGATCGCCGCGTTCAGCGCCAGTAAGTTGGTTTGCTCGGCAACACCTTTGATCACATCCAACACACTGTTGATGTCTTGGGTATGTTGGTACAAGGCATCAAGCTGCTGACCCGTATCCTGCACTTGATGAGTTAACTCATCAATCAGTCGGCGAGTCAATTGCAGCTGCTGCTGACCGGCGACCGTACGCTCTTGAATATGATCGGCTTGTTCGGCTGCCTGGCTGGTACTGCTAGCGACATCGGCAACGGTCGCAGACATTTCATGCATCGCTGTGGCGGCCTGCTCAGTGTCTTGTTGCTGTTGTGCAACCCCTTGTTGAGTTTGCAAAGTGATTGCTGATGCTTCTTCGGCTGCCGCCGCGACTTGGTCGGTGGCAGAGCGGATCTCCAGCAACACGTGGTTTAACTCACCTGTGACTTGGTTTAGCCCCGCTGACAAATGGCCAAATTCATCGCGACTGTCGACATGACTGCGCTGAGTCAAATCGTGGGCCATCAGACGTGACATCAATTGATCTAATTCTTCAATTGCCTGACGGATGGTGGCAGATATCGTCAAGCTGACCCACAGCACCACGGCTATCAGCACGGCTAGTCCACAACTAATAACAATGACGCTTGCCATCGCACGGCTCACTTGAGAACTTGCTTGTGTAGCCAGTTGCTCAACCATGCTGTGTTGAAAACCTTGTAATGCATGCAAGCGGCGGCTCGCCAGCTCAAACCAGCCCTTAGCATCGCCGCTTACCGGCTGACCCACCGCAGTACTTTGTAACTGAGTGATCTGGGCTTGATAGAGTGCAGGTTCTATGTCGGCCAAGGGAATTGTTAAAGTGACTGCTTTTAACCAAGCTGAATCGATCACATGCTGACGATAGGTTTGTTGTTCACCAAAATTATGCGCCCATTTGCGAAGCAGTGGCTCGGTGAGTTGCTGATTTGTTAAGATCAAACTCACCATGGCGCGTTCTCGCCCAGCACGCTCCATCCATTGCATCAAATTGCCAAGCTCGATTAAGCCCTGCTGAGAATATACATCGTCAACTTGGTTGACTCCGTTCTCAATGGACTCAAGCACTTTCATGATACTGCTGGTGTAGGCCCTCGTGACGAAATCCAACTCCACACTTTTTTGATCAATTTGACTGCGCATTGCAATCAGCTGTTGATAATCCGCATCAACTTGACTACGCAGTTCAGTTGTTAGCTGTGCATGTTGTTCATCGGTCGCGGTGCGCGCTTGTTGCATTAAATCGCCAAAACGCTCACCGCGGCTGGCTACAAATACCCCACTACTACCCCGTTCAGCTTGTAACTTGGTCGCAAAGTCAGCCAGCTGCTGAGACTGTTCGACCATGCTTTGCACATGCAGTGCTGTTTGATAACGTTGCCACAGCTGCAGCAATTCCTGGCTGGCTAATCCAAGCACCAACAGCATCGGCAGTAACAACAGCACTGCCAATTTTTTACTGATGGAAAAGTGTTTAAGAAAGTTCAACATCTCTATCCCTCGTTGGTAACATCACCTCAAGCCTGTACTTGGCGCAGGTATTCGGGCGTGAAGCGAAAGTAAACGCCTGTGCCACCTTGCGGCCGTCGTTCTATCGCCAGCACTCCATACAACTGACGACTACGTTCTTGCATAATGGCCAAGCCATAATGGTTTAACTTTTCTGCCTTATCTGGAATGCCTACACCATTGTCTTCAACGGCCAGTTCAATACGGTGGTCCTGATGTTGTTCTAGGCGAACCAATACCTCAGTCCCTTTGCTATGATGAACCGCGTTTTGACTCGCTTCGCGGATGATCTGCAACAAATGAATTTCTTCGTGGGGAGACAACGGCACATTAAATAGCTGGTATTGCAAGCGGAAATGGATCCCAGATTGCACCGTTAATACTTCAATCGCTTGATGAATGGCTTGCTCAAGGCCGCCACCTTCAACTTTTAATCGGAAGGTGGTCAACAATTCGCGCAACTGCCGATACGCATTGTCTAAACCTTGTTTAAGTTCGGCGGTAACATCCATTAACATAGCTTCGTCATGTTTTGGGATCGCTTTGTTTAGCCGACTGACCTGGATCTTTAAATAAGACAATGCTTGCGCTAACGAGTCATGCAATTCACGAGCAATCACGGTGCGCTCTTGCATCAGCGCAATACGGCGAGTTTGCTCATGCTCACTTTTTAGGCCCATTGCAATGGCAATATGGTCAGCGACGGTACGAAGTAACTGTTGTTGCCAATCCAGCAGAGGTTTTAACGAGCCTGTCCGAACGACTAGCACTCCGTAATAATGATTGTCGCGTTGCACTTGATAACGATAGACGTAACCATCGTCGCGACACTGCCCCTGCTCGTCAGCTTCAATGCACTCATGGCAACTTTCGCGTTCACAAGGGTCTAGTTGGTTTTCCGGTTGGATTTGCAGATAAGGCCTGTCGCCTTGCTCAGTAAGTAGACACAGCTCAATATCTTGTACTGCAACAACGCCATGCAGCTGTTCGATAATTGAATCTAGTTTCGCTTTATCAACGGTATCGATGGTTAGATTGCGCACCATTTCATACAAAAACTGTAATTTGGTATTGGAGGTTTGTAGCGCTTGGGTTTGTGCATCTACTCGTTTTTGTAAGTTGCCGTACATGGACGCAATCGCATCTGACATCTTGTTTAACGTGGTGGCTAAAACGCCTAGTTCGTCAGGCTGTTGTTGAACCAACCTCGTAGTAAAATCACCTTGCCCAATGCGATGAGCTGCTCTCGTCAGTTCCGTGAGCGGCTGCTCAACACGATTACGTAACCAATGCAACACAATGGCTGCTAATAGCACTGTGGCAAACAAGGCAATCACTTGCACTGTACGTAACAATCGAACTTTGTATTCCGCATCGGCTTGGATTTGGCTGACCAGTTCATCGAGTAAATTCACTTGTGACGTGGCTAGCAAATAACGCTGATCCAGCGCCAGCGTTTCTAACTGAGCATCAAGCAGTACCCAGGCTGATTTACCCTGATTGAACAAACTGCCTATCGCGTTATGTTCGACGTTTAAACGCTTAAACACTGGGTGACGCCAACTTTCTTGCAGTTTCAACCGCGCTTTTGAGAACTCAGGGTCTGTGGGCGATGCCGAAAGCATAGCGACTTTATACGTTTGCATACGCAGCGATCCAGCCACATTAATTGCTAATGCATCGCTGTCCGCCCGTTCTGAGATCCAGTACGAGATAATCATGGTGCCAAGCGCCAGCGCAACGATTAACGCCAAGGCTACCCCAATTCTGGTCACTATCGAAAATTGCATCTTATCTCTAACACTATCGTGTCGTTTGCCTATCATGGTTCGAGCCTACTTGGTTTTAATCGAACTTTCCTGTTTTTAGACCCGAACACAGGAGCTACCCCCTTTGTTCCAATCGAAGCCATCATCAAAGTAACCCCTGCGATTTAGCTCTAAACCTTCATTTATTATCAATGAGTTACAAAAATAAACCGCTACCTCTTTGTGGGTATTTTTACTGCCACGTACCCAATTTCAGCACGTAGAAAGCTTAGTTTAGATCAATCATGATTCCACTCGGCAATCCTACATTGCAGGCAAGTTCAGCACCGATTGACGTTCTATAAACCCACGTTCAATCGCCAGCAGGAGTAAAACAATGAGTCACTTGCTCGACAAGTTGCGTTTTTTCAAAACACGCACCACCCCATTCGCCGATGGTCATGGCGTCACTACCAATGCCGATAGAACTTGGGAACAAGGCTACCGGCAACGGTGGCAACATGACAAAATCGTACGTTCGACCCATGGCGTAAACTGCACCGGCTCTTGTAGCTGGAAAATTTATGTCAAAGACGGCTTAGTTACCTGGGAAACTCAACAGACTGACTATCCAAGGACACGCCCCGATTTACCAAACCACGAACCACGTGGTTGCCCGCGCGGTGCCAGCTATTCTTGGTATATCTACAGCGCGAACCGTTTAAAATACCCGAAAGTCCGCCAGCATTTGATGAAACTGTGGCGTGAAGCGCGGGCTGTCCACCAAGACCCCGTTTTGGCTTGGCAGTCGATTGTCCAAGATCCGAATAAATCCAAGACATACAAAGAACGTCGTGGCTTGGGTGGTTTTATCCGTGCTAGCTGGGACGAAGTCAACGAACTGATCGCCGCAGCAAACATCTATACCGCAAAAACCTACGGTCCAGACCGAGTCACCGGATTTTCACCCATCCCTGCAATGTCGATGGTTTCGTATGCCTCTGGCGCACGCTATCTATCGCTGATCGGCGGTAACTGCTTAAGTTTCTACGACTGGTACTGCGACTTACCTCCATCTTCGCCGCAAGTATGGGGTGAACAAACCGACGTGCCCGAATCGGCCGACTGGTACAACTCCAATTACATCATCGTTTGGGGTTCTAACGTGCCACAAACACGTACTCCTGATGCCCATTTCTTATCAGAAGTACGTTACAAAGGCACCAAAACCTGCGTGATCACCTCGGATTATTCCGAAGCGTCCAAGTTTGGTGACACCTGGCTTGCTCCAAAACAAGGCACTGACGCCGCCCTGGCGATGGCCTTTGGCCACGTCATTTTGCGTGAGTTCCACGTCGAAAATCCAAGCAGCTATTTTACTGACTATGTTCGTCGCTACACCGACATGCCAATGCTGGTGATGTTAGAAGAGCAAGACGGCAAGTTAACCCAAGGCCGCTTCTTACGCGCTGCAGATCTCGTCAACAATTTGGGCGAAGCCAACAACCCAGATTGGAAAACCATCGGTATTAAACAAAACGGCGAATTGACCAGTCCAAATGGTTCGATCGGCTATCGCTGGGGTAAAAAGGCTGAAGAGCCTGGTAAATGGAACCTCGAGCAAAAAGACAAAGATGGTGAAGTCGAACTGCTGTTGTCGTTAGTGAAAAACCACGACGAATTTGCTGAAGTCGCTTTCCCATATTTTGGGGGCGCTCCGCACGAATATCAGTATTTCCAACACACAGATCATGCGGATGTACAGCTGCGTAAAGTACCAGTACGTCGCATTCAATTAGCCAACGGCGAACAAGCGTTAGTGGCGACAGTGTTTGATTTAACTCTGGCTCACTATGGCGTCGATAACGGCGTGAACGACAGCAATCGTGCGCAAAGTTACAACGACAATGTGCCCTACACGCCAGCGTGGCAACAAGCCATCACAGGGGTCGCACCGGACGATGTGATCCGTGTTGCTCGCGAGTTTGCGCGCAATGCCGATAAGACCCGTGGTCGCTCTATGGTGATCGTCGGTGCGGCATTGAACCACTGGTATCACATGGACATGAACTACCGCGGCCTGATCAACATGCTGATGATGTGTGGTTGTATCGGTCAAAGTGGTGGTGGCTGGGCACACTACGTCGGTCAAGAAAAACTACGGCCACAAACCGGCTGGGCGCCGCTGGCGTTTGCACTGGATTGGCAACGCCCACCACGTCATATGAACGGGACCTCGTTTTTCTATAACCACTCCAGTCAATGGCGTTATGAAAAACTCGACATGGCCGAGGTGATTTCACCGCTGGCCAACAAAGAAAAATGGACGGGTTCAATCATTGACTTTAACAGCCGCGCTGAGCGCATGGGCTGGTTACCGTCAGCACCCCAATTAGGCACCAACCCGCTGCATATTGCCGCCAAAGCCAAAGCTGCCGGGCTTGATGTAAAAGACTATGTGGTCCGTGAGTTAAAATCCGGTGCTATAAAGTTCGCCTGTGTGGAACCTGAAAATCCACAAAACTTCCCACGCAACATGTTTATTTGGCGTTCCAACTTGCTGGGGTCAAGCGGCAAAGGCCATGAGTACATGCTCAAACATTTGCTGGGCACTAAACACGGTTTAATGGGCAAAGACTTGGGCGAGTCTGGTGGCAAAAAGCCTGAAGATGTGGCTTGGGTCGACCAAGGTGCCGAAGGCAAAGTGGATTTGTGGGTCACTTTAGATTTCCGCATGTCAACCACCTGTTTGTATTCCGACATCGTGTTACCGACAGCAACCTGGTACGAAAAAGACGACATGAATACCTCGGATATGCATCCGTTTATTCACCCGCTGTCTGCCGCCGTCGACCCAGTATGGGAAGCCCGCAGTGACTGGGAGATCTTTAAAGGGATTGCCAAAGAATACTCGCGCCTGTGCCCAGGGCATTTGGGTGTAGAAACCGATGTAGTGACAACACCGATGCACCACGACACCCCTGCCGAATTGGCGCAGCCTTATGGTGTCAAAGCTTGGTGGAAAGGTGAATGTGAACCAGTACCGGGTATTAGCATGCCACACATCAATGTGGTCGAACGGGATTACCCGAACACCTATCAGCGCTTCACATCACTAGGCCCCTTGCTTGAAAAATCCGGCAATGGCGGCAAAGGGATCGCCTGGGATACCAAAGAGGAAGTGAAGTTCCTCAAACAACTGAACCGAACGCATGTCGCCGAAGGCGTGAATAAAGGTTTGGCCCGCATCGAAAGTGCGATTGACGCCTGTGAAGTGATCTTGTCGCTCGCCCCTGAGACCAACGGCCATGTTGCCGTCAAGGCATGGGAAGCACTCTCGAAAATCACCGGTCGTGACCATACCCATTTAGCCACCAACAAGGAAGAAGAGAAGATCCGTTGGCGCGATATCGTCGCTCAACCGCGCAAGATCATCTCGTCACCGACCTGGTCTGGTTTAGAAGATGAACACGTGTCTTACAACGCCGGTTATACCAACGTCCATGAGTTGATCCCATGGCGCACCATCACCGGCCGGCAACAGTTCTACCAAGACCACGAATGGATGCGCGACTTTGGTGAACAACAATGTGCCTATAAACCGCCAATTAACTTAAAAACAGTACAACCTGTGCTGCAGAAGAAGCCAAACGGCAACAAAGAAATCGTGTTGAACTGGATCACACCCCACCAGAAATGGGGTATCCACAGTACCTACACCGACAACTTGTTGATGCTGACCTTGTCACGCGGCGGTCCGATTGTCTGGATCAGCGAATTGGATGCCAAAGCCGCCGGCATTGAAGACAACGACTGGATCGAAGTGTTTAACGTCAATGGTGCTATCGCTGCTCGTGCCGTCGTCTCGCAACGGGTACCCGAGGGTATGAGCATGATGTATCACGCCCAAGAACGGATCGTGAACGTGCCTGGTGCTGAAACGACTGGTACTCGCGGCGGGATCCACAACTCGGTCACCCGTGCTGTGATGAAACCAACCCACATGATTGGTGGGTACGCCCAACAAGCGTACGGCTTTAACTACTACGGCACGGTTGGTTGTAACCGCGACGAGTTCGTTATCGTCCGGAAAATGGCCAAAGTTGACTGGTTAGACACGAAATAAGTTGGAGTATGTGAAATGAAAGTCAGAGCTCAAATTGGCATGGTCCTCAACCTCGACAAATGCATCGGCTGCCACACCTGCTCCATCACGTGTAAAAACGTTTGGACGTCGCGGGAAGGTGTCGAATACGCATGGTTTAACAACGTTGAGACCAAACCAGGGATCGGTTTCCCGAAAGAATGGGAAAACCAACAAAAATGGCATGGCGGCTGGGTGAAAAACAGCAGTGGCCAGCTCGAATTACGCATCGGTGGTAAACGCCGGGTGTTGGCGAATATTTTTGCTAACCCCGACCTGCCTGAGATCGATGATTATTACGAGCCGTTTGATTTCGATTATCAACATCTGCACACCGCTGCAGACAGCAAGCATCAACCAGTCGCAAGACCGCGCTCGCTGATCACCGGCCAACGGATGGAAAAAATCGAATGGGGACCGAACTGGGAAGAAATTCTCGGAACCGAGTTCGAAAAACGTAAAAAAGACCAGAACTTTAACGACGTTGTGCAAAAGGACATTTACGGTCAATTCGAAAAGACCTTTATGATGTACTTGCCACGTCTGTGTGAACACTGCTTAAACCCAGCATGTGTCGCAGCCTGCCCGTCTGGTGCTGCGTATAAACGTGAAGAAGATGGCATTGTGTTGATTGACCAAGACAAATGCCGCGGCTGGCGGATGTGTGTCTCGGCCTGCCCGTACAAAAAAATCTATTACAACTGGAAAACCGGTAAATCTGAAAAATGCACGTTCTGCTTCCCTCGAATTGAAGCCGGCATGCCAACCGTCTGTTCGGAAACTTGTGTCGGTCGGATTCGCTATTTAGGGGTGTTGCTGTATGACGCTGACCAAATTGCTAACGCCGCTGGGGTTGCTGATGAAAAAGACCTGTACCAAGCACAGCTGGATTTATTCTTAGATCCGAATGACCCCGCAGTCATTGCAGCAGCCAAAGCGGAAGGGATCCCAGACAACTGGATCAAAGCCGCGCAGCAAAGCCCAGTCTACATGATGGCGATGGAATGGAAGGTTGCTCTGCCGCTGCACCCGGAATATCGGACCTTGCCAATGGTGTGGTACATACCGCCACTGTCACCAATTCAAAGCGCGGTGCAAGCTGGTCATGTCGGCAGCAATGGCGAGATCCCAGACTTGAAATCACTGCGCATTCCACTGCGTTATTTAGCGAATTTGCTAACTGCCGGTGATGAAAAACCTGTGGTTCGTGCGCTAGAACGCATGATCGCCATGCGCGCCTTTAAACGTGCTCAGCAAGTGGATGGTGTCGAAGATTTAGCGGTGCTCAAACAAGTGGGTCTCACGGACGTGCAAGTCGAAGAGATGTACCGTTACATGGCACTCGCTAATTATGAAGATCGCTTCGTGATCCCAACCAGCCACCGTGCTTATGCTGAAAATGCCTATGACTTGAAGAGTTCATGTGGCTTTAGTTTTGGCAATGGCTGTGGCGATGGCAATAACCCGGTGAACTTGTTCGGCGCCAAAGCCAAAGGCGTACGGCAAGTGATCCCAGTTGAGATGAAGGACTAAGCCATGCAACTACTACAGGTCATTTCATTGTTGCTGGACTATCCAACCGAAGACGTGATGCAAAGCCGTCAGGAGTTAGAGCAAGTCATTACGCAAAGCCCTGTGTCAGAGACCTGTCGTCAGGCGCTGCTGCAATTTT
>DMYW01000061.1:0-467 GCA_003482455.1 Rheinheimera sp. | reverse complement strand
TTTTTTGCAGCAGCGCCTAGATGGCGATTTGATGGAATGGCAAGCCGATTATGACAGTCTGTTTGAGCGTGGTCGCTCGTTGAGCTTGTTGATATTTGAACATCTGCATGGCGAATCGCGCGATCGTGGCCAAGCCATGGTCGACTTGCAGGCGCAATACAAATCGGCTGGATTGGACATATCGCTTAATGAGCTACCGGACTACCTGCCGCTGTACCTTGAGTTTTTATCGACGCAAGGTGATGAGAACGCCCAGTACGGCCTACAAGAAGTAGCACCGATCCTCGGCTTATTAACAGCTCGGTTAGTACAACGCGACTGCGACTATCACGTGTTATTTCAAGCACTGCTTGAAGTTGCCGACGCCGACATTGATGTGGCTGATTTATTAAAACAAATCAGCAGCGAAGAACGCGATGATACGGCCAAAGCACTGGATAAAGTCTGGGAAGAAGAAATGGTCAGCT
>DMYW01000037.1:25889-142968 GCA_003482455.1 Rheinheimera sp. | reverse complement strand
AAATATGCTCACGAAATAAGCACTTTCCGTAATATTCCTTCCAACTGACGGCAGCTTTCCCAACCTAATTTGCCAAAATACCCTTTTGCGCAAACAAAAGCCGCCATAAAGGCGGCCGTATTATGTTAAGCCAAATTTTCTAGGCTGACCATCGGAGAAACGTCAGCGTCATAGTCCACGTGGCTGTAACCAAAGCCAAATAAACGCAAAAACTCCTGATGGTAACCCTTGTAATCAGTAAGTTCATCGATATTTGACGTCTCAACCTGCCCCCACAGCGCTTTAATTTTCGCTTGCACGTGGTCGGCGAGTTCTTTGCCATCCATCCGTAAACGACCAGCATTGTCTAATTGACGATTAGGGTTGTACAAACATTCACGGAACAGGCCATAAATTTGCTCGATACAACCTTCATGAGTGCCTTCCTCTTTCATCACCCGATAAAGTAATGAAATATATAAAGGCATAATTGGAATTGCCGAACTCGCTTGTGTCACCAGAGCCTTTAACGAAGCAACATAAGCATGACCACCCTGCCCTGCCAGCTTTTTCGTGATAGCTGATGCTGCGCGATCCAAATCTTCTTTTGCCCGACCGATCGTGGCTTTGCCATAAATTGGCCATGTCAACTCTTTACCTATGTAGGTATAGGCAACAGTTTGGCAATTATCTGCCAGCACACCAGCTGCATGCAGTTGATCTAACCAGCGTTCCCAATCTTCCCCGCCCATGACTTTCACTGTGTTGAAAATCTCTTCGTCGTTGGCAGGTTCAACGGAAACTTCTTCGATTTCACGTTTCGACGTATTCAGGGTGCGTGCTGTGTAGGATTGACCGATTGGCTTGAGCACAGAGCTGTAGACTTCACCAGTCACTGGGTCTTTGCGACGTGGCGCAGCTAACGAATAGACCACTAAATCGATTTTGCCCATTTCCGCGCGAATGATGGAAATCGCTTGCGACTTTAGTTCGTCAGTGAACGCATCACCATTTAAGTGTTTGTTCCATAGGCCTTCAGCTTTAGCGGCTTGTTCAAACGCTGCTGTGTTATACCAACCTGCTGAACCAGTTTTTCCTTCAGACGCTTCTTTTTCAAAGAAAATACCCAGCGTTTTGGCACCAGAACCGAATGCAGCAGAGATGCGAGAGGCTAAACCGTAGCCAGTGGATGCACCAATGACCAGCACGTTTTTCGGACCATCCGCGACAGCGCCATGTTGTTTTACATAGTTGATTTGTTCGCGGACATGTTCAGCACAACCTATTGGATGGGCGTTAGTGCAAATGAAGCCACGAATTTTTGGTTGGATCACCATAGAATTAGACCTGTTTGGAAAATACCGCAGCTAGTGTAAAACACTCACCGCCCAAACAGGTCTGATCAGATTCGTTTTCTTTAGCAAATTTTGCTTTACTCAGCAGCGATCTTCGCAGAACTCGCAGTCTTTAGCTGAGTCTCTTTTTTCAAAGCTCCAAGGCATTTTGGCGATGCAGGCGGTTTCTCTGCGTAATATTCGTACCACTCCGACGGGGTGTAAGTGTGCAGAGCAAGGGCATGAATCTTGATGGCTAACTCTTCAGCCACTACGGCATTGACCGCTCGATGACGGGCAAGCAGGCGCATTCCATCAAACGCAGGCGTCACAATAACCACTTTAAAATGGGATTCAGCTCCCAGCCCGCTGCTATGCATATGACTTTCGTTCACTACATCCAGATGAACGGGCGCAAACGCTTGTAATAACTTTTGTTCTATTGAAGCGTGTATCGACATAAACCGTTCCTCAATTTGACTCACTATTTTCCACTCTAGATGCTTGCAGGTAAGCTGTCAGTAGCTTTTCAAAAACTAAATTTTTTCTGGCACGCCTTGCTAAACCTCGCAGTTTCGCCTGTCTGCGGCAATATATCGGAATGTTAAATTATACCGAGTCCCTTCGGCTCTCGCTTGCTTTGGTAATGCGTGTTGCCAAAATCGTTGGCATTCACCCGCCATCAGCAATAAGTCCCCATCCGCCAGCGTCAGTTGCAATTGGCACCCTAAGTCTTTGTGTCTTAAATCAAATCGACGACTCTGACCCAAACTCAAAGATGCAATAACCGGACTTTCTCCTAATTCAGGCTCATCATCACTATGCCATCCCATATGCTCGCCACCACCATCGTAGCGATTCAGCAACACACAATTAAACGGATGGCCTGTAAGCTGGCTGACCATTGAGGTGACTTGTAACAATATTGGCGTCCAAGGTTCGGGACTAAACAGCACGCCTGAATATCGATAGCTGCAATGCGGATCGCCCATCCACACTTGTTGCCTTGGAATAGGTAACATTCGTCCAAACATCCAAATTGCCGGTTTTTGCCATGGCAGCTGAACCAAATGAGCCAGCAGCTGCCGACTGGTTTTCGGATCGAACAATTGTTGCCACATCAGCAGCTGCGCATCCGGCAACTGGAACAGCTGCGGCAGTGCTGGATTGTCGGGTAGGTCGAGTTCTGTCAAAATGTCCTCTTATCCGCAATGAGCCAACTTTATGCAAACCAGTCCAATTCATTTTGAACACGGCGATCAGGCCCTGACACTGCATCGTTATCCGCCAGAGCAGCGAAACCGCAGTTTACAAGCGTGGGATGCAGCTGACGAGTTGCTGATTGATTACATGCAAGCACATTCGACGCCATCCTCACTGTTGATCCTCAATGATCAATTCGGCGCACTGGCTTGTGCGCTGCATCAGTACGCTCCCATTGTCGTTACAGATTCACTGTTGGCAAAATTAGCACTGCACTATAACTTGCAGCAAAATGGCTTGACTGAAGTAACCGTGCGTACGGCTCTCGACGAATGGCCAACGTCAGAGCACATTCTGTTAAAAATCCCTAACAATCATAGCTATCTACGTTTTCAGTTACGACGCTTGAAAGCGCTGGTTCCGGCAGGTTCAGTGATTGTTGCTGCCGCTAAAGCAAAAGACATTCATGCTAATTTGTTGCAGATCTTTCAAGAAGAAATTGGACCGACCACAGCATCATTAACGGTTAAAAAATGTCGTTTAATCACAGCTGTAGCGCAAGGAGCGGTTAATCGTCACCCCAACGGGCAATTTCCCAAACTATGGTCCATTGCATTGCCATATCACAGCAGTCCAGCACTCATTGCTAATCACGCCAATGTGTTTTCAAAAGACCAGTTAGACATAGGTGCACGCTTTTTATTGGATCACCTACCGACTGTTGTTGCTGGCGAGCGCGTCATTGACCTCGGCTGTGGCAACGGAGTGCTCGGACTGGCTATGTTACAGCAGCAACCTGACGCGCATGTGGTCTTTACAGATGAATCCTATATGGCGATTGAATCTTCGCGCTTGAATGTTGAGCAGAATATCCCGCAATCTCTACAACACTGCGAATTTATCGCAGACGACTGCTTAACCAGCCAAGCAGATCTAACGGCAGACTGGATTATCTGCAACCCGCCATTTCACCAACAGCACGCTATTACCGATCATATTGCATGGCAGATGTTCACGGATGCTCGTCGCGTTCTCAAAGTCGGCGGGCGTTTGCGGGTTGTTTGCAATCGTCATTTAGATTACGGCGACAAGCTGAGCCGCTTGTTTGGCGGTTGTATTCACATTGCTAGTAATGCAAAATTTACTGTACTTGAAACCATTAGAAGGAAATAACCATGCGCGCCGTGTTCTTTGCTGCAGCTCTTGCTGCCTGTTTGGTTGGTTGCAGCAATTCAGTGCAATCTTTTATCGTATCGCCTCAGGTCCTAGCCACCCAAAGCAATGAGTTAACCAATGTCAGTTTCGCTTTGACCGTTCAGGATAACCGTCCAAATAATGCCACATTGGTTATGCGCGATGGCGACTCAGTGAAGAGTTATCCTGCTACGAATGATGTGATCGGACAAATCCAAGCCACTCTGACCGACGCGTTAAAGAAACGTGGTGCTAATGTAGCGGCCGCCGACACTACAACAGTTACCATTCAGATCAATCAATTAGAAGCAAACGCAGAATTAAGTATTGCGCAACATGTGGTGCACAATGCAGTCTCTGTGACACTGCAAATTGAGAAAAATGGCTCGTCTTTCAACAAATCATTCAACCGCTCAGGCAAATGGAGCCAACCGCTGAAATTAGACACAGCAATGGCGGAGCGTGAGCTACGTGTTCTCACGGAACAAGTGCTGAACGATTTGATGGCTGACACTACATGGCAAAATTTCCTGAGGAACTAATCGATGCGTCGCATCCTGTTTGCTTTGCTTGCATTGTTGAGCTTTGGCAGTCTTGCAGCTGGCATGCCCGGCGAGTTTATCCAAAAAGACAACCTGTTTCCGCGCGTTAAATTGGAAACCACCGCCGGTACTATTGTGATCGAGTTAGATCGCATGAAAGCGGCGGTTACCGTGAACAACTTTTTGACGTATGTCGACAAGAAAATATACGACAACAGCGTGTTTCATCGACTTGAGCCTGAGTTTGTATTGCAAGGCGGCGGCTACGATCGCAACTTGGAACCCATCAAGAATTTCGCAGAAATTCCCAATGAATCAGGTAATGGCCTCAAAAATATCCAATATTCAGTGGCGATGGCTCATCAAGAAAAAGGGCCACATACCGCTACGAGTCAGTTTTTCATTAACCTAAATGAAAACACCAGCTTAAATCCGGGCAAAACATGGGGTTACGCGGTGTTTGGCAATGTAGTTGAAGGCATGGATGTAATTGAAAAAATTCGCGCAATGGAAACGATGCACAATGACAAGTTAGGCTGGGATAACGTGCCTAAAACGCCAATTGTGATTGTCCGCGCAATTATCCTTCCTGCGATTTAAACCAGTCTATACTTGCGATAACAAGCGTTTTCGCTTGTTATCGCAGTCGCGTTGACAGCGCAACTGCTCCGTTCAAACCTGAAAAGGAACTCTGGCCGGAGGATTGCCATGCTTGAGCAGTTTTTAGAGCAAAAATCCAGACAACTGGTGTTTTACGTGTCCCGATTTTTGCGTGGACAGTTGCCGCATCGTGAGCTGCACCTGTTCGTGTGGGATACCCTTGAAGAATGGGCACAACTAAATGTTGCCACGAAGACGCCAGCATCCTACCGAGAGCAAGTGTTTTGGCATGTGTTGCACCAACTCGAGTTTTGGTCTGAAACTGAATTGAAGCAAGATCCTCAGGTTAAACGTCATTTGCAGCAAGCGATTGCATGTTTGCTTGGGCGGTCAGTGCAAACAGAAGACGAATTTATTGGCATCAGGCCCTAATATTCTTGTTTCTGTCTTTCTAGCTCCGCTCGGCTTTGTTAAGGTTGCAACTTTAATCGTTGCGGAGTGTTCTGTTGTCTTCATCGCAGTTTTCTTGGCTTGATTCACTGAAGCTATATGCCGATAGACGTCTATGGGCAATTTTTTTACTGGGTTGCTCGTCTGGTTTTCCCTGGGTTTTGTTGGGTTCCGCTCTCAGTGGTTGGCTAAAGGATTTAGATCTTCCGCGAGCAACAATCAGCTTTGTCGGCTCCGTCACCGTGTTTTATGCTGTCAACTTCATATGGGCTCCACTCGTCGACAAGATCCGTCTACCGCTGCTCTATCAACGGTTTGGACAACGGCGTAGTTGGATATTCGCTACGCAACTCAGTATAGCGATTGCAACCGTCGGGTTGGCATTGACACATCCTAGTGATTCATTAACGCTGACTGTGCTTTGGGCATCCATGATAGGTGCCGCCGCCGCCACCATGGACGTCGCTATAGATGGCTACCGTATCGATGTGATTGGAGATGATCAACCCCGCCTTCCCGCCGCCGCAGCGATGGGAGTTGCCGGATGGTGGACTGGTTATTCGCTGCCTGGTTTTATTGCTTTTTATTATGCTGACGCACTGGGTTGGTCGTTCATCTACTTGCTGCTTGCAGGTTTAATGGGTTTACTGGCCTTGCAAACGCTGATGTTGAAAGAACCCGCAACACAACGCGACCTGTTGCAGCAACTAGCCAATCAACGCTATATAGGTCAAATCGGTCACCCAGCCTTACTTTGGCTGAAAATGACGATCCTCGAGCCTTTTGCAGAATTTGTTCGACGCAACGGTGTGAAGTTGTCTCTACTCCTCGTGTTGTTCATTTTAACCTTTAAACTCGGCGAATCGTTTTTAGGCCGAATGTCGATTCAATTCTATCGGGAAATTGGCTACAGCAATGCGCAAATTGCCGAGTACTCCAAGCTGATAGGCTGGGGGGCTACCTTGGTGTTCACATTTTTAGGTAGTTTGTTAAACGTCCGATTTGGCGTTTACAAAGGCTTGTTAATAGGCGGCATCACCATGGCTGCGTCTAATTTGATGTTTGCGTGGATCGCCAGCGTCGGACCTGACGAGCACTTACTACTGTGGACCATCATCATCGACAACTTCACGACCGCTTTTTCTATTGTGTGTTTTGTGGCATTTCTCAGTAGCTTTACCGGCGTCGCGTTCTCAGCCAGTCAGTATGCCCTGTTGGCATCTATTGGAAATTTTGGCAGGACGTCAATGGCTTCGTTTGGCGGCAGTATAGTCAATTGGCTGGATGGAAACTGGACGCTGTTTTTTGTTTTTACATCGCTGATGGTGATCCCTGCACTCGGACTGCTCTGGTGGATCAAAATCTTGTTGGCCACAAAAGCCGCTGACAAACAGGCATAAAAAAAGCCGCACAAGGCGGCTTTTTCACTTATTTCATGTTTATGCAACGTGCATAACTTGCTTCAATCCTTCTGCTGGATCAATCTCCAACGCTTGACAATAACGGACAAACTCAACCACGTCTAAACGACGCTCTTGGTTTTCCACTTTGCCAATGAAAGAATGTGGGGTGCCAAGAACTTCAGACAAACTGCGCATGGTGTGGCCTTTATCTTGTCGCTGACGCTTTAACCACAAGCACAGACGTTTATTCTCGTCTGAAATTACGCTCTTTGTACCTTTCATAACCAAACTGTCTCCCAGCGTTTAACGCCTCTTCTTATGTAAAACACGTCCTGCCAAATAAAAATCCAAACCTTATTGAAAATTCAATAAGCAATAAAAATCGGTCAATTAAACCATAGGATGCGACGAGCGTACAATTAGCGATGGTAAAATTATCACCAAAAAATGTGCGAAACGTATCCTAATGATTCCATTCGAAAAACAAACTTTAAACATGGTTGCAACGTGAAATCAGCTTAAAAAAACAGCGACAAATCACAAAAAACTAAAATAAAGTTTATTTTTTGTTACCGAATTGAAACTTAGTTTATACAATTCGTTTCAAGCTGTCACGACTGATGAAATATTCGGCGGGATTTTTTTTGCTGGACAGACCAGAAGCACTGCCCAGCGAAGTGTCTATACAGAGAAGCTAGAACCACAACCACAGGTTGTTGTGGCGTTGGGGTTTTGCACAATGAAGCGGCTGCCTTGCAGGCCTTCGGTGTAATCCACAGTGCCACCGACAAGATATTGTAAACTCATTGAGTCAACGACCATGCTCACGCCACTTTTTTCTACCACGAGATCACCATCATTGACTTTCTCGTCGAAGGTAAAGCCATATTGAAAGCCTGAACAACCACCACCAGTAACATATACACGCAGTTTAAGTGCTGGGTTTTCTTCGTCAGTCACTAACGCGAGAACTTTATTGGCCGCGGCGTCGGTAAAATGAATAGGAACTTCGAAATCTGACATAACAAGGCCTCTGCGACTGAAAAAACGCCGGGAATTATCTAATACCTGACTAATTTATTCAACTATTTCGGATTTGCCATCCCAAGGCATTGTTTTGGTCAACGTGATTGGCGATTGCCCCTGCCCTGAATTACTGGTTAACGTGATTTCGATTGATTTTGCTGTATGACTGGTCGGCAGCACAAAGTCACCTTCCACAGTTGCTATGCTTTTGATTGTCAATGAACTTTGTTTTTTTGCGGTACTCGCCAGTTTTAACACATCTAACCCGACCGTCTGTTTTTTCTTTTTGACTTGCTTGTTAGCAGTGATCACGAATTCAAGCTTTGCTTTAGTCTGTTTGCGCTGTTTGTTCTGTTCAATCACCACTATGCGATAGTGATAACTGCCAGGTTTTTTCCCTTTTCTAAGACTAAATTTATCGATGACAAGACTGCCGCTGTCTTGTTCTGGTGCAACAATTTTTTGAAATACCGCGAGCTGATTCTTAAGGTCGAAGACTTGTTGTTGCTGCTTTTTGATATCGTCTTGCAGTAACTGGTTAGTATTTTTCTCCACAGCAAGATCTGCGGTCACGAAATCCAGCTTACGACTCGTTTCATCAAAACGCTGTTGCAATTCTCTATGCTGCAATTGTTGCTGGGCTTTTTGCTGCTCGAATAATTGCACTTTTTGCCAGAGTTCAATGTTGCCGGTGCCGTAACCTAAAACGCCTCCAGCAATGAAGGTCAGTAGCAATGGAATAACTGAAATTCGATGCTGTTGCAGCCACACGCTGACTTTTTCAATTTTGCTGTTCATTCTCAACATGTTATCTTCGATTTTTTATGAGGTGGTACTCTAGCATGAATTGGAAGCAAAGGTGGTTGCCTGCGCTACGGCGCCGAGTGGCGCTGCCAATCACATCGTTGCAATTGTGCTTGCTTGCCGTTGTTGGCGGCATGCTTGCTGCACTGTTAATTATTCTATTTCGCTGGTCCATTTTAGGCATGCAACGGCTTTATCTCATTGCCGCAGATGATTTCACATCGTTAGACTCGACGATTCGTGCTGGGTTGCCATTAGCCGCAGCTTTATTTATCACTGTGCTTTGTTTACTCATTGGCCTTAGACATTACCGCCTCGGGATTCCATTTGTGATCCATCGGATCAAACTGCGTTACGGTATGATGCCTTGGCGTAATACCATCCATCAGTTTTTTGGTGGTGTCGCGGCGCTAAGTGCAGGTTTCTCTGTTGGACGCGAAGGTCCTTCAGTACATTTAGGCGCATTTGGCGCCAGTACCTTGGGGTCATACCTGAAGCTACCATACAACGCTATCCGAATTCTGGCCGGCTGTGGTATTGCTGCCGGCATCTCAGCATCATTTAATACCCCATTGGCTGCGGTACTGTTTGTGATGGAGGTGGTGCTGCGGGAATATCGTATTCATGTGTTCGTCCCGATCATGCTTGCATCAACAACAGGCGCATTATTAACCCGTAATTTGCTGCCAACTGAGCACGATGTAACCACGATCCCTATCATCAGTTTAAATAACTGGCATCTGCCGTATTTAATTCTGATGGGCATTGCACTGGGCGTTATAGCCACTTTTTTCAATAAAAGTTTAATGCGCACCATGCGCACATTTCAGCGTTGGCATTTGTCGCTGCGCCTGACCCTTGCGGCAGTAATCACCGCAGCCGTCGGCTATTTGGTGCCACAAGCGCTTGGCGCAGAAACTGGTGTGATCCACTCAGCCATGTCGCAACCTGATGTTGTGGGGTTAATGCTGCTGATTCTTTTGGCCAAAATTGTGTTGACCGTTGCTGCACTTGGCCTTGGCGTGCCCGGAGGAATTGTCGGCCCGGTGTTTGGTATTGGCGTGTTAGCAGGCACTGTGTTGGCATTTTTACCAAGTTTAATTGCTGGCGATACGTCGACCGTCGGCACATACGCGGTACTCGGTATGGCCGGCATGCTTGCTGCAACTATCCATGCGCCTCTCGCTGCATTGGTCACAGTGATGGAATTGGCGGGTAATCCCGAGTTAGTTGTACCAGCGATGCTAGTGATCACCGCGTCCTACATTACCGCTGTACAGTTTTTTCAAACGAAATCTATTTTTTTGTTACAACTCGATTTTTTGCAGCTGCCGTACAAACTAGCGCCTGCCGATGACGTGTTGCAGAAAGTCGGTGTGCTGGCGATGGTGCAAAAGGAATACACGCTACTCGACAATCCGTCAGATGCCTTGATCCTGCAAGCATTGGATGAAGCAGGGACCGATAAATGCGTAGTCGTTCGACGTCAATATGCGGTTGACCAACTGTTGGAATTGGCCAGCTACGACGTCAGTTTGTCGATGAGTGGCGAAAGTGTGGTGCGTTATCAGCCTATCCACACCTTACATTTTCAAGCCACGATGGCCGAAGTGTTTGAGATCCTCGGTGAACAACGCGACGGTGCAGTGATGATCATGTCCGACGAAGTTGACAATCAAGCCCTCGGTTTAGTGCGTTGGGAGCAAGTCCGTCAGTTATTGATGCGCCAGAATAACCTGCTATAGCGCAAAGAAATTCCAAAGAATTCTTGGTACACTGCCGCATCACTTTCGGAGAAACTCGATGTCCGCCTTACTTATTTTTAAAGCGCTGCACGTTGCCTTTATGGTTAGTTGGTTTGCCGGTATCTTTTACCTGCCACGGTTGTTTGTCTATCACAGCGAAAACCCGCATGGCGAAGCTGCCGAACTTTTTAAGGTGATGGAACGTCGATTGTTGTATTTCGTGACACCATTTGCGGTTTTGACTGCGGTGTTTGGGTTTATTGTGATGTTTATGTACGGTGGCGCATGGATTGCTGCAAGTCACTGGTTACATTTGAAACTAGTACTTGTTGCCCTGTTGTACCTCTACCACGGCTATTGCTTTAAACTGCTGGCTGATTTCAAAGCCAACCGCAACATTCGCTCTTCAAAATTCTATCGTATGTTCAATGAGTTACCAGTGCTCATTTTGTTCGCCGTAGTAATTTTGGCCGTTGCCAAACCTGTGTAATGGCCGAGCGCGCACAGATTTTGTTATAATGTCGTCCAGTCTGGCGGCTCGCCGCCTTCTGTCACCTCTCTGTTAAGGCACCCACAATGAACTTTAAAGGCGAACATATCCTGTCGGTTAAACAATTTAACCGCGACAGCATCCAACGAGTTTTTGAAATTGCACGCGCGATGGAGCCGTACGCGCTTCGCCAAAAACGCACCAAAGTGTTGGATGGAGCCATTTTAGGTAATTTGTTTTTTGAACCATCAACGCGCACTCGCGTCAGTTTTGGTTGTGCTTTTAACCTGCTCGGTGGCGAAGTCCGTGAGACAACAGGTATTCAATCGTCCGCTTTGTCCAAAGGGGAATCCCTGTTTGACACGGCTCGAATGATTTCCAGTTATTCCGACGTGATTGCCATGCGCCATCCACAATCAGGTTCAGTGGCAGAATTCGCGCAAGGCAGCCGGGTACCTGTGCTGAACGGCGGGGACGGTGCCAACGAACATCCAACTCAAGCCCTATTAGATTTGTTCACGATTGAACGTGAATTAGCGGCGTGGGATCAATCAATTGAAGGCATGCACATCGCGATGATCGGCGATTTAAAATTTGGTCGCACTGTGCATTCGCTGTCGAAATTACTGACTTTGTACAAAAACATCCAGTTCACACTGATCGCACCAAATGAACTGGCGATGCCTGATGAAATTGTTTCAGCGATTGAAAATGCAGGTCATAAAGTGCGGATTTCTGACAAACTGGAAGGCAATATCGACGCGGACATCGTCTACCAAACCCGTATCCAAGAAGAACGCTTCCCTTCGCAAGAAGAAGCCAACAAATACCGCGGAAAATTCCGGCTCAACCAAGAAATTTACACCAAGCACTGCAAATCTAACACTGTGATCATGCATCCATTGCCACGTGATTCTCGTTTAGAGGCAAACGAACTGGACAATGATTTAAACATGAACCCAAATCTAGCGATTTTCCGCCAAGCCGATAATGGCGTCCTCGTGCGCATGGCATTGTTTGCATTGACTTTGGGCGTAGAAAACTTGCTAAGCAAGTACGAATGTGATGTCCCTTGGTACAGCCGTAAAGCGGACAAATAAGGATTTATATGACTCTTTCTGAACAATTATTTGCCAAAGCACAACAGACTATCCCTGGCGGTGTCAACTCGCCGGTTCGCGCATTCAAAAGTGTTGGCGGCACCCCGGTGTTTATTGACCGCGCTGATGGCGCCTACATTTTTGATGTTGATGGTAAACAGTATATCGACTACGTAGGTTCTTGGGGACCTATGGTGCTGGGGCACAATCATCCAGCGATCCGCCAAGCGGTGATCGATGCTGCGCACAAAGGATTAAGCTTTGGTGCACCTTGCCCGGCAGAAATCGACATGGCTGAATTGGTGAAGTCGCTGGTGCCATCGATGGAAATGGTGCGAATGGTGAGTTCAGGTACCGAAGCCACCATGAGTGCCATTCGTTTAGCGCGTGGCTATACAGGTCGCAATACCATCGTCAAATTTGAAGGTTGTTACCACGGCCATGCAGACTCCCTATTGGTGAAAGCTGGCTCTGGTGCGCTTACCCTTGGCGTACCCAATTCGCCTGGGGTTCCAGCAGACTTTGCTAAATATACGCTGACCTGTGAATTCAACAACTTGCAGCAACTCGCTGATTTGTTCGCGGCCAAGGGTGCTGATATTGCATGTGTCATCGTGGAGCCTGTCGCTGGCAACATGAACTGTATTCCGCCGAAAGCCGGTTACCTCGAAGGCTTACGTACGCTGTGCGACCAGTACGGTGCAGTGTTGATTTTCGATGAAGTCATGACTGGATTCCGCGTCGCATTGGGCGGTGCGCAAGCTTACTACGGCATCCAACCTGATTTAACCACGCTTGGCAAAATCATCGGCGGTGGCATGCCGGTTGGTGCGTTTGGTGGCAAAAAGGAAATCATGCATCACATTGCTCCACTAGGCCCCGTTTATCAAGCCGGAACCTTGTCTGGTAATCCTATAGCTATGGCGGCGGGTTTAGCGGCGTTAAAGCAAATCAGCCAGCCTGGTGTTTATGAAGCTTTGACAGCTAAAACGACGGCATTGCTCGATGGCTTTAAAGCCGCAGCAAGCAAGGCCGGCGTACCTCTGACCACCAACCAAGTGGGTGGTATGTTTGGGTTTTTCTTCACTGATCAGCCGGAAGTGACCAGCTATCAGCAAGCGACTCAATGCAACATTGACGCGTTTAAACGCTTCTTCCATCTAATGTTGGCTGAAGGTGTGTATTTGGCACCATCTGCTTATGAAGCTGGTTTTTTGTCACTGGCGCACACAGATGCCGATTTAGCGGCCACGATTGCAGCGGCAGAACGGTGTTTCGCGCAATTGTAAGTTCGAGCTTATTGCCAACAAAAAGGCCGCATCAGCGGCCTTTTTTATGCAGCATTGTTATTCAATAGTGCATGCAGGTTCAAAATCACAGATAGTTTCTGGAGTGATTGGTTCTTCTTGGACTGGTGGCGGAGTTTGTAGTTCTTCTGTTGGGTCAGCAACCACCGAAGTGGTGAATCCCGATAAAATTAACAGTGTAGCGAAAGCAATTGATTTGTTGTTCATGTCACAACTCCATTTCATTAAGTTTTTGATTGTTGTTAGCCTACATAGCATCGCAAGGCAGCTTGAATTGTTATGTACCCCGATGGAAAAAACCTGATAAAAATTCGATAAATTTCTGATTAAAATTGAATATAAGCAATATCTACATCACCAAAGCGACCTGCGTCTCTGAGAATGACCTGTTCGTCAATTGAGACCGTAAATAGGCGGCCTGCCCCCCAAATTTTTATCCCTGTGTCTGTTACGGTACCAGTGGTGATATCGTAACGAGAAATCGTCGGGTAAGAACCTTTGTTCTGCTTGGGGAAGTAAAACCCTCGCTCTCGACTGACAAATCCAGTACCTGTTGCAGCACTTACCTCACCGAGATCGAGTATTTTTGGCGCCCCATCTTTCAATTGAATGTAAAACTTACTATCTCGTGTCTCACGCCAAACTTTGTAATTACCTGCTGGCGACTCTTGATAAAAATCAAAACGGTCAGACACGAAAGTTGCTTTTTTAGTTTTAAGATCATGTCGATACAGCAACCAATGTCCCTGCTGCGATAAAAAATAAAAGACCTCGTGGCCACTTGCCCCCCAGCTGGCCCCACCAACTCGCTCATCCGACTTATTTATCTGCTGTGGAGCCTGCCCAGCCGTCAAAATCCATAAAGCGTTCGCGTGCCCGACCAACAATGATCGACCGTCGGCTGAATAATCGAACTCAGAGATAAAAAAGTCACTGGCGAATTCAGCAAGCTTTTGCTGACTACCATCTGAAAATCGTAAAGCGACATGTTGCAGGCCTGATCGACGGCTTACCACCGCATCTGGTTGCCCTGCCACTGGATTTTGCTCGAGCAACGCTTCAGATAATGCTTCATCCACTGTTTCTCCTGTTTTGGCAAAAATCGGATTTGCGGTTTTGACCAAACGGACCTGCCAGTTCTCCCCTGCGGATGCAACAACTATGTGTTCATTGATAGCAACTAGGTCTCTGGCAGGAGCATCGGTGATAGCAATCGTTTCCACATCACCCGTAGCCACATCGATCGCATTGATATGATGTTGCGCTCCTGGGAATAAAATTTTCTGGTCATGTTCAAACCAAGCAACACCCGCTGGGTAACGATCTTGCGGCTGGAACAACATTTTAGGTTCTCGGCCTGTCAGTGACATGACCCAAATTTGGCCGGTGGTCTGCCCAACATCGCGAATAAATGCGAGATGATCACTATCTTGCGCAAAACTAGCCATGATATCGCCACGACTGGTCGCCGGCGGTAATGTCAAGCGTTCTGAGCCCTTGGTTGCAAAGGTATAGAGCATTAATGCGATATTCTTTGAATCATCTTGATAGTCTGGATAAACCAAATAACGGCCGTCGGGAGAAACGCTCATTCTGGAGCGAAAGTTTTTGGGATTACACTGCAGTTCAATTTCATCGGAAACAACAACGTGCCGCGCTGAGTCCAATGTGATCTTTCTGATGTCACAACTTTTACCGAAATTCTGTCGTTGATAATAGATAAACAACCCATCCGGTGAAAACTGCGGTCCCGACAACAACTCGCCATTTACCTTTAATAAGACTCGACGGTCGGAACCATCCCGTTGCTGTAACACCAACTGTTCTTCACGCGAATTGGCCGGAGTATGCACATACACCAGATAACGGCCATCGGCGGTCACATCGACTGAACGCTCAGAACCGGCCAAATTAGAAATTGGAGTAAAACGCAGATAAGGAATAGCTGCTTCGTTGGGCTTCAACCACCAACCCGCGATGGCAACGATCAGAATAACAGCAAGTGCATACCCCCATGGGAAGCGTGCTTTCGGCTTTAATGGGAGTTCTTCGGCAACAATAACTTGTGGTTCAACAACTTCAACGGAAGGGGCAACGTCGAGCGACTCCGGCTGCGGCTCGGGTTCGATGAGTTCTGGAGCTGGTTCGGCCGGCTCTTCCGTCTGTGCAGCAACTTCTAGCAGCGGCGCAACCTCGGCCACAAAACGAAAACCACGCTTGGGGATGGTCTCGATATAACGAGGTTCTTTGGTATCGTCGCCGAGGGTGACCCGCAGCACTCGAATAACCCGCGAGATACGGCCATCTGAAACGTCTCTCACACCCCATACGTCGTTAAGCAGCTCATCACGCGTGACTAAGCGCCCCGCATTGTGCAAGAAATAGTTCAACGCCTTCTGGCACAAGTTATCCAGTTCGGCGGTTTCTATGACTTGTCCTTGACTGTCTAATTTGACCAGCTTGTCCTGTGCTGGCAGGTAACACCACTCACCTACACGTAAGGGCTGTTCTGGTTTCAATGACATGAGCGCCTGATCTAAGAATTATTGACAAGAGTCCTGCAAAGGCATTTCAACTGAAATTGCTGGTAATAACAATACATTAACGCAAGTTTCTTTCACAGGCCGACCACTCATTCTAGAAATCAACACCTTATTGACCGAGGGTGGCACGGCCCGAAATAGCGAGTTAGGCGCTTGTAAACGGAAGTACTCGCTAAATAGCGGTAAAGCCCCCGCGCCACCGGTTAGCTGAATGGGCTGGTTATCATCCCGCCCCAGCCACACGACCAGCGAGGTTTCGTGGTCAAATCCGCTAAACCAGCTATCGCGATAATCACTGGAAGTGCCGGTTTTACCGGCAAAGCGGACGCCAGGAAATTGCTGGCTAAGTGCTGCGGCTGTGCCTGTTTGGGTAGCTTGTTGCATCGCATATTGCAACAAATAAGTGGCATCGGCGCGTACACGTTGGCTGGCTTGCATTTTACGTTGATAAATTAATGTACCCTTAGCGCTGGTAACTGCCGCAAGGCTGGCCAATGGCACATGCTGGCCTTTATTGGCAATGGTTTGATACAGTTGTGACACTTCCAGCGGGCTTAATTCAACTGCCCCCAACAAACTACTCGGCCGCATAGTGACATCGCGCTCCAAGCCCAATTTTTGCAATGTGTCTTTGACCGAATTTAAGCCAAGCTGCATGCCAAGCCGAACCGTCGGGATATTCAGGGATTGCGCCAGCGCCTCAATCAAAGGCACAGAGCCACGCAGTTTTTTATCGTAGTTTTGTGGTGACCAACTTTGCCCACCACTGCGCAGGGTCAGCGGCGTGTCTTGCAACACAGTGCCCAGCGTAAAGTTTTGCGGTTGTGCCAAGGCGGTTAAATACACCACAGGCTTGATAATACTGCCAATTTGTCGCCGCGCCGAAATAGCCCGGTTATAGCCTGCAAACTGGAACTGTCGCCCGCCGATCATCGCTTTAATACGGCCAGTTTGATAATCCGTAGCAACCGCTGCCACTTCAATATCGGGTTTTAACGTCTCTAAACGTTTGCTGGTTGCTTGCTCCAATGCTTGCTGCGCAGCCGGATCGAAATAGGTGAAAATTCGGATGCCTTGTTGCCACACGGCCGCATCCGGCACTTGCTGGCGTAATTCGGTTTTAACTTGGTCCAAATAGGCCGGGAAACGCCCCTGCAAATGCGCGCCAAGTGGGATCACATCCAGTGGCTGTGCTTTGGCCATGTTGTGCTGGTCATGATTCAAAATACCTTGTTCGGCGATCATATCCAGCACCAAGTCGCGGCGACTTAACGCGCGCTCAGGAAAACGCCGCGGGTCGTAATAGGACGGGCCTTTGATTAGGCCAATCAACAATGCGTATTCGTGTGGACGCAATTCGGCTAATGGTTTACCGAAATACAACTTGCTGCCAAGGCCAAGCCCATGCACTGGATTGTCTTTGAATTGACCGATAAAAATTTCGTTGAGGTAGGCTTCGAGGATCTCGTCTTTGCTGTAGCGATAATCCAAGACCAAGGCAATCAGCGCTTCGTTCACCTTACGCAGCAGATTGCGCTCGGCGTCGGTGTACATGTTTTTCGCCAGTTGCTGGGTTAACGTAGAGCCGCCTTGGACCGTATGTCCAGCCAATACGTTATTCCACAGCGCGCGCAGCACAGCCAGCGGCGAAATACCGTGATGCTGATAAAAATCGCGGTCTTCGACGGCCATCAAGGACTGAATGATCGGTTGTGGTGTTTGTTTTAGGCTGACAATTTCGCGATCTTCTTGCTCTGGACTGACCAAATGCTGCAACAGTTGGGGTTCTAGCCGCGCTCTATTGATTGCTTTGCCGTTACTACTGACTTTTTCGATAAAGTCGCCACCAAAATCGATATCAAGACGCTGCGCGGCAACGGCGCCATCCGCAAACACAAAAGGCCGACGCACTACACTAATGCGCCGCCCTTCCGTCCAATATTGGCCTGGGCCATTTAGGCGTGGATCTTCACGGTATTGCAACCGCGCTAATTCCTCTAACAGGTTCTGTGGTGACAGGTGTGTTCCCGCAGACAACTCCAGTGCCCGTGCGTATAGCTGCGCCGGCACTTGCCATTTATTACCGGAAAACAAGGTAGTGATTTTGCTATCTAAATAGATCAGATAAACAAACAAGGTCAGCAGCAGCACCAACGTCGTTTTTAAACCAAATCGCAGCAGCGAATGCCACACCTGATGCTTGGCTTTGGTTCTACTGGTTTTAGGAGTTCGTTTTGCGGTCATGGGCCATCGCTTTTTTGGTTTTGTTGGTCGGCTCCGCTTGCAGCGGATCATCCGGCCAATAATGCTTGGGATAACGCCCACGCATTTCCTTTTTGACATCTTGGTAGGCGTTCTGCCAGAAACTTGCGAGGTCGCGAGTCACTTGCAACGGCCGTTTTGCTGGAGACAACAACTCGATAGTCACGGCAATCGCGCCTTGCGCCACTGTCGGGGTCTGCGCTTGACCAAACATTTCTTGCAGGCGAATTTGCATATTGACCCCGCCCGATTCATCGTACAAAAGCGCCACGCCAGTGCCAAGCACCGAACGCCATTGATTCGGCAGCAAATTATCTAACTGTTGCTGTTGTTCATAGGACAACTGATAACGCAGCAGTTCCGCAACATCCAGTTGACTGAGCATGCTAAGGCTTTTGATGTCACCCAAGTACGGGCCGAGCCACTGTTCGAGATTTTGTAAAAGCGCCTCTGCACTCACATCCGGCCAACCGGCACTTGGTTGTAGGCGCGCCGCCAATTGTATGCGCCGCTGCAGCTGGCAAGCGGCGTCATGCCATGGCAAGCAGGCTAAGCCTTGCTCCGTGATGTAGTCCAGCCAGGCTTGGCGACGGTCAGCGCTTTGAATATCACTGGTTGCGGCTTTGCGTTTTAATACCAACTGCCCAAGCCGGAGCTGTTGTTCAGCGACAAAACGGCCCGTCGCTGCGTCAAAGCCGGCGTGATTGTGCCAGACTAACTGCGGTTCCCACGCCTGACACAGTGCGTCGAGCGTCCAAGCCACTGCGCTACTGATCCGCTGTTGTTGCTGCCACTGCCGCACATCCACCACCACCAACACGTCGCAGCCAGCAAGGCTATCATCCGGTGGTAAGCTAGCGCCGCAGCCGTTGGCAAGCCGATACCCCTGGCCACGACGTAGCGCAATCCGATCAGGGTACGCGCGACTGAGTAGCTCGGCAGTTAAATGATGCGGTACATCCTGCGTCGCTCGCTCTTTGCTGCCAAGCAGCCGGCACAATTGCCGATACTGCTGCCGCACTTGCTCGGTGTGTAACCGCAGATTCGCGCTCAGGTCCACCTGCGTTTGGCGTGACGATTGTTCCAGCACGGCTGCAAGGAGCGCAGCGAGTGCAATAGCGCCAGTTTCACCTTGCTGTTCCAGGGTTTTGGCGTGCAATAACATAGCCGCCAGACGCGGCTCAACTGGCAAACTCGCCATCTGCTTGCCAAGTGATGTGAGCTGGCCTTTGGTATCCAGGGCGCCGAGCAATTGCAGACTTTGTGCTGCCGCTTGTAAATGCCCTGTTGGCGGGGCGTCTAACCAAAACAAATCCGCCACTTGCGCGCCCCAAGCGGCAATATCGAGGCGCAGCGGCAATAAATCCGCTTGCAGCATGTCAGGGGGCGTTTGTTTGGCACGGCGCTGCCATTTTTCAGGTGTATCCAGCCGATAGCACACGCCCGGCATTAAGCGCCCTGCTCGACCGGCACGCTGCGTAGCGGCGGCTTGCGAAATCGCGATCGTTTCTAAATGGCTAAAGCCCAACCGCGGCTGGTAAACCGCTGCGCGGGCGATGCCAGAATCAACAACCACCGAAATACCATCGATGGTCAAACTGGTTTCGGCAATATTGGTGGCAAGCACCACTTTACGACGCCCAGCCGGACTTGCGGCGATCGCCGCTTGTTGTTCTTGCAGCGACATGGCGCCAATCAACGCAAACACATCACAGCGTGGGTCCGACAGTCGCTCAAGCAAGTACTCGCGAGCCAAGCTAATCTCCCGTTGCCCGGGCAAAAACACCAAGACGCTACCGCTGTGTTGCTCCAACGCTTTTAGTGCTGCGGCGGCGCTTTGTTGCCAAAGTTCCGTCTGATCGGGCGTGATGTACTGGATTTCCACCGGATAACTGCGTCCTGCGGATGACACTACAGGCGCTTGCAGCTTGTCACTTAACGCGGTGGTATCGAGTGTGGCCGACATAATCAGCAGCTTGAGTTGTTCGTTGAGCTGTTGGACTTCTAACGACAGCGCTAGTGCTAAATCCGTTTGCAATGAACGTTCATGAAATTCGTCGAAAATCAGTAAATCAACGGAGGATAATGCAGGATCGGACAGAATTTTGCGGATCAGCACGCCTTCCGTTACCACTAGTAAACGGGTGCGCGGACTCACCGCTTGTTCTAGGCGAATTTGATAACCTACCGTCTCGCCAACTGCTTCGCCAAGCTGGGCGGCCAGGTAACTGGCAATCGACTTCGCCGCCAAGCGTCTTGGCTCTAACATAACGATTTGTTTGCCAGCAAAGGCTGTACTATGCAGCAAAAACAGCGGCAGATAAGTCGATTTGCCGGCACCCGGCGGTGCGGTGAGGATCACCGTCGGCGAAGCTTGCAACTGCGCCAGTAACTCCTGGCATACATCCATGATGGGTAATTGAGCCACCAAACGACGACTTCCTTTTTCGAGACAACAACGGGACTAAAGCTGCGATAGAAAGACCGACATAGACCCAAATCCACGTGGCTGGGACAACAGGCTCAAGCGCTGCACTTCATCAAACACTGCACTCTCTCAATCGCAACATGAAATAACCTACGGCAGCACAGACAACAACGGGCCCGCAGGCCCGTGTTTTTACCTTAACGGGTTTCTTCTAACAAGGTCCGAGCGATCAACCGAATACCATTGCCAGTGGCGCCGGCAGCCCACAGGCCGCTCGCGCTGTTGTGAAACGCCGCCGCTAAGTCCACATGCAACCAGCCTTTGCCATCATTGGCGACAAAGCGACTTAAGAAACCAGCAGCGTTCGACGCACCGCCTGGGCCGCCGCCTTTAACCGGGCGACTATTCGCGGTATCGGCATAGGCCGATGGGCATTGTTGTTGATGCCAAGGCTCTAGTGGCAATGGCCAAGCAGCTTCTTGTTCCAGTGCGGCGTAGCCCAGTACGCGACACTGTAAGTCGCGGTCTAAACCAAACACCGCGTTGTAATCAGTGCCAACGGCCATTTGCGCGGCGCCGGTCAAAGTTGCGGCATCAATGACTAACTTGGCACCCGCTTCGGCGGCAATTTGTAAACCATCTGCCAGTACCAAACGGCCTTCGGCGTCTGTGTTGACGATCTCCACTTTGGTGCCATTTTTGTAGGTTAAAATGTCGCCCAGTTTAAAGGCGTGGCCGTTGATCAGGTTCTCGGCACAACACAAAATCAGCAGCGTACGGGCTTGCAAGCCCTGCGAAATAGCCAATGCCAGTGCTGCAGTGACCGTTGCCGCGCCGCCCATGTCGCATTTCATCGTCAACATGCCTTCCGAGGCTTTAATCGAATACCCACCCGAGTCAAACGTAATGCCTTTGCCAACCAGCGCCGCCGCAACTGGTGTAGTCGCATCGCCTGAAGGGTTGTAATCCAGCACTAAAATGGCTGGCGCACGATCGCTTCCGCGCCCTACCGCATGCACCCCAACCCATCCAGCTTGGAGTAACTCATCACCCGCAATCACTTGATGGCTAAAGGTCCCAGCCGGTGCCACTGCACTGATTAAACTCACCGCTTCGCGGCACAATTGCTCTGGGTATAAATCTTCCGGTGCAGCGTTGGTTTGCGTCTTGGCCCAGCTGTAGACCTGTTGCCATTGCGACAACGTCGCGATGGTGGCTGCATCGCCGTGCCAATGCACACCGGTTTGTTTTTTCGCGGTGCAAAAACCTTGGTAAAACGCAAATTGAGCGGAAACTGGCCAGTCGCCTGCGAGCTGCAATTCTGCAATACCAAGTCCTTCTAAAGTACGACCCGCTTTTTGAATTTGCCGCAAATTGTCAGCGGCGGCATGAATCTGATAGCCATCGGCGGTTGGCGTGACTAATGGATTTTTACCAAAACGACTATCGGCCGCCGCTGTGGTTAAGCTGATTTGTAATAATGCAGACATAAAGAGGTTCCCGCGTGGTTTTTCCAAAGTGTATCACGAAGCAATTCGCTGGCTACAGCCTGCTTAAACGGGGATTTTTGCCCTGTAGCCGCAACAAGCACGGGCGAGCTGGCCGCAACACCAAGCTCGGTGCGCCTCCTGCGACGTCCGAGCTAGAGATTTCGATATCACAATTTGTTGCGGTTTAAGCTGCACTCCCCACAACCGTCAACAACATTTTTCCCGCAAGCCCAAACAACAACAGCGCAAAGACCTTCTTTAGTACAGCCACTGGCAAACGATGCGCTAGTCGCACGCCAAGCGGCGCGGTGAACACGCTCACTAGCGAAATCAATACCACTGCCGGTAGATAGACAAAACCGACACTGTACGGCGGCATGCCGGAGGCGCCCCAACCGGCGATGATGTATCCCACAGTGCCGGTGATCGCAATCGGCAACCCGACGGCGGCGGAGGTTCCAATGGCTTGTTGCATTTTGACGTTGCACCAGGTCAGCAGTGGCACCGTCAGCGTGCCGCCACCAATGGCCACGAGCGCCGACATAGCACCTATGCCTGCACCCGCCGCGGTCAGCGTCGGGCTGCTGGGAAGCTGGCGTGACGGTTTCGGTTTGAAATTCAATAACATTTGCAGTGCGACATAACTCATAAACACGGCAAAAATTATTGCCAGCACCAAGGCGTCAAATTGCGCCGCCAGCTGGGATGCCACCAAGGTACCCAGCACTACGCCAACGCCCAATTTCGCGGCGACTGGCCACAACACGGCTTGGTGTTGATGGTGGCTACGCGCACTGGCCGCCGCCGTTAAAATAATCGACGCCATCGAGGTGGCGAGCGCTTGATGCACTAAATGTTCAGGTGCAAAACCAAGTGTCATAAACAAGCTGGTCAGTACAGGCACCATGATGCCGCCCCCACCAATCCCCAACAGGCCGGCAAAAAATCCAACCGCCGCGCCAAGTACTAAAAATGCCCACCAAAGTTCCATCAAAACTCCTAGAAAATGCAGATCCGGCCGTGACGCTTGCCAAAATCGCGGTTATACTCCCGCGTCTTTGCCCGCCAAGGGCATTGCGACAGCAAAAAGATTCTGCTATCAATATCCGCCATCTTTTTGCTTGGCACTGTGCGACAGGAGATTACCATGCCAGAAGGCAAAACTAACAAATCACTTGGTCTGTTGGCCATGGCCGGTGTCGATCCGTATCAGGAAGCACCGGGCGAAGAATACATGAATCCAAAGCAGCTGGAGCATTTCCGCAAAATTTTGGATGCATGGCGTCAACAATTACGCGAAGAAGTTGACCGCACGAAAACCCACATGGCCGATGAAGCGGCGAACTTCCCAGATCCAGTCGACCGTGCTGCGCAAGAGGAAGAATTTAGCCTCGAACTACGTGCACGGGACCGTGAACGTAAGCTGCTGAAGAAAATCGAAAAAACGCTGCAAAAAATCGAAGACGAAGATTT
Source organism: Rheinheimera sp. (assembly GCA_003482455.1). Taxonomy (GTDB): domain Bacteria; phylum Pseudomonadota; class Gammaproteobacteria; order Enterobacterales; family Alteromonadaceae; genus Pararheinheimera. Next base: position 119,595 of record DMYW01000037.1, on the reverse strand, counting down.
CGGTTATTGCGACACCTGTGGTATCGAGATCGGTATCAAGCGTTTAGAAGCGCGTCCTACCGCCGACCAATGCATCGATTGCAAAACATTGGCGGAAATTAAGGAAAAACAACTCGGCGGTTAATGATGACTATCGCCAAGTCTGTTGTCAGGGGTCGGTTTGCGCCATCGCCATCCGGCCCTTTGCATTTTGGGTCCTTGGTAGCCGCCGTCGGTAGCTACCTCGCCGCGCGTGCCGCGGGCGGTCAGTGGCTCGTTCGTATTGAAGATATCGACACGCCACGCACACAAATCGGCGCCGCCGACAGTATCTTGCGCACGCTTGAATCCTTTGGTTTGCTTTGGGATGGTGACATTGCCCACCAAAGCCAGCGCCTTGACCTGTACCAAGATTATTTTACCCAGCTGCAAAGTCGTGATTTGTTATACGGCTGCGATTGCTCGCGCGCGCGTATTTCCAGCCTTGGTGGCTTGTATGATGGTTTTTGTCAGCACCGCCGCCTCACTGACGGCACACTGGCCTGGCGCTTACGCGCCGACGGTGTAGCGACTGAATTTTCGGATCTGATCTTAGGCAAATGCTCGATAAGCACGGCATTGGCACAAGAACATTACAGCGTCAAACGCCGCGATGGCTTGTTCTCCTACCAACTTGTGGTGGTGATTGATGATTTAAGCCAAGGGATCAGCCAAGTGATCCGTGGTGCTGACTTGCTCGAGATGACACCGCGCCAGCAGCATTTGTTTGGTTTGCTCGGCGCTCCAGCGCCCGAATACGGCCATTTGCCGCTGGCGATGGCAAGCCCTGAATTTAAACTCAGCAAACAAAACCACGCTACGGCGATTGAGAGTTTCCCTGCGTCCTCGGCGATGCAAGCAGCGCTGGAATTTTTGGGCCAAGTCGTGCCCAAAGACTTACATGGCGCAGCGCCAGCGGAGTTGCTCCAATATGCAGTCGAGCATTTTTCGCTGCAGCATGTGCCCAAAGCGGCCAAAGTCGTCACCTTGGATTTTGCCTAACCGCGACAGTTGCGCCTCATTGGCTGGCGATGCTGGCTAAAACCCCAACAAACTCGTTAAAGCAAGGCGCCGCGTTTACGCCCTGATGCCTGTCCTATCACGTCCATAAGCAGCCACCGGCCAGCGCTTGCAAATGACCGGCGCTTTTGCCGTCGTTTTCATTCATTTTTTCGACAGGCTGCGCTATCATACCGCCACTTTTTTTGCCGACGTCCTCTGCATTTTTAGTCCCAACGTTGCATGACCGGCATACTGGCCTCAATTGAGCCTCATCTCCAAGGAGAAAAGCCATAATTTCCAAAGTGTTAGACTTTTGCCGTCGTAAATTAACCGGCAAAAAAGCCAAAGAGATCCAACAAGCGGTTGCCGAATTCGAGCAGCCAAACAACAACACAGAACCAAATCGCGGGCCACGTCGCCGCCGCGACAAACCTGTGGCCGAACGCACGTCCGATCGCGCCAAAGCATCGCGTGGTCCTGTGCCTGCGGGCATCGTTGGTGGCACTCGTCGCGACGATTCGGTGTTACCACCGCTGACCGTGATCCCACGTGACCAACACAACATCTCACGTAAAGACATCAGCCCAAACGCACTTAAAGTCTTGTATCGCTTAAAAGACGCCGGCTATGAAGCCTACCTCGTAGGCGGCTGTATTCGCGACTTGTTATTGGGACAAATTCCGAAAGATTTCGACGTGGTGACTAACGCGCATCCAGAACAAGTGCGTCAGGTGTTTAAAAACTGCCGCTTGATTGGCCGTCGCTTTCGCTTAGCCCATGTGGTGTTTGGCCGTGAAATTATTGAAGTTGCTACCTTCCGTGGCCACCACGCCAGTGGGGACGAGGAAGAAACTACCCCAGCCGGTATGCAATCAGACCACGGCCAAATCCTGCGCGATAACGTCTATGGCACCATCGACGAAGACGCCGAGCGCCGCGATTTCACCATCAATGCCTTGTATTATTCGGTCAGCGATTTTGCCATTTACGACTTCGCCAATGGTGTCGAAGCGATCAAAGCCCGGCGCATTGAACTGATTGGTGACCCAGAAACCCGTTACCGTGAAGATCCGGTGCGGATGCTGCGCGCTATCCGCTTTGCCACCAAGCTGAATATGGATATAGCGCCAGCCACGGCCGAGCCAATTCATGAATTAGCGGTCCTGTTGAAAAATATTCCGTCGGCGCGTTTATTCGATGAGTCGCTGAAGTTGTTATTGGCGGGTAAAGCCTTTGATAACTTCATCATGATGCGCGATTTTGGCGTGTTAAAGCAGCTGTTGCCGCAAGTGCACAAGGTGCTCAAGCAAGACAGCGACGGCAAAGTGTTGAACCTGATCACCACAGCACTGCAAGATACCGACGAGCGAGTGGCGTTGGATAAACCAGTGACGCCTGCGTATGTTTACGCCGCGCTGCTGTGGTATCCGGTGGAGCTACGTATGCAGACGCTGTTGATTGAAAGTGGCCTTAATGACATTGACGCGCTGAATATCGCCATGACCGAAGTGCTGGACGACGTCTGCCGTCAAATCGGCATTCCGAAACGTTTTACTTTAAGTATCCGTGACTTGTGGTCGCTGCAAGGCCGTTTGACTAAACGCGCCGGCCGTCGCGCCTTTAAATTGATGGAGCAACCCAAGTTCCGTGGCGCTTATGACTTCTTGCAATTGCGCGGCAAAGCTGAAGGCGGCGCCACTGCAGAGATGGCATTCTGGTGGCAACGATTTGTCGATGCTGACGACGAAGGCCGTGAAGAGTTAGTGCTTGGCCTTGGCAAAGAAGGCATTGAAAAAGCACGGCCGAAACGTCGTCGCCGCGCGCCGAAGAAAAAGACGGATCCAGCAGTTTGATGCAACACCAAGTCTTTATTGGTCTTGGCGCCAATTTGCATCAACCGCTGCAGCAGTTACAGACGGCCGCACGGGCGCTTCGTCAGCTGCCTAGCACTCAGTTGATTGCCATAAGCTCGCTGTATGGCTCCAAGCCGATGGGGCCGCAAGACCAGCCGGATTATGTCAATGCCGTGGCGCAATTAGCCACATCGCTGAGCCCGCACCAATTGCTCGATGCATTACAGCAGATTGAACAAACCCAGGGCCGCACCCGTAAAGCCGAGCGCTGGGGGCCACGCACTTTGGATCTGGACATCCTGTTGTTTGGCGAGTTGCAGCTGGATGATGAGCGTTTAACGGTGCCGCATTACGGCATGCACTTGCGCGAATTTGTGTTATATCCGCTTGCGGAAATTGCGCCGACGCTTGAGGTGCCGACGCACGGGCCGCTGTCGAGCCTGTTGGCGAAAGTGCCATTAAACGGCTTAACTGTATTAGGTCGTGTTGAGTTTTAAAGTGAACGAAGATGCGCTGCCGTCGCACCCTGAGTCGGCACGACGCACGCGTGAACGCCGCAACACGCGATGACACCAAGGCCGGCATAACGCCGGCTTTTTTATACAATCCTTGCCATCACGCAGCAGATATGCCATCGTGCGCGCGTTTTGGACAATGGTCGGATGAGCAAAAATGGCTAAAATTACCACCGCAACCTTGCTAAAAATGAAGCAGCAAGGCGAAAAAATCACCATGTTAACCGCGTACGACGCCAGTTTTGCCAAACTGTTTGCCGAGCAAGGCGTTGAAACCATTCTGGTCGGTGATTCCTTAGGTATGGTGCTACAGGGCCACGCCGATACCCTACCCGTAACTGTCGAGCAAATTGCTTACCATGTACGCTGCGTGCGCGCCGGTGCGCCGCAAGCCTTTGTGATCGCCGACATGCCGTTTATGAGTTATGCCACACCCGAGCAAACCTTCCAAACCGTGGTGCCTATGATGCAAGCCGGCGCCAACATGGTAAAAATGGAAGGTGGTGAATTTTTATTGCCCACCATCAAAGCGCTGACTGAACGTGGTGTGCCGGTGTGTGGTCACATTGGTTTAACGCCGCAATCGGTGCATGTGTTTGGTGGCTTTAAAGTGCAAGGTCGCGACGACGCCGCCGCCGATCATATTTTGGCGCAAGCGCTGGCGCTGGAAGAGGCGGGAGTGCAGTTGCTGGTGGTAGAATGTATCCCAACCCATTTGGCCGATCGGATCAGCAAAGCGCTGCGTATTCCAGTCATCGGTATTGGCGCAGGCCCAGTCACCGATGGCCAAGTGCTAGTGATGCATGATTTGCTCGGCATTAGTAGCGGTTATATTCCGAAATTCTCGAAGAACTTCTTGCAAGAAACTGGCGATATCAAACAAGCTATTGCTCGGTACGTGCAAGACGTCAAACAAGGCCGCTTCCCAGGGCCAGAGCACAGTTTTTAAGCCGCGGAGCCTTCCTTGTTATGTTGGTGATTTCTGATATTAAAGTTCTACGTGCGACGGTCAAAGCGTGGCGCCTTGCCGGTCAAACCGTGGCATTTGTGCCGACCATGGGTAATTTACACGCGGGTCATTTCAAATTAGTCGATGAAGCACGTCAGCGCGCCGACCGCGTCATCGTGTCTATTTTCGTCAACCCAATGCAATTTGGCCCGACTGAAGATTTAGCCAAGTACCCGCGTACCTTAGCCGATGATTGCGCTGGATTAACCGAGCACAAAGCCGATGCCGTGTTCACGCCTACACCCGAGCTGATTTACCCGCGTGGTTTAGACGTGCAAACGGCCGTTGAAGTACCGAAAATTGGCGATCGCCACTGCGGTGCGTCACGCCCAGGTCATTTCCGGGGGGTGTCGACCATCGTCAGCAAGCTGTTCAATTTAGTGCAACCCGACTTAGCCTTGTTTGGCAAAAAGGACTATCAGCAGCTGGCCGTTATTCGGCAGATGACTATCGATTTGTCCTTCCCCATTGAAATCATGGGCATTGACACTGAGCGTGCAGCGGATGGTTTGGCGTTAAGTTCACGCAACGGCTATTTAACAGCTGAGCAGCGCGCGATTGCCCCGACGATTTACCAGCAACTGCAGTGGATCAAACAACAAGTTCACAGTGGTGCCAACGATTACCGCTTGCTTGAACAACAAGTCGCCAGTCACTTGATGCAACAGGGTTTTAAACCGGATTACATCCACATTGTGGACCGAGCGACACTCGAACCTGCCAATGACCAAAGCAAGCCGCTGGTGGTGTTGCTAGCCGCCTATTTAGGCAACACCCGCCTGATTGATAACCTTGAGATCTAATGCCCAGCTGGCTTGAGATCGCCGCCAATCTGACCGTTGCCGCCTCGATCTTCTTGGCGGCGCGCAATTCCATCTGGACCTGGTGGGCTACCTTTGTCGGTTGCGGCTTATTTGCGGTGTTGTGTTGGCAAACCCAGCTGTATGCCGACTTCACCTTGCAGCTATTTTTTATCGGCACGGCCGTATGGGGCTTGCGCAGCTGGAGTACGTGCAATGTTGGTAACGAACAACAAGCGAGCCGCCCTATTCAATCGATTGCCCGCAAACCTTTTGCTCTGTATGCACTAGCGGCCATTGTGGTTGCTGCCGCTTACGCGCTGTTATTGCACCTGTTTACCGATGCTTATGCGCCGTTTTGGGACAGCTTAGTGCTGACACTGAGTGTGCTGGCGCAGTTTTTATTGGTGCGCCGTTACCTCGAAAACTGGTGGTGTTGGCTGGTTGTCAATACCATTGCGGTGCCACTGTATTACAGCCGCGGCCTTGAACTAACCGCCTTGTTTTATAGCATCTACTGGCTCAATGTCTGTTATGGCATCTGGCAATGGCGCCGGATTTATCAAACGCAAAATGCCCAATAAAAAAGCCAATCCCAAGGATTGGCTTTTCGTATTCAAGACATGCTGTTAGTCAACCGCTGGATCTACGTTTCCTGACTCGTCTTGAGCGAGGTCCGCGGTCGAGGTATCCGCATCAACCAACACCATCTGTGGAGCTTGTTGCCACTTCATCCGGCCAGACTTGAGCAGTGCTTCCCGCAGCAAGAACTCCATCTGGCCGTTGACGCTTCGAAATTCATCATCGGCCCAGCGTTGCAGCGCCAGCAACATCTGCTCATCAATTCGCAAGGCAAAGGCTTTTTTAGCCACATGAATCTCCTAACGAGCGGTTAAGAATACAAACTACCTGTATTAACTACGGGCGTCACTTGATGATCACCACACAGCACCACCAGCAAATTACTAACCATCGCCGCTTTGCGTTCTTCATCTAATTCAACCACTTGTTTTTCTGACAAACGCTGTAGTGCTAATTCGACCATGCCCACCGCGCCTTCAACAATTTGTTGCCGCGCCATCACCACAGCCCGTGCTTGCTGGCGTTGCAACATGGCACTAGCCACTTCTGGTGCATAAGCCAAATGGCTGATCCGCGCTTCAATCACTGCCACACCAGCTTGTTGCAGTCTCGCTTGGATCTCACTGCGCAATAATTCGGTCACTTCATCACCGCTGCTACGCAAGCTTATTTCTTGCTGTTCAGCTTCATAGGCGTAACTCGATGCCAGATGACGTAGCGCTGATTCACTTTGAATGGTGACGAAGTTTTCGTAATCATCCACTTCAAACACGGCTTGCGCACTGTCGACCACTTTCCACACCACCACCGCGGCGATTTCGACGGGATTACCTGCATGATCGTTGACTTTCAGCTTGTGGCTTTCGAAGTTACGCACCCGCAAACTAACTTTTTGTTTGCTATAAAACGGGTTTGCCCAACGCAGGCCTTCGATATTGTCCGTACCGACATAGCGGCCGAATAACTGCAGCACGGCCGATTGATTCGGTGCCACCATATAAAAGCCAAACCAGCTGATCAATACAGCCAAACTGGCCAGCGCAAACACAAGCTTTAATACGCCAGGCATAGTCACTAACAGCACGACACTGACCACCTGCAATACCAACAAGCCACCAATCATCGCCACACCACTATTGGACGACGCTTTTTGTTCACTCACCATAATTCACCTCAATGTGATATCAATTTAATATCACTTTAGATGAATTCTGCATTGACGCAAGTTTTTTTGTAGATTTTTTGTGCTGTGATGACCGAGATGGATCGCGGATCTAAAGCGTGGGATCGTCAGATCCTCAAAAGCCCCATGCTTCGCGGACATAAAAAAACCGGCGCCAGCGCCGGTTTTTTCTAAGCAGACGATACGTTTAAGCCAACGTCACTTTGGCAAATTTGCGTTTGCCGACTTGGAAAATCGTGCTGCTGCCTTTGGCAAACTCTTGTTTGCTATCTTCCACTTTGGTGTCGCCGTTGAGCTTCACCGCGCCTTGTTTGATCATACGCAGCGCCTCAGAAGTGCTTTCAACTAAACCAGCTTCTTTTAACAACGCCGCAATTGGCAGCGAGTCACCGGCAAGGGTCAAGGTCACTTCAGGGATCTCGTCCGGCAGCGCTTTGTTAGAGAAGCGCTGAATGAAGTCCTGATGCGCTGCTTCTGCAGCATCTTGGCCGTGGAAACGAGCAATCAATTCTTTCGCCAGTTCAATCTTGATATCGCGTGGATTGCGGCCACTTTGTGCTTGTACTTTCAACTCAGCCACATCGGCGATTGGGCGGAAACTCAGCAAATCAAAATAACGCCACATTAAATCGTCGCTAATCGACATGATTTTGCCGAACATTTCCGTTGGCGCATCAGTAATACCGATGTAGTTGCCGAGTGACTTCGACATCTTCTGCACGCCATCTAAGCCTTCGAGCAGCGGCATCATGATGATGGTTTGCGGGCGCTGACCTTCGTCTTTTTGCAGTTCGCGGCCCATCAGCAAGTTAAAGCGCTGGTCGGTACCACCTAACTCCACATCGGCTTGCAGTGCGACTGAGTCCCAACCTTGGACTAACGGGTACAAAAACTCATGAATCGCAATGGACTGATTATTGGCATAGCGTTTTTTGAAATCATCGCGCTCTAACATCCGCGCAACGGTTTGCCGAGCCGCCAGTTTGATCATGCCGGCAGCACCTAATTTCTCCATCCATTCCGAGTTAAAGGCGATACGCGTCTTGGCAGGATCCAGGATCTTGAACACTTGATCCTGATAGGTTTGGGCATTGGCCAGCACATCTTCGCGGGTCAGCGGCTTGCGCGTGACGTTTTTACCGGTTGGATCGCCGATCATGCCGGTGAAATCCCCGATCAAAAAGATCACTTCATGACCGAGTTGTTGGAAGGTGCGCATTTTGTTGATCAAGACCGTGTGGCCCAAGTGCAGATCCGGCGCTGTTGGGTCAAAACCGGCTTTGATTTTCAGCGGTTTACCCTCTTTTAGTTTTTCAATCAGATCCTCTTCGAGCAGGATCTCTTCGCAGCCACGTTTTATCTCTGCGAGCGCCTGTTGCCAATCGGCCATGCTTGTCTCCGAATAATTTTTGCACGTCTTAAATCGAACCCGCATTCTACTGCAACATTTGGCTCGATTAAACGCACAAAAGTCTTGGATCTTGGAAAAAATCAATATATGCTGCTTTTTTAAGGGTCAGACGTCCCGCTGGCCCAATAATAATAAGAGATGCGCTGCTTATGTTTGCTTCTTTACCAGCCAAACATCGCTTTCTAATCGCAGGTTTAGTAACCAGTTTAAGCATTTTGTTACTGATCCCGTCCGATCCAGCTGAAGCGTCAAAAGATTCTGAAAAAACTGCACTCGAAGTGGGTAAGCGGTACAGCTTAGCTGTACCTGTAGCCACTGAGTCATTACCGCAACATGCCGAAAGTACGTTACCCAAAGAAGACAACTCGTTGGAATGGCTCCAAGTTGAAGTCAAAAAGGGTGACAACTTAGGCGCCATTTTCAAACGCGGTAAATCAGACACCGCCACTATGCAAACCATTCTGGATTCAGACAAGCTGGCGAAAAGCCTGACGCGTTTGTATCCAGGCGAAGTGGTTGAGTTTGGCTACAACAGCAAAAACGAACTGCAAGAATTACGCTACAACGTCAACAACTTAAAGACTTTGGTGGTCAGCCTAAAAGACGGCAAGTTCGTGGCGAAGCAGCTGCAAAAAGAAATCGAAACACGCACCGAAGTCGTGACTGGCATTATCAGTGGCAGTTTCTGGGCTTCAGCTGTCGCAGCTGGCTTAAACGAAGGTCAAATTATCGATTTGGCGAACATCTTTGGTTATGACATCGACTTCGCGTTAGACATTCGCTCAGGCGATACCTTCAGCGTGATGTTCGAACGTCAATATGCCGAAGGTCAATTTGTGGGGAACGGCGCTATTTTAGCGGCTCAGTTCCAAAACCAAGGCCAAACTTATCAAGCTGTGCGCCATACCGATGGCAGTTATTACAAAGCTGACGGTGGCTCAATGCGTCAAGCCTTCTTGCGTGCACCAGTCAACTTCCGTTATGTCAGCTCAAACTTCAACCCACGTCGCTTACACCCAGTTTTGGGTACCATCAAAGCACACAATGGCGTCGACTACGTTGCGCCTATGGGCACGCCTATTATGGCAGCCGGCGATGGCAAAGTTATTGAATCTGCTATGAAAGGCGCCAACGGTAACTATGTAGTGATCCAACACTCCAATGGTATCGTGACCAAGTATTTGCACCTGTCAAAACGTGATGTGAAAAAAGGCGACAAAGTTAAACAAGGCGATATCGTTGGCCGCTTAGGCGCCACGGGCCGAGTGACCGGAGCCCATTTGCATTATGAATTCGTGGTTGGCGGTGTGCACCGCGACCCACGTACAGTGAAACTGCCACAGGCGGAGCCACTGCAAGGTGTCGCTCGGGTTGAATTTACCAAACAAGCCAAGCAATACATAGCGCAACTCAAAGCGCATGAACGTGTAACGCTGGCCGCTAGCAACAACTAAAGCGTGACCACACCGCTGTTGTACATCGGTATCATGTCGGGCACTAGTCTCGACGGTATCGATGTGGCCTTAGTCGACTTCGCAGACGCCACGCCGAAACTCGTGGCGTCTTTGCTTCTCCCCTACCCTAGTGAATTGCGACAACAACTCGCACAGTTGGCACAGCCTGGTGATAACGAAATCGAGCGAATGGGTGTCGCGGAAAGTATGCTCGCCGCTGCCTATGCCGATGCGGTACAGCAGTTACTCGCTCAATGCCAATTGCCGGCTGCAGCCATCAGGGCTATTGGCTGTCATGGACAAACCATCCGCCATCGCCCTAGCGGGCCGCATGCGTTTACGTTGCAGATCGGCGATATGCATAAGCTCAGTGCCCTGACCGGCATCCGAGTCATTGGCGATTTTCGACGCAAAGATATCGCTTACGGTGGCCAAGGCGCACCATTGGTGCCAGCATTTCACCAAGCGATCTTTGGCACAACGCAAGGCCGCTGCATTTTAAATATTGGCGGCATCGCCAACGTCACCTTGTTACTACCGCATCAAGACATCCAAGGCTTTGATACAGGCCCAGGCAACTGCTTGTTGGATAGCTGGGTAGAATTACACACAGGCCAGCGATACGACGCCAACGGCGCTTTTGCCGCCACCGGCCGATTACAACCTGCCTTATTGGCTAGCTTATTTAGCGACCCGTATTTCAGCCAAACCGGGCCCAAGAGCACTGGCCGCGAGTATTTCCATCTGCCATGGTTGCAAGGCCATCTGACAGGGTTTGATTTGCCCGCCGCAGATGTACAACGGACACTAAGTCGCTTTAGTGCCGGCACTATGGCGCTCGCTATCAGTCGGTTCGCCGTGCACGAGGTGTTTGTATGTGGCGGCGGCGCGCACAACCCAGTGCTGTTACAAGACCTCGCCGAGTTGTTGCCAAGCTGTCGCATCAGCACTACGTCTGAGCTGGGAGTGCATCCTGATTGGGTGGAAGCGATGGCGTTTGCGTGGTTGGCGTACGCCTACGACCACGGCATCGCCGGTAATGTACCGGCGGTGACGGGTGCATGCAGACCCTGTGTGCTTGGCGTCTGTTTTGCACCATAAAAAAACCGCCTAGTGGCGGTTTTGTTTATTTCTTACCGACTAATTCTTTGATTTGACTGGCGATCTGCTGCCCTACCTGCTGCCAGCCATTGCTTAAAGTTTCCACTAAACTGGCGTAACCTTCGGCGGGTTGAGCTTGTTGCCATTGATACTCAAACGGTTGCACCTTGCCCTTATACATCAAGCTATAGCGCACTTTGATAAACACCTGGCCTTGTTCACTGCCGTGGAATTGTTCGACTTGCACCAATAGACGTGGCTGATTTTGCCGCGTCGCTTGCGATAACACTTGCACCTCTGGAAGCTGTCGTTGCAGTTCAGCACGCAAATTACGACTGAGCTGGCCTCCTAGCGGCTCGACCCATTGCTGCTGTTGCGTACGGACGAGTTCGACATTGGATTTCTGTAACACCAAGGCATTGCTGTCGAGAAAATCGGCGACGATCACATTTTCCACCACGAGTGTTGCACTACCGGCCGCTGGCGCATTCACCACGGGCGCTTGCTGCAATTGGAAATAATGCATCGACGGCGTATCGCTACAGGCTGCCACAGTGACTAACCCCAGCAGTAGGATCACATTTAAAAACTTCATGGCTGAGTTCCTTGTTGTGGTTGTGGATCGGCGACCGCTTCCGCGCCAAACACTAAGGCGTTACTTTGTTGATTTAAGGTTTGAATGACAGGTTGTAGGTCACGCAGGACTTTATCCAATGACTGCAGGTTACCGTTCAGTCGCTCATACACAGGCGAACCCGGACTAAACCCAGCTAAGGCTTGCCGCAGCTCTTGCATGGTTTTTTGCAGTTCTTCAGGCAGCTGTTGTGTCGATTTAGCCGCCGCGATCTTATCTAAACTCGCCAGTAACTGCTGTGCTTGTTGCATCATGGCTTGCGCGTCTGTCATGGTGGTGTTGGCTTGCGTCAGCACTTGCTCAACCGGTAACGCGTTGATTTTATCCAACACTTTCAGCACTTTTTGTTCGATATGGCCAAGACCACTGCGGCCTGTTGGCAACACGCGATAGCCCATGAAGGTTGTATCTTCCAGCGCCGCCAGTGGTGGGGTGATAACGCCTGATACGTCTGCACTGACCGGCACCGGCTGTGCAGTAGCCGCTGCGACTTGCGCCGCTGGCTTATCTTCATCATTGATATTCAAATCAACATACAAGCCGCCCGTCAATAAGTTGCCTGTTTTCAGCACTGCTTTTAAGCCTTGCGCCACCGCATTATCAATTTCTTGCTGTAACTGTTTTAATGTTAGTTTGTCGTACAAACGCCCTGACTCGATGCGGATCAGCACCGGGATCCCTTTATCAAGTGCTAACTGCAGCGGGTTTTTCACATTGAAAAAATACGGTGCCGCGGCCACGGTGCCGATTCTTATCCCGCGGTATTCGACGGGAGCCCCCGTGGTTAAGCCACGGATCGACTCATCAAAAAAGACAATGTATTCCAGATACTCATTGTACAGGCCATCTTGAATACTCTTTTTATTGGCAAACAGTTGGAACACGCTGTTATTTGGCGCTTTGTTGCCTTGCGGCCAGCCATCAAGAACATCAAAAGTCACACCGCCACCGAGCAAGGCCGAGACCGAAGCCATTTCGACCCGCACGCCTTCCGCTGACATGTCGAGAGCCATGCCGCTGGCTTTCCAAAACCGCACGTTTTCCGTGACTAAGGCATCGTAAGGAGCCCGGATAAACAGCTGGTAGCGCATGCTGCGTTGTTTGGTGTCAAACTCACTGAGTTCCACCGACCCGACTTCGTAACCGTGGAACAAAATAGGGTCGCCGACAGCCAGTGCGGAGGCATCACTACTTGTCAAATACACACGGACACCAGGGGCGTCTGCCGGCGCTACGGGTGGAGACTCTAACAGCTCGAAAAAGACTTTATTTTTAGCGCCTTTCCCCGGCTGCAATTCGATGTAAGCACCTGAAAGCAGTGTACTTAACCCCGTCACACCACCACGCCCCACCGTCGGCTTGACCACCCACAGCTGCGATTCTTCATTAAGCAGCGTATCGGTACCAGGGTTCATTTGCGCTTTGATCACCACTTGTTTTAAGTCTTGTGATAACTCAACAGACACCACTTTACCTACGTCGACACTGCGGCTTTTAATTTGCGTTTTGCCGGCGACCACCCCTTCAGCACTGCTTGCTAGCAAGGTGACGGTTGCGCCGCGGTTGCTAAAACTGTGAAACAACATCCACCCACCAATCAGCAGTGCCGCCACCGGCACTATCCAAATCGGCGACCACTGACTAATCTTTCGAACTTTGGCTTGGATCGCCACTTTATCGTTCACTCTGCTGCTCCAATTCTTTGGGACTTGGGTCCCATAACAAGCGTGGATCAAAACTCATCGCCGCCAGCATGGTGATAATCACCACACTCGCAAATACAAAGGTCGCATTGCCCGGATACACACCGACCAAAGCATCAAAACGCACCAACGCCGCCAAAATGGCGACGACTAACACATCAACCATCGACCAACGACCAATCCAATCCACGACTGGATATAGCCACTGCCCATGCCGGCTACGTTGTTCTCGCGTTAATTGCGTTAGGTAACATAACCACAACATGATGGCGATTTTGGCCACTGGTACTATCACGCTGGCGATCAACACTATGATGGCTACTGGATAGGCACCGTCGTGCCACATCAAAATAATCCCGCTGATGATGGTCGAGTGGATCGAGTCACCGAGCGACACAGTTTCCATCATAATCAAGGTGTTCGCAGGGATATACAAGACGGTGGCGGTGACCAAGAGTGCCATCGTCTTCTGAATGCTATGCGGGATGCGTTGGCGCACTTTACTTTGGCAACGGCTACAGCGGGTTTGTTCGACTGGCACAATAGCGGTGCAACACTGACAAACTTTTAAGCCAGCTTCGAGCCCCGTCGTGCCATGCACAGTGCCTTCTAGCGGCTGTGGTGCTGGCGCTATTCGCGACCATAATTCATGCCGATCCACCACTTGGAAAGTGCGCAAATGCAATAAACAAAAACAACAAAAAGCCCAAAAGCTTAAGCCGAGGGTGATTTCGAAGTGACTAAGCAACTTGACGAAACTCACCAGCAAGCCCATTAAAAAGATGTCTACCATGCTCCAAGGCTTGAGGTTATACAGCAACCGGGCCACCTGCACCAAGGCCGGCAACCGGTAAAACATCCCTAGTTTTAAATAGATAATCGCGCACATGCAAAAACAGGGAATGGCTTGGATAAACAACCAGACCAGCATGCCCAGCCATGGGTAATCCTCATCCACCAGCACAGCCGACGTATCCCAAAACGTCATATCGCGGTGGCTACCCGCCGCATCCATGCCGACAAACGGGAACAAGTTGGTGAGCAGTAACATAAACAATGCGGACAAGGCGTACAGGATCGGCCGCAGTGCCGATTCACGTTGACGTGCGTCGAGCTCATGGCCACAACGCGAGCAATGCGCTTCTTCGCCATCTTGCAAATCGGGTAATTCTTGCAGCAGATCACAAAAACGACAAAGCACCAGCTCGTGGGACGACGCTGGTGCTAAGTGGGTCGTAGGGGTGGACGTTAGGTCGTTCAGATCGCTTCCTCGTCTTCTTCACCGGTGCGAATTCGAATCACTCGTTCGACGTCAAACACGAAGATTTTGCCATCGCCAATACGGCCAGTTTGTGCGGTTTTCATAATGGCATCGACACAACGATCGACTTCGCTGTCGGCAATGACTATGTCTAACTTCACTTTCGGCAAAAAGTCGACCATATATTCAGCACCGCGGTACAACTCGGTGTGGCCTTTTTGCCGACCGAAACCTTTCACTTCCGTGACTGTCATGCCGGTGATATTGATATCGGCCAAGGCTTCGCGCACGTCATCCAGTTTGAATGGTTTAATGATGGCTTCAATTTTTTTCATATGCTGGCTTACCTCTGTTTACGCAGTGCTGACGTGATAGGGTTACGGCGATCTTTACTAAAATTCCGCGGGGTAATTTTTGGACCGACCGCTGATTGTCGACGTTTATATTCATTTAAATCAATAAGATTTAACACGCGACGTACAGTTGCTTCAGCATAGCCCATCGCCACTATCTCTGGCAGTGATTTATCGTGTTCGACGTACGCTTCAATCATGGCGTCCAAATCATCGTACGGTGGCAAATTGTCCTGATCCGTTTGACCTGGCGCTAACTCCGCTGATGGCGGACGGTCTATTACACGCTGCGGAATGATTGGGCTTAATGTGTTGCGATAAGCCGCCAAGCGATAGACCAAAGTTTTTGGCACATCTTTGATCACTGCGAACCCGCCGCACATATCACCGTACAAGGTGCAATAACCGACGGCATTTTCGCTCTTGTTGCCGGTGGTTAGCAAAATGCGTCCGGTTTTGTTCGACAAGGCCATCAGCAAAACGCCACGTAAACGCGCTTGCAGGTTTTCTTCAGTAGTATCAGCTTTGCGCCCAGCAAAAATCGGCGATAGTTGCTGCATAAAGCTGTCGTACATAGGTTCAATTGATACCACATCAAATTCAATGCCCATCAAACGCGCTTGTTCGGTGGCATCTTCGACACTCATGCCAGAGGTGTAGCGAAACGGCAACATCAAGGCTTGGACGTTTTCAACACCGATCGCATCGGCGGCAATCGCCAAGGTTAATGCCGAATCAATGCCGCCGGACAAGCCTAACACAGCACCAGGAAAGCCATTTTGTTGGATGTAGTCACGGGTTGCGACAACAAGCGCTTGGTAGACTTCGGCTTCGACGGAAAGATTAGCTGCTGCCGCGTACTGATGTTCTACTGTCCAGCCAGAGGTTTGTTTGCGCAAGGTGGCTTGGTAAACGCCGGTTTCAAACGCTGGAGCTTGCAACGCGATGTCGCCATCAGGCGTTACAATCATCGAACTGCCATCAAACACTAATTCGTCTTGGCCTTGCATTTGGTTGACGTAGACAAACCCCAATCGCAGATGTTGTGCGAGGTTTTGCAACAATTGCTGACGCTGTTCACGTTTCCCCATCTCATATGGCGATGCATTGAGCACGAGGGCCCAATCGGCACCGGCAGCTTTAGCGTCTGCGACCGGATAGCCTTGCCAGACGTCTTCGCAAATCAAAATCGCTAGTTTTTGACCATGAATTTCAATGACTAAAGGCTCGCTGCCCGGAGTGAAATAACGTAGCTCGTCAAACACACCGTAATTCGGTAAGGCTTGTTTGTAATAGCGTCCAGTGACTTGGCCGTTTTGGATCACCGAAGCTGCGTTGTACAACTCACCTTGGTCAAACCACGGATGACCGACAACAAGGGTTTTGTCGAGGTTCGCGAGGCAAATTTGCTGCAAGCCCAATTCGACGGCATCCAATAAATCAGGCCGCACCACTAGATCTTCAGGTGGATATCCGGTGAGGGTCATTTCAGGAAACAACACCAGATCAGTGCTAGCCGCTTGCGCAATGTCAATCACGCGTTGGCTGTTTTCGCGGATGGCTCCGACCGTAAAACGTTGCTGGACCAGACTGACAGAAATGGTATGGGACATAAAGCTCTCAACAAGAATACAGCTGTGCTGCCAATGTGGCCGTATGGTAGCGATTTTCCGGATTTTTCTCAAATAAGCCCTTGTAGCAAGTCGCAATTTCTAGGCTATGTTTACACTTTGCTAACACAAAGGATTAGTTTATGCGGCACTACCCGAAAGGATTCACCTTGTTTGAAATGTTGCTGGTACTCACGCTAAGCGTTTACTTGCTGGTGCAAGCCACAACATCGTGGCAAGAATGGCGTGATCGGCAACAAGCAGAAAGCTATATGCATGGATTGCAGAATCTATTACAGGCTGCACGAGTAAAAGCGTTAAGCCAACAGCAGATCATACGCGTATGCCCAGTGCTAGATGGACAATGCGCGGAAAATTGGCTGCAAGCGGTACCCGCAGCTTATGAAGTGCTTGATGCAACGAGCTCACCTAACCTGTGGTTCAGTTATAAAAAACCGGAACGCGGCCATCAATTAAGATACAACCGCAGTCGACTGGAATTTCGCGCAGATGGTGGTTTAAATGCGCTGCAAAATGGCACGTTTGTTTACTGTGCCCGAGACTACCTTTGGTATTTCACCTTAACGGTGAGCCAAGCTGGCCGTAGTCAATTCAGCGAACAACAAGGTGCGTGTCCGCTGTAATTGACCGATCCTTATTATTGTTCCCAACAGGATGCTGACGGGGAGCTGCCGCGTTGCCCTTGGCTATCCAACCACAACGACAGACATTCGGTATCAATTTGTTGTGGTCCGATCGCTTCTGCTCGCAACAACATGTGAGGGGGTTGCTGCACTAACTTTAAGCGATACCGACCCGATGGCACCAAGATCGACGGCGTAACTAAGGTAATTTGATCTTGCTGCTGGCTCAGCAATTCTTGCATTTGCAGATACAACTGCTGCCGAGCCTCATGCCGATATCCCATAGCGACTACCTGTTGATAACTAGGCAAGGCACTGGCCAGCAAGATGCCCCCAACAGCCAGGGCAACCATCAGTTCTATAAGTGAATACCCGCGACGCATCAGTAAGCCCCCTGCTCTGCTGGAAACACGCCAAGCGGCTGCCACCGATTAAATCGGGGGAGTTCGATTGACGTCATGCATCCATCACATCGGGCTGAAATCTGCTGGAGTGTTGGAATCACCGCAACTCCATCAAATTTCAGCGACAGCTGATCTCCTTGTCGCTGTAATTGCCAATTAGCCACGACGGGACGGTCAATCGGCAAGAATCGTTGTTGATACGCGGCTGTCCCCTTGAATAGATGCAAGGCCAACAGTTGATCGGCCGTGTTATCACCCGCGCAAGACTGTTCGGCATAATGCAATGGCAAATACAAAACCCCGGCCATCACATGGCTATTGGCCACTGGCACACTACCAAGCGGCAAATACCAACCTCGTCCGATACCGCTTGCCGATTCATCCGCATTGTGAAGATCTTGCCAGCGAGTTTGGCCGGATTGTCCATCCACGAGTGGTAAAACAATCACCCCATAAGGATTAGCGCGGGCGGCGATGATCAGTACATCCCCTTGATACCAGCCGCCATCTGCCGCTGGCCACTGCGCCCGAACTGCGTTCAAGGCTCCGTCAAATTGCCAACCACTTGCCGAAAAATCCGCCACAGTTTGTTTTGAAATGACTTGGCCTTTGACTGTTAACCGCCAAACTCGCCCTTGCCGATCCACTTGATAAAAACGATCCCACAGTGCATCACCATCCGAATCCAACGCAGTTGGCCAGTTGGCAATATCGGCTTCTCCGTCTTGGCTCAATAACAGTTCACCTGAATTGGTATCGATCAGTTGCAGGCCATACTCGGTTGCTGCAGGTACTAAGATCACGGATCGCCCAAACCACGCACTGCGGCTGGGTGTTACCGCCAAAAAACCTTCGCGCACGCCAGACAGTGATTGCTGCCAATTTAGTTGCTGCAGCTGCCCTTGAGCCAAGCGCAATGAACGCCAAGTTCCAGCAGTAAGATCCTGCCAAATCATTTGCCGAAAAGCGCCTTGGTCCCAAGCCGTCCAGGGCATAGCCGCATCCTGAAGTTGGCCAATCGCCATCTGCATCCGCTTGGTTAGCAACCGATGAGACTGTCCGGTGAAATCATCAAACCACTGCAAACCGTGACGACTCACTTGAAACCCTGCCAAATCTCCTTGTTCAGGGGCCTTAATCCGATGGCAGTCGCTTGCCAACTGCGCCACTATTTGTTCCTGCCACTGCTGTTGTAAATCTGGCGATAGAGAATAAAACCAAGCCGATAACTCGACTGGTACCTCAGTCGTTGACTCCATCGATACAAGCCCGCGGTCGTTTTCGAGCCAGGTGGTTTGCGCTAATGCCATGGAGACGCTGTGTAACACCATAAGAGCTTTGAGTAATTTATGTTTCACAATCAATCCTCCATGGTTTGAACCGAACGAACTAGCTTGCGATAGAGCAACTGGCCAGCACGATGAGGTGAACCGGCCGACACATCAAGCTGACAGCTCAACAAGTCTGCTTGCCAACTCGCATACTGCTCCGGACATCCAGAAACTTGCAGTGAACCTGTGGCCTGAAAAGGCCCGATGAGACCAAGCCGCTGTTGTTGCATACGCAACTGCAATCTTGGTGCGTTTGCCACTTTTTCGGTTAACTGCCCCCACTGCAAGGTTGCGAGGACTACCACACTCACAATACCTAAGCCAATTAACGCCATCGACAATGCAAATCCTTTAGACTTCATTCAAATACCCTCCCTGGTGGGTTTAGTAGAGTGACGGAACTCTGCACCTGCACACGACGGAAGTGATCACCCGGCGCTTGAAACTGCCGAGTCCCTAAGCGATACACTTGATGGTTTGTATAGGTTGGATCCGGGATGCGACTGCGGATCACTGCAAAGTAGCGGAGTTGGCGTACGACCCCTTGTTGCTGCTGCCACACAGCAACCGGTACAGCAGAAGGTTTAACAAACGTATCGACCTGCCCATCCTGGTCTTGATCGATACCGACCTCAAATACCAACATTTCAACCCCCTCAACGATGCTGTTTGTGTCCATTGAGAGTGAAAAATTTCCCTGCTTGATCAAACGCTTGCGCATCAAAACTGGCGAGCCATTTTGCTTGGTTAGATAATAAACCTCATGAATGAAAGGCCAAAATCGAGCCCCCGTTGATGGCGAAGTGTCGCCAACCCACCCAGCAGTTGTATTGGTTTGCCAAAAGAATTGCCGATTATCACGGGCTGCTGCAGCAAAGAATTCGCCACCAAAACGTTTTAGCTGCAAAACATCAGACTGCATCACCGGCTGATTTAAACAACTTGGAATCATCGTTTGACCAACGGTGCCAAGCCACACGGCAGACCAAGCAGCATCAGCACGCGGGAAAGAACCGCCACCCGCAGTGCTGACGCAATCTCCTGCGACAACCACATTAGTTGGTCGTTGCAGGCTGGCAAAAGACTGCCCGGCCAAGAATTGCGTTAACACCAGTTGTTGTTGCAATAAAGTGTGTAAGGTAACAGCGCTTTGCACCATAGATTGTTGCTGCATGATCAAACGCATGCCACGAAACAAAGTCACCAAACTAGAGCCTACAGCAAGTGCAATCAGTGCAACTAACACAAGGCTAATCATCAGTTGCACCAAGCTATAGCCCCGAACCATGGCTCACCTCCTGTCCTTGATTGTCGCCGAGTTGACACGACGCAAATGTGGCATATCGAGGATCGGGATGTTCGGCATACCAACTTATCCGAGTCGATGCATGGCAAACATGAAACTCAGTTGCCGGCATTGCCAGTTGCATGGCCGTGAGGGACAGTTGCCAAGCAGGGTTAGGGATGTCGCATGCGCCGTCACAGCGAGAGCTCTGCTGTAACGAACTTTGGAAGAGATCTGTAAGCAACATTTGTTGTTGCAGATAGGATAAAGATTGATGGCTTGATTGCAGTGCTTTTAGCACACCACTATAAGCCCCAACTAACACACTGCTGAGCAATAACATGCCCAGCAGTGCCTCAAAGTAAGAAAATCCTTTAGGCATGTTCGACGCATCCTTGCGACAAAGTTAACCTAAGGTTTACATCCTGTTTATTATTTATTCAAACAAAACCAAGTGAAATCAGCGCAACTTGCTGATCACCAACATGATTTAATTTTTTCAGCAGATGAATCACCAGCCGCCGAACGCACGCCATTTTGATTAATGGTTAATGTTCCACAGGTACTGTCGGCATATTGACTTCCTATCGGAAAGGCCGTCAACGTATAGGTTGTTTCGCCGGCATTTAGCGAAAACTCGTACTGATCATCTAAATCTGTACGGCAGTTTAATTCAGGCAGCACTGTCGCAGCGCCATTGTATGTGTTATACGCCATGGAGCTTGTATAGACACGTTCCATAAACTGCGACATCTCCGTTAAACAAGCCGTTGCCATTCCTCGATTCGTGCTACGAATTTGCGATTGATAACTAGGCACTGCGATCATCAGCAGAATGCCGGCCACTGCTATCGTCACCATCAATTCGGTAAGGCTAAAGCCGTGTTGTTTTTTCATGAATACCTCTTTTAGTTGTTCAACACTCGCCACGACTGCATGCCTGAGTTTCGAGTAGGATCAATGGTCCGCTCTTCAACACAGGCCCCTTCGCAGTTGTTATAACTCTTAATGATATCGTTGACTTTTGCCAAGGTCGCCACCGAGTTCAAGCTGGTCACCTTAACGCCACTCACCACGGTTGGAGAGCCAGCTACAGTAACCATATCTGCGGTAGTAAACTTATCGTCATCGTTGATATCAAAGAATAATTTTTTCAAGCGGCTGCCGGTGAACGGTGAAATCGCCATGATATAACCAGAACCGCTTGGGTTACACACGTTGGTATCAGGGATCACAGTGTTCATCATCAGCTCTGATCCGACGATTGCCGGCATGTCGACCACCCGCTCACGCGTATCTGGTAGATCCATGTACCAACCTTTTTTACCTGATTCCATGGTGGAGATCTCAGAGACCACACGTTGATCACCCACATTGGTAATAGCACGTAGTCCCAGCTCAGAGCGCCCGCCAATAGGAGTACCGTCAATAATGCCATACCAAGTCTGTACGCTTGCATTGGTAGGGTCATCGACATTCAAGTAACGCCCTGTACCGAAGAACAACCAAACTTTGCCAGTTTTAGGATCCATCGCCGACAGTACACCACCGGTAATCATTTGCCGGTTGCCTGAATTGTCTTTTGCTTGGAACAGTGGAGCTCCTGAATACGCCACGCTCCAACTTGATGGGTTACTTGATGAAACATCGAATTTCCAAACATAACCATGCATGTCACCGCCGTATACCCAATCGGTGTTGCCATCAGCATCGATATCCATCAAGTTGACTTCCGCCATGCCATTTGGATCGCCAGATGAGCCCGCAGTAGTCTCAATTTTCTTCAGAATGGAGCCATCACTCAGTTTAATCACCAGCAGACCTGATTTGTTGGTGGAGTTGTTATAGCCATAGCCAACCATCAACACCCAATCACCATTTTCAGCACGAGTGACTTGTGGTTTGCCTAGATAAACGCCTAATTCATCAAAAGTTTTATCCCACAACACACTACTGGTGGTCATTGCGCTAGGATTGGTCACGTCAATCGCAAATAAGCCATTGCCACCACGTCCCATCGAGCCAATTAAGATACTTCTCCATGCGCCGTTTAGGTACACATCGGTCACCGCTGGTGAACCGTCGACCGAATACACGTGGCTATAAGTCGACTCGGAATACTTTTTCAGCACATTGACGGTATCACCGCTAATCGGAGTCATTACAGCACGTGGAATATACGCGAAGGTCTCTACGCCAGTATCGGCATTAAAGCCATGCAGCATGCCATCGTTACCACCCACATAAATTGTTTTGGTGCGCGTTGCAGCTGAGCCGCTAAGGAATGTGCGATAGGTATTTGCACCGTCCCATGAATAACGGTGGTAACTTAAATCGTAAGGTTCGGCAACCAGCTCTGGCGAGGAATTCACCAAATCGCCGAGGATTTTGGTGCGGTTTCGCAAGGTGCCACCGTTACGCTTTTCTTTGGTTGTCACGCCGCGTACATAATCCAGCACATCGTTGCTATCACCTAAAGCTTTCTTCTCGTTGGAAGACAAATTAACCCATTGGAACTCTTTGGCGACGTTCGCATCAGAACCAAACAAAATGGTCCTAGCGCTTGCTGCCGGCATGACATCACTCGCTTTCCATACAGGTGTGGTTACGTCGTCAGCTGCGTAAGACCATAAATCACCACTCCACTCACCAGAGATATATCGAGCTTGATATAGGTTCGATTCAGTTTGCAGCGAGTTGATTGCGGTGGCCGCGATGTTTGAAGCAGAACCTACCCGTTCGGCAATCGCGTTGAGCGTGCCAGCCAATTTTTCGGCAAAAGTTCCTGGATTTGAAGCACTGAAGAAGCTGCCACGCGAATTGACAGACGCATGCATTAAATCATTGATTTTATTTTGTTCTTCAGTGCCACCCCACCAAGATACGGCGGAGCCTGAAGTCACAGCCGCATTAGCTGTTGCGTCACTGATACTACCCTCAACCCCAAAACCTACCCCAAAGGTAACCATATGCTGCCAAAACGCAGGATCTAAATTTGACGTTGGCACCGTATTATCCAACCGCTCACCACTTGGCCACCCTTCATCCAAATCGTTTTTCCAATATTTCATCGCTACGTCAGCTAACGAATCACTGTTGCTATCTTTGTAGGGATCTTTCGCGGTATAGGTATAAGTGCGGTTTTTCGGACCTGTGATCGTAGCGCTGTTGGAACCATCTTGATTACCAACACCGCTTAGCGACTCGCTATTATTGTAATAACCATCTGTCATTAAAATGGTGTAGTTTTGCCGACATTCTAATAAGGCACTGGTTGAGTCATTCGGATTCGAGCGCCATGGGTTTTTCGTCTGTAAGTATTTACCAGAGGCTTGTAATGCCGAACGAAGCGGTGTGTTGCCATTTGGGCTCAATGCATGTAACCAACTAAAAAATGCAAGCTTATTTGAACCACTAAATGGTTGCACGCCATTGGCGATAGTCTGAGCTCCGCTGGCTACGTTGATACCATCGTAACCAACTCGCATTTTAGAACTAGTGCCGTGAAACGCTTTGGTCACCCCCGCTTTGGCGGCCATAATCCGAGTGCGATAATATGAAAACCAGATCGCAAAATTGGCTTGTTGTGCCGATGGTACCGTAACTAAGGTGTAACAACTGTCTTGGCGCGGTGAGGCGATACAACTCGAAGTACCACTGAAGGTGTGATAGAAGGCCGCCCCGGCCGAGCTAGAGCTGGTGCTACTAGAAACCGTAAAACCTGTCGATGAGCTTGGGTAGTTATAATCAGCAATGATAGCTCGGTAGTTATTGCTCAAGTTAATAGTCGTCGAGCCTGTGACATAACCGTTGACTGGAGCTGAGGTAAAACTGGGCGTTGGGAACGCCGTTACACCATCACCCTTTTTTGGAATTTCATAGACGACGGTCGGGTCATAATACAACTTGTTCAAGTAACTTGATGTGAGATATTTCCGACCTGACGCGTTACAAGGCCGGACGTTGGTGCCGCCATAACTGGTCGACGAGGAACAGTTAGAACCATTGCTACCTAAGTTAAAATTGTCGTCCAAGTCATCAGGCATAAAACCCCAACGCATAGAACCGGAATCATCGATCATAAAAATAATGTTCGGGTCAACACTGGTGCCTGTTTCTAATGGCGCTTGCGCCACATCAATTGCAGCCATTGCGGTTGCAGATCCAAACAAGCAGGACAGCACCAGCACATTAAATTTGTTTTGCCACATGTTCATTGCTACTCCTTGACTACATCCGCCAAATCACTTGCATCATCACTGCAGCTCGACCTTCGACCGGCTGATTGCGTGCTGTGATACGGTAAGTTTGTCGTTCACACAGTGGATTTTCTTTGGGCTTGCAGGTCGGATCTTGCCGACTAGTCCAAAAACCTAAGTTTTCAACAATGTACTGGCCCGTATAGTTACGCCCATTGACGGCGACTACGACTTGCCCTGCATTGTTCCAAAATGCTGAATTTTTCCATACATCTGGCGTCCCTTGAACGGGGGCTGGGATCGCTTGGACAAACCAAGCTGGTGCATTGACTGGTGGCAGTTGCCCAGCAACTTGATTTAATGTCATTTCAACAACCTGCCGAGAAATTTCGGCATCGGTCAGATTACCGGCCATTTTCTCTTGCAACACTGTATTTCGCAGAGCGCTGACAGCCAGTAATGTGATCGCGACCAGCATCAATAAACTGATCACCAATGCGACACCCTGTTGTCTCTTCCAACGCAACATAGCTCCTCCTTAGTGATTCCGAAGATTGACGACTGTCGTGCTTTTACGCATCGCTTCGGCAATTTCAACTTTGTCAGACGTGCCCATTGTCAGAGTCATCTTCACGGCGACCACACTTTCCCAATTGGCAACTGCGGTTGCATCGACGTAGTTATTGGCACCGGACGTCAAATACTTCACCTGCAGATCAGCGACGTTGTCTAAGATCTTTTCGGTACGCATTTCATTGTTCCAAAGACTGACCCGATACAGCGCTGGATCACTTTCGCCATCTTGACCCACATACCAACCGACAGATTCCAGCGGTATCACAGTGCCGCCATCCGGAGCTAAGCTTTGCTGGATGTTGACGCCGTTAGCGCCAAAACCAAAGTTCAGCGTGGCATTACCTGGAGTGCCACCAGGTCCAACCGCATGACTGATCGAATTTCCAATCACTGATGTTGCTTGAAAAATCACCGCCATTCTTGAATCACAGCCAAGCACTATATCGCCGGTGCGGATCACATTTGTGTTTTGATTGACGACCATAGGAGGGTTATTAGCGACGTTATGGGAGACTACAGAAACACTACTACCACGGCCATACATCACTTGGATGCCGTCGGTGCCACCTAAAGCATTGATGCCAGCTGCAAAAGCGGGAACATTACCTGCCTCATAACCACGAACACCGCCCGTCCATTGTGCCCACCAAGGCTGTGCGCCACCTACCGGATTTAACACGTTGACGACACGGTTTGCTAGCATATTGGCACACCCAGAAAAGCCGGCATGTTGCAAATCATGACTCAACAATTGAAAGGTAATTTGTGTCGTCTGCTGCATTTGCGATAACAAATTTTGGGCTGTTGCCGTGCGCTGGTTACTGACGTATACGTTGACCACGCCACCGATTAAAAACGCTGACAACACCAACCCAATCATCACTTCGGTTAGTGTAAAACCTCGGTTATGTCTAGAGCGCATCATATTCTCACCATATAGCTGTAGCTGGTTGCAGCTTGGCCACCAAGAGCACGAGAGTCATCCCAAAATACAGAAACGGTATAAGTTCTGTTGGCATTGCTGTAGGTTATTTGCCCGCATGACGAAGAGTCTGTCGCGCGGCCTAAAGAGGATTTTATTTCGGTCAGCCAGGCATTAAATTCGTAACTAACAATCCCACCACCAACGGATGGAATAGTGCACGTTTTCGTTAATGCAAAGCCTCCTCCTGCAGCTGCAGTAGCGTTGGCGCGGATGCGCTCTGCCATACTAGTTGCTAACGTAATTGCGACGGCACGTTGCTGTGAACTGTAGCTGTTACGAATGGTCGTGCTTTGCAAACCTGCAACACCCAAGAGCCCGATGGACAACACTAGCATCGCAAGCATTAATTCAATCAACGATACACCGGCTTGGCGACTCAATCCCATGGTGAACTCCTTAATTACACTGTTCGCTAATCAACTCTACGGTCGATTGACCGCCAGAGCTGAACTGCAATTGATAGACGGTGTTTGAGTCATCATTGACACAAAACTTCACTGCGGAGGATAGAGGGGAGCTATTGGCGTAGCTGCGGATTAACCCTTGTGGACTAAAGCGGATTGCATGGCTGTTGCTTGCCAACAATGCATCAGAAGTCATCACTACATTCGATTCCCCATATTGAACTGAGCGCAACACCGGGCCAGTTTCGCCGCCTGGCGCCGCTCCCGCAGTTCGCACCAACCAGCCAGCCCACACCCCTGAAGTCGGCGATGAGCACACAGTGCCATCAATACTTTGGCATAACACGACATAGGTATTGAGACGGATGGCTTCACTACGCGCGTAGTTAAATGCGGTTTGAAACTCATTCACTTGAGAAGAAAGGCGATTTCGTTCAACCATACCTTGGTAACTTGGTACTGCGACCAACATCCCGATGCCAATTATGGCTAAAACAACCATCAGTTCCATCAAGGTGAAACCTGCGAGGTGGCGCCATCTGTTCATGCGACGTTCCTTTCACTGCAACTTTTTATAGTGCTCTATCAATACAAAAGTTCATAAGCAACTGCAATCGACAGCCGACTAGCGGTCAGAACCGCCGATAAACGGTGGGAATTTGGACGTTTTTTTAAACTGGATGTTGCAGCTGTTGCCGTACATTTGCCAATTCGCGACGACTGATTTCCGGTGTCAGCTCGCTACCGTGCAACACCAGCTGGTGGCGACCATCGGCAGTTTGCCGAAGGTGCGAAATCCGCGCTTTGGGAACTACTGTATTGCGATGGATGCGCAGCAAGACACCGGCAAACAACTGTTCAAGTTGCTTAAGACTCTGATCTAACAAAATGTCACCATGGGTGGTTACTGCTCGCACATATTTGTCATCGGCTTGAAACAACACCACATCCCGCAGCAATAACCGACCAGTCGTCGTACCTTGTTTGTACAGCAAGGACGCCTCAGTTGCAGGCTGGGCACGTTGCACTCGACTCAACGACTCCAGCAGGCGGTCTCGGCTTACCGGTTTTAATAGATAATCTAGAGGCGCCACGCGGTAAGCATCCAACGCATACTCGGCATGCGCGGTGACAAAGATCAGATTGATCGTTGGCTGTAGTTGCCGCAACTGTGCGGCCAACACCAAACCCGAATCCCCCGGCATAGCCATATCAACAAAGGCCAACTCAATTTGGGTCGTTTTAGCAATCTGCAACGCTTCGGCAGCATTGCATGCATCAGACAACTGAAGGTCCACCAACAAGGGTTCCAATAATCGACGTAACCGTGCGCGAGCCAAAGGTTCATCATCAACGATCATTACGTTCATGCGGCCTCCAATGGGATCACCAACTTCACACGAAAGCTGCCATCACTTTGTGCCAAAGTGCAGGCGGCGTTTTCACCAAACATCAGCTCCAGCCGCCGGCGAATATTTTCAAGCGCCATGCCGTGGCCGGCATGATGGCTTTTATGCACGCCTACACTGTTTTCAATCAATAATGTCAACGACGAGCGACTGACATGTGTACTTAGACGTACCCACCCCGCTTCTGCGTTGGGTTCAATGCCATGACGTACCGCGTTCTCCAACAGAGGTTGTAGCGTTAAGCAAGGTAGGTTGATTACCGGTAATGAAGGTGTCACTTGCCAATCAATTTGCAACCGCTCGCCCAATCGCCAGTGCTCCAATGCCAAGTATTGACGACCTAATTCCAGTTCTTGCTGCAAACTAATTGCTGACCCCGCCTGCAATGCCGCGCGAAACAGGCTACTTAAATCCAGCAAGGCGGTTTCTGCCGCATCAGGATCGCTGTGAATCAACTCAGCTGCTGTGTTTAAGCTATTAAACAGAAAATGCGGCTGAATACGGGCTTGCAACGCTTCGAATTCAGCACGAGATTGTGCATCCAAGCGCCAAGAGTGCTGCACGTACAGACTAAACATCATCACACCAATCCCCCCTGTGATGAGGGCTATCAGCATGGTTTGCAGCAAAAAGGCTTCCAACGATAATTCAGGCTGAGGGATCCAGCGATACACTAGGCTACTGACCAAGCCAGTGATCACGAGCAAAATCAGTAGGACAAGATAACCCAACAAACTAGGGCGCACAGTGGAAAGCGGTTGGCGAAACCAACACAACACAGCCGCCAGCAGTAGCAAAATCCAATGGACAAACAGCGAGATAAAGCCGAGCCGCGACCAAAACTCATCATGTGTGCCAGGCACCAATGCCAATACGATTGCCACTGCCTGCGCTAACATCACCAAACGCAGCACAGTCGCCGCTTTACAAAACTCTGGGATCAGCGGCGTGAGAGACGGGCTGCGCGCATCCATCGACAGCCCCATGATTTAACGCAATTCCGCCGGCACAGCAAACACCACGTTTTCTTCGCGGCCAGGATGTTCAATCACCTGCTTGCCGCCCCAAGTGGTCAATTGCTGCACAACTTGTTGCACCAGCACTTCTGGCGCCGAGGCTCCAGCAGTTACACCAACGGCCTTGACCCCATCTAACCATTCACGCTGAATATCGGCGGAGGTATCAATCAGGTACGCGGTGCAGCCCATTTTTTCAGCCAATTCGCGTAAACGGTTGGAGTTACTGCTGTTTTTAGCACCGACCACTAACAATAAGTCGACTTTGGCAGACAACTCACGTACCGCATCTTGGCGGTTTTGCGTGGCGTAACAAATATCGTCTTTGCGTGGGCCTTCGATGTCTGGAAATTTTTGCCGTAGCGCATCGATCACATCGGCCGTGTCATCGACCGACAGTGTAGTTTGGCTAGAAAAACACAACTCTGTTGGATTTTTTACTTGCAGCTTGGCGACGTCATCGACCGACTCGACCAAATAAATCCCGCCTTCTGGGTTGTCATATTGGCCCATAGTGCCTTCCACTTCTGGATGGCCTGCATGGCCAATCAGAATACACTCCACACCTTTGCGACTGGCACGGGTGACTTCCATATGCACTTTGGTGACTAGCGGGCAAGTGGCGTCAAACACTTTTAAACCACGTTGTTTGGCGGTTTCACGCACGGCTTGTGACACACCATGTGCCGAGAAAATCACGATATTGCCATCAGGCACTTCGTCAAGTTCATCGACAAACACAGCGCCAGCGCGGCGCAGACCGTCAACCACAAACTTGTTATGCACCACTTCGTGACGCACATAAATCGGCGGTTCGTACAACTCTAAGGCACGCGACACAATGCTGATAGCGCGGTCAACACCGGCACAAAAGCCACGCGGATTGGCGAGAAAAATATCCATAATTAGTTGATCACCTGAACAATTTCGACATTGAAGGTCAAGGTCTGCCCGGCCAGCGGATGGTTAAAATCAATCGTTACCGAATCACCAACCACTTCGCGTACTAAGCCCGGCAATTCCGAACCATCTGGCATCGCAAAGCCGATAATCATGCCGACTTGTGCTGGAGCTTCTAAGGAAAAACGGCTGCGATCGACATAATAAATGTTATCTGGGTTTGGCATACCAAAGGCGTCTTGCGGCTCCAGCGTGAAGGTTTTGCTATCGCCTGCGGTTAATCCCATTAGCTGCGCTTCAAAGGCTGGTGACAAAGAGCCATCGCCCATTTGGCTCTTGGCTGGTTTGTTGTGCACCCGAGTACTTTCGGCGGCGCTGCCGTCGGCGAGTTTGATATCAAAATGAAAAATGACAGTACTGCTTGCACCTATCATGCTTTGCTCTCCGACGCTTTCGGTTGTTCCGTGAAACTATCCCAAATCAGCAAGCCGGCACCAATGCATATGGCGCAGTCGGCGATGTTAAATACTGGATAGCTCCACTCTTGGTAAAATACATGCAGAAAATCAACCACGTAGCCGTAACTGACCCGATCAATTAAGTTACCAATAGCACCGGCGACAATTGACACTAACGCCAGTGACAGTTTCCACTGGCTTTTATTCAAACGACTTAACCAGACGCTTAATACCACAGCTGCCACCACGGCGATGCCGGTAAATAACCAGCGTTGCCAACCGTCTGCGTCGCCCAAAAAAGAAAACGCAGCGCCATAGTTACGGACATAGGTAAAACTAAATACCGGTAACAAGTTGATAGACTCGCCCAGTTCAAAACGACTAATCACCCAAAGTTTGGTGAGTTGGTCAGTAACCAACCACACCAATGCCAGCCACCAGTAGCGCCAGCCTGTTTCTTTAAATAACTGCATTATGCAAATACCCGGCTTTCGCCTTCGCCTTCGACGTTATCGACACAGCGCACACAGATGCTTGGGTGGGCCGCATTGGCCCCCACATCGTGGCGGTGATGCCAGCAGCGGTCACACTTAGGCGCCGTCGAGGCTTGCACCTTCACGCTCAAACCGGCAATCCCGGTCGCCACGGCATCTGCTGGTGCTGCATCTTGTACGACAGCGGCGGTGGAGGTGATCAACACAAAGCGTAATTCATCGCCCAGCTGCGCCAGTTGTGCGCCGAGTTCACCGTCGGCAAACAAGGTCACTTCGGCTTGCAAGGATGCACCGATGGCACCTTCTTTACGTACACCTTCGAGCACTTTATTGACTTCTGCGCGTACGTCGAGCAATTGACGCCAGAACGCATCGCTGACTTTACCCGCTGGCACGTCCGCAAAACCGTTGTACCAAGTACCGGTAAAGACAAACGGCTCTTGCCGTGCTGGCAACGCTTGCCAAATTTCTTGGGCGGTAAAGCTCATCACCGGCGCCATCCAACGCACCATCGCTTCGATGATGTGGAACAGTGCGGTTTGGCACGAGCGACGCGCCAAGCCGTCGGTTTTGGCGGTGTATTGACGGTCTTTAATCACGTCTAAGTAGAAGCTGCCAAGTTCGACGGTACAGAAGTTCATCAGTTTTTGGCTGACCAAATGGAACTGATAATCATCGTAATCGGCGGCGATTTCTTGTTGCAGCTCAGCGGCGCGTTGCACCATCCACAGATCTAATTCAACCAACTGATCCAGCGGCACTAAATCGGTGTCTGGGTTAAAGCCGTTTAAGTTCGCCAGAATAAAGCGAGCTGTGTTACGGATGCGGCGGTATTTGTCGGCAGCGCGGTTTAGGATCTCATCGGAAACCGTCATCTCCGAGGTGTAGTCGGTGGTGGCAACCCACAAACGTAAAATGTCCGCGCCGAGCTTATTCATCACGTCTTGTGGCGACACCACGTTGCCAAGCGACTTGGACATCTTGCGGCCTTCGCCATCGACGGTGAAACCGTGCGTCAGCACTTGTTTGTACGGTGCGTGACCTTTGATGGACACGCCAGTCATTAACGATGACATAAACCAGCCGCGGTGTTGATCCGAGCCTTCTAAATACAAATCGGCTTGGGTTGCGCCGTTAAATTCTGGGCGTGGGTCGATGACACAAGCGTGCGTGACGCCCGAGTCAAACCAGACGTCCAAGGTGTCGGTCACTTTGACGTATTGTGCGGCATCCGCGCCCAGCAGTTCAGCTGCGTCTAAATCAAACCAAGCTTGAATGCCGGCTTTTTCCACGCGCTCTGCCACTTGCTCCATCAGCGCCTCGCTATTTGGATGCAAAGCGCCGGTGTCTTTGTCGACAAACAAGGCAATAGGCACACCCCAGGTCCGCTGGCGTGAGATACACCAATCTGGGCGACCGGCAACCATGTTTTCAATCCGTTGTTGACCCCAATCTGGGATCCAACGGGTTTTTTCGATTTCGTTTAACGAGGTGCTACGCAGACCCGCTTGTTCCATGCTGACGAACCATTGTGGCGTCGCGCGGAAGATGATCGGTGTTTTGTGGCGCCAGCAATGTGGGTAGCTGTGTTTGTAGGCTTTATGCACCAACAAGGCACCACGCTCTTTGAGTGCTTCCACTACCGAGTCATTGGCTTTAAACACGTGTTGGCCGGCAAACAGCGGCGTATCTGGCAGATACACGCCATTACCACCAACTGGGTTTGCTACTTCTAAACCGTATTTTAAGCCGACTTCAAAGTCTTCTTGACCATGGCCAGGCGCCGTGTGTACTGCACCAGTACCAGAATCCGTCGTCACGTGATCGCCAAGCACCACTGGCACTTCGAAGTCATACAGTGGGTGTTTGAGTTTCACCAACTCCAGCGCTTCGCCTTTGGCAAAACCCAGCGCATGGTATTTTTCAATGCCAGCGCGTGCCATCACATCGGCGACTAAGTCGGTGGCTAAAATCAGACGCTCGGCGCCATGTGGGCCTTCTTCCACTTGCACCAAGCTGTATTGCAAGGCGGCGTTTAATGCCACAGCACGGTTGGCTGGAATGGTCCATGGCGTGGTGGTCCAGATGACAATCGACAGCGGGCCAGTGCCGGCATGACCGGCTGGATGGTCGAATTTATCGGCGACAGCGGCATCAACCACCGCAAAACGCACGTCGATAGCTGGAGATACTTTGTCTTGGTATTCCACTTCGGCTTCAGCTAACGCCGAGCCGCAATCGGTGCACCAATGCACAGGTTTAAAGCCTTGATGCAAATGGCCATTTTTAACAATTCGGCCCAATGAGCGGATGATATTGGCTTCAAACGCGAAGTCCATGGTGCGGTATGGATTGTTCCAATCACCTAAAACGCCTAAGCGGATAAAATCAGTTTTTTGCGCTTCGATTTGCGTTAAGGCGTATTCGCGGCATTTTTCGCGAAATTCAGCGGCCGATAGTTTTACACCTGGCTTGCCATATTTTTTCTCGACTACCAGTTCAATTGGCAGGCCGTGACAGTCCCAACCTGGCACATAAGGCGCGTCAAAATCAGCCAAGGTTTTGGCTTTAACGATAATGTCTTTGAGGATTTTATTCACCGCGTGACCGATATGAATGTTGCCGTTGGCGTACGGAGGGCCATCGTGCAAAATAAAGGTCTTTTTGCCCTTTTTCGCGGCGCGAATTTGGCCATACAGATCAGCGTCTGTCCACGCAGCCAACATTTGCGGTTCACGTTGTGCCAGATTCGCTTTCATCGCAAAGGCGGTATCTGGCAGGTTCAGGGTGTGTTTGTAATCACTCATGTCCGGATTTCCGTTTATTTTCAGTCGCTTCACTTAGCGAATGCATCATCAATGTGTCTGTAATCGTCGTTATACTCGCCAAGCGAGCATAGAAATAGCTTTATCGCCTGCGCGCCCCTCATATTGACCTACAGCGAGGTGGCGACAGCAGCGAGCACAAGCGTTAAACGCTTGCCGTGGCGGCAAACCAGGCGCGCGCCGCGGCGGCATCGCGCTGGATTTGCGCTTGTAATTCATCGACCGAAGCGAACTTTTGTTCGGCGCGGATTTTATGTTTCAGCACCACTTCAATTTGCTGGCCGTACAAATCGCCTTGAAAATCAAAGAAGTGGGCTTCTAATTGTTCCACTCGCCCGGCCACTGTCGGCCGTGAGCCAATGTTAGCAACGCCATGCCAACGCCCGCCTTTGGTGATGGCTTCGACTGCGTAGACTCCTTGCAATGGCAAGGTTTTGCGGTAAAGCCAAACGTTAGCGGTTGGGAACCCCAATTGCCGGCCGAGTTTGGCGCCATGGCGCACCCGCCCCATTAACGAAAACTCGCGCCCCAACATATCGGTTGCCCGCTCAAACTGATCTTGCGCCAATGCTTCACGGATTAACGTGCTGCTGACGCGCTGATTATTTTTCAGCAAACTGGCGGTCGAGGTTAAGCCAAAACCATGCTGGACGGAGGCTTGCTGCAACATAGCAAAGTTGCCCGCGCGGTTTTTACCAAAACAAAAATCATCGCCGACGATCAGATGCTGTACACCCAGTCGGTTTAGCAGCAAGTCTTCGATAAATTCGCTCGGTTGTTGACTGGCAAAAGCCCGATTGAATTTCACGCATAACAGCCGGTCGATGCCTTGCTGTTTTAACCAGTGGTATTTTTCCCGAAAACGCGTCAGCCGCGCCGGCGCCGCTTGCGGGTTAAATAGCTCCAAGGGTTGCGGTTCAAATACCATCACCACCGACGGTAAATTCAGCTCAGTAGCACGTTGGCGCAGCTGCGCCAACACGGCTTGATGCCCAACGTGGACGCCATCAAAATTGCCGATCGTCAGCACACAACCTTGATGCTGTGCTCGGATATTTTGCAGTCCGCGGATTAACTCCATGCCTGATGCGTTCTCTGTCTTGCTGTCTAAACGGCCGATTATAACGACATCAGGCCAGACTTTCAGCAATTGAATGCCGTTTAAAGTCAGCAATTCGTACGCCAAGTACCCATAACGCTAACAAATATGCTGGAACTGCGGCCGCTATTCCAACAGCAACCCACAGCGCTCTGTGGCTAAAACCCGCTTGTTGAAATTGTTCAATACTCGGAATGCTGAAATAAATGGCCACGCCCATCAGCGCACCGGCTAGCAGCGCCTTGCCGATCACGGCTTTGCTGTGCGGGGATAATCGATAAATTCCTTGCGATTTCAAGCCTCGATACAACAACCAACAGTTCAACATTCCTGACAAGGAAGTCGCTAGTGCTAATCCAACAAACGAAATAAACGGCGCTAGCATCAGGTTAAACACCATGTTGGCAACCATCGCAATAATGCCGATTTTGACTGGGGTCTTCACGTCTTGCCGGGCATAAAACGCTGGAGCTAGCACTTTAATCAGCATCAAATACACCAAACCGACACAATAGGCCATCAACGACCAGGCCGATTGTGTGGCGTCATGCGCGGTAAAACGGCCATGGCCAAACACTGTCAATAAAATCGGTTCTGCCAACACCGCCAAGCCAAACATCGACGGAATACCCAACACACATATCAGCATTACCGCCCAGTCCACCGTACCTTGGAAGGCTTTGTGGTCGTCCAGCGCATGCTGACGCGACAAGTTCGGCAAAATCACCGTGGCAATGGCGATACCAAACATCCCCAGCGGGAATTCCAGCAAACGGTCAGAGTAATACAACCAGCTGACCGAGCCGTTTTGCAAAAACGACGCGATAATCGCATCTAATAACAAATTGATTTGACTGACCGACACACCAAACAATGCCGGTAGCATCAGGGTGCGGATCCGAGCTACATAAGGATCACGCCAGCCCCACTTGGGCAACACTAATAAATTGGCGCGTTTTAAAAACGGCAGCTGAAACACAAACTGCAAAAAACCACCGAGAAACACGCCCCACGCCAATGCTTCGGCGGGGTTTTCGGTATGCGGTGATAAAAACAACGCACAACCAATCATCGCGATGTTTAAAAACACTGGGCTAAATGCTGCCACTGCAAACTGGTTGTAGATGTTGAGCACCGCACCAGAGAGTGCGACAAAGGTGATAAACCACAGATACGGGAAGGTAATTTTTAATAAATCACTGGCTTGCAGGTATTTTGCACCATCGGGGCCGCCATTAAGGTAATCCTCAAACCAGCCCATACCAAACAGCGCCATAATCACGGGCGAACCTATCATCGCCAGCAGCGTGACTATCGTGACAATAAATCCGAGCGTGCCGGAAGCTCGCGCCACCAACAGGCGCACTTCATCGTCGCCATGTTTAGCACGCACTTCCGACAATACAGGCACAAACGCTTGCGAAAACGCACCTTCGGCAAACAGTCGACGTAAAAAATTTGGAATGCGGTTGACCATCAAAAATACATCCGCCATAGCTCCCGCCCCCAGTACGTTGGCGGTAACTACATCGCGAACTAAGCCTAAAACACGAGAAATAAGCGTCATGGCGCTAACAATTGCACCTGATTTTAATAACTTTGCTGACACCATCTGACTCCAAAAGCGAATTCATGCTATTGTCACCAAAGGCCGAAGCGATTACCAGCTTTTCAGGGTAAGGCAATTGATTTGATGGCTGAAGAATGTGCAATTGCACAGGAAAATGATTTGACATAGGGCCAGAAAATAGGCATATTATGCCGCCTTTATAAGTCCCAGATTAGTTTTTAGGAGTGTTACCTTGGCTAACATCAAGTCTGCTAAGAAACGCGCGATTCAATCAGAAAAGCGTCGTCAGCAAAATGCAAGTCAGCGCTCAATGATGCGTACTTTCATCAAGAAAACCTACGCAGCTGTGTTAACTACTGATGTAGTTGCAGCGCAAGAAGCGTTCAAGAAAATGGTTCCAGTTCTGGACCGTATGGCAGACAAAGGTCTGATCCATAAAAACAAAGCAGCTCGTCATAAGTCACGTCTGAATGCCCATGTTAAGGCATTAGCGACTGCAGCTTAAGCGATTGCTTGCAAGAAAAACGCCGAAAGGCGTTTTTTTTGGCCTTGCATTTACCTATATCAGAAACAATCATCTAAGCATTCGTGATCAAGCGTTTGCGACAACACACTGTGTTTGTGAGTGAGTGAGTGAGTGAGTGAGTGCCGCTGCACAAGCTAAATATCCATCGCGTATAACAAGCACGTTAAATTCAAATCCCCAATGCAATGCCTCACTTTTGCAGAAGATGAACTGAAAAGATGTGACCAGCGATACACCGCCGCAATTTGTATTTCACGACGCACAGGACTGTTCAGCAAACCCTTGCTAAAAAGCACCACGGTACTGACGCAATAATTTGCGCCTCCTCAAGCCAAATGGATAAAAAAAAGCCAGCATTCGCTGGCTTTTTTAAATTGTTTACGTGGTCGTTTAATTATTAGGCGGCGCTGGTCGATTTGTTGCTGCAATACAAAGTATGCATCAGATCAATCACGGCTTCCGCCTCTTTGCTATTCATGCTGTAAAAAACAGTTTGAGCTTCCTTGCGTGTCTTCACCAGTTTGTTGCGACGCAGCAACGCGAGATGCTGCGATAACGCTGATTGACTTAAACCAAGTCGATCATTCATTTCGCCCACTGATAACTCACCGTCTAACAGATGACACAGGATTAATAAACGACGCTCGTTAGAAACAGCTTTCAGCAAACGAACTGCTTTGGCTGAATTGTTTAACATCTCTTGTAAGTTCATTTCTTTAGCACCCTGCATGTCTAGACGTCTCATTATCGCTCAGCTTTTGAACGGTATACAATAGATTTTTTGTGAATTTCGTACATTTATTGCTAAATAGTTAACTTTTAAAGCATTTATTTTTTCTTTCGTTTACTAAATTTTTCTATTTAAGAAAATTTTAAAAACAGGTCTGATCTGTATATTTATCAAGCCCTTCAGCAATGCGCTGTACATTCTACATCGCTAAAATAGCGATGACGAATACACAAAATGTTAACTTTTGTTTCTTTTCAATAGTACCACTGCGGTCAAACAACGAAAATCACTGTCCACTAACTCGCGATACACTTCCTGCCGTATAAAATGGCATGCTACATTGACCCTTTGTGCAGAATTCTTTCCAGGAACCGATGATGAAAATTCTTGCCGGCATTATTGCTACTTTATTGGCTAGCGGCGCGCTTGCAGCTACGTCTTACAACAATCAGCTGGCGTTTCAGTTGACTGAAAGTTTAACCACCGAAGTTGGACCTCGTATTGCAGGCAGTGCTGGAGATCAGCGCGCCGTTGACTGGGCTGTAAAAAATTTCAAACAGTTGGGTTTTGATAAAGTGTGGACGGAAGAGTTCGTTACACCTTATTGGCAACGTGGCATGGCGCGTTTGGATATAGTGCAACCTTTCCCGCAGTCGTTGGTGCTGACGGCACTTGGTGGCTCAATTGGCACCAGCGAACAAGGCATCAACGCTAGCGTGGTGATGTTTGCCGATCTAGATGCCCTCAAAGCGGCCACTCCTGAGCAGGTTAAAGGCAAAATTGTCTTTATTAATAAGGCCATGACGAAAGACCGTAGCGGTTCGCAATATGGTCCTGTCGTTGGTGCTCGTGCCAATGGCGCTATCGAAGCAGCCAAACTAGGAGCTAAAGCGCTGATTATCCGCTCGGTTGGCACCAGTCAAAACCGCTTCGCCCACACTGGCAAAATGGTTTACGACGACAAGGTCGAAAAAATCCCAGCGGTGGCGATTTCAGTGCCTGATGCCGAGCAGTTGGCGCGTGTACTGACCAAAGCTCCAGAAGCGCAATTAAAACTCGTGATGCATAACCAAACGGAAGATGCAAAAAGTCATAACGTCGTCGCAGAAATCACCGGCAGTGAGCGTCCAAATGAAGTGGTACTGATCGGCGCGCATTTAGATTCATGGGATCAAGGCACAGGCGCCTTGGATGACGGTGCCGGTGTTGGCTTGGTCATGGCCACCGCAACCTTAATCAAGCAACAAGGGCGGCCCAAACGCACAGTTCGTGTCGTATTGTTTGGTAATGAAGAAGGCGGCTTAGTTGGAGCCAGAGCTTATGCCGCTGCACATGCAAACGACGCGAGCCAAATCGTGTTAGCGTCCGAGTCGGATTTTGGCGCAGGTCGCATTTGGCAATTTTCGACGGCTTTTGGCGAAAAATCGTTAGCCTTTGGCGATGAGATGTTCAAAAAATTGCAACCATTGAACATTGAGCGTGGCAACAACAAAGCTTATGGTGGTCCTGATGTTTCAGTTCTGCATACGCTAGGCGTACCCGTTGTGACTTTAGAGCAAGACGGCACCGACTATTTCGATTATCACCATACGCCAAATGATACGCTCGATAAAATTGACCCCGCTGCACTTGAGCAGAACTTGCAGGCTTGGTTGATCATGACCTCGATGGCAGCCAACACAACGACGGATTTTCGTAAATAATGGCAGATAAAAAACTTAAACTGCTCGGTGAAACCGAACGTAAAGCTCCGGCGAAAAAGCCAGCGCAGCCGACCAGCAACACGACAGCCCAGCCAGTGTTTAAATCGTTGCCGTATGAGGAGCCACACGGCAGCTCCAAGGGTTTAGTGTTCAAATCGTTGTTCATCGTGCTGGGCGGGTTACTCACAGCGCTGGTGTTGTTTCCAAAACCAGCGTTATTGCATTACCAGAAGGATGGTATCGCGACACAAAGCGTGTTTTGGAGTGGGTTTATGCAGTATCCCGCTGTCTTACTGGACTCACAACTGACGCCCAGTCTGGACAGCGACCGCGCTGAATTAACCTTGTGTGATGGCAATATTATCAAAGACGGCCAGCCAACTTGCAGTATCTATCGTGTTGAAAAACAAGAAGGCATGTTGGCTGCTTGGCGTTATTACCGCGAGCACCATTAAAGACCTAGCATCAGCCGGCCTTTGGGTCGGCTGAGCCGCTGATAACGACGGATCCATAAGGTGATAGCTCCAGCGCCTAACAGCAGCATGATCGACGGAGCAAACCATGGATCTGACACCCAGCGCCATACCAACACGCCCAGCCCAACATAAGCAAACGGCAAAATCTCATAGACCCAATAAGGCCATGGTCCTTGTTGACGACGATAGCGCTGTAAATCTTGGCGCCGCCGTTCAATTAATTTCACCCAAAACATAGCGCTGTACAGGTACATGGCTACGCAAAACCAAAATAGCGGCCCTGACGCGTAGATCACCCCGACAGCACACAGCATCCATCCCAACAACACTAATTTGTCATTCTGCAGCATCGCACTCTCCTTGTGTTGGTTACACTTTGCACTTTCAACCATAGTCGGCCGATTTCACTCGCGCAACCGAGCGATCCATTTCCGATCAAGCGCGATATAATGGCCGGATGCAAGATGAGGAAAAACCATGCACAACGACGATTTAGACATCTTTATGCGCGAAATGGCGGGCGTCCGCAAACTCGAGCAAGACGTACTGATGGCTGAAAACGGCGAATCTGCGCCAAGTTTGGCGCAGTTGGCGCGCCGCAAGGCGGCAGAGCAAGAACCTGAATACGACGCCGATTATTTAAGTATGGAATACGTCGATTTGGTAAAACCCGACGAGGTACTGGCGTACAAAAAAGACGGGGTGCAAGACGGTGTGTACAAAAACTTGCGGTTAGGCCATTACCAAATCGATGCGACCTTGATGCTGCTTGGCAAAACCTTAGTCGAGGCGCGCAGTAGCCTAGCGCATTTTGTTGAAGACTGTCACAACCGCGGCATTCGCACCCTGCTGATCCACCATGGCATGGGGCGCGACAGCAAACCGCACCCGGCGATCTTAAAAAGTTACACCTTTAAATGGCTACTGCAAATGCCGCCGATTTTAGCGTTGCACACGGCGCAAAAACACCATGGGGGCTACGCTGCGACCTATGTGCTGCTAAGCAAAAATGCCGAGCAGAAACGCGTCAATCGCGAGATCCACCAAAAGCGTTAAGCCCTGCACACACGACGAGTTGCAGACTTTGTCTAATGTAGTGTTGGCGTGGCGGTTACAGCAATAACACCGCAGCTTCGGCGCTGGTCCACATTGCAGACACCGCCATTAAGACGACCAAAAGGGCAATAAAGGAAAAGCCAAAACCACGACCGGATGCCTTGTGCATAAGTGCTCCTGTTCTTGTTATTGCCGATGGCGGGCGCACACCAGCTTGTTGTTTTTTTACGCTGTCTGACACCACCGCGTAACCACGCAGCTCAGCAGCAAATTCACATCAGTGTACGAGCATGCCTCGTACAAAAAACCACCACAGAATAGAGCGAAAACCAGCGCAGAACAAGCGTTAATTTTCGCTATTTTCCCTTTTGACATATGTGGTTAGATTGGCGCACTTTGACAGCGTCATTTGTCGTGTTCAACGATAGACAAAACCACGATTGCGCTGGGCTTAGCTTCGCGCGAAACGAGCGAGTCGACTATGTACATAAGGCGCACAAAGTGCCAACTCAGCATAGTTTTCTGGCACGTCTTCTTGTTCTACCTCACTGAATTCAATAACAAAACCCGCTTTTTGGTAGGTGGTAAGCGCCGCCGGATGATCTTCACTGCAGGTATGAACCCACACCTTTTTCGCTGGTTGCCATTGCTGCGCCAACGCAACCGCCGCTTGTGCTAGCAACTTACCGAGCCCCTGCCCGGCAAATGTGGGCATCAAACCAAAAAACTTCAGCTCGACACTATGGTCATCCTCCGGATGACACCAAAGCTCGATGTAACCGGCTGGCGTGCCTTTGACGTAAAGCACAAAGGTGCGAAGTTGTTGCTGCGTTAGAAAATCCAACCATTGTTGGTAATCCCAACTGAGCCGCGAAAACCAATGCCACGGCGTACCGACAGCTGTAAACAAAAACTGGCTTAATTCTGGTGATGGCAGTTCAGCTTCCATCAACATCACGTGCGCCGGCCATTGCGGCATGGCTTGGGTCGGGCCTTGGTAGGCTAAAAACCATGTGGTGACTTGATGCGGCGCGGCAGTCGATAGCCCAGCCTGCAGGTCGTTTGGGGTTACTTGCTCTTTCACAATAGGTCCTTAACTGGAAATTCTCGCCAACAACGCGGCGATCCGCTCACGCGCAACCGACGTTTGGATACTGGCAAATTGACGTTGGTATTCAACGTCCACCGCGTGCGCTAAATCTGGGGTACCGCTGAATTCGCGCATACTTTGTTTGGTTAGTCTTAACAGGTCGCCAGGGACATCAGCCACTTTGCGTGCCAAGCCACGCGCATAAGTTTCCAGCTCTTCGGTGGGCAATAAGGCCTTCACAAAACCTAACCGCTGCGCTTCTACTGCCTGCAAGCGCTCACCGGCCAGCAGCATAGCTGCCGCTTGTTGCCAGCCGATTTGCTGCGGCAGCAACGCCGTATGACCGCCGCCTGGGTGAATGGCTAATTGGAAAAACCGCGATTCAAACCAGGCGTCCGCCGCAGCGACACGGATATCGCACGCCATGGCAAGATTCATCCCCGCCCCCGTTGCCGCGCCATTAACCAGCGCCACGCTAAGCACCGGGCACTCAGCCACAGCTCGAAATGCGCTGTATAAGGCTTTGAGCACAGCGCCATCACCTTGACTGGCTTGTTGCAGCGCCTGCAAATCGGCACCGGCGCAGAAACTGCGGCCCGAGCCTTGCACCGCAAAGACCTTCAACGCAGGATCAACAAACAGCTGGGTTAATGCAGCTGCGATGGCCTCCGATAACTCAGGCGTCAACAAATTGCTTTTCTCCGGCATTTGCAGCGTCAACAAGCCAAGGCCGTCTTGCAAACTTAACTGATAACTCATCAATAGCTCCTTAATAACCCCGTTGCCGATCCACTTGGTGCAGCAGCGGCAGATTGGCCATAGTTCGTTGATAATTATCGACAATTTGCGCCACAGCGGTCGCTGCATTGGTCACGGCTGAAATATGCGGCGTGATGGTAATGGCTGGATGCTGCCAAAATGGGTGTTCCGCTGGCAAAGGTTCTTGCCGAAACACGTCCAAACAGGCCGCCGACAACTGCCCTTTATCGAGCGCTTGCAGCAGCGCGGCGTCATCAACCAGCGCGCCACGCGCCACATTGATCAGTACGGCACCGGGTTTACAGTACCCAAGGCGCGTCGCATTGAGTAAGTTTTCTGTGTCATCCGTCAGTGGCAACAAACAGATAATCGCATCGGCCTGCGCCATCGCCGCTTGCAGCGCCGCATCTTCACTTGGTTCCTGCTGCTTGGCAAAGCAGCGCACTCCGGGCAAGTGTTTGGCACTTTGCGACCAGCCACTGACTTGATAGCCCTGCTCAAGCAGCGACAACGCAACTGCGCTGCCAAGTTCGCCAAGCCCCAGCACACACACCTGCTGAATAGGCCGAATACTTTTTGGTTTCCACACCGCATCGCGCTGTTGTTTGGCAAACAGATCCAAGCGCAAGCGATAGAAATTCAGCATGGTGTGCACATAGTTGACCATCGAACGGGCAAGATCAGGGTCAACAATCCGCGCCAGCGGTAAATCCGGCAAAGTTGCATCGGATAAAATGCTATCGACGCCAGCCCCAAACGACTGCAGTGCACGAATATTTGGCATGCTGGCGATACTGCCGGCCGGTTGTTTCCAGACCACGGCAAAACTGACCGCCTGCGGGTCAGGAATATGCGGGTAAATCCACACAGGAACACCAGGCAATAAAGCTTGCAGTTGCTGTTGCAGCTGGTCGAGTTTGCGATCGGGGATCACTAAAGCAATAGCGTGGGCAGACATATAAGCGTGCTTCCAAGGTTGCAGCAAACAATGCCGTTGATTCTACCGAAAAAATACCGCGCCACTGCAAGGCTTTTCGGGTAAATCCTCAAGGATGCGAGCAAATTCGCCGCCATGACCAGCGGACACAGCCTGTGCCATCGGCCGTAAATTCATCACAACAGCTTGCCAACTTAGGCATGTGGCCACATGGCGGCTTGTGCCGAAACGTATCCGAACTTGGTCTTACGAGCTCCTTTTGGCATGACCCCGCGGGCAGTGAGGCGCTAATGCAGCGGCTGAAAATTCGCCAAATTGCCATAATTCTGTGACTTGACTGTCATACGGCCTGCCTAGAGTGGCGTTATCTGCTGCCGCCAAGGACCTCTTTATGATTAACGCCGAACAGCTCGTGCAACAACATTTACCTAACCTCACAGATAAACCCTGGTTGGCAAAACCTGTCACCGGCATGTTGAAGCATCTGCTGCACGAAGATGATTTTGTGCGCTTCGCCGAATTATATCCGCACTTGCATGGCATCGAATTTGTCGAGCAAGTGCTGGATTATTTTAGCTTCCGTTATCAAGTGTCCGACAACGAGTTAGAGCGTGTGCCAAGCCAAGGCCGCGTGGTGATTATTGCCAACCATCCGATTGGTTCGTTGGACGGCCTCGCGCTAATTAAATTAGTCAGCGACATTCGGCCGGACGTGCGCGTCGTCGCTAATCAACTGCTGAATGCGCTGCCGCCGCTGCGCGATTTATTGTTACCGGTCAACAACATGCAAGGCGGTACTGAGCGCCGCTGTTTAGATGCCATTGCCAACCACTTAAGCAATGAAGGTGCCTTGATCATGTTCCCTGCCGGCGAAGTGTCACGGTTGGCGCCAAACGGCATTCGAGACGGCAAATGGCACAGTGGTTTTTTACGGTTTGCCCGTGCCGCCAAAGCGCCGGTGTTGCCGGTGTTTATCGATGCGCGCAACTCCGCACTGTTTTATGGCGCCTCTATGTTGTACAAACCGCTGTCAACCATGCTGCTGG
Organism: Rheinheimera sp.; assembly: GCA_003482455.1. GTDB lineage: Bacteria > Pseudomonadota > Gammaproteobacteria > Enterobacterales > Alteromonadaceae > Pararheinheimera. Next base: position 75,184 of record DMYW01000037.1, on the reverse strand, counting down.
TCAAAGAAATGTTTAAACAAAAACATAAACATATCCGGATGCGCATCGGTGAATTGGTGCCGTACAGCAGCTACCAGGCGGTGCAACTCGATTTACCTGCGTTAAGTAAGCTGTTTAAAAAACATCTGTATCGGATTGGCAAAGATAAGTCGCCACTGCTGCGCACCGAGCGGGCGATCGCCCATCCGGAAGAGCGGCAAGTGCTGAAAAAGGCCATTGAAGCCTGTCCGCTGCTGGGGCAAACCTCGGATGGCAAACAAATCTACTTGTATCAACATCAACAAAGCTCGCCGATCCTGCGCGAAATTGGCCGACTGCGCGAGCTAAGCTTTCGTGCCGTTGGTGAAGGCACAGGGCTGCGCCGCGACATCGACCGCTACGATTCCGACTACTTACAGCTGATTTTGTGGGACCCAACCGATCTTGAGATCGCCGGCGCTTATCGCTTTGCCGACACTGCGGCTTTATTAGCCGAGCGCGGTATCGAAGCCCTGTATACCCACAGTTTGTTTGATTACAGCGAAGCGATGCAGCCGTATTTGGCGGCAGGGCTGGAGCTGGGGCGCAGCTTTGTACAACCCAAATATTGGGGCAAACGCAGCCTGGATTACTTGTGGCAAGGTATCGGCGCCTATTTAAAGCAGCGCCCCGATATTCGTTATCTGTTTGGTGGCGTGTCGGTGTCAGCGAGCTATCCCAAAGCTGCGCGTGACCTGCTGGTGTATTACTACAGCTTGTATTATTGCAGCCGCGATGACATTGCCACTGCGCATCAGCCATACCAGTTGGACTTCCATAGCATGGCGCAATTTGAACAGTATTTTAGTGGCAACGATGCCAGCGAGGACTTTGTGCAGTTAAAGCATTTGCTGGCAGAGATGGGCGTGACAGTGCCGACCTTGTATAAGCAGTATGCCGATTTAACCGAAGCCGGTGGCGTGCAGTTTCTGGCGTTTGGCGTCGACCCAGACTTTGCGGGCTGCGTCGATGGCTTGGTGCTGGTGGACATGCAACAACTGAAACCGAATAAACGCCAGCGCTATTTAGCTTAATCAGCTGCAAGTCAATTGCCGTGGCAGACCTCCACAAAACAACAAGGCTGCTTCGTCTCCGAAGCAGCCTTGTTACTTCTAAACATCTGACAAGGTCTGTGGTTAGCTTTCTTTGATATGCGAACCACGCAAGCCATAGAAGCAAATATAGGCGTAGCACAGCACTGGGATCATAAAGCTCAGTTGCAAGCCGATGGCATCGGCAAGCACACCTTGCAGCACAGGCACAATAGCACCACCGACAATCGCCGCGCACAATACGCCGCTACCGTTACTGGTGAAACGGCCTAAGCCAGTCACTGCCAACGAAAAAATGGTTGGGAACATAATGGAGTTAAATAAGCCCACCGCCAGCAAGGCCCACATCGCCATCGGGCCGGTCGAGACAATGGCGACCACCACCAACAAAGCCGCTATCACGGCATTAAACGCCAACACTTTGCCAGCAGGCACTTTTTGCATCACCACAGCACCGATAAAACGGCCAACCATAGCGCCTCCCCAGTAATAACTTAAATACTTACCGGCATCGACTTCACTTAAACCGGCGATTTCTGGTTGGTGCATGAAGCTGACTAAATAACTGCCGATCGACACTTCGCCGCCGACATAGACAAAAATACCTAAAGCGCCGAGTACCAAGTGGCTGTATTGCCACGCCGAACCTGGATCGGCATTAACCATTTGGTTGTCTTCATGCTCGGTCACGCGGGGTAATTTCAAATAAGCAAACACAATGGCCATCACTAACAGCGCCGTCGCTAAAGCTAAATAAGGCAGTTGCACCGATTGAGCTTCTTGGATCTTGTATTCTGGGGTGCCCACAGCTGCAGTGACGCCGCCGAGGATCAACAGAGCCCCAAAATAAGGCGCAATCGCGGTACCCAGTGAGTTAAATGCCTGAGTCATGGTCAAACGGCTTGATGCAGTCTCTGCATTGCCAAGCGCCGTCACGTAAGGGTTGGCCGAAACCTGCAACAAGGTGATACCAGACGCCAGTACAAACAAGGCGCCTAAAAACAATTCATAGGTTTGTGTCGCAGCGGCTGGGTAAAACAGCACACAGCCACTGGCTGCAATCAGCAAGCCGACCACGATACCGCGTTGATAACCCGCACGGCGTACAAACCAGCCGGCCGGCAAGGACACAATAAAATAAGCGCCGAAGAAGCAAAATTGCACCAGTGACGCTTGGGTATACGAGAGATCAAAGATCCCTTTGAGGTGCGGGATCAAAATATCGTTAAGGCAGGTAATAAAGCCCCAGATAAAAAACAAAAAGGTTAAGCTGACGAGTGCAAAACGATCGTTTTGCCCACCGCCACCGATCCGAGCGGTTGAAGGTGTTGTAACTGCCATACAAATGTTCTCTTAGTGTTGTGAGTCTATCCTGTGGGCACTAACAGGTTTCATGCAGGTCTCCCCTTTGCAAACCGCAAAGCCTGCGCCTGTGAGCGCTCAAGTACTATACGCAACCAGCCCGACAAAGCAAACGGTTCCCAGTGCAATACGTATGTAATTTTTCTACATTTTGAAGCGCTTTCAGGCCAAATAGAAAAGATTCAGCCCATTCACTGCACCAATAACAGTAGCCACCGCCAACCAATCCATCATCACCAATATTCAGAAAAACGACGCTCGCGCTCGGCAGATACCACCAACACGACTGTGACAACAGCGACATGCCGCCGCGGTTTAACTCAGTCATGCAAAGTTTGTTTTACATCAATAAATGGCTGCGATTGGGCGGAACTCGCGGTAAAACCTTGATCCAGACCAAAGTTTTGCCGACGCAGAAGCGCACAATGCCCTCAGTCAATCAAGACGATAACCTACCAAGGAATATCAAGATGAAAACCGTCTTAAAATCAATCGTCCTCGCCGTCGCTGCTTTTTCTGTTGCTTCTGCATCTGCCAGCTTATCTGACTTGTCTGTCAACGTCGGTGCTATCAACGTCGCGCCAAACGACAGCAGCAGCTCCTTAAATGTGGTTGAAGCTGTAGCCGGCTTACCTGCAGGCTCAACGCAAGCTGCAGTGAACAGCAATACCCAATTAGGTTTGACCTTTGATTACAAATTTAACGCCAACTGGACTGCAGAATTAGTTGCTGCAACACCGTTTAGTCACGATGTAAGCGTTGAGGGCTCTGTGGTCGATGGCCTGCCAATTGGTAGCACCAAACATTTACCACCAACGCTGTTGGCGCAATATCACTTTGTCACCAACTCAAACTTCGACCCGTTTGTTGGCGTGGGTCTGAACTACACCAAATTCTTTGATTCTGGCGTATCACCAGAGTTAAAAGCGACTTTACGTGCCTTAGAAGTGACGGATGCCAATGACGACGTGGATTTAACGTTAGATGACAGCTTCGGCCTCGCGCTGCAAGCCGGCTTTAACTACAAAATCAACGACCATTGGGGCGCGCACTTCATGGTCAGCAAAATCGACATCGACACCGAAGCCAACGTAACCGTCAACGGTGCCAGCATCCAAAAAGTCGATGTACAAATCGACCCACTGGTGGTGATGGTCGGCGTGCGCTGGAGCATGTAACCGAGTTTGAGCATGCCGCAAACATGCTCAAAACAGCTTTAAGGACAAAGCTGCTGCGTCAAGGAGAATGCAAAAATAAGGGGGAAGTAAAACAGCGGCCAAGGCCGCTGTTTTTTTCTGGGTAAACCGCCAGCTTTTTGTTGAGCTGGTTGCAACACCGCGCCACTGGTCCATCAGCCTTGTGAAGCGCCAGTCCTAGCACCTGTGCTGAACTCAATGATGGCGGAGCTTACTGATGCCAGGTCCCCATGACAACGCGCCCCGATGACTACTGAACGCGATGACGGCAAGCCAGCTTATCTAGGCGCAGCGTCCTGCCCGCTTCATCAGCCACCAAAGGTGTAACGCGTTATGTCGCAAGCGGCGCCTGTGGTAAGTGCGACAAATCAATGACCCGATCCACCGATGCAATGGTTTCAGGGCGATGTGCGATCACCACGCGAGTAATGCGCAAGGCTTTGATCGCAGCATTAACTGCACGCTCCGTTGCGGTATCCAAATGACTAGTGGCTTCGTCCAAGAACAACAGTCGCGGCCGACGGTACAGCGCCCGCGCCAGCAACAAACGTTGCTTTTGGCCACCCGACAAACTCGATCCCATATCACCAATCAAGCTGTGGTAGCCCATCGGTAGCCGCATGATGTCATCGGCAATACATGCGGCTTGCGCGCATTGCTCCAACCAGGGCATATCAATGTGCTCACTAAACCCAGCGATGTTGTCGCGAATAGACCCCGACAGCAGCTGGTCGTCTTGCATCACGGCAGCCACTTGCGCGCGATAAGCCGCCAGCCCATAGTCAGCCAGTGCCATACCATCAACCAGCACTTGACCTTCGGTGGGGGTCAATAAACCCAGCAGCTGTTTTAACAACGTGGTTTTGCCACAGCCGGACGGACCGATCAGCGCCACGGATTCCCCGGCTTGGATCGCCAGCGACACGCCGTTCAGCACCCAAGGGCTACTGTCGCTATACCGAAACTTCAGTTGCTGCACGCACAGTGCGCCTTGCAGCGGCGGCGGGTTTAGTTGCTTGCCTTGGGTTTGCTCTTTGCTGGCGCGCACCACATCGGCGAGGCGTTCAAAATGCAAACTGACCATCCGAAACTGCAGGAATTTTTCAATAAGGCGGTTACTACGCTCGACAAATTGCAGCTTGTAGGCCAAGAACGCAAACAGCATACCGGCGCTAAAACCACCGGCCATCACGGCTTGAGCACCAACGTAGACTACCAACAAATGCTCGAACCCTTGCAATAAACGATGCGCGCTTTGGTAACTGAGTTGGAACATGCCCAAACGAATGTTTTGGTTCATGCTATCGACGTACAGATGTTGCCACTGCGCTTCACGACGCGCTTCGCCGGCAAATAACTTCAGCGTTTGCATCGCCCGCACCGTTTCAATCTGATAGCTGTGTTCGCGTGCTTGCAGCACCAATTGTTGTTCGGTAACCCGCCGATACGCCGGATACAGCAGCAGCCGCAACAAGGCATAACTCAGCACAAAGCCGAGCACCAACAAGGTCATCGGCACGCTGTATAGCAGCAACAAGCCGAGCAATAACAAGCCCATCACGCCGTCGATCAGCGCTTCCAGCATGCCGGTCGTCAACAAGTCACGCACCTGTTGCAACGAACTAAAGCGTGATAACACATCGCCGACATGGCGTTTTTCAAAAAACGCCAAGGGTAAACGCAGCAGATGATGAAACAAATTGGTCGCCATCTGCAGGTTCAAGGTGCTGCCCATTTGCAACAACAACCAACCGCGCAGCGCTTGGGTTAACACGTCCAGCGCCAGCACTAAAGCAAAGCCTAACAACAACACGGTCAACAGCGGGGTGTCGTGGCTCACCAACACATCGTCAACCACCAGCTGAATGTAATACGGCGACACCATCGCAAACACTTGCACCAGCAGGGAGAGTGCCGCCAGCATCAACAGCGAGCGCTTAAGCCCAGTCATCGACGACCAAAAATCAGCAAATCCAAGCGGACTTTGCGCCGGTTTGCTGGAGAAATCCGCCAGTGGCGTCAGCTCCAGCGCCACGCCGGTAAAATGGTTGGACACCTCATCAAGCGTCAGCTGCCGCACGCCGTGCGCTGGATCATGAATAGTCACATGTTGGCCACGCACCTGTTTGAGCACCACAAAGTGATTCAGATCCCAATGCAAAATCGCCGGCGTTTGCAGCTGCGCCAGTTGTGCCAGTTCGATGCGCAGCGGCCGTCCCGACAACTGCAACTGTTCGCCATAACGCATTAAGTCCAGCAAGGTGCTACCCGCCAGCGACACCGAAAACCGCTGCCGCAGTTCCTGCAAATTCCAATGACTGCCATGAAACCCGGCAACCATCGCCAAACAAGCCAAGCCGCATTCGGCCGCTTCGCTTTGGGAGACAAGCGGCAACTCGGCGCGAGAAAACAACGAAAACTGCATCGACGCGGCCATTACCAAGTCCCTTTCATGCTGTAGATCGGATCAAACAACCACTGCAATAAACTTTGCCGCTCAGTGATCAGGTCGGCTTGCAAGGTCATGCCCGCTTTTAGTGGCAAATTGCGATTGTAGGCTTGTAACTGCTGGGCTGGCACTTTCACCCGCACCCGAAAACTCGGGCCGGTCAGCGGAAAATCACTGACGTCCGTTGGCAACAACACACTGTCACTGATCTCGATGACTTCGCCGGCAAATACGCCAAATCGTTGATACGGATAAGCGTCGTAGCGCAGCCGCGCCGTTTGACCGACGGTTAAAAAACCCACCGCGCTGGTTGGCACATACAAAATGGCTTCTAAATCACTGTGCAGCGGCAACAAGGTCAACACCGCTTGCCCTTGCGCATGCCACTGCCCGGCTTTGACTTGCAGCGCCGACACCCGACCGTCGCTCGGCGCCACTAAGGTGCTGCTTTGCTGGACACTCAATTGTGCTTGCGTCGCCGTTTGCCCGGCGATTTGATTATCGATGCTACTTAATTCGGCTTGTTGGCTCAGTGGCAGCTGTTGCAGTTGTTGTTCGGCCTGACTGATGTCGGCCTTAAGTTTCAATGCGGCGGCTTGCTGCTGTTGTTGCTGCTGCTCAAGTTGCAACAAGGCGTCTTTTTGTTTGGTGATCTCCAGTTGCGAGATATAGCCAGAGCCTTGGAGTTTGTTTAGTTGCGCCAGCTGTTCACGGTTTAAATTCAAGCGGTTAGCGAGCGTTTGTTGCTGGTTTTGCAATTCTTGCAAGTCGCGCTTTAGGCTGGCGATTTTGTCTTGCTGTTGCTGCAATTGCAGCTGATGTTGCTTGAGCTTTTGCGCGCGGTCAGTTTGCAGCTGCGTCAGGACTTGCTGGTTTTGCGTCAACAAGGTCGAACTTAATTCGTTTTGGCTCGCGTCAAACTGCTGTTTATCAAGCCGCAAAATCGGCTGACCGGCTTGCACCGTTTGCCCTTCTTGCACCAGCAATTCGCTGATACTGCCGCTTTCTGCCAGCTGCAGCCGCACAGCGCCGGCACTGGGCTGCAATACACCTTGCACTGTCTGTTTGCGACTGTACTGGGCGCTACTTAGATAGACCACGGCGCTGGTTACCACCAGCAACAACAAGGCCGTCAAATAGACCAGCGGCACTGGCCGCGTTAAATGCACTGTCCCCGCCAAGCGCTGCTGTTGATGCTGCAGCACTTCGGGACGAAAAAAAGGTTTTGCCACGTCGATAAGCCCTTGAAGGGGTTCTTGTTCTAAGGCGACAGTAGCATGGCAGCAGAGCAGTCGACAAGGGTACATGGCGGGCGTAGCGTCAGGGGTTTTGCGTCAAAGCTCGAAAGAAGTACTTGCTGTATAAGAGCGACCTACTCGCTCTTCCCCTGCCGACATGGTTGATGGCGAGTGGTCGCTTAAATAGACAAAACCCAGCGGTTGCTGGGTTTTGTTTTTCTAAAGCGGCAGCATCCACTTGGACTGCAACAACGCCAATCCAAGGATACCGCTCGGTATTACCACACCTTAACGCGTTGCTCTGGCGCTAAATACAGCTTATCGCCCGGTTTGACGTCAAACGCTTTGTACCAAGCGTCGAGGTTACGCACGGTCAAGGCGCGGTACATGCCAGGCGCATGGCCGTCGGTGGCGATGCGGTTACGCAGCGCCGCGTCACGCATTTTGGTGGCCCAGGTTTGCGCATACCCAATAAAGAAGCGTTGATCGCCCGTTAACCCATTGATCACCGGTGCTTCTTTGCCGCCCAGCGAGGCGCGATATGCATCATAAGCCGCCGCTAAACCAGCGACGTCCGCGATGTTTTCGCCCAAGGTCAACTTGCCGTTGACGTGTAAGTCAGGAAATGGCGCGTAGGTGTCGAATTGATCAGCCAAGGCTTTGCCTTGCTCGGCAAACCGCGCGAAATCTTGCTTGGTCCACCAGTTGCGCAGTGCGCCGGTCGAGTCAAACGCGGCACCGTTGTTATCAAAGCTGTGGCTGATCTCATGGCCAATCACAGCGCCAATGGCGCCAAAGTTGTAGGCATCATCAGCACCTGGTACATAAAACGGTGGCTGCAAAATACCAGCAGGGAAATTCAGGGCGTTTTGCACCGGCAAGTTCACCGCGTTAACGACTTGCGCCGTCATCCACCACTCGCCTTTGTCCATCGGTTTGCCGATTTTCGCTAGCTGATGGCGATATTCGGCTTTTTCACCTTGCACCGCGTTGGCGTAGGCGTTGTCTGCCAGCACTGGGTACTGGCTGTAATCGCGCCAGTGGTCTGGATAACCCACGCTCACCACCAAAGTTTTTACTTTGGCTAAGGCTTCGGCTTTAGTCGCCGCTTGCATCCAATCCAATTTTTCTACACGCGTGTGGAAGGCATCAACAATCTGCTGCACCATGGCGCTGATATGCGCTTTATGTTCGGCTTGGAAATAACGGCTGACATAGGCTTTACCGACAGCATCACCTAAGTACACATCCAGCATCGCCAGTGCACGTTTTTCGCGGCTGCGCTGCTGTGGTGTTCCGGACAAGGTGGTACCGTAAAACGCAAAATGCACTTCATCTAACGCCGTTGGCAACACCTCGGCGTGGGTGTTGATTTGATGAAACGCCAACCAGTCTTTCCACACTTGCAGCGGCTGCGATGCCACCAGCGCCGATAAATTCGTAATAGCCGCGCCGTGATAAGCCGCGAAACGTTGTTGTTTGCCTAAACTCGCGCCGGCAAAAAACGCATCCCAATCCATGCCAGGCGCTTTGACTGTAAAGTCTTTACGAGCCCACACCGCAGAAGACTTGGCAAAATCTTCGCTCTCTTCACGGCTGACATGTGCTTTGGCGATCTGCATTTCCAGCGCAAAAATACCGGCGGCTTTGGTTTTGGCGTCCTTGATACCGGCTTTGCTTAATAAGGTTTCGATATAGGCTTGGTAGGCGGTGCGCAGTTCGGCCATTTTCGGGCTGTCGGATAAATAATACTCACGCTCCGGCAGGCCCAAGCCACCTTGCATCAGATACGGCAGCACTTCGCCTGGCGTAGCCAAACCTTGGGTCACAAACACGCCAAACAGGTTTTCGGTGTGATAATTGGTGGCGTTGAGCGGGTCGACATCGGCGCGCACGCTGCCGCCTAAGGCGCGCGATAAATCGCTTAGATTGCTAATCGTTTCAATGCGCGCCAAGTCCATCGCAATCGGCGCCATGCCGCGACTGTTGATGCCACTGACGTCCAAATAGGCTTGGTAGAAATTGACGATCCGTGCATCGTCCGAGCCTTGGGCTGGCTGGCCTTTGACGAGCTCGGCGATTAAATCCGTTTTGTGTTTTTCGGTGGCTTCTGCTGCCACTAAAAACGAGCCAGTGCTGGAACGATCGGCTGGGATCTCGGTGGTTTTGACCCAGTTGCCGTTGGCGTAGCCATAAAAGTCATCGCCCGGTTTGACCGAACTATCCATGGCGTTGATGTTAATGCCGATCGGTTGATCAGCGGCGCTCGCCAATGAGCTAACGGATAGCGTGCTGACCGACAGCAGCATGCTGGTGAATACAGCGCGGGTAATTTTATTGAGCATTTCGGACCTCGACGTTTGGCTTAACAGCACGAGTTCTTCGGTGGAACTCTGTTTTAATAAGATTGTTTGGTTGTGGGTAAATCACACGGTTTGCATGTGTTTACTTGATAACGACGGCTGTGCCTTGTGTTTCAGCCATCATGCGCTTCGAGTGTACTGCGACCGCGCGCAAAGTGCAGCGCCGCTTGGCGCGAAAAACCTACAACTGGCATGGCAATACCCAGTAAAGATGTAACCAATTGTCTGCAAAGCTCCTTTGTTGCATGCATGGCGCTGACGCTTGGCAGGGTTGTGGCACCAACAAAAACACCAGCCGCAGCTGGTGTTTTTCAGGGTCTGGTTAATTAGTCTAACCAAACACGGGCGTTACGGAACATCCGCATCCATGGCGAGTCTTCTTGCCACTCGTCTGGATGCCAGCTGTTGCTGACGGCACGGAACACACGCTCTGGATGCGGCATCATGATAGTGACGCGACCATCGCGGGTGGTCAGTGCGGTGATACCGTTGGCCGAACCGTTCGGGTTGGCTGGGTATTGCTCGGTCACTTGGCCGTAGTTGTCGACAAACCGCAGTGCAATAGTGCCGCTTTGTTCGGCCGCTTGCAGCGCTTCGCTACTCGCAAACTCGGTATGACCTTCACCGTGCGACACGGCGATTGGCATGCGTGAGCCGGCCATGCCGGCAAACAACAAGGATGGGTTTTGTTGCACTTCAACCAAGCTAAAACGCGCTTCAAACCGCTCAGACTTGTTGCGCACAAACCGTGGCCACAAGTCAGCGCCTGGGATCAGCGATTTTAAGTTCGACACCATCTGACAGCCGTTACACACGCCTAGCGTGAAGGTGCTGTCGCGTTCAAAGAAGCGGCTGAACTGTGCCCGCGCCACGTCGTTAAACAGAATCGATTTCGCCCAACCTTCACCAGCGCCTAACACGTCGCCGTAGCTGAAACCACCACAGGCAACTAAGCCGTTAAATTCTGACAGTTCACGACGACCGGCCAGAATATCGCTCATGTGCACGTCGATGGCGGTAAAACCAGCGCGGTTAAAAGCGGCCGCCATCTCGACGTGCGAGTTGACGCCTTGCTCACGCAACACGGCGATCTTCGGTTTGGCACCTTTTAAAATGTAAGGCGCAGCGACGTCTTCATTGATGTCAAAGCTTAACTTGACGTTCAGACCTGGGTCTTGTTGGTCAAACTTGGCGTCAAATTCTTGTTTCGCACACGCCGGGTTGTCGCGACGCGCTTGCATTTGATAGGTGGTTTCGGCCCAAATGGTACGAAGACGCACGCGGCTGTCTTGATACACCACAGTGTCGCCACGGCGCACAACGAGGTCATCCGACGCATTCACCGCACCCAGCACGTGGCTGTTGGCGGCTAAACCGTGTTTCGCCAGTACGGATTGGACATAAGCAAGCTCGCTGTCGGCTACTTGCACCACCGCACCTAATTCTTCGCTAAACAGTACGCTGAAATCGTCCGAGCCCAGCGCTGCGACGTCAACATTCCAACCGGCTTTACCCGCAAATGCCATTTCCGCCAGCGTGACTAACACACCACCGTCAGAACGGTCATGGTAGGCCAGCAGTTTTTGCTCGTGCGTCAGTTGTTGCACGGCGTTAAAGAAATTCAGCAGCAGTGCTGGCGATGCCAGATCCGGCGCTTTGTCGCCCAGCTGTTTGTATACCTGTGCCAAGCACGACGCGCCTAAGCGGTTTTGGCCTTGGCCTAAGTCAATCAGCAGCAGCGATGAGGCGCCTTTGTCGGTACGCAGTTGTGGCGTCACCGTTTTACGCACGTCTTCGACGCGAGCAAACGCAGTGATAATCAATGACATAGGCGCAGTGACGGCTTTGTCTTGACCGGCTTCTTGCCATTTGGTTTTCATCGACATCGAGTCTTTACCGACCGGAATGGTGATGCCAAGGGCAGGACACAACTCTTCGCCGACGGCTTTGACCGCTTCGTATAAACCGGCGTCTTCACCTGGGTGACCGGCAGCGGCCATCCAGTTGGCGGATAATTTAATACGTTTGATATCGCCGATGTCTGTCGCTGCGATATTGGTGATGGCTTCCGCCACTGCCAAACGCGCTGATGCGCCGAAATCCAACAGTGCCACAGGCGTGCGTTCACCCATCGACATGGCTTCACCATGGTAAGTGTCCAGCGCCGCGGTGGTTACCGCACAGTTCGCCAGTGGTACCTGCCATGGGCCGACCATTTGGTCACGCGCCACCATACCGGTCACCGAGCGGTCACCGATGCTGACTAAGAAGGTTTTTTCGGCAATGGTCGGTAAACGTAACAAGCGCTCAGTGGCTTGTTGCACGGTCGCATCGCCTAAGTCTAAGGCTTGGCCTTGGGCTTTTTTCGATTCAACATCGCGATGCATTTTTGGCGGCTTGCCAAGCAGTACCGACAGCGGTAAATCGATTGGTTTGTTATCGAAGTGGCTGTCGGTCAGCGTTAAATGCGGCTCTTCGGTGGCAACACCGACCACGGCAAACGGCGCGCGTTCGCGGCGACAGATGGCTTCAAACACCGGCATTTTGTCGGCTGGAATGGCTAATACATAACGTTCTTGCGATTCGTTACACCAAATTTCCAGTGGCGCCATGCCTGGCTCGTCGTTGGGTACATTACGCAGCTCAAACTTACCACCGACACCACCGTCATTGACCAGTTCTGGGAAGGCGTTGGATAAACCACCGGCACCTACGTCGTGGATAAACACTATTGGGTTCTCGGCGCCTAATTGCCAGCAGCGGTCGATCACTTCTTGGCAGCGACGTTCGATTTCTGGGTTGTCGCGTTGCACCGAGGCGAAATCTAAGTCTTCTGCCGATTGGCCTGAGGCCATCGACGACGCCGCGCCACCACCTAAACCGATGTTCATGGCTGGGCCACCCAGCACCACTAAATTCGCGCCAGCTGGCAAGTCGCCTTTTTGCACATGTTCGGCGCGGATGTTACCCAAACCACCGGCTAACATAATCGGCTTGTGGTAGCCGCGAACTTCGTCGCCGTTGTGGCTTGGCACTTGTTCTTCATAGGTACGGAAATAACCAACAACTGCCGGACGGCCGAATTCGTTGTTAAACGCCGCGCCACCCAGTGGGCCTTCGGTCATGATATCAAGGGCGGTGACGATGCGGCTTGGCTTGCCGAAGTTGGTTTCCCACGGTTGTTCAAAGCCAGGGATCCGTAAATTCGATACCGAGAAGCCAACCAAACCCGCTTTTGGCTTGGCGCCCACACCGGTGGCACCTTCGTCACGAATTTCCCCGCCAGAACCTGTGGCAGCACCTGGGAATGGCGAAATGGCGGTTGGGTGGTTGTGCGTTTCGACTTTCATCAACACATGAATGTCTTCATGGTGATATTGGTATTCTTGGGTTTGTGGATCTGGGAAGAAACGACCCGCTTTGGAGCCTTCCATCACAGCGGCGTTGTCTTTGTAAGCTGACAGCACAAAATCCGGCGTGGTTTCGAAGGTGTTTTTGATCATTTTAAACAGCGATTTTGGCTGTTTGACGCCGTCGATAGTCCAGTCGGCGTTAAAAATCTTGTGACGGCAGTGCTCCGAGTTGGCCTGCGCGAACATATAGAGTTCGATGTCGTTTGGATTGCGGCCAAGTTCGGTGAAATTGCTAAACAGGTAATCAATTTCATCGTCAGCTAACGCTAAGCCCATCCGCACGTTGGCTTGTGCCAGCGCGTCACGGCCACCTTGCAGAATGTCCACCGAAGACAGCGGCGCAGGTTCGGCTTTACGAAACAGTGCGACGGCCTCGTGCGCGTCCGCAAACACGGTTTCCATCATGCGGTCATGGATAAAACCAGCCAGCTGCACGCGTTGCTCGCCGGTTAATTCGGCTGAAGTTTCAACAAAATAAGCAATACCGCGCTCTAAACGCGTCACTTTGGCCAGGCCGCAGTTGTGGGCGATATCGGTTGCTTTGGAAGACCAAGGCGAAATAGTGCCTGGGCGTGGTGTCACTAACAACAGGTGGCCAGTCGGCTGATGGCTGGTCAGGGTTGGACCGTACGTCAGTAGTTTTTCCAGCACGACCAGTTCATCGGCATTTAACTCTGCTGTGACATCAGCAAAATGCATAAACTCGGCGTAAACACTGGTGACCGGTAATTGCGCGGCTGCGCACAGGTCAAGGATTTTCTGGATTCGGAACTCGGACAGTGCGGCTGCACCACGCAGGATTAACATAAATTTATTTTCCCGTGGGTTGGTCTTAGACGGAAGCTAAAATCGGCGCCTTAGTATACTGGAAAATCACTTCGATGGGTACCCAAACGGCAGTGCTAAGCCCGCTGGATGGCTAACTTGTTGGGATCGTGCGGCCTTTTGCAGCGAATTCTGACTAAACACAGAAATTTTGTTATAAATATCCGCTGTTCTTATGCAAATGGGAAACTCTGATGCGTCGATTTTGGCTCAGTGTGGGCTTGTCGTTCGGGGTGCTGGGCTGTGTTCCAGCGCCGACGCCTATGCATTTGCACCAGATTTACCAACGCGACGCACTGAGGATCGGCATCGTCAACGGCCCAACTAGTTATTTCGAAGGCCCAGATGGCCCCACCGGTTATGAATACGAGTTGGCGAAAATTATGGCTGATCGGCTTGGTGTCAAACTTGAGCTGGTCACCGCCTATCAAACCGAAGATCTGCTGAAAAAACTTGAACAAGGCAGCATCGACTTGGTTGCTTCTGGCGGCACCATCTCCCCCACTTTACAGCAACGTTATCGCTTAGGGCCTGCGTACCAAATTGCCGATGAAGTACTGGTCTACAGCAACAACAAACGGCGGCCTAAATCACTGGATGAACTAGACGCGCCAGTCGTGGTGCAGCAAGGGTCGAGTCAAGCCGAAGCGCTGCAATTGCTGCAGCAGCAACATCCCAAGTTACAAGTGGAATACACCAACAACCTCGATGCCACCGAGCTGTTGCAACAAGTGGCTGAAGGCAAGATCCGCTACACAGTGACCGACTCGCATTTGTTGTCGATTAATCAGCGCTTCTACCCGATGCTCAGCACTGCCATCACCTTGAAAAAGAGCCAACCGGTAGCTTGGTTATTGCCAGCCCAAGATGATGACTCCTTGTATACAGTGCTGATCGAGTTTTTTGGCAAAAGTTTTGAAAACGCGGATTTACTGACGCTCGATGACAAATACTTTGGTCACATCAGTCGGTTTAACTATGCCGACACAGTCAATTTTATCGAAGCCATTGATAAACAGCTGCCGCGTTATGAACCCCTATTTAAAAAGTATGCAGGACCATTGGATTGGCGCTTGCTGGCATCCATTGCTTACCAAGAATCGCGCTGGGATCCAAAAGTGCGCAGCCCACAAGGGGTGGTCGGGATGATGATGCTGACGGTCGATACCGCTAATTTGATGCAAGTGACCAGTCGAGTCGATGCGGCGCAAAGTATTCGCGGCGGAGCCCGTTACCTCAAGCGCTTGATTGATTTGCTACCCGAACGGATCCCGCAACCTGATCGCACCTGGATGGCGCTGGCTGGCTACAACCTAGGCCTAAGTCATATTGAAAGCGCGCGGATGCTCACCGAAAAAGACGGTGCTAACGCCGACAGCTGGGCCGAAGTCAAACAACGCTTGCCGTTGCTGCGGCAACGCAAGTATTACCGCTTCACCCGCACCGGGTATGCGCGTGGCGATATGGCGGTGAATTACGTCGAAAATATCCGCCGCTATTATGAAACCTTGCAGTGGGTAGACGAGCAACGAGCCGCGAAAACAAAGGCTGCTGCACCAACGACGATACCACAGAGCTCCCAAGCGCCCCTGCGCGCCAATCGGCCCAGCCACTAGCATCAGCTTGCGACACTGAACTTTGCTTTGTATAGTGGGCGCGATTTTCTAGAAAGAGCTCGTTATGCTGAAACGCAAAAAACCAAGAGTGATGAAAAAACGTCGTTTAATGAACGTTGGCGCTTTTCGCCGCCGTGTCAAACGTAGTTTAAGTGCGTTTAAATTGTACCGTCGTGGCCGCAGTTATTTCGTGCAACAAGAGTCAACCGACACAGCCACAGTTAGTCCTGCACCTTCGGCGTAACCGCTCCGACCGTCGCGGCGGCCGCTTTCTCTGCTTGTTTTCTGGCTTTGTGTTCCTGCCGGCGGCGCCGGAAAAACTCCGACAGTTGGGCTGAGCACTCATCCGCCAGCACGCCCGGCTGCACCTCAAGCTGATGATTAGCTGTTAGATCTTGCACTAAATTGTGCACCGAACCACAAGCACCGGTTTTGGCATCGCGAGCCCCAAACACCAATCGAGTCACTCGGGCATGCACCATGGCCGCGGCGCACATCGCACATGGCTCTAGAGTGACGTACAAGGTACTGTTGATTAAGCGATAGTTTTGCAGTTGCTTACCTGCCGCACGCAGCACGGCAATTTCAGCATGCGCCGTCGGATCATGCAGCATAATAGACTGATTAAATCCTTCGGCGATGATTTGCCCTTCCTGCACCAACACAGCCCCCACCGGTATTTCGCCGCATTGCTCGGCGTGTGTTGCTAATTCAAGGGCGCGTCGCATATAGAATTCATCGGCGATCGGATCTGGTTTTTGCATAAGGTTGAATTACATAAAGGCCATGTTTACATGATGAAACAATTAGCAGAAGTTCGACTAATTGCCGCACGTCGCTGGATCAGTCATTATCGAGGCATGCTGATTTGCCAAGGAGTTTATCATGAACGAGTTTGTAGTTCCCGTTGTTGCCATTATCGCCACATTTAGCTTTTTGATCGCCAAACATTATTTCCGCTTTAAAAGCAGCCAAGGCGCCAGTGCTGCCGAATCAGACCGTCTGCAACAGGAAGTTCAGGCGTTAAAACAACGCGTGGCAGCGCTTGAAGCAATTGTTACAGACCCCGGCTACCAGCTCAAACGAGATATTGAACGGCTTTAATTCGACTGCTGCTTTTTGGCTTTTAGCGCAGCATCGCCAATCAACGCCGCGGCGCCGCCGCGCCATAGTTTGTACAACGTGTGCTTGAGCAAAATAGCCAACGGCATTTTTAACCAATGACCACGCAGCGTCAGGGCAAAGCTTGCCAGCGAAACTTGCCAGCGTTGCTGTAACTTCGGTTGTAACACCTGTCGGAAACACCAACTAAGTACCGGCCGCGTCGGCTGCATATCCAGCCAATCGTTTAACGCCTCGGGTAACGCAAGCTTCGTCAACTCGGTCACGCAGCGCAGCGCCAAAGCCAGTTCCAACGAAAATCCAGTGTCAGTTGCCAACGCCAGCAGTTTCTCTGGTGCTGGCGCTTGGCTTGGATGCTCGAACATCAAGCACAAATCCAAGATATCGCGCCAACCGTGCTTGATTTCTTCATTGCAAAATAAATGGATGGCGCTGTGCAAAAACATGGCTTCAGGGCTTAACACGGTAAATCCCTGCTCGGTTTGCCGAACATTCTGCAACAGGCGGGTTAAGTCTGGCGCCCGGCCACTGATCGGCGGAATGATTTGATGGTGCACATCTAACACAGTCCCGCGATTGGCGTGACGCAGCGGCGGAATTTCATGACTCCAGCGCCGGTAATAGCGGTCATCATACGGGTCTATGTCATCGGGGATAAAACCGTGCAGGCACAACGCTTGTTCGGTCGCCGTCAGCTGCGCCTGGGGGACCAGAATATCGATGTCGCTGTAGAGGCGACCTTGTCCCAATGCCCCTGACATCAATGAATAAGCGGCGCCTTTGAGAAAAACACAATACGGCAAATCAGCCAGCAGCTGCTGTAACAGCTCGGCTTCGCATTCAACTTGCATCTGTTGTTTATGCGCCAAACGACACGCGTTTTGAATATGCCGCCGCGCGTAGTCGGGCAGATCGGGCGTTTCCAGCAGCTGACAACGCAAAGCGAGGCGTGCCAGCATTTGTTCTCGGCGTAATCGCGGGATCAGCCAAGCCCATTGCTCGGCGGTTAGCTGAGGAAATTGCCGCGAATCCCAGCAATCTTGTAGCCAATTGGCGTCAAATTGCATCGAGCACCTCATGCAAAAACTGCGTTACCTCGCTCAAATCCGCATACTGAATTTGATACACCGGTAATTGCTCGACCAGCAACAAGGCACTGTCAAAGCCGAGTTGCCCCAGCAAGCTCATGTTAAACGCATTATTCGCCAGTTCCATAAAGGCTTGCGCTTGATTGAGCTTAGTGATTTGCAGCGCCGAACCGGCTTGATACTTTGGAAATACAATCGCCCGCAACTGTGCGGGGCGCGTTTTATGCTGCCAACTGAGCTCTGGCGGTGATACATGGATCACATCGCCTTTGTGAGTGTCATGGCAAATGGTCGAATAGACAGCGTCAGGCAACCATTGTTTGGCTAACTCAATGGAGCGATTTTTTAAACAAATGGGTCGCACAAACGGCAACACGTCCAAGGAGTTCGGCACCAACAAGCCCATCTCATCGGACAATAACCGCCAGCCATGAAAAGCGAGCCACAAGGTCAGCGTACTTTTGCCAGAACCAGGCGGGGCTGGAAACATCACGGCGTGATCGCCAAAAGCCAACACGCCTGCGTGGACGATAACATGACTGAACTCTTGGCTGGCGATCGCCCAGTTCATGCCCCATTCCAACATGGCATAGCCGTGAGCCGCAGGCAAAGGTGTGAACGGCTCGCGACCATCACATAAAAAACGCGCTTGTTGGTGGTAAAAGCGGTGGATGCCGACGCCGGGTAACAGCTGCAAATGGTAATCAACCAACGCCGCTTGCGTAAAAGCTTCGACCGGATATAAGCGCCGCAGATTCTCGCTCACCAAAGAATTGGCGGTGTCGATCGAAAAACAAAACGGCGGCAGTGAGAGTTGCACAGGCATAGTGCTCACATTAAGGACGCGGCTGACAATAGTCAGCAAGGTGGCTATAGAGCTCAAGCCAGAGCTCTTGATCAGGAGATTGCAATAAGGTGTGTAGCTCAGCGAGTGGCATGGCTAGCGCAAGTGCGGTGCCACTGCGACGTTCAAACAATACTAGCCCAGAACCATCGTTGAATTCATGGGCTAGTACGGTCGGTTTGAGCTCGAAGCGCTCAGCGACCATTAGACGTGATAATTCGTGATTAAACTTTTTAGCTCAGTGCCAACGCCACTTGGATTCAATAAGGCTTTGGTATACAAGTAAGACGCAAACGCACTTAACGACGTAAACGGTTTACCAGCACCAAATACCGGGAAATTCAGCCCGAACTGTCCTGAATATTTGGCGTTCAAATACATAGCAACCAAGTGAAAATTAACGGTAGAGACACCCTTATACGTGCTGCCTTTGGTGGTTAAAATCTGCCCAAAGCTTACGTTATCATCCATGGTTGCACCGCCCGTGGTTGAAAACGCTTTGCCACCAAAAATATCTTTGAACTTGGTGGTGTGCTCCGTCGTTTGGTGGGTTTTCCAGTAGCCTGGCGATAACAATTTGATCGGCGTACCGCCCGCGAAGTCAGAACTGTGCCCTGATGCAATAATAGATTGCGCAACTCCACCGCCACTCGCCCAAACAGAGCGTGCTGGCAAGCTGGCGATCACAAGACCGGCAGTCCCCTTTAACAGGAACTTACGGCGGCTTTCAGTAACTTCATTGGGTTGTTGTTGCATAGCGATTACACCTAATAGTTTTTGGAATCCTTCCAGAGTGCAAATGTACTTGATGATCGCCCAATAAAACAGCAGAAACTGCGACAACTTTTCACATTTAACAACAGGTAAACACAAGTCTACATGGCTGTTTCATCAGCTTACTTTCGCTGACATCACCGATGCTATTGCCGACGAGATTTCCGACGAAATTCCGGACAAAGTGGCCAGCACGAGCCCACAAAAAACGGGACCTAAGTCCCGTTTTTTATCTGGCGTATACCTTACTCCCACTCAATGGTCGCTGGTGGTTTACCCGACACATCGTAGACGACACGGCTGATGCCGTTGACTTCGTTGATGATACGGTTCGACACATGACCCAGCAGCTCGTACGGCAGGTGCGCCCAATGCGCCGTCATAAAGTCGATGGTTTGCACCGCGCGCAGCGACACCACCCAATCGTACTTGCGGCCATCGCCCATCACGCCGACCGATTTTACCGGCAGGAATACAGTGAAGGCTTGGCTGACTTGGTCGTACCAACCGCTATTACGCAGCTCTTCGATAAAAATCGCATCGGCGCGGCGCAACAAGTCGCAGTATTCTTTTTTCACTTCGCCCAGCACCCGCACACCCAAACCTGGGCCTGGGAACGGATGGCGGTACAACATGTCGTACGGTAAGCCCAGCGCTAAACCCACTTTGCGCACTTCGTCTTTAAACAGTTCGCGCAGTGGCTCCACTAAGCCCATCTTCATGTCAGCTGGCAAGCCACCGACGTTATGGTGCGACTTGATCACGTGGGCTTTGCCGGTTTTGGACGCCGCCGATTCAATCACGTCTGGGTAAATGGTGCCTTGCGCTAACCATTTGGCGTTGGCCAGTTTTTTCGATTCTTCATCGAACACTTCGACAAACACACGGCCGATGATTTTACGTTTCGCTTCTGGATCAGCGACGCCATGCAGCGCGCTTAAGAACCGCTCTTCGGCGTTGACGTGCACAATGTTCAAGCCAAAATGATCGCCGAACATTTCCATCACTTGTTGTGCTTCGTTTAAGCGAAGCAAACCGTTGTCGACAAACACGCAGGTCAGGTTTTTACCAATAGCGCGGTGCAACAACATGGCCGTGACGGACGAATCGACACCACCGGACAGGCCTAAAATGACTTGGTCATCGCCGACTTGTTTTTTAATGGTTGCTACCGCGTCATCGATGATGGTCGCAGGCGTCCACAGTTTTTCACAGCCACAAATATCAACGACGAACTGCTCGAGCAGGCGTTGGCCTTGGCGGGTGTGTGTGACTTCCGGGTGGAACTGCACGCCGTAGAATTGTTTGGCTTCGTTGGCCATCGCCGCGTGTGGGCAGGTGCTGGTACGCGCGGTAGTCACAAACCCTTCCGGAATTTGTACCACTTTATCGCCGTGGCTCATCCATACATCGAGCTGGCCAACACCTTGCTCTGTGATATGGTCTTCGATGCCTTTAAGTAACGCGCTAGTTTCGACGATATCGACTTGGGCGTAACCAAACTCACGTTGCTCGGAGCTTGCGACTTTACCGCCTAACTGCTCGGCCATGGTCTGCATGCCGTAACAAATGCCCAACACCGGCACGTTGGCTTCAAACACATAACTTGGCGCACGTGGCGAACCGGCTTCGGTAACGCTTTCTGGGCCACCGGATAAAATAATCCCGGTTGGATTGAATTCAGCGATTTGCTCGGCGGTGACATCCCACGCCCACAATTCACAATACACGCCAATTTCCCGCACGCGACGCGCGATCAGCTGCGTGTATTGCGAGCCGAAGTCAAGGATCAGAATGCGGTGGAAATGAATGTTTTTGCTCATATCAGTGCTAGTTCCACTTAAAAAAAGAAATCTGTCGCGAAAACACAGCGCCGGACTTAGGTCCGGCGCTGACAACCAATTAGCCTACTCGGTAGTTTGGCGCTTCTTTGGTGATTTGCACGTCGTGCACGTGTGATTCACCCATACCAGCGGCAGTCACTTTGACAAACACTGGCTTGACGCGCATTTCGGCAATAGTTGGGCAACCGGTTAAGCCCATCGCCGAGCGCAGGCCACCCATTTGTTGATGGATGATGTTTTCCATCGGGCCTTTGTACGCCACGCGGCCTTCGATACCTTCTGGCACCAATTTTTCCGCGTTGTTGCTGCCTTGGAAATACCGATCTGATGAGCCGTTACGTTGCGCCATCGCACCCAACGAGCCCATACCACGGTACGATTTGTAGTAGCGGCCTTGGTACAGTTCCACTTCACCTGGTGCTTCTTCGGTACCAGCGAACATAGAACCCACCATCACGCAATGCGCGCCTGCAACGATAGCTTTTGAAATATCGCCGGAGAAACGAATACCACCATCAGCGATGATGCACACGTCCATGCCTTTGACGCCTTCCACCGCATCGGCAATGGCAGAAATTTGCGGTACACCACAACCCGTCACGATACGGGTGGTACAAATAGAACCTGGGCCGATACCCACTTTCACGGCATTGGCACCGGCTTCTGCAAGGGCACGCGCACCTTCGGTGGTGGCAACGTTACCAGCGACGATTTGTAAATCTGGGTATAAAGCGCGGGTTTGTTTGACGCGGTCAATTACACCTTGGGAGTGACCGTGTGAGGTGTCAATCAACAGGATATCCACGCCTGCTTCGACCAACGCCGCGATACGCTCGTCAGTGCCTGGGCCTACGCCGACTGCTGCACCGACGCGCAGACGACCGAATTCGTCTTTACAGGCGTTTGGTTTGCTGATGGCTTTGTAGTAGTCACGAACTGTGATAAGGCCCTTTAATTTGAACGCGTCATCAACCACTAACACTTTTTCAATGCGGTGCTTGTGCATTAACTGCTGCGCGTCAGCACGTGGGGCAGATTCATTGACTGTTACTAAACGCTCGCGTGGCGTCATCACGGACGAAACCGCCGCTTGCGGGTTCGATTCAACGTTTAAGTCGCGGCCAGTCACGATACCAACTAAGTTTTGCTCGGCATCAACCACTGGGAAACCGGAGAAACCGTGTTGCTGGGCTAACTGTTGCACTTCGCGGATGGTTTGTTCTGGGCGAACTGTGACTGGGTCTGACACCACACCACTTTCGTATTTTTTCACTTTACGAACTTGAGCGGCTTGCTCTTCGATCGTCATATTCTTGTGAATAAAGCCCAAACCACCTTCTTGCGCTAACGCAATGGCTAAACGCGCTTCGGTGACTGTGTCCATCGACGCAGAGACCATCGGAATATTCAGCGTGATTTTGCTGGTCAATTGAGTCCGCAAGTCTGCGGTGTGAGGAAGTACCGTGGAGTGCGCTGGCACTAATAAGACATCGTCGAACGTGATGGCTTCTTTGACAATCCTGAGCATTGCAACAATCTCGCTGTGAAGGTTAAAAATCGGGGAATGTTGCGGCGCTATTTTAGTCGCAAACGCGACTTCAAACAACGCATTTTTTCTTTTTGTGGTAGATTAGCCAGATCACTTGTTCAGATTTGCCCGCCATGTACACAGAACCAACTTCGCAAAAATCACCGGAAATCTACACAGTTGCCCGCTTAAATGCCGAAGTTCGTTTAATTTTAGAGCTGCAATTTCGCTCCTTGTGGCTGTGCGGCGAGATCTCGAACTTTGTTGCGGCCAGTTCCGGTCATTGGTATTTCTCGCTCAAAGACAACGAAGCGCAAGTCAAAGCGGCGATGTTTAAACAAAGTAATCGCAACGCCAGCTTTCGGCCGCAAAACGGCCAACAAGTGTTGGTGCGCGCACGCATCAGCGTGTATGAGCCGCGCGGCGAATACCAGTTATTGGTGGATTTTATCGAACCGGCTGGCGATGGCTTGTTGCGTCAGCAGTATGAGCAGCTTAAGGCAAAACTGGCCAGCGAAGGTTTGTTTGCACCCGAGCGGAAAAAACCGCTACCGAGCAGCATTCGCCGTGTCGGTGTGATCACCTCCCCCACTGGCGCTGCTGTGCGCGATATCGTCACAGTGTTAAACCGTCGCGCCCCTGCGATTGAGATCATCATTTACCCAGCCTTGGTGCAAGGCATGCAAGCGCCGCACGATTTAATCGCATCGCTTAGCCACGCCATTCGCCGCCACGAAGTGGATGTGCTGATTATTGGCCGCGGTGGTGGTTCGCTGGAAGACTTGGCCTGTTTTAACGATGAACAACTGGCGCGGCAAATCGCCGCCTGCCCGCTGCCAATTGTCAGCGCGGTTGGCCATGAAATTGATTTTACCATCGCCGATTTTGTCGCGGATGTGCGTGCGCCAACGCCGTCGGCCGCCGCAGAGTTAGTGTCGCCAGACCAACAAGCGCAGCTGGGCGTGGTGTTATCGCTGCACGAACGCTTACAACGGGCGATGCGAATGCAACAAGGTCGCGCCGCGCAGCGGTTTGTGCAACTGGTTGAACGTTTAAAACGCCAAGAACCCAGCCGAAAATTACAGCAGCAACAACAGCGGTTAGACGAGTTGCAACAGCGGCTGACACTGGCGATGCAGCGCCGCTTACAATTGTCAACGCTGACTCAGCAATCATTGCAGCAGCGCTTACAACAGGCGTCTCCGGCACTGACCATTACGCGTTGGCGTGAACGCGAACAATTCGCCAGTGCGCAACTGCAGCAAGCGATGCTGCGACTGTTGCAGCGCAAGCGCCAACAAGCCCAGCAACACGCTGCGCTACTGCATCAAGTATCACCGCTGGCGACACTGCAACGCGGCTATGGTTTAGTTTGGCAAGCGGATGGCCGTGCCGTGCACTCGGTGTCGCAAGTGGCCGTGAACGCCACAATCGACGTCCAGCTGAGGGATGGCCATGTATCAGCGACAGTGACCGCGGTGCACCCCAAAACCGAGTGAAACGCCTAGACTGAGTGAAACTCCTAGACTGAGTGAAACTTCAAAACCGAGTGAAACTCCAAAAGCCGTCAACTATGCCTAAACCATCCTCCCCGGTTTGGCATGTGCCGCCTAGCCAGTTCTTGGCATCCTTGCACTTTCTTACAAACATGGAACAGATTTGCCACAGCTACCAAAGCGCAGCTAGCTCACACTGACGGCAACTTCACCTGCTAAGGACCTGTCATGAAACGGAATACTGCTGCGCGGCTAACCTGTCGTATCTCTCCTCTCGCCTTATTATGTGTTGCGGGCACGCTGAGCGGAGCCAGCTTGGCCAATACCACGGCCGCCGATAGCGCCAAGGATAACGACTCGAGCATCGAGCGGATCAGCGTCAAAGGCCATCGCGACCAAACCCAAATGACCGAACCTACTCGCGAACTGCTCAATGTAGCCGGCAGTTTGCACGACCCGATGGCGGCGGTCTTTAGCTTGCCGGGTGTGGTCTATGGCGGGCCAAGTAGCGGCAATTTGCCAGCAGTGCGCGGCTCATCGCCATCGGACAACGCCTTTTTAATTGACGAGATGCCGGCCGGGTATTTGTTCCACTTGTTTGGCAATAGCATTTTCCAAGAAAACTTATTACAAGATTTTCAATTAGATGCCGCAGCGTTTGGCAGTGCGTATGGCAACGCCACCGGCGGCGTGTTTCGTGCCACCTTACGCGACCCCAAAGCTGGCGATCTGCAAGGCGAAGCCGAACTGAGTGGCATTCAAGCCGGCATGTTGGTGGAAGGTTCAGTGGCCGAACAACAGCAGTTTTTTGTCTCCGCGCGCCGCTCGACCTTGGAGCTGTTTTTACAAAATGGCGACGAACTGGACGACGGGATCACCATGTATCAACCGCCGAAGAGCCAAGACTATCAAGCTCGGTATTTATGGCAAATTGACGATCAACAAAAGCTGACATTCACCTTGTTGGGAGCGGCGGACACAGCGCGGATCAACATTAGCCAGTCTTCTGAGCAAGGCCGCACCGATCCCGAAACCGTCGGCGATGCCAGCCTGCAGACGCACTTTGACAACCAACAACTGCACTACCAGTTCACCGGCGCTAGCAGTCGTTGGGACTTGCGTTATCAGCACAGCCAACAGGGGCTCAAGCAACTGTTTGGCCGGGCGCAATTTGTCAATGTGCAAGAACAGCAGCATCTGCTGAAGCTGCAAAACACGCTGGAGTTAACCCAAGATCAGCAGCTGCAAGCTGGGGTGGAATGGGCCTCGCGCGACGCAGGCTACGCCTTTGATATCATTCCGTATTATTGCACTGACCACCAAGCAGATTGTTTTGAGCAACGGGGCGATCGGGTGCAAGACAACAGCCGCTTACGCTATCAAACCCAAGCGGCATTTGTGCAACACTTGATGCAATGGAGCCCAGCCATCCACACCGAAATTGGTGTGCGAGTCGATCAACAATCGCGTACCGATGAACGTTATGTGCAACCCCGCGCCAAACTCAGTTGGGACCTCAATGACTCTCATCAACTGTATTGGCAAGCCGGACGCTACAGCCAACAAGCCGATGTGGAAAAAATTCTGCCACTGCTTGGCAACCCTAAGCTGGAGCAACCACGGGCTATCCATTATTTGATGGGGCATCAGTGGCAGCTCAATCCGCTGTGGCAGCTGCGCACCGAAGTCTATCGCAAGTATTTGCAAGCGTTGCCGCGAGCGATGACCGAGCAAGAACCAGATGTAGCGCTGCACTATAGTAACGACACGCAAGGGGTGGCTGAAGGTGCCGAACTACTGTTGAAAAAACAGGCGTTAGACCATGATTGGT
The DNA here is from genome assembly GCA_003482455.1 of Rheinheimera sp. Taxonomy (GTDB): domain Bacteria; phylum Pseudomonadota; class Gammaproteobacteria; order Enterobacterales; family Alteromonadaceae; genus Pararheinheimera. The sequence goes on along the minus strand of DMYW01000037.1, from coordinate 49,125 downwards.
ATGGCTGGGCATCGATCAGCTATTCACGTTCAGACCGCACCGACCTGCGCAGCTTGGAAACCAAACCTTATCATCTGGATACGCCGCTGGTTGGTAACCTGGTGTTTGGCATGCCGTATGGCGATGATTGGGATCTCAGTGCTCGTTTGACCATTCGCTCCGGTGCGCGCTATACGCCGATCGTCGGCCAAAAGCCCAACCCTTATGTGCCGGGACATCAAGTAGCGGTTTATGGTGAACTGAACAGTGCAACCTTGCCGGTCTTCCACCGTTTAGACATGCAAGCCGAGCGGCATACACAACTGTTTGGGTTAGACGCTCGCTATACCATAGCGGTCATTAACCTGCTCAATCGCAAGAACGTGTCGGGTTATTTCTTACAACAAAGCGTCGATGGGCAGCACTACGACATCACGCCGGAAGAAGACATCGGCATCATGCCAGCGCTGGGTGTCAAAATAATGTTTTAAACCTTCCTTACAATTTAGATACATGATTTAGCACGCCGCTGCGCTAGCATCGGCGTTTTGCTTTTGTAAGGTTTTGTTATGCGCGAACTTCGCCCACTGCCCTTTTGTTTCTGCTTGCTGTCACTCCCTGCACTCGCTGCTGAACCCGCGGCTGACACCACGGAACTGGATTATGCAGTGCAACTGGGCGGTGCTGTGGCGTATAAAAAAGGCCTGATCCGCGCGCAAGACCATTTGATCAACGGCGAACCCTTGTTGTTGCTGGCGCTGGATGTGCAATATCACAACTTCTTCTTGGAATCGTCCAATCACCGTTTTGGTGCGCGCCTGCCAAGCGGCACGCTTGGTTATCGGCTGTGGCACAATGAACAACAAGACTTGAGTCTGATTGGTTACAGCCCGCATGACCAGATAGATCCAGAGGCCGAAAGCCTGTTCGATGACGGCCCCATCAAAGAGCTTGCCGGTCTTGAGCGTCGCCGTGCCGATATGATGTGGGGCCTGCGTTATCAGCACTCAATTGGCGAGCATTATTGGATGGCGGAACTGACCCAAGACAGCGACGCGCATTACAGCCAGCAACTGCAGCTGCTGTACAGTAAACGCCAGCAACTGCGCAATTGGGACCTCTATTACAATGCCAGCTGGGTTTACACCCCGGCTAAGTTAGTGAACTACTACTATGGAGTTCGCCCCAACGAGGTGACTGTTGGACGACCTGCCTATCAAGCCGGCGCCGGCACACAATTCAGTGTCAGTCTCACGGCTTTGTACCCGTTGTCGGAGCAATGGTTATTCGAAGGCAGTGTTGGCACTAGCTTCTACAGCAAAAGCTATCGTGATAGCCCACTAACCAACCGAAACAACGACTTCTTACTGTTGTTGAGTGCGCGTTATGTATTTTAAACGCTTAGCGTGCCTCGGCCTGTTGCTGAGTTGCAGCCATACATCAAGTGCCGAGACTTGGCTACGGGCGACGCCCAATCAGTGCGTCTCGCTGGAGCCGGGCCGGATCTGTTACGCGACTATTCATGTGCAATGGCAGGTCGCTGCCGCGACTAAAGTCTGCCTGATGCTGGACCAACAACCCTTGCAATGCTTTGACAGCTCGTATCCATCAACAAGTTACCGCTTGGAATTTGCCGCCAGCCAAAGCCAACTGCTGCAACTGCAAGTTGACGGCAAAGTGGTGGCTCAGCAGCCGCTGCAAGTCAGTTATGTGCAAAAAGCCAATAAAATTAAACGTCGTTGGAGATTGTTCTAAATGGAACACAAGCCGCAAATTTTGTTAGTTGAAGATGACGCGTCCCTTGCCTGCTGGATCAAAGAGTTTCTGCTGCAAAAAGGCTTTGCTGTGCATCACATCAGCCGCGGTGATTTGGTACTGCCGTTTTTACAGCGGCAAACTGTCGATGCCGTGTTGCTCGATTTGATGCTGCCGGGTATGCATGGCCTCGAAGTCTGTCGGCAATTAAAACGCCATTACAGTATGCCCGTACTGATGCTGACGGCCCAAAATGAAGAAGTTGATGAAATCGTTGGCTTTGAAGTCGGCGCCCAAGACTATTTGAGTAAGCCGATCCGGCCGCGGATCTTGCTGGCGCGGCTGCAAGCGGCGCTGCGTCAAGCAACACATGCCACCACAACCACGCCAACCCAATACGCTTATGGTCAGTTCAGCATTAACAGTGCTACACGCCAAGTCATACTGGCCGGTGCAGACATCACGCTAACCAGCTCAGAATTTGCGTTGTTGTGGCACTTAGCTGAACACGCGGGGCAAGTCTGCAGCCGCGATAGCATGTTTCTGGCACTCAAAGGCCGCGAGCATGACGGTTTAGACCGACGATTGGATGTGATGATTTCCGTGCTGCGGCGCAAACTGCAGGATGATGCTCGCGATCCTAAACGCATCAAAACTGTCTGGGGGCGCGGCTATTTGCTCGCTCCAGAGCAGTGGGGCTAAGCCGTGCTCAAGTTATCGTTGAGTTTGTTGCTCACCGCAATTTGTGCCTTGTTTGGCCTTGGCGTGCTGTTAGATCAACTGGCTGATGACACCACAGCACCGCCCGTGGCAGCGCTTGAGCGGCGAGTCATGCAGCAATTGGTTAGCCAACTCGCAGCAGCTCCAACCCAACAGTTACCATCCTCTGTTGAGCAAGCAGCCAAAGACTGGCAACTGCCGCTGCAACTTCGGGTGCGCAGCGAATTGGCACTGCCGATGGAGCTGACTGGCCAACTGCATACGCCGGAAGGGCTATTGCTCAGTGATGGCCAACAACTGCTGCTGTACCGTGCGATTGGCCACGACGACAACTATTTGCTGCAACTGGAACTCACGGACACGGCGGCACCGCAGCCAAGCGATTTGTGGTTAACCTTAAGTTTGTATGGCGGATTTTGCTTAAGTATGTGGTTATGGGCCTGGCCATTAATGCGCCGGCTTTGGCTACTGCATCAAACCGCCCGTCGGTTTGGTCAAGGCGAGCTGACCGCTCGGCTCAGTGCCAGCCGTTATAGTTATATCCCGCAGCTCGAAGCAACGTTTAATCAAATGGCGCAGCGGATTGAACAGCTGTTGTCCGACAATAAATTGCTATCGCAAAGTCTGTCGCATGATTTGCGCACACCCATTGCCTGCCTGCGTTTTGGCCTCGAAGCCGCACAAGATGAAATGGAACCGGCGCAAAAAAATCTGTATCTGCAGCGGATGGAAGCGGATTTATCCCGGATGGAAGCGATGATCAGTGCCGTGTTGCAATACGCCAGTTTGGACCGGCAACGTTGGCATAGCCACCTTGCAGAGGTTGATTTGGTGGAGTTATTGCAGCAACAACTGCAACAAGCCGAACCGCTGGCTACCGAGCGCAACATTCAGTTACTGGCCAGCCTGCCAAAGCGGCCACTGCTGATTTCAGGCCATGCGCACTGGCTGCATTGTGCCGTGCAAAATTTACTACAAAATGCGCTGCGTTATGCCAGATCTGAAGTTCACATGGCCCTGACAACCACCAGCCACACGCTGCGTCTCACCATTAGTGACGATGGCCCTGGCATTGCGCAGGCTGACGCGGAGCGTATTTTTGACCCGTTCGTGCAACTGGCCGAGCGCGATGCTCAGCATTTTGGTCTGGGTTTGGCGATTGTGCGCAAAGTGGTCGATTGGCACGAAGGACAGATTAAGGTTGTTCGTTTTGCCCCGGCAGGCGCCGTGTTTGAATTAACCCTGCCGAGTCTGTCGCAGCCACGCCGTGATTAATTGAACCCGTGCAGGTCGTTGAAACAACTGATACAGGGTCAGCCAATCCGCCAGCAACATCCAAGGCAACAGTTGGTGTTGCTCGATACGTGAAGGGCTGAAACACCAGTGCCGCTCCACACCTTGTTGCAGCACCTTGATACCGGCCATCAATTCCACCACCATGCCTGATGGGTGCTGCAAACGCACAAACTGAGCGCTTTGTAGTTGCGGATGCACCGCGTGGGGCAGCAGTTGCCAACCGGATTGTTGCAATCGTTGTTGTATCTGCGGCACTGCTTCAGCTGTGCAAACAATATCGATATCGCGATGACTACTGAGCAACCCCAAACGCCGCAATAAGCAGCTGCCGCCAATCGCCCAACCGCCGAGGTCGACACATGGCAGCAAATGCTGCTGCAACTCCGTTAGCCAGCTTAGTGGTGCCGTTTGCTGCTTTGCCATGGCGACTCCCAGAAACTACAAACCGCCATGCGGCGGTTTGTCTGAATTACCCTTGGTTATGCCCAACTTTTTTCTTATTGGCCAAGTTCTCACGCGCTTTGATCAAGCGGTCACGTTTGTACCGCTGATTCGGCGTGATGTTTTCACGACGCTCGGCAAACGGGTTGGCAGTGCCGCGGAATTCGACGCGAACCGGCGTTCCCATTAACTTCAACGACTTACGGAAGTAGTTCATCAAATAACGTTTATACGAATCAGGTAAGTCTTCCACTTGCGTGCCGTGGATCACGATGATCGGTGGGTTGTAACCACCGGCGTGCGCGTATTTCATCTTGACGCGACGACCGTTCACCATTGGTGGCGCATGGTCTTCTTGCGCCATGTTCATGATCTTGGTCAGCAGCGCCGTGTTGGTGCGCTTAGTCGCAGATTCAAAAGCTTCTTCCACCGATTCAAACAAATTACCAACGCCAGAGCCGTGCAGCGCCGAAATAAAATGCAAACGGGCGAAGTCGATAAAGCCTAACCGGCGGTCTAGTTCGCGTTTAACTTCGTCTTTGACGCTCTCGTCTAAACCGTCCCACTTATTCACCGCGATGACTAATGAGCGTCCAGCATTGAGCACAAAGCCCAAAATACTTAAATCCTGCTCGGAAATACCAAGGCGCGCGTCCAAAACCAAAATAACGACGTTGGCATCTTCAATCGCCTGCAGTGTTTTAATCACTGAGAACTTCTCGACCACATCGTCAATTTTGCCGCGACGACGCACACCGGCGGTGTCAATCAGCGTGTATTGCTGCTCACCACGGGTCATTGGAATATAGATAGCATCCCGCGTGGTGCCTGGCATGTCGTACACGATGACGCGGTCTTCACCCAAAATACGGTTGGTCAGCGTCGATTTACCGACGTTAGGCCGCCCCACAATGGCCAATTTGATATGGTCATCTTTCGCATCTTGCGCTGCGTTATCCAGCTCGGATAAATCTTCACCGGCTTCAAACGCAGCTAAACGTTGTTGCGCTTGATCGTTTAACAGCGGCACCAAAGCTTGTTGCAGCAGTGCCGTCACGCCACGACCATGCGCCGCCGCGATTGGCCACACTTCGCCAAGGCCTAACGAGTAGAAATCCGCCACGGCAGAATCTGCGTCTAAACCATCGGTTTTGTTGGCGACTAAAAACACTTGTTTGTTGACGCGGCGGATATGCTGCGCGATGGCATCATCGGCCACCGTCGCGCCGGCGCGGGCATCGACGAGGAACAACACCACATCGGCTTCATCAATCGCTTTGAGCGATTGTTCAGCCATTTCCAGCTCAATCCCTTCTTCGCTGCCGTCGATACCACCCGTATCGATGACGATAAACTCGAGGCCTTCATAATCTACAGTGCCGTATTTGCGGTCACGCGTCAGACCTGGAAAGTCTGCAACAAGTGCGTCGCGTGTCCGGGTCAACCGGTTAAACAACGTAGATTTACCAACATTCGGACGTCCAACTAGGGCAACTACCGGTAACATGTAACACCTCAACAATTTATCGCCTCACGGCGGCGGGTTTGAACCCAAAAAGAAACAGGCCTGCATGCAGGCCTGTTTATCTCAAAAAGACAGACTGCCTTTATTCAGTGACCCGCAGCACTTCAATTTCGCCGTTGCGGGTTTGCAGGATTAATTTATCGTCGGCCACGACACCATCGGTATAAAAACCTGAGCTGTCGTAATCGTCGCGAGCCAAATATTCACCTTTGTCGCGACTGAACCAATGTAGATTCCCTTCATTGTCACCCACCACGACGTAGTTTTTATACACAGTCGGTGCCGTGACAAAATGCTTGTACAGCGTCAACGATGACCATAATTCACCACCGCTGCGTGTATCAATGGCATACAAACGGCCTTGGCTGTCGACGATGTACAGCACATTCTCAGCCAAATGCATGCTGCGGAAGCTGGCGTAATCGCGTTTCCACAGTTCGCGGCCGGTGCGTAAGTCCATTGCGACTAACTGGCCATTGTAAGCAATAGCGTAAATTGTACCATCTTGCACAATCGGTGTCGCATCGACATCCACGATCCGCGCTAAATCAGTTGCGCCTTTTGGCGCCGCGATGGCTTCTTCCCAAGCAGGAACGCCTTTATCGGCAATCAACACGCCGACATGGCCACTGCCAGTACCGTATACAACACCGCCTGCTGCGGTTGTCACTTCACTGATACCACGCAAGGTCAACTTGGAGTTTTCGTACTCGTGCATCCAACGCACTTCACCGTTATCGGGTGACAAGGCGAAAATACGACCACCACCGGTATTCACATACAACAAGCCTTCACCAGCGACTGGCGCTGCCAGCACTTCAGCTTTGACGTTGACTCGCCACACCACTTCACCCGTTTCTGGATTCAGTGCGACAACTTCGCCGTCTTCGGTACCGACATACACTTTGTCATAACCGACGCTGATGCCGCCGGCGATTTTGGCGTTACGGTCATTCCACCAATGGCTGATCGAACCAAACAGCGGCGCATCGTCTTTGTCGCGAAGATCTAGACTCCACAACGAGTCACCATCGGCAACAGAAAAGGCGGCAACCGTGCCACGACGACTCGCCACAAATACTTTGTCGCCAAACACGGCGGGTTTTAACGTAGAGTCGTAGTGCTCAACGCCTGCGCCAACCGAGCTACTCCAGACCGATTCGACATTAATTTTGTTGTCAATTTCTGGGTATTCAGGGATAGCGTCTTCATCATTCGATGAACATGCGGTTACCGATAGTCCCATAACTAACGCTAAGGTCACGGCACGAATTGCAAATTTCACGTTGACCTCTTAACCAGCGACGTGGGCCAGTTCGTTCATTTTCACATCAAGCAACGGGTTTTGCTCAGTACCTAATGCAGTTTTTGCTGCTTGGTACGCAGCTTTAGCACCTGCAGCATCGCCTGAGGCATTCAGCACATCACCTTTGAGTTCAAGTTGCTGCGCGGCAAAGGCGCCAGGCAATTTCGCTTCGAGGGTTTTTAATGCTTCTGGGAATTTCTTTTGCTCTGCTTGCACGCGTGCTAAGCGAAGTTGCGCCACAGCCATGATTTCTGGTTGCTGATTATTGGCAATAACCCACGCAAGCTGCTGTTCAGCGGCGGCAAAATCTTTTTTCATCACCAACTCTTTGGCACTTAGCAATGCGGCCATCGCGGCATAGCTAGAGTCTTTGTTGGCATCAATAAACTTTTGCGCTTCTGCTGGGAAAGCTGACTTGTCAGCTTTAGGATCCTGCAACGTCTCGGTCAGTGTGGTGTAACCAGCCGAGTGGCCTTCAGCGGCGGCAAGTTGGGTTGCTTGATAATGGCGATAACCATAAAGGCCACCTAAACCCAGAACGATACCAGCAACGATCGACAAGCCGTTCTCGCGCAAAAAGCGTTTAATGGCCTCAATCTGTTGTTCTTCAGTGCTATAAATTTCCATCACAACTCCATTCTTACTGCGACAGCAATGCGGCTAACGCGTCGAGCGCTACCGTCTGCTGTTCTTGTTCTGCACGCAACCATTTCACAGTGACTTGGCCGTTCGCCAACTCGTTGTCACCCAGCAGCAAGCCAATGGCTGCTCCTGATTTGTCCGCGCGTTTTAATTGTTTTTTCAAGTTGCCGCCACCGCAGTGCAGCACGATACGTTTGCCAGGCAAGGTCGAACGAAGTTGTTCGGCAACAGAAACTGCCGCAAGTTCCGCAGCTTCGCCTAATGGCATCAGATAAATATCCGCATTGCTATTGAGATCAGGTAACAACTCCAGCGTCTGTAACAACAACACTAAACGTTCCATCCCCAGCGCAAAGCCAACCGCCGGCGTTGCTTTGCCGCCGAGTTGTTCCACCAAACCATCATAACGACCACCGGCACAGACGGTGCCTTGCGCGCCTAAGTTGGTGGTCACCCACTCAAACACGGTACGGTTGTAATAATCCAAACCACGGACTAAACGTGGGTTGATGGTGAACTCAATGCCAGCTGCTTTTAAGCGAGCTTGCAGCCCTGCGAAGTGCGCCTTGGATTCGTCATCCAAATGGTCAAGCAGCTGTGGCGCTTTGCTCAGCATCTCGGCCATTGCAGGGTTTTTGCTATCAAGCACGCGCAATGGGTTGCTGTACAAACGGCGCAGGCTGTCTTCGTCCAACAAGTCTTTGTGTTGTTCTAAATAAGCCACTAGCTTGTCGCGATACGCCGCGCGCGCTTCGTTCGAGCCGAGTGAGTTCAGTTCTAATCGCACAAACGGTGTTAAACCAAGCTGTTGCCAGAAACGCGCACTAATCAGAATGACTTCGGCGTCGATATCCGGGCCTTGCATGCCAAACACTTCCAAACCGAATTGGTGGAACTGGCGATAACGGCCTTTTTGTGGGCGCTCGTGGCGGAACATCGGGCCCATATACCACAGTCGTTGCTCTTGGTTGTACAACAAACCCGCTTGGTTCCCAGCACGCACACAGCAAGCCGTGCCTTCTGGCCGCAGCGTCAAGCTATCGCCATTGCGGTCTTCAAAGGTGTACATTTCTTTTTCGACGATGTCGGTCACTTCACCGATCGAGCGCTTAAACAGCTCGGTCATTTCCACGATAGGGAAACGAATTTCATCGTAACCGTAACTGCGCACGGTTTGGCGGATCATGCTTTCTACATACTGCCACACCGGTGTGTCTGTGGGCAGGCAATCGTTCATGCCGCGAATGGCTTGGATATCTTTTGACACGTGTTTACCTAAAACTACTCTACGTTTTTGACCGCAATCGCTTGTTGTTGCGCGGCAAGGTACTGGCGTACTTGTTGCTCTAATTGCTCAGCGATGTTGTCGTTGTCGAACCGCAGCTTCTGCCGTTCGCCTTTTAAATAGAAACCGCTTTTTTTGCTGGCGCCGGCAACGCCTAAGTCCGAGATTAATGCTTCACCCGGACCGTTGACCACGCACCCTATCACAGAAACTGTCAACGGGTCGATGATATCTTCAAGACGCGTTTCTAACTCATTCATGGTTTTAATCACGTCGAACTCTTGCCGAGAACAACTTGGGCAGGCGATGAAGTTAATGCCGCGCGAACGAATGCGCAACGACTTCAAAATATCAAAGCCCACTTTCACTTCTTCTACTGGATCTGCCGCTAATGAAATACGTAGCGTATCGCCAATGCCTTCGGCCAATAACATACCGAGGCCGATGGCCGATTTCACAGCCCCAGAACGTGCACCACCAGCTTCAGTAATGCCTAAATGCAGTGGCTGTTCAATTTGTTTGGCCAACAACCGATACGCACCGACCGCTAAAAACACATCCGAGGCTTTGACGCTGACTTTAAAATCTTGGAAATCCAGTTTGTCGAGGATATCGACATGGCGCATCGCCGATTCAACCAAAGCTTCGGGAGTCGGCTCGCCGTATTTTTCTTGCAAGTCTTGTTCGAGGGAACCGCCGTTAACACCAATTCGAATCGGAATGCCTTTGTCACGGGCGGCGTCCACCACGGCACGAACTCGGTCTTCACGACCTATGTTGCCAGGGTTAATGCGCAGGCAATCGACACCATATTCAGCGACTTTTAACGCGATACGGTAATCAAAATGGATATCGGCAACCACCGGAATCGGCGATTGTAATTTGATTAAACGGAAAGCTTCTGCCGCTTCCATCGTCGGTACCGATACGCGGACTAAATCAGCGCCAGCTTTGGCAATCGCGTGGATTTGCGCAACAGTGGCGTCAACATCCGTGGTGCGAGTATTGGTCATCGATTGCACGGCAATCGGTGCGTCGCCACCGATCAGCACGTTACCAACGCGAATTTGGCGGGATTTACGGCGGATGATTGGACTTTCAGAAAACATACTATTGGGCCCCAGTTAACGTAATGCGAGCAACCTGTCCCGCTTGGTACTGACTCAAATCATAAGGCTTGCCTTGCACCGTGATCGATGCAGCGGCTGCGTTACCAATAATCATTTTGACGGGATACTGCCCGCGCAATTGCAACGTCGTACCGGCTTTTTGCAGACCATACGCCAATTTCTGTTGTTGGCTATCGGTAATAGATACCCAACAATCGGCGCTAAAGCTCACTTGGATGTCGGTATTCGCGCTTGGGGCGTCTGTTGCCACACTAGCTGTTTGTGCTGGCGTAACGGCAGGCGTCAAGCTGGGCTGCACTGTCGTTTGGGATGCGGATGTTCGTTGTGGAGTTTCGCCTTCCGTTGTTTCAATCGAGCTCGCCGGCAATTCATCGGCAGTTTGCTCAACCACCGTAGAAAGCGTGGTAGTTGCTGCATCGGTTGCAGCACCGTTCCCTGTGACAGAGTTGATTGGGGATGGATCCACTGTAGCAGCTCCGGCCGGCGCAGAGGCAATACTTTGCGACGATTGCGATACCGGCGCAGGGCTCGTATTTAAGTGGTCTTGAGCTGCTGCGGTTTGTAGCGATGCCCCCCCAGTCACTGGAGGAGTTGCTGACAAGTTCGAAGTATCTGCGGCAGGAACCTCGGCAATTGGCGCAACATAGTCTGGCAACACAGCAACAGGTTCTGAATCCAACATATGCGTTTGCCAGAACCAGACAAAGAACAAACCAACAAGCAACACGACAATGCCATAAGTAGCCAACATAAAACGGCTGTCAGCAGCTTCACGACTGGTCTTGCGGGAGAAACTATGCATCTCGGTCTGTTGACCACGCAAGTGGGCGGTTTGCAAATCAAATGCTTGCAAAATCTCTCGCTCTGACAGCTTCAGCAATCGCGCATACGCACGTAAATAACCTTTTACGAAGGTCGTGGCCATCGAATTGTCCCATTGCTCGGACTCTAATTTTTCGATGATCACCACTTTCAAATTCAGCTGACTTGCCGCTTCAGCTTGGCTCATACCGCGTTGTTCGCGGGAGGCCTTGAGCAGCGTACCAATACTATTGCTGGCAGTGTCCGTAGTCTGTTTTGGCATAATTATTCGTTAGGATCCTGCAAAATGAGCACGGTTCCAGGCGCAATTGCGTCTGTTGGGCTCAATTGATTGAGCTGACAAAGTCGCTCAACCCCCATATTAAATCGATAGGCGATACTAAACAGCGTATCTCCCTCTGCAACTGTGTATTGCTTCACCGCTTTTGCTGCCGCCTCATCAGACAAAATAAGGATCTGTCCAGGCTGGATCGGGTCATCCGATGTTAATTGGTTAAGGCGTTGCAACTCACTGACCGTGAGTCGGTTGGCGCTGGCAATACTATAAAGTGTTTCACCGCTGCGAACTATGTGCTCGGTTGGGCGCATTAACGGTGTAGCTTCTGCGCTCTTGGCGGTTGTTGTCGCTATGTCCGCCGTCGTTTCAGCGGCCAGCTCTTGGCGGATTGTCGGTTGTGGTTCTGGCTTAATCACCGGCGTTTCTGCCACAGTTTTACGCTTCACCACTTTAATTTTTGGGGCACTGCTGGCGTCTAGCGCGGGCACGCTTGTCGGTTGCCGTAGCAACACCTCTTGCCGCAATTTTTCAGGTGCGGCTTCTTGCAAGTTTCCGGCTAACAAAATCACAGCTTCAGGACTGTTTGGATACGCGGACAGCAGGAACTTTTGCGCTTGTTGGCGCTCTACTTCGTCTTGACGCTGATGAGCAATCAGATAACGCAGTAGCGCAACGGCGGAGGAACTTTGGCCAGTTTTCGCCAGTTTGGAATACCACATAAAGGCTTGATCAAACTGGCTTTGCGCATAAGTCACTAGGGTGAGGTCGTACAATACAGAACTGTTAACTGGGCTGTGTTTCAAAGCGCTATTAAAATAACCGGTCGCTTTATCTAAGTCTTTTTCTTCAATCGCACACAGACCTAAGTTTTCATAACTTTCGGCAACGCGAATATAACCAGGCTTTTTTACCGCATCCAACAACAGTTTCTCTGCCTCTGCGTACTTGCCCGTTTGGCATAAAAAGGCGCCAAAATTGTTGTAGCTATCGGCATTATTGGAATCAAGGCGAATCGCTTTGCGATAGGCTTTTTCTGCCAGTTCATTTTCGCCAACCCGTTGATAGAAAAAAGCAAAGGCGTTGGCAACTTCGGCAGAATCAGGATCAAGCTCTTCCGCTTTCATCAAGTTGAACTTAGCTTGCGTCATATCGCCGTTTTGGATGTAACTTAAGGCCAGCGACAAACGGGTACGCGCGGCCTCGTGCGGCCCCACTTCACGTTGCCCTGCCGCCGTTTTATCGGTGACAGAGCTCTCCGTTACGCAGCCCGTGACTGCAGTACAGAGCAACAGAAGTAATACAGAAGCCTTATTCATCATGGTGTTACACCGGTCCTGGTGAGAATCAAACTATTTTTACTGAAATCGCCTCACCTTTCATCTGTTTTTTCATCAGACGTTTGGTTCGGTCAATCACATCGCCGACTAACTGACCACACGCAGCATCAATGTCATCACCACGAGTTTTTCGTACAATCACAGTAAACCCGTACTCTTGCAAGATTTTGTTAAACCGATCGATGCGTGAATTGCTTGAACGTTTATACGGTGAACCCGGATAAGGGTTAAATGGGATCAGGTTAATTTTTGAAGGGGTATCTTTCAGCGCCTTCGCTAATTCGTGCGCTTGATCCATGCTGTCGTTGATCCCTTCCAGCATGACGTATTCTACAGTCACTTTGTCGTTAGCACGTGAATGTTCCACATAACGTCGCGACGCGGCGAGGAACTCTTCCATCGGGTACTTTTTGTTGATTGGTACAAGCTGGTCACGCAATTCGTTGTTCGGTGCATGCAACGAGATCGCCAAAGCAACATCGATTTTCTCTTTCAGAATATCCAGTGCCGGCACCACACCCGAGGTGCTTAAGGTGACTCGACGCTTCGACATGCCGAAACCGTAATCTTCCATCATCAGTTCCATCGCAGGAACCACGTTGTTCAGATTAAGCAAGGGTTCGCCCATGCCCATCATCACCACGTTGGTCACGGGACGCTCCCCTGTGTCACCATAACTGCCGATGATTTTTGCGACACGCCAGACTTGACCGATGATTTCAGACACCGACAAATTGCGGTTAAAACCTTGTTGCGCCGTTGAACAGAACGAACAATCCAACGCACACCCTACTTGTGATGAAACACACAAGGTGCGACGGTCTTTTTCTGGGATCCAGACGGTTTCGACTTCCTGACCACCTTTAAGGCCCATCACAAACTTGATGGTGCCGTCAGCGCTGTCTTGGCGAGTAACCACTTCCGGAGCTTCAATCACCGCATGCGCTTTTAATTTGGCGCGTAATTCTTTGTTGATGTTAGTCATTGCATCAAAATCATCGATGCAAAAATGGTAAATCCATTTCATCAGTTGGTCGGCGCGAAACGGCTTTTCGCCAAGCGACACCAAAAATTCTTTCAGTTGCGGCCGCGATAAATCCAGCAAGTTTACTTTTTCGATGGTTGGAGTGGTCATTAGGTTCCTCGCACAACAAACTGTTGGGTGGTTCAGCAACAGGTGCGGTAGGTCGTTCTACAACCGACTGCACGTGCTGCCGTACAAAAACTTTGTATCCAGATTATAGACAGAAAGGGGGCCAAGCCCCCTTTGCTGTGTTTCTTCATTCAGTGCATTGCTGCCGCTGATTGACTCGAATTAACGAGTACGAGCGCACAACTCGGCGTCAGTGAAGAAATAAGCGATTTCACGAGCAGCAGAAGCTGCAGCGTCTGAACCGTGAACCGCGTTTTCGTCGATGCTTGCCGCGTAGTCAGCACGTAAAGTACCAGCCAAAGCGTCTTTTGGATTAGTAGCACCCATGATTTCGCGGTTTTTACGTACTGCGTCTTCACCTTCCAGAACTTGCACCATCACTGGGCCTGAAGTCATGAAAGAAACCAGTGCGTTGAAGAATGGACGCTCTTTGTGCTCAGCGTAGAAGCCTTCAGCTTGCTCACGGCTCAGGTGAACCATTTTCGCTGCAACGATACGCAGACCTGCAGATTCGAAACGGTTGTAGATAGCGCCAATCACGTTTTTGGCAACTGCGTCTGGTTTAACGATAGAAAAGGTACGTTCTAAAGCCATGATGGACTCCGGATTAAGGTTAATTTTTAGCGGTCGCGAATTATACGCGATGTCAACCGCCTTGCCTATAGCTTTAACAAGTTGGGATGACAGTTGCATGGCAGAAACAAAAAAGCCCGTTGCTACGGGCTTTTTCACCAAAATCGCAGATGACGCTTAGAACTTACCAATCACTTTGACGGTGCCATCCACTTTCGAGGCATCGATGTAGCCTATCGCTGTCGCATCTGCCGCCACCGCAGCTTTTACCGCAGCATCATCAGCCACTTCTTTTGGCGGTGTCCCTTTACCAGTGAACACCAATTTGGACCAATACGCTTTCATCTGGCTTGAAGACTTACCCAGCACTTTACTATCAAAATCACCACGCACCGCAGCGGATTCAGCTTGGTTAATTGGTGTTGCTTTTGAACCACTCGCAAAAGTCGCGCCGCGGCCGGTAAACAAGCGGGTAATTTCCGCTTGGTCAATCGCAGCTGCATTTGATGGATGGACGATGACAGCAACCTCAGCAAAGGCAAACTGTGCTGACAGGACCAACGGGATTAAACTGATTTTTAACCACTTCATGAGGTTCTCCAATTAAAAAACTAAATCAACACCGAAGGTGATAGCCGTGCTATCGCCTGCAACCATTTGGTTGTTCACAGTGTTATCCGGTAAGACGTTGTAGCCATTGTCTTCCACTTTGTCGTATTGCAACTTGAATGCAGCACTGGAATGGAAATCCCAACGGAAGCCTAAACTGGTCGTGTTGTGCTTCTCACCGCCTTCTGAATAGAAGTCAGCATAGGACACGTACGGTGTAAACTTGTCGAATCGATAACCGGTCGACACCATATAGGTATCAAAATCGCTGGAATCCAAGGTCAACTTATTGAATTCCGTGAGCAACAACCAGTTGTTGTAATCGATATTGGCAGCCAGACCTTTAAAGGTGCCATCGCGGGTATCTTTGCCATCCCACGTCACACGAACGCCATTGCGATAACGCTCGTTGGTGTACTGCATATAGGTTAAACGTAAATCCAACCAATCACGGTTCAGTGTCAATACGCCGCCCATGATGTCTTTCCAAATTTCTCGCACCGGTTGCGAGCCGAAAAACTCGGATAACAATTTGTTGTTTGGATCGTCTTCACGCCCCGTGTATAAATTACCACCCACAGCCCAATCGCCAACTTGGTAGTTAAACTGCGCATTGACGCCGTTGTAGTTGAAGATCTGCCACGTGTAGTTATCCGCTGGCGGACGCACCCACAAATAGGCATAACCTACATCGAAGAAATCTGAGTAGTAATACAGAGGTAAGCGCTTCTTACCTGCTTGAATAGTCCAATGATCATTGATCTCATAAGACAAATAAGCCCATTCTAACTCTGCATTGTAGTCATCAGCGCCGCGGCCAACCAACTGAGCTGTCGCGGTTAAGCCTTGGCCTAAATCAGAACTAAACTGCAACCCGTATTTTGAATCAGGTTTGAAACTCCACGCATCCTCGTAATAACCGACCGTTGGATAGGTCGCCAAAAACGTGGGCCCTAAACCAAAATCCTCCACCCCAGTACCACTGAGCACCTTACCGCCGTAGACAGAGGCAAAGCCCGTCACACTAATTTCTGCTTGAGCTGTCCCTGCCGTGAGCGCCGCTGACACTGCCAGCACCATAAGCGATTTATTCATACGAACTCCCGGTCACTAGTCTTCAGTTTTAGGTTTAATCGCTGTTAAAACACCAAATCAACGCCAAACGTCAGCAGCGTGGTCTTCTGGTCAGCAATGGTATTGTCTGCATTGGTTAATTCAGCTTTAAAAGCTGCCGAAGGGTGGAAGTCGTAGCGGAAGCCTACGTTGTACACCTTGGTATTGTCTTCCTGTCCATCCACTAACCCTGCGACCAACGGGCGCAGTGGGTGCACTCCGGGGATAGCCGCGTAGATAGTCGGATCGGCTTTATCACGGTTTACTTCATGCGAGATATAAGGTGTCCATGCACCAAAACGGTGGCCAACCGAGAAGAACCACGAATCTCGTTGCGCCATAAACGAATGGTCGATCTCCACGCGCGTCCATTCTGAATTCACGATCCAATCGTTTTTGTCGATGCCAAAACCAACACCAACAAACGAACCCGAGTCTTCATCAAAATCAATTTCTTTCGCCACGCTGGCAAAGCCATATTGATTCAATGCACCCAATAGGGGGTCAAGCGCATCACTTTGAATACTAACGTCGGCTTTGAAGTAAGCTACACGCGTCGAAAACCAATCGTTAGATAGCTCCCAAGAACCGCCCATGATGTTTTGCATTTTGGAAGGTGATTTGATGCCTTCAACATTGACGCTGCCGTTGAACGCACCAAAGTTTAGTTGCACCGAAGACTGCCAGTCGCCAAAGCTATTGCTAATCAGCGCCGAGGCACCGTCCATCGTATCAAAAGGAACATCGTAGACGCTGCGTGGGGTACGCGCCCAATCGTAGGCATAACCAACATCTAAAAAGTCTGAATATTTATAGAACGGAACTCGGATCCGCCCCGCATTAATCCGAACATGTTCGGAGGCTTGGTAGGACAAAAATGCCCAGGCAAATTTGCTGTTAAAATCCTCGCTACCTTTGGCCATTAACTGTGCTGTCACTGAGAATTTGTCGCCCAAATCAGATTGAGCTTGAATTGCAAACAATGACTCAGGTTTAAAATCGACATCACTGGTGTACCCGTACAGCGTATCGTCGCTACCAAAAGTCGTACCTGCTTTAACGGAAGCAAAACCATTTAAAGAAACTTCAGCCTGCGCCTGACCTGCTGCAATCGCCGCTGCGACAACGAGCGCTAAGTGTGTGTAACGCATGAAAACTCCACAACAATTGAAATATGTTCATTTACAGAGTAGAACAGGGATTCCATTTCTCCAGTAAATTCAGTTAAGTAGCATAAGTTCCCTTTACACAAGAATATTTTACATCAGGAAATTATCTAATAAAACCAATAGGTTAAACTGAAAACCCGAGAAATAAAAAAAGCCAGCATACGCTGGCTTTTCTAAGCTGAATTGATTCAGATCAATGGCCTTCGCTGACCATATTCAGGGTATATTTGGGAATTTCGACCACCAAGTCTTCATCGCGAATACGCGCTTGGCAGCCAAGGCGCGATTCAGGCTCTAAACCCCACGCTTTATCGAGCATGTCTTCTTCTAGCTCATCACTTTCATTCAATGAATAAAAGCCTTCGCGCACCACGACGTGGCAAGTGGTGCACGCGCAGGACTTTTCGCAGGCATGTTCAATGCTGATGCCATTGCGCAGCGCAACATCCAAAATGGTTTCGCCTTGCTTGGCTTCGACAGCGGCACCTTCAGGGCATAACTCGGCATGCGGCAGGAAAATAATTTGTGGCATGTTAAACCTCGTCGACTTTGTGACCTTGCAAGGCCGCACGGATGGAGTTATCCATGCGACGCGCTGCAAACTCATCGGTCAGTTGATTAGTGTGTTCAATCGCTGCCTTGATGGCTGCGGTGTCCGCGCCTTCAGCCAACGTTTTTAATTGATGTAAAGCTGCTTCAATGTCGCGTAATTCAGTAGGCGATAGCAAATGCGCATCCGAAGAAATCGCCACAGTGACGGCTTCGTGCACACGTGCGGCTTCCACCTGTTGCTCACGCAATAAGCGCGACTGCATATCTTGTTTGGCATATTGCATCGAGCTTTGGATCATCGTCATTACTTGCTCGTCGGATAACCCATACGACGGCTTGACCTGAATACTGCTGCTAACGCCGGTGGATTTTTCCATCGCCGTGACGCTTAATAAGCCGTCCGCGTCGACTTGGAACGTCACCCGAATATGCGCGCCGCCGGCTGGCATTGGTGGAATACCACGCAGCTCAAAACGGGCCAACGAACGACAATCACTGACCAGTTCACGCTCACCTTGCAGCACATGAATGGCCATCGCGGTTTGACCATCTTTAAAGGTGGTAAATTCTTGGGCGCGGGCAACCGGAATCACGGTATTGCGCGGAATAATCTTTTCGACCAAGCCGCCCATCGTCTCAATGCCCAGTGACAACGGGATCACGTCCAGCAATAACGTGTCATTGCCCGATTTGTTGCCAACTAACACGTTGGCTTGGATCGCCGCGCCAATCGCCACTACTTTGTCGGGGTCAATCGAAGTCAGCGGTTCTGCTTCAAAAAAATCTTTCACTTGCTGGCGCACCAAAGGCACACGGGTCGACCCACCGACCATCACTACGGTCGCGATCTCGCTAGGGTCTAAATTGGCGTCACGCAAGGTTTGCCGGCATGCGCGCATGGTTTTGCGCACCAGCGGGTCAATTAAGGCTTCAAAGCTGGCACGGCTGACAGAAATGGTTTTGCCGGCAAGTTCGACATTAACTTCTGATTGGCTGGATAACTGCTCTTTGACCGCACGAGCGGTTTGCAGATACTGGCGTAGCTGGTGATGGTCTAGTTCGGCTTCGCCGGTGAGGCTTTGCAGATGCGCCAATAATGCATGATCAAAATCATCACCACCGAGCGCCGAATCGCCGCCGGTAGCCAGCACTTCGAATACGCCACGTGACAAACGTAAAATCGAAATATCAAAGGTACCACCGCCCAAATCGTAGACCGCAATGACGCCTTCTTGGCCGCTATCAAGGCCATACGCCAACGCTGCAGCTGTGGGTTCATTGAGTAAACGCAACACGTTTAGTCCCGCTAAACGCGCCGCATCTTTGGTGGCTTGACGCTGCGCGTCATCAAAATACGCTGGAACTGTGATGACCACGCCAGTTAATTCGCCACCTAAGGTTTGGCTCGCTGTATCAGCCAGCGTGGCCAGAATTTCCGCCGACACTTCGACTGGGTTTTTATCACCCGCCACAGTGCGAATGCCGACCAAGCCTTGCTGGTCAACATACTCGTACGGTGATTTTTCTGTGGAGGCGATGGTTTCGCTATAGCCGCGGCCCATCAAACGTTTGACCGACACTATGGTGTTTTTTGGGTCGAGCACCGCATCAAGCTGAGCTTGACGGCCAACAATGGCTCCGGCTTCGGTATAACGCACTACCGATGGCACCATGTCGTCACCGAGGCTGTTACGCAAGGTTTCTGCTTTTCCGCTACGCACGGTTGCAACCAGCGAGTTAGTGGTGCCTAAATCAATACCAGCCGCGAGTTTGTGCTGGTGCGGCGCGGCGCTTTGGCCAGGCTCTGCAATTTGTAATAACGCCATAGGTGAGTTCAGTCGTGTAGTTGTTGTTCAATCAGCTCCAATTCGTCTTGGAGCTTGAAGAAAAATTTTAGCTTGCGCACGGTATCCGCCGCCGCTAAATCGTGGTGTGGCGTATTATGCGCCAGTTTTTCACTTAACTCATTGAGCAAAAGCTTTTTCTGCTGCCTAATTTGTTGATCTGCATCATCGACCAAGTCATGTGGCTGCTTGCTGTGTGGAATATCCGCCAGCAATTCGCGTAATTCCATCTGCTGCATCAAAAACGCCGTGTCGGTAAAACTGCGTTGTTCTTGATTGAGGCGCACGCCGCGCAGCGCCAACATGTGCTCGGCGCGCAGCAAAGGTTGTTTCAAGCTGTGGTACGCGTCATTGATGTTGGCCGCCTGTTGCACGGCCAGCAACCGATCGCGCTCAGATGCGGCGGCGAACTTATCCGGATGGAACTGCTTTTGCAGTTCTAGATAGCGGGTTCCAAGCTCAGTCAGATCGACCTCAAACTGCGCAGGTAACTGAAACAGCTGGAAATAATTCATCGATGCTTAAACCGTGAAGCTCTCGCCACAACCGCATTCGCCATTGACGTTCGGGTTGTTGAATTTAAAACCTTCATTCAAGCCTTCTTTGGCGAAATCCAGTTCGGTACCATCGATGTACACCAAGCTTTTGCCATCGACGATAATTTTCAAATCGTCATGTTCAAAAACTTGATCGTCCTCGTTAAGTTCATCAACGAATTCAAGTACATAAGCCAGGCCAGAGCAGCCAGTGGTTTTAACCCCCAACCGCAGACCGACACCTTTGCCACGATTGTGTAAAAAGGTCCGGACGCGCTCTGCTGCGGCCTGTGTCATGGTGATGGCCATGTTTAGCCCCCGTGACGTTGTTTGTAATCAGCGATAGCGGCTTTGATGGCGTCTTCGGCCAGAATCGAGCAGTGAATTTTCACCGGCGGTAACGCCAGTTCTGCTGCGATATCGGTGTTTTTGATTTGCGCCGCTTCGTCCAACGTTTTGCCTTTGACCCACTCAGTAACCAGTGAGCTGGATGCGATCGCGCTGCCACAACCATAGGTTTTGAATTTGGCGTCTTCAATCACACCATCTTCGCTGACTTTGATTTGCAGCTTCATCACGTCGCCACACGCCGGTGCGCCAACCATGCCAGTCGCAATCGTTGGATCGTCTTTGGCGAATGAACCAACGTTGCGTGGATTTTCGTAGTGGTCGATGACCTTGTCGCTATATGCCATATCTAATACCTCAAATAGGGTGTGTCGGGCGCTTAATGCGCAACCCAAGCTACAGAATTCAAATCAACGCCGTCTTTGTACATTTCCCACAGCGGCGACATTTCGCGCAGCTTACCAATAGCGTCATGCACGATGCTGATGGTGTGGTCAATTTCTGCTTCGGTGGTAAAACGGCCAATCGAGAAACGGATAGAACTGTGCGCTAACTCGTCCGTTAAGCCTAAGGCGCGCAGCACGTACGATGGTTCCAATGACGCTGAGGTACAGGCAGAACCAGACGAAACCGCGATGTCTTTCAGCGCCATGATCAACGATTCGCCTTCAACATAGTTGAAACTGACGTTAGTAATACCGGCAATCCGTTGTGTCTCATCACCGTTTAAAAACACTTGTTCGATGTCTTTGATCCCATCGAGTAACCGTTGGCGCAGTACTGCAAAACGCGCGTTTTCTTCGTGCATTTCCAATTTTGCAATGCGGAATGCTTCGCCCATCCCAACGATTTGATGCGTTGGCAGTGTGCCTGAACGCATACCACGTTCATGACCACCACCGTGGGTTTGTGCTTCTAAACGAATGCGTGGCTTGCGGCGAACAAACAAAGCGCCAATGCCTTTTGGACCGTAAATTTTGTGCGCAGAAAATGACATCAAATCGATTTTCAGCTGCTGCAAATCGATGTCGATTTTGCCGGCCGCTTGTGCCGCATCGACGTGGAAAATCGTGCCATTGGCGCGGCACATTTCACCAATTGCGGCGACGTCTTGCACCACACCGATTTCGTTGTTCACCATCATGATGCTGACAACTGTCGTGTCTGGGCGCATCGCGGCTTTTAACTTATCTAAATCGACTAAACCGTTGGCTTCGACTTCTAAATACGTCACTTCAAAACCGTCACGCTCCAGCGCGCGCATGGTGTCCAGCACGGCTTTGTGTTCGGTTTTGACAGTGATTAAGTGTTTACCTTTTTTGTGGTAAAACTCTGCCGCACCTTTGATGGCCAAGTTGTTGGATTCAGTGGCGCCCGATGTGAAGACGATTTCACGTGGGTCGGCGTTCACTAGCTCAGCGATCTGGGCACGAGCGACTTCCACCGCCTCTTCCGCTTGCCAACCGAAACGGTGTGAGCGGGACGCTGGGTTACCGAATTGGCCATCCATCGTCAGGTACTGCATCATTTTTTCAGCCACACGCGGATCAACCGGCGTGGTCGCGGCGTAATCTAAATAAATTGGTAACTTCATCACTCACTCCGTCTGATGCCTACAACTGGCAGCTGACTTCAATTTCGCTTACAGGATTCTTTTGTGTGCGGCTGTCCTGCCGCTTGGCGACGTTTTGCACTTCGTGCTGACTCACCAATTCACCCAACGTGATGTGGGTGAGGAAATCTTCAATTCGGTGGCTTAAATCGCTCCACAAACTGTGGGTTAAGCACTTGGCGCCGCCTTGGCAGTCAGACTTTCCTTGGCAACGTGTGGCGTCTACGGATTCATCAACGGCGCTGATCACATCCGACACTGAAATCTGCTCCGCCGGTTTGCCCAGCTGATAGCCACCACCAGGGCCGCGCACACTACTGACTAACCCTTGTTTACGCAAGCGCGCAAACAATTGTTCAAGGTATGACAACGAAATTTCCTGACGAACTGAAATATCGGCCAATGGCACTGGGCCTGAACTGGAATGCAACGCAACATCCAGCATGGCAGTCACCGCATAACGACCTTTTGATGTCAGTCTCATCAGAACTCCGGCTTACATTAGGGGGAAGGAATGCCGGAATTTTACTTATTTCCGACTGTTTTAGTCAAGTATAAATCCGACTAAAATAGTCAGGTATTACTATTAAATGGTTGGATCGAATTCTTCAAGCTGACGTTTACGTTCTTCTGCTGCTTTGCGTTCCGCTTCCCGAAACGCTTCGTCATCGATATCCATCGTTGGCACTTCCGAACAAACATTGCCGCCTAACCGATTGATATTCTGACATAACTCGGCAACTTTGATGTCCAAACAGTGGATATGATCGAGCATCCGGCCGATGGCATTGGCTACCGGGTCTGGGTTATCGCTTGCCACAGCGTACGCATCAAAACCGAACTTTTTCGCCAGTTGTTGGCGTTGTTCTGTGACTTCTGCACCTTGTTTGGCAACAATTCGCCCCGGGATCCCAACTACAGTCGCGCCTGGTGGTACATCTTTGACCACCACGGCATTCGAACCGACACGGGCATTTTCGCCGACATACAGAGGCCCAAGGATTTTCGCCCCAGCGCCGACCACCACGTTATTGCCCAAGGTTGGGTGGCGTTTACCGGGGTTCCAGCTGGTGCCGCCTAGCGTGACACCGTGATACAGCGTGACGTCATCACCAATTTCAGCCGTTTCGCCAATCACCACGCCCATGCCATGGTCGATAAAAAAGCGCCGACCGATTTTTGCCCCCGGATGAATTTCCACACCGGTCAGCC
>DMYW01000037.1:0-25739 GCA_003482455.1 Rheinheimera sp. | reverse complement strand
AACGCGCCACTGTGCTTAAAAACCGTGCTAGCCATTTGAAATTGGCGCGCCAAAGCTTGTGATTCAAGCGATGCCACCAAATGGCGTGCAAGCCTGGATAATTGGTCAGTACTTCGAAAAAGTTGCGCGCTGCGGGGTCGCGCTCAAACACGCTTTTAATATCTTCTTTGATACCTGCAAACATGGTATTTCCTGCAAGCGGCCAATGGGTCGCGGTGATCTTTTTAAACAGATGGCGACATCTGCGGCTAGTAAGCTGCGCTTTTTAGCGCAGCACGAATCTGTTATTGGTCTTGTTTCGACGCGACCGTGACTGCCTCACGAGCTTCTTGTTCTCGGCCACGGCCAACGCCAGCGGCAAACTTCTGCACCGATGTGAGGATGCCGCGCAAAATATTCAACTCTAACTCGTCCGGTTTGGCGCGACTGAACAACCGGCGCAACTTGATCATGATATGCCCCGGATGTGCGCGGATGATAAATCCGGTCAAATCTAACGTTTTTTCTAAATGCTGATAAAAGCCTTCAAGCTGCTCGCTGGTTGGGTAGACACGTTCATCAGACTCAGCTGCGGGTTGCGGTTGTGCCGCTAGGGCGGTCATCCGCAATTCATAGGACAACACCTGCACCGCCATCGCCAGATTCAACGAGGTGTAGTCTGGATTCGCCGGAATACACACGTGATACGTGCAAAGACGCAGTTCTTCGTTGTTCATGCCATTACTTTCACGGCCAAAAACTAAAGCGGCCGTCGCGCTGCCACGTTCATCCCGCACTTTGGCAGCCGCTTGCCGTGGATCAAGCACCGGCACATCGGGATTTTTCGTTTTGTGACTAGTGCCAATCACTAAACGACAATCGGCGATAGCTTCAGCCAAGGTCGAAACGATTTTGGCGTTTGCTAATACATCGCTTGCGCCCGCAGACAACGCGATGGCTTGTCCATCTATGTCTACTTTCGGTGACACTAACACCAGCTGAGTCAACCCCATGGTTTTCATAGCGCGGGCCACCGAGCCAATATTGCCACTGTGCGAGGTTTCAATCAGCACCACGCGAACTTGATCTAACATTGCACTTGCTCTAAATCAGGTGGTCTTGCATCACGACATAAGCGGCTTGGTGGCTGATCAGCAGGAGTTTTCTGGGGCGAAATCTGCTGTTGCACACGTTGTTTATGCTTCTCGCTGGCAGTCCACATCAAAAAAACGCTTATTCTAGCATAAGCAATGGCAAAGCGGCATTCTAGCTCGGATGTCTGGCCGTCCACAACCTACTTGTCGTGCCGAACCAGCAACCACCGGAATTTCTCCTGCAAAGACGATGGCTGTTTGCTACACTAGCGCGGTTTTTTCACCAAAAGGATTGTTGCTATGAATAAGTTGACTTCAGTTCTGGTGGCCGCCGCAGTATGGTCGGTCAGTGGGTTTAGCCAAGCGGCGAGCGTCGATGACGCGGCACTAAAAACAGCGATTGACCATCCTGTGCGTTCGATGACCAATAAAGCCCGCGACAAATATCGCCATCCTCTCGAAACACTCAGTTTCTTTGAAGTCACCCCCAAAAGCACCGTCGTTGAAATCTCCCCAGGCAGTGGCTGGTACACCGAAATCTTCGCACCGTTATTAAAAGACGCTGGCAAATATTATGCAGCCCACCAACCTGCAAACAGCACTTCCGACTATGCCAAACGCACATTGGCCGCGTTTAACGCAAAGTTGGCTGCGGATCCTGTTTACAAGAATGTCGTGGTGACTGAATTTGCGCCGATCGCAGGCCAAAAAGTCGCGCCGGATGGCAGCGCCGATGTGGTGGTGACATTCCGTAATTTGCACAACTGGTACATGCAAAAAGGCGATGAGTCCTTATTAAATTCCTTCAAAAGCTTCTACGCTGCGCTCAAACCAGGTGGCGTGTTGGGCGTGGTCGAACACCGCTTGCCTGAATCGCGTTTAAATACCGACTGGACCAAATCCGGTTACATGCCGCAAAGCTTAGTGGTGAAACTGGCTGAACAAGCAGGTTTTGTGTTGGAAGCGACCAGCGAAGTCAACGCGAACCCGAAAGACACTGCCGACTACCCAGGTGGTGTGTGGACCTTGCCACCGACGTTAAGTCAAAAAGACGTAGATAAAGACAAATACTTAGCGATTGGTGAAAGCGACCGCATGACGCTCAAATTCCGTAAACCTTTGAAATAGTGAGTGGTAACTCTGATGAAAGTTCTGGTAATTGGCGGCGGTGGCCGCGAACACGCGTTGGCATGGAAAGCTGCACAATCGCCGCATGTGACGCAGGTCTTCGTAGCCCCTGGCAATGCGGGCACCGCATTAGAGCCAGCGCTGCAGAATGTTGCAGTGGCGGCCGATGATGTCCCTGCCCTGTTGGCGTTTGCCAAAGAGCAACAGATTGATTTAACCATCGTCGGCCCAGAAGCGCCGCTGGCTCGTGGTGTGGTCGATGCGTTTCGTGCCGCGGGTTTAAAGATTTTTGGCCCGACCAAAAATTCTGCACAGCTGGAAAGCTCCAAAGCCTTCGCCAAAGACTTTTTGGCACGCCACAAGATCCCAACCGCCGACTATGGCACTTTCACTGAGATTGATGCAGCCAAAGCCTTTGTCGTTAAAAATGGCACGCCCATCGTCATTAAAGCCGACGGCTTGGCCGCCGGTAAAGGCGTGATCATCGCACAAACCCAAGACGAAGCCTTTGCCGCCATTGACGACATGCTGTCAGGCAACAAGTTTGGCGATGCCGGCAGCCGTGTGGTGGTCGAAGAGTTTTTAGTCGGTGAAGAAGCGTCCTTTATTGTGATGGTTGATGGCACGCACGCCTTACCATTCGCCTCGTCACAAGACCACAAAGCACGTGACGACGCCGACAAAGGCCCAAATACCGGTGGCATGGGCGCATACTCCCCTGCCCCAGTCGTCACGCCTGCTGTTCACGACTGGGTGATGGACAATGTGATTTACCCAACCGTGCGTGGCATGGCAGCAGAAGGCAATGTCTACACAGGTTTCTTATACGCTGGCTTGATGGTTGCGCCCGATGGCACCGCCAAAGTGTTGGAATTCAACTGCCGCTTCGGCGACCCTGAAACGCAACCTATCATGATGCGGTTGCAGTCGGACTTGGTCGAGCTGTGTCTAGCCGCGGTCGAGGGCAAGCTGGCTGAGACCGAAATTCAATTTGACCCGCGCGCTGCTGTTGGTGTGGTGTTGGCTGCAGGCGGTTACCCAGATGATTATCGTAAAGGCGATGTGATTTCTGGCTTGCCAACGGCAGACAGCCGCGAAGCGAAAGTGTTCCACGCTGGTACTGTGCTCAAAGACGGTCAAGTGCTGACGGCCGGTGGTCGCGTCTTGTGTGCCACGGCCCTGGGTAGCAACGTGACCGCAGCGCAACAAGCGGCGTATCAACTGGTGGATCAAATCCACTGGGATGGCGTATTTAGCCGCCGTGACATCGGTTATCGCGCGATTGCTCGTGAAAAGAACTAAATAATTGGTTTGATGAAAAAGCCGGCTTGATGCCGGCTTTTTTGTGCGCGAGTCCACAACCGTGCAGTAGCGCCTTTTGTCAGGCAAGACTTAATGCCTGCGCTGCGATTCAAACAACCACACTTTGAGAAACCAAAGGTAGGCGACCAAGCACCACACAGTGGTGGTCAATGTGACAAACACCAATGTTAAGGTCAAAGGGCGAAACCACATGGTCAGCGTCAGCTCCGCATCCCATGCCAATAGCAGGACCAGCAACGCCGCTAGCCCAACCAGCAACAACAGCAAATGCAGGCGAAACATCACATGCCGCCAACAATAACTTGAGTGCAGTTCTGCTGCCTTTGGGGTTGGCCACGCCCAACAGATTTGTCGAAATGCAATTAGCCAATAGCCACTTAACAGCAACAGGTAAACTACGGCTGCATCAAACGGAACATCAAACACAACCATACTCCTATTGAAAACCGCAGTTTGCTGACTTCTCCTTGCTACCGCAACTGCAATTTTTCACTGAGGCTGCCATCAAACTAACCTTGCATGCGATTTATCTAAAGCAGCTTGCCAAATGAAT
Organism: Rheinheimera sp.; assembly: GCA_003482455.1. Lineage (GTDB taxonomy): Bacteria > Pseudomonadota > Gammaproteobacteria > Enterobacterales > Alteromonadaceae > Pararheinheimera. The sequence continues at coordinate 21,662 of DMYW01000037.1, read as the reverse complement.
TACACGCAGTAGTCTAAACAAAACATTATGAGAATCAGAACCATGCGTAAACTTCATCCTGTAGCTATTGCCGTGGCTATTGCTGCGTGTACCTCTGCGTTTGCCAATGCCGACAGCTGTCAGCGCCCGTATGTCGAGATTAACAAGCTGCAAGGCGCCACCGCAGAAAGCCCTGTGGTCGGACAAACGGTTGAAACTCGCGGTCTGGTGCTTGCTACCTTGTACGCCGATAGCAAAACGCCGCAACTGTTGTTGCAAAGCTTGCAACCCGATCTGAATGATCAAACCGCCGAAGCTATTCTGGTCACAGATTCGGTACTTGCACAAAAAACAGCACCTGGCACTATTTTGCATTTACGCGGTACCGTGCGTGAAATTAACGGTATGACGGCGCTGACCAATACCGACAATAGCTTTGCCGCCACGTGTGGAAAAACGACTGCCCCTGAGCCGGTGCCCGTGAAATTACCACGCCAAACCAATGATAGCTGGGAGCGTCTCGAAGGCATGTGGCTGAGCTTCCCGCAGCCATTGATCGTCAATGACACTTACACACTTGCGCGCTTTGGTGAAGTGCTGGTCGCCGACAAACGCCTGCGCGTAGCTACCGAAATCGAGCAACCAGGCAAAACCGCCAGCCAATTTGAAGCCGCGCAGCAACTCAGTGAATTGATGCTCGACGATGGTTCACAGATCCAAAACCCTGATCCCGTGCCTTTTGTTGCTGATGGTTTAGCCGCCAATCGCACGCTACGCGTCGGTGACACCCTACGCGGTGTACAGGGCTTTTTGCTGCAAACCAAACAAGGCTATCGACTGCTGGTCAGTCAAATGCCGACCCATGATGCGACGAACCCACGCCCGAGCGCCCCGCCTGCAAAAACCCAGCAAGAGCTGCGGATCGCCAGCTTCAACGTGCTGAACTTTTTCACTGGCGAAGGCAAAAACCCGTTTCCCACCAAACGCGGTGCCAGCTCAGCCGACGAACTGACGCGCCAGCAAGCGAAAATGGTAGCTGCATTGGCGGCGATGGATGCGGATGTGATTGGCTTACTTGAAGTGCAAAACAATGGTTTTGAGAAAGGCGGTGCCCTGCAAACGTTGGTCAAAGCACTCAATCAACAAGTCGGCAGCGACATGTATCAAGCGGTGCTACCAAAGGAAAAACCCGGCACAGACGATATCATGGTGGCGATGATTTATCGTAGCGCAGCCGTCAAACCGGTTGGCCAAGCGGCGGTGAAACTCGATGGCCCGTTTAGCAAAGGCAGCCGGCCACCGCTTGCGCAAAGTTTTGTCCACACAACGAGTGGCCAAACCGTGACGGTCGGTATCAACCATTTCAAATCCAAAGGCAGCTGTCCAAAAGAACCATCAGCCGACAGTGACCAGCAAGACGGCCAAGGCTGTTGGAACGGGGCTCGCGTGGCAGCGGCAACCGCATTAAACCAATGGCTGGTAACAAACCCCACCGGTGTCAGCACGGATTATCAAGTGATCATGGGTGACTTTAACGCGTATCGTAAAGAACAACCGATCCAGACGCTTGAACAAGCCGGCTGGCAGCATCTCGCTAACGCCACAGAGGTGCACAGTTCATTCGTGTTTAAAGGCCGCTCAGGCACGCTTGACCATGCGCTTGCCAGCAAAGCTTTGCATGCCAAGTTACAACGTTTTGCGCATTGGTCGATTAACGCAGATGAACCAGAAGTGCTGGACTACAACATGGAACATAAAACACCAGAGCAACAGCAAACTTGGTATGCGCCAACGCCGTACCGTTCGTCCGACCATGACCCGCTGTACATGGACTTTAAGTTCTAATTCGACGATCCCGAAACAACAAGCCCGACGCATGTCGGGCTTGATGAAGTGCAGACCGCAGTGGCTTGCGTTAACTTACTGATAAACCGGCACGCACTATCATGCTCATCACCGCAATGACGCCAATCATCCACACCGTAGAACGCGCCAGCGCCCAATCCGCCAGATAACACACGATAAACCCAACCCGACAGGCCACATACAACCATGCCAGTAGCTGCATGCTGCTATCGGTATTGCCTGACGCCACACAGGCTGCAAACGCCGCCAAAAACAACTGCAGCGCTTCAAAACTGTTGTAATGCGCAGCATTGGCACGAGCACCTAAGCCTTGCAGTTTGGCTTGTTGTTCCCGCGGCAAATGATTGTCGTAACCACCCAATTGGTTCATCGCGCGTGCCACTGGAATTCGTGCTAAATACGGCAATAACACCACGGCCAACAAGGCCCAAATTAATCCACTCATACGGACTCCTTCTCACAGACAAATGCCAGCAAAGGTTGCTGACGATGAAATTTAAACCGACTGACTTTGCCTTGGCATTGTTGGCCAAGATCGGCAACAGGTTGCCATTGTTGGTTAGTCAGCGCATATAACGAGGTGCCCGCGCTGGCCCATAACTGGCCTGTTGGCGTCACCGCTAAGTCGACCCCACCACGTGGCATCGGCGTTAGTTGTTTCGTGCTGTTCGTTTTGGCATCGTATTGCCACAACCACAAGTCACCATCGGCGGCGGCGCCTTGTTTCGGCGCAGTGAAATAAAATAATTCGGTGTTTGGCAGATGCGCGAGCGCGCGGCCAATGTGCGAGTTTAGCGTCACAAGACGGCCGTCTGCATGACGATACGCCGCGCGATTGGGGCCGGTTTTATCTTCCAACAAAAACACCAACAGATCGCCATGGTCGCCCCAGACGTGATAACCAACGCCAGGTAAATCGACCAATAACTCTTCAGCGTGCTCGCTGATCCGCCAAATCCGCTGTGTACCGTCTTTTTCCACTCGCACGACCGAATAACTGCCGTTTGGTGTGGCAAGAGCTGTGGCCGAAAACTCGCCAAACGGCGTGGTCCGCAGTGTGTGTTGTTGCTTAGGGTTGGCAAGCTCTACATAGCGAATATCCGTCGCCAAATCGCCGTCACCGGCATGGGCAGTCCACAATAACCGTTTAGCGTCGAGACTAAATTCCGGCTGGTTTTGGTACTCTGCAGAGCGCAACACGCCTTGTTCAACAAAGCTTGTTGCCAAACTGCCGTAGTGGATTTCATAGGTAGTGGCGCCGTGGGCAGAGAAAGCGGCTACAGCCGCTGCGATGATTATTTTTTTCATAGAACCCTGGAAGAAACTATCTGCGACATCCGCTGCCGCTTGCTCAGTGCTCACTTTATCCTTTATGGTGAAGAGGTTGCAATGACGAAGCAGGAGGACAGATGTCACAACGCAATCCTATCATCGCCGTGACAGGTTCTTCTGGCGCGGGTACGACCACCACCAGTAATGCCTTTGCGCACATCTTCCGCACACTCGGGATTGAAGCCGCTTGGGTTGAAGGTGACTGTTTCCATCGCTATTCGCGTCCAGAAATGGAAGTGATGGTGCGCAAAGCCAAAGAGCAAGGCAAACATATTTCTTATTTTGGCAGCGAAGCCAATGACTTTGCTGCGCTCGAGTCCTGTTTTGCCGACTACGCCGACACGGGCAACGCCAAGGTGCGCAAGTATCTGCATACCTTTGACGAAGCGGTGCCGTACAATCAAATGCCTGGCACCTTTACGCCGTGGATTGATTTACCTGAAGAAACCGACCTGCTGTTTTATGAAGGCTTGCACGGCGGCGTCGTCACCGAAGAGCACAACGTCGCCCACCACGTGGATTTGCTGATTGGCATGGTGCCGATCATCAACTTGGAGTGGATCCAAAAGATTTTCCGCGACACCTCAGAGCGCGGTCACAGCAAAGAAGCCGTGATGTCGAGTATCGTGCGCAGCATGGACGACTACATGCACCACATTATTCCGCAGTTCTCGCGTACCCATATCAACTTTCAACGGGTGCCGACGGTGGACACCTCGAACCCGTTTAGCGCCAAAGATATTCCAAGTTTGGATGAGAGTTTTGTGGTGATCCGCTTTCGGGGTATTAAACACGTCGATTTCCCGTATTACCTGCAGATGATCAACGGCTCTTTTATGTCGCGGGTGAACACCTTGGTGGTGCCGGGCGGCAAAATGGGCCTCGCGATGGAGCTGATTTTAACGCCGCTGATTGAAGACTTGATGCTCAAACGCCGTCAAGCACGCGGCCAAGTCAGTTGGTTGGAATAAAGGGCGCCAGCTTCTGCAAACTTGGATGCCCTCGTTCACACCTTCTAGTTCGCTTGACGTCTACCCGGCCAACGTTGCAATTCGCCATAAGCATCAGTTTTTTGCGGGTCGCTGCGACATCGCATTGCGCCTATTCAGTCAAGTTCAGTTGCCAATAACCGACATCCCGCCATGCGCCAAACTTAAACCCAACTTCTGGAAAAAGAGCAACTTGTCGCATGCCTAATTTTTCATGCAGCGCCACGCTGGCTGGATTTGGTTGGGTGATACCCCCAATCACCGCATGCACCCCCATGGCTTTTAATCGTATAAACAAAGCTTGATAAAGCGCCGTGCCATAACCCTGCCCGTGCGCGTCTGCTTTTAAATACACAGTCACTTCTACCGAATAGCGGTAGGCTTTGCGCACACGCCACGGCGTGGCATAGGCATAGCCTTGCACCTCTGCGTTTGTTTCTAACACCAAATACGGCAACCCTTGTTGTTGCACTTGAGTCATGCGCTTGGCAATCTCATCGCTGCTAACCGCCTCTTCTTCAAAGGAAATGGTGGTGTTTAACACGTACGGGTTGTAAATATCGGCAATCGCTGGGGCATCGTGCCACGCGGCATCACGAATGAACATAAATAGTCCTTTGGATTCAGAGTTTACTTAAACTAATCAATCGTTTGCTGCCTGACAACCTTAAACAATTCAACGATGCCACTTGGCATAAGCCATAAAAAAACGCGGACCAAGCCGCGTTTTTTAAGGTGTCGACATCATTCCATGTCGGGCATATTGCGGCCGTAAAAAATCTCGCGCATTTCGCGTTTGATCTTCCGCGTGATGGCTTTTTGTTCATCTATCGATACTGAATCCACGCCAGTGCCAAACAAATAGTTATTTAAATCAAACTCTTTGAGCATCATTTTGGTATGGAACAAGTTCTCTTGGTACACGTTCACATCGACCATTTGGAAAGCATTTTTGGTCGGCTCATCCATAAAGTTTTGGATCGAATGAATAGGATGGTCGATGTAATGTTTGACACCATTGACGTCACGGGTAAAGCCACGCACTCGGTAGTCGATGGTCACTATGTCGGACTCGAAACTGTGGATCAGGAAGTTCAGCGCTTTGAGCGGTGAAATAACGCCACAAGTCGAGACTTCAATGTCCGCGCGAAACGTGCAAATGCCATCATGTGGATGGTGCTCTGGGTAGGTGTGCACGCAGATGTGACTTTTATCCAAATGCGCGACGATAGCATCTGGCATCGGCCCCGGCTGCTCGCTGTTGTCGTGTTTGCCTTCAATCGGTTCTTCACAGACCAAAATCGTCACGCTGGCGCCTTGCGGATCATAATCTTGCCGCGCCACGTTCAAAATATTCGCGCCAATAATGTCCACGACGTCGCTCAAAATATCGGTCAGACGGTCGGCATTGTACTTTTCGTCGATGTACGAAATGTATTCTTGGCGATGCTGTTCGGTTTGCGCGTAACAAATATCGTAGATACTGAAGCTTAAGCTTTTGGTTAAGTTGTTAAAGCCATGCAGCTTCAACTTTTCAAAAGGTTTGACCACGGTTATTTCATCTCCACTGAGCCGCCCTTTAGGCTCAGTATAGTCGTCTAGATAAGGCTTGCAGGCGGCTTATTCAGCCGCGCTAGCTGGTTGTAATTCGCTTTGCTCAACGGCAAACGAATGGGTCACTGTCATGGCTTGTTGCAACATGATCGACACAGAGCAGTATTTTTCAGCGGACAAATTCACTGCACGCTCGACGTGTTTTTCACTGACGTTAAAGCCAGTCACCACAAAATGCAGATGAATTTTGGAAAACACGCGCGGGATGGTGTCGACACGTTCGCCAGATAATTCGACGCGGCAAGCGCTGACTTGTTGTTTCGCTTTTTGCAAAATGCTGACGACGTCGACCGATGAACAAGCACCGGCGGACATTAACAACATTTCCATCGGCGTTGGTGCTGCGCCTGAATCCTTATTGGAATCAAATACAACGGAATGGTTAGTGCCAGAACGGCCGATAAAACGGCTGTCGCCGGCCCATGAAACTGTGGCTTGCAGTTGGTTGTCACCCGCCATGGAAAATCTCCAGCTTGAAAAAGGGGAAAGGCGGTATTCTACAAAAAAACAGCGAGATAGCGCCAGCTTCACGACTGACGCCTGCTTCAAGGTGTGGATTAATCCATCAAATGCGCGATGGCAGTATCAAACAGATTCTTAATCAGCAATGAAACTTCTGAGATCAACTCAATTTGTTCTTCGGTGGCCGGACGATTGACCACAGAGGCCAACACTTCTTGGAAGTCATACATGATGCCATCGACTTCCCGAATAATTTGGCTGCGGTGAATGGTTTCTAATTCAGTGTGTTGCAGACACAGTTGGATGATTTGTTCGGCGACTTGTTCTTCAATAATCACACCCAAGGTTTTTTTGTGCGACGTCGGCGTGCCTGCCTGCTCGAACAGCGCAAGGTGTTCCGTTAAAAACTGGATCAGATGTTCGTAACCGGGTTTATCAGTGACCATACAAGTTAACCACGACACCTACATTGGATGGGACAGCCAATCTGCCACAGCTTGGCTTTGTGCGTAAAGTCTTTCGCGAAAAAACCACGACATAGGCTTTCTGTAAAAATATATCTGTGCCTTGGAATGTGCAAGTAAAAGACTGATCCACAAATAAAAAAGCCAGCAAACTGCTGGCTTTCTCCAATGAAAGCATTCGCTTAGAAACGCAATCCCGGTGACAGCTGTGCGGGCATTTCACTGCGAGCCAACTCGACGGACGCCACTGGATACGCGCAATAGTCGGCCGCGTAATAAGCGCTGGCACGGTGATTGCCGCTGGCGCCGACGCCACCAAAAGGCGCGGCTGAGCTGGCGCCCGTGATCGGACGGTTCCAGTTAACGATGCCGGCACGAATACGGCGTAAGAAATGTTTATACAAATCTTCGCTATCGGCCAATAGACCGGCAGACAGCCCAAACTGCGTTTGATTGCCTGCGCGAATGGCTTGGTCAACATCGTCGTACCGGAACACTTTCAGCAACGGGCCAAAATGCTCTTCGTCGGGCAGATCTGCAGTTAACGCAGAACATTCCAAGATGCCCGGCGTGACTAACCCAGTGCCTTCAGTCAATTGCCGCATTGGTAACAGTGGGATCGCCCCTACTTCGACGAGTTGCTGCTGCACGGTTAACATGCCAAGCGCTGCTTTTTCCGAAATCATCGATCCCATAAACGGCTGTGGCTGTGCATCATGCAAGCCGACGTCTAAACGAGCCGACACGTCCAGCAAACGGGCCAAAATAGCGTCGCCTTGCGTCGTGTTTGGCAAGAACAATCGGCGCGCACAGGTGCAGCGCTGACCACTGGAAATAAACGCCGATTGGATGATGTCATGCACAGTTGCATCCACATCCGACACTTCGGCGACGATTAACGGGTTGTTGCCGCCCATTTCCAACGCCAAAATCTTATCTGGGCGACCGGCAAATTGTTGATGTAAAAAATGCCCAGTGCGTGAACTGCCAGTAAAAAATAAACCATCGAGTTCTGGATGCGCCGCGATCGCTTTGCCCGTTGCCACTTCGCCTTGTAGCAGTTGTAACACGCCAGCGGGAATTCCCGCCTCTTGCCACAACTGCACTGTGTATTGCGCCACATGCGGCGTCAGCTCGCTGGGTTTAAACACCACACAGTTGCCAGCAAGCAGCGCCGGTACAATGTGACCATTTGGCAAATGTCCTGGAAAATTGTAAGGACCAAATACCGCGACCACACCGTGCGGTTTGTGGCGCAGCATGCCACGACCTTGCGGCATGGCACTTTCTTTTTCGCCGGTGCGTTCTTGGTAAGCACGAATCGAGATCTCGATTTTACCAATCATCGCCGCAACTTCCGTGCGACTTTCCCACAGCGGCTTACCGGTTTCGGCGGCAATCACTTGCGCCATCGTTTCTTTGTTGCTCTCCAGCAAGCCAGCAAACCGACGCACCAACTCAGCGCGCTGCGCAAAAGGTAAATCGGCCCACGCATCAAAGGCCGCGCGCGCTGCCATGAATGCTTGGGCGACTTGCGCTTCGCTCGCGGCGTGGCCTTGCCACACCACTTGATTCTTGGCTGGGTCCAGCGACGTAAATTCCGCACCTGCTCCGGCCTGCCATTGGCCTTGAATAAACTGTACTGATAACGACATGATCAATCCTATGCTTTATAGCCGCGCTAAGCGCACCCAATCACCGTCTTGCACTTGCAATGCAGCAGCAAGTTCTACCGGCAAATTCACTTCTTCTGCGTTTTCTGACACATGCAGATGGCTCCAACTGGCGCGGAAGTTCTGCAGATCTGTATTGCAAATCAAGTACGGCTGACCGCCGCTGACATCACTAACCCGCACTCGCAAACGCCGACTGTTGCGGGCTGTGCGAATGTGTTCGAGTTTGGCTTCGACAGTTGGGCCTGCGTCAAAGATGTCGACGTAACCCGTGGTCGAAAAGCCTTCGCTTTGCAGCAGTTGCAGCGCAGGGCGCGTCTTTTCATGCACCTGACCAATCACGGCCTGTGCTTCTTTACTGAGCAAACTGACGTAAATCGGGTACTTGGGCATCAACTCAGCGATAAACACTTTTTGACCTATTCCGGTTAAATAATCCGCCGTCGGGAAATCGACCGAGAAGAAGTGGTCTTGCAGCCATTGCCAAAATGGCGAACGGCCGTCGTCATCCGAAACGCCGCGCATCTCGGCAATGATCCGATCGGAGAAACGCTGCCGAAACTCCGCCATAAATAAAAACCGGAACCGCGACAACATCTTGCCGTTGTTTTTCTCGCGGCGATGCTCACGTAAAAACAAGGTGCACAACTCAGTGGCGCCAGTGTAGTCGTTACACAAGGTCAGGATATCCACCGTTTTGTAGACGTTGAGTGCTCGTGAGGTGTGTACGACTTTACCTAAGTGATAGTTATAGAAGGCATCGTCTAATCCAACGGCTGCTTCGATGGCGCTGGTGCCACAAATCTCGCCGGTATTGCTGTCTTCCAATACAAACAGATAACCTTCATCTTTCGGCGCCGTTACCACTTTTTCAAAGGTGCGTTCCGATCGATTAATTTTGCGCTGCAACAACTCATCGTTAACCGGCAAAGACGTGAACCCGTGGCCGGATTCCACGGCCATCTCGTACAGAGCTGGAAAATCTGCGGCGCGAATTGGGCGTATGATCATCATAATCGCTTGCTCCACTAAGTGGCGGGTGCTTCAGGCCCGCCGCATTTTTGCTTTATCGGCCTGACCTTATTGGTGTTATTGGCTTGGTCAGGCGCCTATGTCATTTGATTAGGCTTGCGCGACTTTGGCGACAGCGCGCTCAAAGCGTTGCATACCTTCCAAAATATCGGCGTCTGGGATAATCAGACTTGGCGCAAACCGCACCACGTCGTACCCCGCCATCAACACCAACAGGCCTTCTGCGGCTGCCGCCAACAAGAAATCACGCGCCTTGCCTTTGTACGCATCCGTAAGCGCTGCGCCTAGCAACATGCCTTTGCCACGCACTGTGCTAAATACTGGGTATAACGCATTAATCCGGTCCAGTTCAGCGCGGAACAGTGCTTCTTTGGCCAACACGCCGGCTAACAATTCTGGATTATTGATGGTATCCAGTGCGGCTTCAGCCACCGCACACGCCAGCGGGTTACCGCCGTAGGTCGAACCATGCGTGCCGACTTTTAAATGTTTGGCAATGTCGGTGGTGGTCAACATAGCACCGACCGGGAAACCGCCGCCGAGTGATTTGGCGCTGGTCAGAATGTCTGGTGTTACACCGTATTGCATGTACGCATACAAGGCGCCCGTGCGGCCGACACCGGTTTGCACTTCGTCAAAAATCAGCAGTGCTTTGTGTTGGTCACACAATTCACGCACGCCTTGGATAAACGCCGGATCAGCTGGAATAATGCCGCCTTCCCCTTGGATAGGCTCCATGATCACGGCGCAGGTATTGTCTGAAATCAGCGCTTTGAGGCTGTCTAAATTGTTGTATTCAGCATGGTATACCGCCGCAGGTTTTGGACCAAAGCCGTCAGAATACGCCGCTTGACCACCGACCGTTACGGTGAAAAAGGTCCGGCCGTGGAAGCTTTTGCCAAAGGAGATGATGTCTTGTTTTTGTTCACCGAAGTTATCCAGTGCCCAGCGACGCGCCAGCTTTAACGCACCTTCGTTGGCTTCGGCACCCGAGTTGGCAAAATACACTTTTTCTGCGAAGGTGCTATCGACTAACTTTTTCGCTAAACGCAGCGCCGGCTCGTTGGTCATGGTGTTACTTAAGTGCCACAGTTTGTTCGCCTGTTCAGTCAGTGCGTTGACCAGTACTGGATGGCAATGCCCTAAACAGTTCACCGCGATACCACCAGCAAAATCAACATACTCGCGACCTTCTTGGTCCCACAAACGCGAACCTTGGCCACGCACAGGGATCACGGGGGCTGGTGCGTAGTTAGGCACCATCACTTCATCAAACAGGGCGCGATTTACACTGATAACTTCAGACATCTTGTTCTCCTCGGATCAAACTTTGTGGGCCATTTCTATGCATAAAATGGCTGCTTTTTTATGCAGATTGACTTGCATTATTACAGATAAAAATCGGAAAGTCTTGAACCAAAAAAGGTACAAGCCAATAAAATCAAGGCTTGGAGATAGATTTGCAAAAGAAGTGAATAACTAGCTAGCAAGCTACATAACTATGCAAGATGCCAACGCATAGCCCGTGCGGTGCGGCCTAACGGCCGCCGCAAAAAAGTGCAAATTGCATGAATATGGCAAAAAAAATTTTGCTTAGCCGATTTCGATCGTCGAGGAATCAGTGTTTTTCAGGATGGCGAGTAGTTCAGGACGCAGTTTTTGTTCGTTAAACCACTGCCGAACTTCGATATCGGTGATTTGTTTGGCGCGGTACAACCATTGGCATTGCACAAAACATGCAGATTGATGGATCAAACGTGCCAGGTTAGAGCATCCTGCAAACTCATTGCCTTCAGCGAGTTGATCCATCAGCCCACCAAGCGGCAACATGCGCATTTTCCAGTTTGACATCAGGTCTGCCGACATAAAAGGCGCAAACTCCAACAAGCAACTAGTTAAGAAACTGGCGTCTGCGTCGAGGCTATCCAGCGCATCTGTTAACTCTTGGTCACGAGCATCCCGTGCATCGTACAAGGCTTGTTGTTTGATTTGCTTATAAGTGTGCAAATAGGTGCGTGCCACCACGAAATAGCCAAGCGATTGGAATAACGCGGCACAATAAGCCATAAACGGATGCTCGCCCGTTTCTAAAGCAAGACGCTGCGCGGCCCGAGCTATCTCGACACTGTATTGCCAAAAGTTGCTTTTAAACGCGGTGAAGGGATCGGTTGAATGCGGCAAACAACGTTTTAACGCCATCAACGGGATAATGTGCTGCAAGGTGTCGATACCAACGAGCCCCAACGCGGGCTTTAATTCGCGGATATAACCCACAGTCGTGTTTTTGCGCAAATTCGGCTGGTTGACGTATTTCAGCAAGTCTTCTTTCAGCCATTCAATCGGCTGAATGACTTTTTCTAATTGACTTAAAGTCACGGCTCGGGCGGCAAGTGTATCTAACACCTGCGGAAAGCCTTGCGACAAGTTAAACACGTTATTGGCGACCAGTTCGAATCGATTCAATTTGGCGAATAATTCATCGGCAACCTGATCGTGCAATTTAGCTTGGGTGAATTCGACAAACTGCTGACGGGCGATTTGATCGGCTTGGCGCAGTTGTGCCGCTTGCCGTTCGATTTCAAGTTTACTGCCACCACTTTGCTCAAGTGGCGCCGCCGCCCGCTTTGCTTGTTGCTGGCGTTTTTTCAACCCGTAACGGCGATTTGATGGATCAAATTCCAACATACAGTCAAAAAAACGTTGCTGTAGTACTGCGGAGATGGCCGTCATAAAAGTTTCTGTAATTTCGTGATTATTTGAAGTGTGCGGTTGGTCTGTAAATGTGTCAACAAGCTGTACCGCAGTTTAAGCCGGCTAGACGTAAAAAATTTGCTAATAACGCATGACCTTGTTCCGTTAAGATGGCTTCTGGGTGAAACTGCACGCCATGTAGTGGCAGCATTTTGTGGCGCAACCCCATGATTTCATCTGGCGCACCATCGGCCGCCGTCGTCCACGCTGTCACCTCAAACTCCTCAGGCAAGCTGTGTTTGTCGACGACCAACGAATGATAGCGCGTTACACTAAGCGGATTGTTTAAGCCGGTAAATACGGAATTATCCGTATGTCTGATCAATGAGTTCTTGCCATGCACGACTTGCCTCGCCCGCACTATGGTGCCACCAAAGGCTTGCGCGAGGGCTTGGTGACCCAAACAGACGCCGAGGATTGGCAAGGTGTTGGCGAAATGGCGGATCGCCGCGAGACTAATGCCGGCTTCATTTGGTGAACATGGCCCCGGGGAAATGATTAAGGCGGTTGGCTTTAGCGCCGCAATCCCTTCGAGATCTATCGCATCATTACGCCGCACTATCACTTGTTGCCCAAGCTCTGCAAAATATTGCACTAGGTTCCAAGTAAAGGAGTCATAGTTGTCGATCATCAAAAGCATGCGCATGTCCGGCAGTTAAAACCGGCCGTATGCTACCACAGCTTCATCTGCGCTGGTGAGGCAGATTCAGCTCTGGTAAAGTTTGCTGTGACAACCTGCAATAGCAATGCTCGACATAAGTTGAGTATTAACGTGGAAATTGAGGAACTTATGCGCTGGTTTACGGCGATTCTGCTGACGACTATGTCAGCCTCCGCTGCGGCACTGCCCGGCGATTCAGTGTTTAAAAGTGATTTTGAAAATTCAACGTCGGCTTTCAGCTTAGTCAGTGGCTGTAAAGTCGTCACCGAACTGGCCCGCAGTGGCAAATTTGCCTTGCAATGCCAAGAAGGCCAAAGCTCGTTAATCAGCCAAAACGCCGTCGCTGAAGCTGGCCTGTTAGAGTTTTGGGTACAACCGGCCAACCAATACACTCAATATCGCATCAGTATCATGGCGTCCAGTTCACTAAAAGCCGACAGTGTCTGGCAGCAAATTGGTTTGATAGAAAACACCGCCGGTTCAACCAGCTATATGGCGCACCGCGTGTCGATTGATGATCCGAGCCGCAAGTTTATTCGCTTTGATATCGAAGCCAGCAATGGCACTGTGGTGCTAGATGACATCAACATTGAACGGATCCCGCTTGATACTGCGCTGCAGAAAAATGAAAACCGCATTGTTACAGGCTTGTTGGACAAACTGCGTCAAAACAAAAACGCCGATGTGCAAGCGGAGCAACTCAAAACGTTAGGTAAGAACTACGCGGCACAACTCGATACTCAACGTCAGTATTTGGAATACGCTAACGGTATTTATTCGTCGATCACTTTCGTGCTTGCCAGCAGCGAGCGCAATAAAATGTCCAACCCGATGGCGTACAACACATTCCGCGCGATTGTAACGGATGCCAAACGAGTGGCCTCGCCGCTGCAACAAGCGCGTTTGAACTCAATGATCAAACCGTTTGGCGATTTAGCAACCGCAACACTGAACGTGGTTAGCGGCGGCACCTACGCGGCGTTTTCTGAGCCGTTTAAATCGTTCCTTGCCGCTACGTTTGATAAATCAAACTATGAAAATGCCGATTTAAGCCGCAAAGACCGCAAGTTTGCCGAAGAAAATGGCCTTAAAATCTACGAAAACGCGGAAAAATTCTTAACCGAACTGGAACGCGAATTACAGCAAGTCACTGCACTGGAAGCCGATTTACAAAATCTGCTGCGTGGTGTTGATACTTTCCGTAAAGATTTGGACAAACACTCACGCGATTACATGCAACACGGCGGTATGGCGCGCACACAAGAAAACTTCAGCCGCGTGATGAGCAAAGACGAAGCCATTCGCGCCGCCATTGCCAAAGAAGTGGAAGACAAAGTAACCGCCAAAGCACTGACCTTACTGCAAAACGAAAACAATACCGATTTAGTGCAATACATGCTGCGCACCTCGGAACAACTGGAAGCAATGCAGGAGTTTAAAGAACGCTTTAACGGTTTAACGTCTGCGCTGATCACTTTCTACGATAGGTTTGAACGTTCGATCGCACCTGATCAAAACCCGTTTAGTGAAAAGTCCGATCGCGACGCTTGGGAACAACACGCCAAAAAAGCGCGAGAGTACATCAAGCAATCCAAAGAAGCGTTCGCCAAAGCATATATGTGATACAGGCCACACCCCCAACAAAAAGCCCCGCAGTCCGCGGGGCTTTTTATTCGTATGCATCTATAGCTGTTTGCGCCTTACGGCATCACAAAACCAACGGCGTCATACACTTTATTTAAAGTGACTGCTGCACGCGCACGTGCTTCTGCAGCGCCTTTGGCCATCACTTGTTGCATAGTCGTTTGATCGGCACGTAATTCGCGGAAACGCTGTTGCACAGGTTCTAACAACGCGATCACAGCATCTGCCACATCACCTTTTAAGTGACCATACATTTTGCCTTCGTATTCGTTGACCAGAGTTTCCACCGATTTACCAGTGACTCCCGACAAAATACTCAACAAGTTGGCAACGCCTGGTTTGTTCTCAATGTCATAGGCCACGCGTGGTGGATCTTCAGAGTCGGTCATGGCTTTTTTGAACTTTTTGCTGATCATCTTCGGATCTTCCAGCAGACCAACAAAGTTCCAAGGGTTTTCATCCGACTTTGACATCTTCTTGGTCGGCTCTTGCAAGCTCATCACACGAGCGGCCACTGGTGGAATGTAAGGCTCAGGGACAGTGAAAATATCGCCATGCAATGCGTTAAAACGCATCGCGACGTCACGCGCTAACTCTAAATGTTGTTTTTGGTCATGACCGACTGGCACTTGATTGGCTTGGTATAACAAAATGTCTGCAGCCATCAGCACTGGATAGGTAAATAAACCGGCGTTGACGTTATTGGTATGACGCTCGGATTTGTCTTTAAACTGAGTCATCCGCGACAGTTCGCCGAATTGGGTGTAGCAGTTTAAGATCCAACCCAGTTGGCTGTGCTCTGGCACGTGGGATTGCATGAAAACACTACTGCGATTTGGATCAATACCACAGGCCAAATACAGCGCTAACGAGTCCAGCGACGCTTCGCGCAGTGCTGTTGGATCTTGGCGCACGGTAATGGCGTGCAAATCGACGATGCAATACAAACAATCATAGTCATCTTGCATCTGGTCCCATTGCCGCAAGGCACCTAAATAGTTGCCAATGGTTAACTGGCCTGAAGGTTGGGCGCCACTGAGGACTATCGGTTTACGGCTTGGGTTGGTCATAACATTCCTGCTCTACTCACGTCGTTCAGTTACTTGCCTGAACGTCTAATTGAAAAAATGCTGTCGATTATACCTGCTTGGGCCGCTATGGAAAGCGGCTCACTGAGGATTGCCACTGTGGCGAATTAAGCATTGATGCTCGCTAACTGCTCACGCATGTCGCGGATCACTTGCGCGTAATCTGGCGAGTTAAAAATCGCCGAGCCTGCAACAAACATATCGGCACCTGCCGCTGCGATTTCCGCAATGTTATCGACCTTCACACCGCCATCAATTTCTAATCGGATGGGGCGTCCCGATTGGTCGATGATCCGCCGTGCTTGCGCTAATTTGTCCAAGGTCCCTGGGATAAAGCTCTGACCACCAAAGCCTGGGTTGACTGACATCAGCAATACGACATCGACTTTATCCAGCACATAATCCAAGTAACTCAATGGCGTCGCCGGATTAAATACCAAGCCCGCTTGGCAACCGTGGTCTTTAATCAGCTGCAATGATCGGTCGACGTGACGCGATGCTTCTGGGTGGAACGTGATAATGGAGGCTCCAGCTTTAGCAAACTGTGGGATCAAGGCATCTACCGGCTCAACCATCAAATGCACGTCAATTGGCGCTGTGATGCCGTAGTTACGTAGGGCTTGGCACAACATAGGGCCAAACGTCAGATTCGGCACATAGTGATTATCCATTACATCAAAATGCACAACGTCGGCACCAGCAGCCAGCACTTTTGCCACGTCGTCACCTAGACGGGCAAGGTCAGCCGATAGAATGGATGGGGCAATCCAGTAAGGCAACATATCGAATTCTCCACAACAGAAAGGCGACACTTTACCGCAATTCCACCGGCAATCGCAGTAACTTTGCTTACTGCAACTGCCCAAAAAACAAGCATTTTTGCACCAAGTTAGCGCATCGAGATAATTTTTACGGAATGATTACAGGCTATCTTATTGATTTATAGCTATATTGTGTTGTGGCACGGTTCTCGTATTGAAATGATGGCAACAAACATAAAAGGGCAACTACAGATGAAAACAACAACTGCGCAAGCAACACCATGGATGAAGAAATTCAGTTTAACCGCCGCTGCATTGGTGGTCGCCGCGACCAGCATGACATCTCAAGCTGCGACATTGACCGGCAACGTCAGCTATGTGTCTGACTATTTGTTCCGTGGTATTTCGCAAACCAATGAAGGCATGGCACTGCAAGGTGGTATGACGGTAACAGGCGATAACGGCGCCTATTTATCGACTTGGGGTTCCAATATCAGCTTCGGCGATGGCTCAATGGAGTTGGATTTGCTGTTAGGTTGGACTGGCAAAGTCACTGATGACTGGTCTGTGGACGTCGGTGTCATGCAATACCGTTACCCAAATGGTGACAATGCAGAGACTGAATTCAACTTCGTCGAGTGGTATGCCAAAGCCATTTACGGTGACTTAGTATTGGGTTACGCCTACGCCAGTGATTATTTCGGCGCTGGTGTGGATAAATATCAATATTTCTCAGCTGACCACACATATAAATTAAAAGACGATTGGGCCATTGTTAGCCATGTCGGCTACAACTCGTTTGAAGATTCAGAGCAATTCCAAACGTTTTTAGCTGCCGGTCCTGTCACCTCAAGCAATTACACGGATTTTGCGATTGGCGTCAGCAAGACTTACATGGGCGCATCATTTGCATTGAAGTTTGCAGGCACCGACATCGGCAAATCAGCTGAGTGTCCGTTATGTGACGATCGCGCAGTGTTTAGCGTGACCAAAAACTTCTAATTAGCCGCGTTTATGGGGTTGCTTATCGCAACCCCGCTTTCATACCTTGATCCCACGTCCTAAATTCGTTACTATCTGGTTAATTTTCCGCCATACGGATCGACTATGAAGCTTATCACTTCGATAAAAATCGGCTGTGTGCTGGCTGCAGCTTTAACCGGCGCTTGGATGGTGAAACAACCTGACACGACGGTTGCCCAATGCCAAACAATCGTGCAGACACAGTTTGATGGTCAATCGACATTAAACGTGCAGTGTGCAAAGGTTGCTGAACCAAGCTGGTTCAGTTGGCTTACAGGCAAAAGCCGCTCAACTCAGTTCCACTTCATCGATTTGGTTGAGTTGCTCAGTCAGCTCCAACCTTCTACAGATCAGCAATAAAAAAGCACCAACTGGTGCTTTTTTATTGTGGCTCGTTTGCCAATGCCTAACGGTGACGCATCAAGGCGATTCGGTTTCAGCACCGTATAACGCAAATAACTCCCCTACTTTGCCGCGACTTGCACCTTTTTGACTAATGGAGCGGCCTACTTGGATCGCTGTCATGGCTGCACCTTGGTAGATTCGTCGGGTCAAGCTGGTATCGTGATTGCTGATTAACACGGAATGCCCAGCGGCTTGTGCTTGCTCTGCCAACAGCGCCAAATCGGCCTGATCATCGAGGGTGAAGCTGTTCTTCGCATACGCTGTGAAACTGGCGGTCTTCGACAAAGGCACATAAGGTGGATCACAATACACCACAGAATCGGCTGGCAAATTGGCAAACACTTCGCGATAGCTTTGACAGGTAAACTGCGCTTGTTGCGATTTTTCTGCAAAAAACCACAGCTCAGCCTCTGGGAAATAAGGCTTTTTGTATTTACCAAAAGGCACGTTGAACTCGCCACTTTGGTTGTAGCGACACAAGCCATTAAAACAATGCCGGTTCAAATACAAAAATAACGCAGAGCGTTCGTGGACATCTCGGCTTTCGTTAAACCGCTGGCGAAACGCTAAAAACTGCTCTTTGTCGTTGTATTGCGGTTCAAAATAGTGGCGAGCCTCCGCAATCATTTCTGCAGGCTGGGTCTGCAACAACCGATACAAATTAATCAGATCTGCGTTGATATCATTCAACAAGTACTTCGAATAAGACGTGTTGAGAAACACCGAAGCCGCACCAACAAAGGGTTCAACTAACACTTCTGCCTGTGGCAGATGTCCAGCGATTTGTTCAACCAGTGTGTATTTACCACCTGCCCATTTCAGAAAGGCGCGTTGTTTTGTTGTTTTTTTGGCCACGCTGTCCTGCTTACTGCTGTTTTATCTCTGATTGAATATCGGCGATGGATTTTACAAACCCTGATTGCAGCGCTGCAGGCAACGAAGCAAGATTTGCTTTTGCCGCGGGGCCGTCAGCAAAAGGTGCCAACACAACCACGAGCTGCCGCTGACCATTTTTTTGACGTTGATAGACCAAGGTAGGCAAGCCTGCATAAGACTGCTTGAAATTGTTCAACGCAGCATCGTTGGAGAAAACCACTAACTGCAGTGCCACCTGCTCAGCTGGCAACGCCAACAGTTTGGCTTCTTGGTACGAATATTGTTGGTCGTTTTCAGCCGACACAGTTGTCGCCGAGGTGTCTGCCTGAGCTGGTTTTTCAGTCGCAGTAGCTGTACCACCTGCGATAGATGCTAATTCATCGGCCACATCATCAGTCTGAATCACAACGGCTTTTTCCACAGGCTGGACTGGCTGCGCCGCTTGCTCGATAGGCGCTTCTGCCGGTAACTGTTGTTCTGGTTGTGGCTTGTTCACTACCACTTTTTGGTCTTTTAGTGGATCAATCAGTTCATCGCTCGCAGGCTGCTTGGCGTTTACAACAGCTTCAGGTTGTTTTGTCGGTTGCTCTACAACTTCTGACGATGCAACGCTGTCCACCGCTGGAGTTGTCGCTGCTGTTGCAGCCTGAGAGGCTGAAGCTGCAGGAGATGCATCTTTGCCAAAATCAAATTCAGCAGGACGCTCCAATTTACTGGCAGAGCCAGCTGCTGGGTCTGCTTTGTCGAGTTTGTTAACCAGCGCATCAATGTCTGTTGTTGATGGCTGAGGAGTCAGCGGTTTATTGGCTACTGGCGCCGGTGCAACTTGCTGCTCTTCCGGCAAATAGGTTAAATCACCCAAGCCTTTTTGCGCTTGCTGTTTTTCAGTCCACATCCAGAAAATTACCACACCGCCGATCAGCGCCATTCCAGTGATAAAAACGGCCAATGGGGAAATACCGGAGGGCTTCACAGCCTTCGCTTTTTTCGCTGGGGTGCGAGCCAACTGCGGATCAAGTAAAAAGTGAATATTGCCGTTCACCCGATCCAAACGGTCTGCCAGAGTCAAAGTGCCGAATTCTTGGTCTTTCAGCAATACTCGGGCATCTTCAAGGTTGATTGGCGCTAATGGCAGGTTCAATTCCGCGTGCGGATCTGAATGCTCACTCAGCGCAATAATCAGACACGGAAGTTCCGCTAATTCACCCCACAACTCTTCTGGCAAATCATCGGCTTGATCGATAACTAAACCAAGCGGTAAGGCTGACTGCCGCTCGCCAACGAGTTGGATCAGGCGTTTATGACCATCACCACCAAAACCAAACCAGTTATCTAGCAAATGCTGACGAATTTGCGACGGATTAAATGCAGGTGAAGCAGTCAGTAAAGCCAGATTAAAATCTTCGGACAACAAATCGGCAATTGCCAGCGCCATGGTTGATTTGCCACCGCCGGCACAACCGACCACGCGAATATGTTGATACGGATTGAACTCTAATTGGAAAATCAATCGATCTAACCATTGACGCTGCGATGGTAGCAAGCCTTGCAAACTTGCTAGTTTTTGATGCAAATCAGCCATGAGTTGTTTGAAATACCTGCATTAATTCTGTTTCTGTAACGTCATCGACGAGTAACGCGTGACCAGGTTGCGACATCAAGACAAAACGCATCTTACCTGCTTTGACCTTTTTGTCCGTTTTCATATACGGCAAAAAGTCCCCGATACTCATACCTTGCGGTGCCGCCGTCGGCAGGTTGTACGCAGCAATTAACTGAATGATCTGCTCCACTTGCGGCTTTGATAACCAGCCACGAGCCGCTGATAATTGTGCAGCCATCACCATTCCTGCAGCAACCGCTTCACCATGCAACCAGCTACCATAACCTAACCAAGCTTCAATTGCATGGCCAAAGGTATGACCTAAATTCAACAACGCTCGATCACCTTGTTCAGTTTCATCGCGACTGACGATATCGGCTTTCATCTGGCAACAATGGCGAATCATTTGGCTAAGTTGTGGCTCAGTAAGACCTGAGATCGCGGTCGAGTGCTCCATTAACCACTGATTAAATGCCGCATCGCCTAACAAACCGTACTTGATCACTTCAGCCATCCCCGCAGCAAATTCACGTGGCGGTAAGCTTACTAACATGCTCGTGTCAATTAACACCGCTTGCGGTTGTTTAAACGCGCCAATCATGTTTTTGCCAAGTGGATGGTTAACTGCGGTTTTTCCACCAACTGACGAATCCACTTGTGACAACAAGGTGGTCGGGATCTGGATAAAATCAACGCCGCGCTGGTAACACGCCGCTGCAAACCCTGTCATATCACCGATCACGCCACCGCCAAGCGCTACCAATAAGCCATCACGTGGGAATTTTTGCTCTAACAAAAATGAGCAAATTTGCTCGAATGATGCGAGTGTTTTGTGAGCTTCACCATCTGGGATCAGGAATGCACTGACATCAGCGCCGGCAAATAATTGCTCGACTTGCTGCAGATACAGTGGCGCAATGGTTGGGTTCGAAATAATCGCGACTTTACGGTATTGCCACAAAGCTGCGAGTTCAGGGTGAGCTCGCGCCCCGGTTAACAAACCGGGTGCGATTAGAATGGGATAGCTGCGTTGGCCAAGCTGAACCGCAACTTTTTCCATACACAGCTCCTTTGCTGTCAGAATCCCAGTTGTTCGACGATTTGGCTGGCGACAGCCCGGGCACTCTGCTCGTCAGTTCGAATGGTAAGATCGGCAATCTCTTCATACAGTGGGTTGCGAATCTCAGCCAACCGCACCAACACTTCCATCGGCTCTTCCGCTGTTTGTAACAAAGGACGACGTTTGTCGCGTTGTGTACGCGCCACTTGTTTTTCGATAGGAGTTTCGAGATATACCACGATACCACGTGCGGACAAGCGATTGCGTGTTTCTTTACTTAACACGGAACCACCGCCAGTGGCTAAGACAATACCCTGCATGCTGGTGAGGTCTTCAATGACATTTTCTTCACGAACTCGAAAGCCCGCTTCACCTTCAA
>DMYW01000032.1:29605-29871 GCA_003482455.1 Rheinheimera sp. | reverse complement strand
ATTCCCGAGCCACCACCGAAGGGACTCTGGACTGGGTTGGGATGAGTCATATTGAAGTGCCACTGATGTTAGCACTGCCAGGCGAAGGCCCGCGCCAAGTCAGCGCCAAAGTAGAAGCTTTCGTCAATTTGGCCGATGCCAAGGCGAAAGGCATTCATATGTCTCGACTTTATTTAGCGCTGGACGATTTGTCGCGTGAATCAAGTTTAAGTTATCAAACACTGTGCGAGCTGCTTGATACCTTTATTACGACTCATGAAGATCTC
>DMYW01000032.1:29100-29457 GCA_003482455.1 Rheinheimera sp. | reverse complement strand
AAGATCTCAGTGATAAAGCGTTTGTGAAGTTTGATTTTGACCTGCATTTACGTCGTAAAGCCTTGATCACCGAGAAACAAGGTTGGAAGGCCTACCCAGTGACCATTATTGGTCAGGTGCAAGATGGCGTGCTGCAAGTTGAAATGAAGGTTAATGTCCCTTATTCATCAACTTGTCCATGTTCAGCAGCGCTGGCGCGTCAACTGATCCAAGAGGCGTTTGTGGCGCGTTTTGCGGGCCAGCAACAAATCCCAAGTGAACTGGTGATTGATTGGTTAGGCACCACGCAAGGTATCGTGGCCACACCACACAGCCAACGGTCAGTTGCTGAAGTGAAAGTGAAATTAAATAACCAAG
>DMYW01000032.1:15569-28793 GCA_003482455.1 Rheinheimera sp. | reverse complement strand
AACACGCGTTAAACGGCTTGACTGAATTCGACGATTTTTGGCTGCGTGTCAATCATTACGAGTCACTGCATGCGCATGATGCGGTAGCCGTGACGGTGAAAGGCTTAGCACACGGATATCGCGCATAACCCTTTGCATAAACACAGCGTTGAAAAAGTGCAACAAAGCGGCCGCAAGGCCGCTTTTTTTTGCTTACATTCCGACAAAACCAGTCTAAACCTGCTGTTTTCTGTAATTTTATTACAGTTTTAGCCATACCATTGTTGCGGTTAATGCGACATATCCGACGAAAAGTCAGCTTGATTTTTCGCTGAAATATCGGTATATCTGTTGTTGGTCCCGACGTTCAGACGTCTAAAACATCATAAAATCAATGGACCAAACGCCATCGACCCTTGAAAGATTTACTGTTGTTTTCTTTCACACGTAAAAATCAGCATAAGAAAGAATACATATTCACTATTTTTACATTTTTATTTATTTGCAAGACAGGTTGGAGGATTAGTGTCATGGCGTTGTATAGTCATAGCCAAGCCAGAGAAAACTGTGGCTTCGGTTTGATCGCCCATTTAGAGGGCGTTGCCAGTCACCGGATTGTGCGGACTGCGATTAGCGGTCTGGCCCGGATGCAGCACCGCGGTGGCATTTCAGCAGATGGCAAAACCGGCGACGGTTGTGGCCTGTTGATGCAAAAACCCGATAGTTTTTTCCGCGCAATCGCCGCTGAAAACAACTGGGTGCTGGGGAAAAAGTATGGCGTGGGGATGATTTTTTTAAGTCAGGACCCGGTCAAAGCCGAAATTGCCAAACAAGCAATCACACAAGAAATCGAACGCGAAACGCTGACGTTAGTCGGCTGGCGCCAAGTGCCAGTGGACTCGAGCGTGCTTGGACGTATTGCACTCGATTCAATGCCAAACATTATGCAGGTGTTTGTCAGCGCCCAGCCAGGCTGGAGCGATCATGACTTAGAACGCCGCTTATACATGTTGCGTCGTCGGGTGGAAAAGGCAGTCGCTGAGCTAAGCCCAGATGACGCCGATTTTTATATTCCAAGCTTTTCGTGTTTAGTCACCGTCTTCAAAGGCTTGATGATGCCGGCCGACTTGCCAGGTTTTTATCTGGACTTGGCCGACATTCGGATGGAAACCGCGATTTGCGTGTTCCACCAACGCTTTTCCACCAACACCATGCCGCGCTGGCCGCTGGCGCAGCCGTTTCGCTTTTTGGCGCACAACGGTGAGATCAATACCATCACCGGTAACCGCCAATGGGCGCGCGCACGGCAATACAAGTTCGCCTCGCCGCTTATTCCAGACATGCGCGACGCCGCGCCTTATGTCGGCACCAAAGGCTCGGATTCAAGCTCGCTGGATAACATGCTAGAGCTGTTCTTAGCCGGTGGTATGGACTTGTTCCGCGCCATGCGTTTGTTAGTGCCGCCAGCCTGGCAAGGCAACAAAGTGATGGCCGACGACTTAAAAGCCTTCTACGAATTTAACTCGATGCACATGGAGCCGTGGGACGGCCCCGCCGGTATCGTGCTGACCAACGGCCAACACGTGGCTTGTAACCTCGACCGTAACGGCTTGCGGCCGGCGCGGTTCGTTATCACCAAAGATAAACTAATCACGCTGGCGTCCGAAGTCGGCATTTGGGATTACACACCTGATGAAGTGCTGGAAAAAGGCCGCGTGGGCCCGGGCGAGATGCTGGCGATCGATACTCAAACCGGAAAAATTTGGCGAAGCGACGAAATCGACGTCGACCTCAAAGACCGCCACCCGTACCGCCAATGGCTGAATCAAAACGTCCAGCGCTTGGTGCCCTACGAAAAATTCGAAACGGATTTATTAGGTAAACGCGCCTTTACTGATGACCAGATGCTGACCTTCCACAAGCTGTTTAACTACAGCTATGAAGAGATCGATCAAGTCATCACAGTGCTGGCTAAAGATGGTCAAGAAGCCGTCGGTTCGATGGGTGATGACACGCCAATGGCCGTGCTGTCGCGTAAACCGCGCACCTTCTACGACTATTTCCGCCAGCAGTTTGCGCAAGTAACCAACCCGCCCATCGACCCGCTGCGCGAAGCGCATGTAATGTCGCTGGCCACCAGTATTGGTCGTGAACACAACGTGTTTAGCGAAACCGCAGGTTACGCACGGCGTATTCAATTTGAATCGCCAGTGATGATGTATTCGGACTTAAAACAGCTGAAGACGGCCGATCAGAATTTCTATAAACACCACATCATTTCGCTCAACTATGCGCCTGAAGAAGGCTTAGAAAACGCGCTGCGCCGCGTGCAAGCCGAAGCAGTACAAGTGGTGCGTGACGATAAAGTGGTGCTGTTGATTTTAACCGACCGCAAAATTGCGCCAGGCTTTGTGCCCATCCCAGCGGCGATGGCCGTCGGTGCAGTGCACCATGCGTTGGTGGATAACCAACTGCGCTGTGATTCAAACATCATCATTGAAACTGCAGGCGCGCGCGATCCACACCACTTTGCCGTGTTAGTCGGCTTAGGTGCAACCGGCATCTACCCCTTCATGGCGTACGAAACAGTCGAAATGCTGGTCGACCAAGGCAAGCTGAATTTAACCCATCGCGAGGCGGTGCTGAATTACCGTAAAGGCATCAACAAAGGCCTGTACAAAATCATGTCGAAGATGGGGATCTCGACGGTGGCAAGTTATCGCTGCTCGAACCTGTTTGAGGCCGTTGGTATTAACAGCAATGTGATGCAACTGTGCTTCCCTGACGTGCCTTCACGCCTGGGCGGCGCTGATTTTAGCGACTTCGAAGCGGACGTATTGGTGCGCGCCAACACCGCATGGCTTAAACGTAAGCCACTGAATCATGGCGGTTTATTAAAATACGTGCACGATGGTGAATACCACGCGTACAACCCAGACGTGGTGCAAAGCCTACAAAAAGCCGTGCGCAGTGGCGATTACGAGGACTACAAAGTCTATCGTGATTTCGTCAACAACCGCCCAGTGGCGCATATCCGTGACTTGCTGCAAGTCAATCGCGAAGGCTTGACGCCGATTGCGCTGGAGCAAGTTGCGCCAGTGACCGATTTATACCCGCGGTTTGACTCGGCGGCGATGTCAATTGGCGCATTAAGCCCTGAAGCGCATGAAGCCTTGGCGATTGCGATGAACCGCTTAGGTGGTCGCTCGAACTCAGGTGAAGGCGGTGAAGATCCACGCCGCTTTGGCACCGAGAAAAACAGCAAAATCAAACAGGTGGCGTCCGGTCGTTTTGGTGTGACGCCGCATTATTTGGTCAATGCCGAAGTCATTCAGATCAAAGTGGCGCAAGGGGCAAAACCTGGCGAAGGTGGTCAATTACCGGGTGAAAAAGTCACGGCGGAAATTGCACGTCTGCGCTATTCGGTGCCAGGCGTCACCTTGATTTCGCCACCACCGCATCATGATATTTATTCGATTGAAGACTTGTCGCAGCTGATTTTCGACTTAAAACAAGTCAACCCACAGGCGCTGATTTCAGTGAAATTGGTGTCTGAACCAGGCGTTGGTACCATCGCCACCGGTGTTGCCAAAGCTTATGCCGACCTTATTACCATTTCTGGTTATGACGGCGGTACT
Organism: Rheinheimera sp.; assembly: GCA_003482455.1. Taxonomy (GTDB): domain Bacteria; phylum Pseudomonadota; class Gammaproteobacteria; order Enterobacterales; family Alteromonadaceae; genus Pararheinheimera. Next base: position 25,176 of record DMYW01000032.1, on the reverse strand, counting down.
GGCGCCAGCCCACTGACCTCAGTCAAATACGCCGGTAGCCCGTGGGAGCTTGGCCTTGCCGAAGTGCATCAGGCGCTGGTCGAAAACGGCCTGCGTGACCGTGTACGCCTGCAAGTCGACGGCGGCTTAAAAACTGGCTTGGACGTGATTAAAGCAGCCATTTTAGGCGCCGAAAGCTTTGGTTTTGGTACGGGCCCTATGGTGGCGTTGGGGTGTAAATTCTTACGGATTTGCCACTTAAACAACTGCGCAACCGGTGTTGCCACCCAAGATGCGACGCTGCGCCGCGACCACTTCCACGGTTTACCAGAACTGGTGATGAACTACTTCAAGTTTATCTCGCAAGAAGTGCGTGAACTGCTGGCTGAACTTGGCGTTTCTCAATTAACCGATTTAATTGGCCGTACCGATTTACTCAGCGTCAAGCCTGGCGAAACCACGCGCCAAGCGAAATTGGATTTAACGCCAATCCTCAAAGCCAGCGGTGTAAGCTCGGATAAACCACTGCATTGCGTGCAAAGCAATGACCCGTTTGATAACGGCCCATTGAACCAATACATGCTGGATCAATGCCGCGACATGGTGAAACACAAAACCGGTGGCCGCTTGAACTTAAGTATCCGCAACACTGATCGCTCGGTGGGCGCCAAGTTGTCGGGCTACATTGCTCAGCTGCACGGCAACCAAGGCATGGCGGCCGAGCCGATTGAAGTGCGCTTTACCGGCACCGCCGGCCAAAGCTTTGGCGTGTGGAACGCTGGTGGCTTGGAACTGTCACTGCAAGGTGATGCCAACGACTACGTCGGCAAAGGAATGACTGGCGGCCAAATTGCCATTTTCCCACCCAAAGGTGTAAGTTTTGCCAAAGAAAACGCCACCATTTGCGGCAATACCTGTTTGTACGGGGCAACCGGTGGCCGGTTGTATGCCGCGGGTCGTGCTGGCGAGCGTTTTGCCGTGCGTAACTCAGGCGCTATAGCGGTGATTGAAGGCACCGGCGATAACTGCTGTGAATACATGACCGGCGGCGTCGTGGTGGTGCTGGGTCAAACCGGCGTTAACTTTGGTGCCGGTATGACCGGTGGTTTTGCCTATCTCTATGACGAACATCACGATTTGGAGCGCCGCGTCAACGGCGAACTGGTCGAAATGTTGGAAGTGACCACGCCAATTCTGCAAGAGCATTTGCGTAGTCTGATCCACCAACACTTTGAAGCGACAGGCTCTGAGCGGGCGCATCAAATTCTGACCAATTTCCAAGCGGCGTTGCCACGTTTCCGCTTGGTCAAACCAAAAACTAGTGATGTGAATTCGTTGTTGGGCCACCGTGCCCGTTCATCGGCCGAGCTGCGTGTGCAGGCGATGTAAGGAGAGAAGTCATGGCTCAAAACGTATACCAATTTATCGACGTCAAGCGGGTTGACCCGCCGAAAAAATCGCTGCAAGCGCGCACCATCGAGTTCGTAGAGATCTACCAACCGATGACCGAAACCCAAGCCGCCGGTCAAGCCGACCGCTGCTTGGATTGCGGCAACCCTTATTGCGAATGGAAATGCCCAGTGCATAACTACATTCCGCAGTGGTTAAAACTGGCCAACGACGGCAAGATCATTGAAGCAGCGGAGCTGTCGCACAAAACTAACTCCTTGCCGGAAGTATGCGGCCGCGTCTGCCCACAAGATCGCTTGTGTGAAGGCGCATGTACGCTAAACGAAGGTTTTGGCGCTGTCACCATTGGTTCGATTGAAAAATACATCACCGACAAAGCCTTCGAAATGGGCTGGAAACCGAACTTATCGGCGGTGGTTAAAACCGACAAAAAAGTTGCGGTGATTGGCGCTGGCCCTGCCGGCCTTGCTTGTGCCGACGTGTTGGTGCGTAACGGCGTCACGCCGGTGGTGTTTGACAAATACCCAGAAATTGGTGGCCTGCTGACCTTCGGTATTCCACCATTTAAGCTGGAAAAAGACGTGCTGAAACGCCGCCGTGAAGTCTTTACCGAGATGGGCATTGAGTTTCGCTTAAATACCACTGTTGGCGTCGATGTCAGCTTTGATGAACTGCTTGAACGCTATGACGCGGTGTTTTTGGCGCTGGGTACTTACACGCCAATGCAAGGTGGCCTTGCCAATGAAAACGCGCCGGGCGTCTACGAAGCCCTGCCCTATCTAATTGGCAATGTGAACAACTTACACGGCTGGCAAACCGAACACCCATTTGTTGATTTACAAGGCAAATCTGTGGTGGTGCTTGGTGGTGGTGACACTGCGATGGACTGTGTCCGTACCGCCATTCGCCAAGGCGCTAGCAAAGTAATTTGCGCCTACCGTCGTGATGAAGCCAACATGCCCGGCTCCAAACGCGAAGTGCAAAACGCGCGCGAAGAAGGCGTTGAGTTTATGTTTAACTTGCAGCCGCTGGGCATTGAAGTGAACAGTCAAGGCCAAGCCTGTGGCGTGAAAGTGGTGACCACAGCACTGGGTGCGCCGGACGCCAAGGGCCGCCGCTCGCCAGAGCCGGTCGCAGGCTCTGAGCAAGTACTTAGCGCCGATGCGGTGATCATCGCCTTTGGTTTCCAACCAAGCCCGCCACAGTGGCTGGTCGACCAAGGCGTGAGCCTTGATAACAAAGGCCGGGTGGTGGCCTCCGAAGACAGCCCGTTTCCACTGCAAACCAACCAGCAAAAAATCTTTGCCGGTGGTGACATGGTGCGCGGCTCCGACTTGGTGGTGACCGCCATTGCCCAAGGCCGTAAAGCGGCGGAAGGCATCATGGATTATTTGCAAGTGTAACACGCCACTGCAGCTGTTCATTTTTTATACAAAGGCCGTCTAGCAGCGGCCTTTTTGTTTTCATAAAGGAAACAAATCTAGCAAAATCAATAAAATGCTTGCGTACTTTGCAAAGAAGACTAGCCTGAAACTTAACGCATTAAGCCGTCGCCCGATTGGCATTTGTTTTAAGTTGAAGTGAGGTTTACATGTTTAAGACGTTGACGGCACCTGCCGCCCGTTTGTCCCGCCAATTAACATTTCGCCGCAAGTTTTTAATTATCTTTTTCGCTTCTGTGCTACCGGGACTTGGTTTGTTGATGCACGCTATGTCTGTCAGTTGGCAAGAAATCCAACGCGATGAATACGAAATCGTCGGAAATAACTATATAGAGGCGATGGCTCCGGTCCTTGAACAATTGCATGATCACAGAAAACTCACGGCTCAATGGTTATCTGGCGATATCAATGCCGCGACCAAATTGAACACGCTGAACATCGAAATTAATAGCCAACTGCAACAGCTGCGCCAACGAGCCATCCCCCTAAATGACGTTCAGTGGCCAGAAAAATTGGACAAAATCGCTTCTGATTTTGAACAAATAACCAACCTCAAACCTGATGCTGACCCTGTCAAAAGTATGGTTGCCCATATCAATCTGGCGATGCAAGTTGATGAATTCAGACATCATGTTGCCGGTGATACAGGCCTTTTGTTGGATCCAGATGCTCGGAGCTATTACTTGATCATCACGACTCTCGATACCATCCCCAGTATTGATGAGCATTTGCAACAAGTGATCGCAATTTTGACACAACTCCAAATCCGCCAAACCATCGACCCCAAACGGATTGCGCGAGTCGATAGCGTGATGGAGCGTGAAATCCCAAGGTTACTGGCACGGATTGAAAATGATATTGAACTTAGCGCCGACGTCGACGCAGCTACTGCGGCAAAACTCCAAGAATTATGGGATCCAACAGCAAAAGCAATCTTGCAGTTGCAAGCAACAATGCAGCAAATGTTATTTGTAGAAAATCCAAAAATCTCAGATTTAGCCAACGTTTTGCTTCAAGCAGAGCAGATCTCAAGCCAATTTGAGTCGGTAAGACATTTTGGCACTACTCAACTAGACAAAGTGTTACATGAACGTATTGCCCAAGCAAAAGCCAATTTGTGGTGGTTTTCCATCAGCGGTTTGCTGATTTTAAGCATAGTCGCCTGGCTGATTGGTGGTTTTGCCAGCGATATGACCTATCGCACTAGCAAAGTGAAAGGTCAAATGCAGCGGCTCGCCGAAGGCAACTTTGCACAAGGTGAGCTCGAACTTGCCGGAAATGACGAAATCAGCGACGTCGCCCAAAGTGGCAATGTGCTGGCCTCAGAGTTGGGAACTTTGCTGCACAACATTCAACATGGCGCGTTGCAGCTAATTGACGCAGCCAATAGCATTGCCGCGACCAGTCAGCAGCTCGCATCATCCAGCCATGAACAAAGTAGTGCGGCAACCGCGATGGCCGCGGCTATGGAAGAGCTCACCGTCAGCATTTCGCAAATGTCGCACAATGCGGCGCAAGCAGAACAACAAACCCATTCATCTGGCGAAATTTCGCATCAAAGTACGACCGTGATCCACAACACGGTCAACAGCATGCAACAAATCGCCAAACAAGTAGAGCAGGCGTCCGACAGTGTGACCAAGCTTGGCACCAATGCCCAAGCCATCTCTGGCATAGTCGCAACTATTCGCGGTATCGCAGAACAAACTAACTTGCTGGCACTCAATGCGGCAATTGAAGCCGCACGCGCTGGAGAATCCGGCCGCGGCTTTGCAGTCGTCGCCGACGAAGTGCGCAGTTTAGCTGCTCGCACAGCTACCTCCACTCACGAAATTTCGGCAGTCATTCAAACCATTCAGCAAGACACTCAATTGGTAGTGCAACAGATGCAACTAGGCATGCACCAAGTGGAACAAGGGGTGCAGGAAGCCAGTAAAGCCGGATCAGCGATTGATTCGATCAGCACGTCAGCCACGCAAATTGAACAGATGGTGCATGCGATTAGCGATACCTTAAAAGACCAATCGGCGGCATCTCAAGAAGTCGCCCACAAAGTTGAAACCATTGCGCAGATGGCGCAACTGAACTCAGATGCAACCGACAGCAGCGCGGCAACTGCTGTGCAGCTGCAGCAGCTGGCCGCGCAGTTGCAAAAGCTGGTTAGTCGCTTTCACTTCTAACGCAGTCTCAACAAAAAAAGGCCGGACCACCGGCCTTTTTGCTTTATGTTACTTTCTTGTTAACTCCCATAAGCTTTGAGGTCGTCATGCGTCTGCTGTGTTGTTTTTGTATCGGTATCGTCTTTGCTAGTCAGGCACAAGTCCCCGCTTATCTCAGCGCCAGCGCGGCCAACCAAGCAATGGCACAAGGTCAATTGACCAGCGAACAGCTAGTCAGCTATGCGTTAGCGCAAATTGCTGCTCGCGACCAGCAAGGGCCAAACCTGCACGCGATCACGGATCTCAATCCAGACGCCATCGCGCAAGCTAAACAACTCGACCAAGAGCGTAAAGCAGGTAAATTACGCGGGCCTTTGCATGGATTACCTGTATTGATCAAAGCCAACATCGCAACCGCTGATCAATTACCAACCACGGCGGGCGCATTGGTGCTGCAAGGATTTATCACACCGACAGAAGCGCCACTGGTCAAGCAATTGCGTGCAGCAGGCGCTATTATCCTGGGCAAAACCAATTTATCCGAATGGGCGAACTTTCGAGGCGAAGGTTCAGCCAGCGGCTGGTCCGCACTCGGTGGTCAAACCAAGAACCCGTATGTACTCAGCCAAACCCCTTGTGGTTCAAGTTCTGGATCAGCCGTTGCCGTAGCGGCTGACTACGTCGCATTGACGGTCGGCACTGAAACCGATGGCTCGATTTTATGCCCATCGGCCATGAACCATGTGGTCGGCTTAAAACCCACGCATGGTGCAATTGCCGGTCAAGGCATTATTCCGATCGCCAGTTCACAAGACACCGCAGGGCCTATGACGCGCACAGTCGAAGATGCGGCGTTGCTGTTGAGTGTGTTGGCGACACCGCAAGCGAAAGCGCGCTATGGCGACTTGCAGCAGGCGCTGCAACAATCCACTGTCCGCTCAGTGGTGCTGGTTCGTGCCTTTGATGCGCAATATCCTGCGATTAAAACCATGCTGGACCAGATTAAACAACGGCTGTTAAGCCAAGGCGTGCAGGTGCAAGACATTTCGACGTGGCAGTTGCCCGACGCCGCCTACCAAGCTGAATTTGACGTGTTGATTTATGAATACAAACGCGATCTCACGGCCTGGTTGGTGCAGCACCAAGCGCCGGTGCAAGACATTGCCCAGCTAGTGGCCTTTAATCGCCAACAAGGCCAAAAAGCCTTGGCCTTTTATGGCCAGCAATACTTAGAACAGGCGCAAGCCATTGATTTGCAGAAAGACCGCCAGCGCTACCTCAAAGCGAGAGCCTTGTCGTTACAGGCTGCGCAAAGCCTACTTAATAGGTACACCGGCAAAGGGCAAGTGATCATAGCCCCCACGGCCGGGCCGGCGTGGCCAATTGATCATGTCAAAGGTGATCAGTTTAACTTTGAATCGGCAAGTCCAGCCGCCATTGCCGGCTACCCTGCGTTGACGCTACCTGCCGGATTTGATGGTGAATTGCCGCTGGGCGTTTCATTGATTGGCGCGCCATGGCAAGAACCTCAGCTACTTGGGCTTGCCAAACAACTACAGGACCAACTGGGCGCGTGGCGGGCGCCACGCTATCTAAAAACACTGCCTTGAAACGCTAGCGCAAGCGCGCTAATTGCGCCGCCAACCCACATGTCGTTGATGCCCCGGATAGCGTCCAGCGCTGTTCGGCGGCATCACTCCAACACCACAACCCTTGTTGATAACGCACCAATTGCAATCCTTGCAAATCAGTCAAGGTTTGTTTGATCTCGGCTAATTCAAAGCCATCAAACCGACTTTTTAACTGATGTTCGGTGACGCCTGAGTTGTCGCCCTGCGCATAGCGGATCGCTAATAACAATTGGGCTTGAGCGAGCGTCAAGGCGCAGCTTAGCGCGGTTGAAGTTTCTTGCATCCATTCCTCCTGTTTGATCCGGCGCAAAGAAATGCGATTTGCCCACGCTAAATCACTGTTTTTACAGCCAACTGCGACAATTTGCCACAGGCATGTTAGTGCGGTTCATTTCTAAAATAGCGCCCATTCTTTAGACCATACGAAACAAACATGATGAAATTATTACCAAAACAACAATCTGCACGGCCACGTGCCACACCTACACTGACGCTTAGCGTGTTAATGCTAAGTCTATTACCGGCGCTGTGCGCCAGCAGTGCTTATGCCGGCGAACACCACACCCAACATGGCAAAAAACCGAACAAAGACAACATTGAGCACATCGTCATCACTGGCGAAGCGCCGGAAAAACCCGGCGTAGTCGTGACAGATCCGAAAGCCGCCCGCCAACCGTTGCCAGCACATGATGGCGCTGACTACTTAAAAACCATCGCCGGTTTTGCTGTAACTCGTAAAGGCGGCACCGATGGCGACGCTAGCTTTCGCGGCATGGCGGGTTCACGCCTTGGTATCTTAGTCGATGGTGAAAATATTCTAGGTGGTTGCAACTATCGGATGGACGCGCCAACCGCCTATATCTACCCAGAATTGCACGACCAAATGACCGTGATCAAAGGGCCACAATCCGTACGCTACGGTGCTGGACATTCGGCGGCGACGGTGTTGTTTGAACGCACACCAGAGCGGTTTGACCAAGCCGGCTATCGCTTGCACAGCAGCCTTCTGGGCGCAAGTTTTGAACGCTACGACGAACTTATCGACGCAACACTTGGCAATCAACAAGGCTATCTGCGATTTGGCGGCAGTCAGTCACGCGCTCGCGATTATCAAGATGGTAACGGCGATGCGGTGCATTCCAACTACCATCGCTACAGTGGCCAGGTCGCTTTGGGCTACACGCCGACCACTACTAGCTTGTTTGAAGCGTCGGTCGCACGTAGTGACGGCCAAGCCGCCTATGCCGACCGCGGTATGGATGGCACGCGCTTCTTACGTGACAGTACCAATGTGCGTTATCAACAAACCGACATCAGTCCTTGGTTAGACTCCGTCAAATTGCATTGGTACAGCAATGAGGTCGATCACCTGATGGATGACCAAGAACTGCGGCCCAAAGGCATGATGGGCTATGCCAACTTGGCGCGTGCCACCAGCGGAGGTTCGGCCCAATTCGGGTTCAACCTACCCAAAGACCAACAACTGCTGGTCGGGGTCGATCGGCAAAGCAACCAGCATGACTCACGCTCGGGCTCGCCAATGGGTGTCTATGGCAACTGGCATCGCGACGCTGACATCAGTCAGACCGGACTATTTGGCGAATATCAATACAGCCTCGCCGAGCACCAACAGCTGTTTGCTGGCTACCGGTTAGACCGCTGGACTGCCGATGACCTACGCAGCATGGTCGGCAACATGATGACCGGCATGAAACCTAACCCAACCTACGGCCAACAGCGCCAAGACACCATGCACAGCGGTTTTGTGCGCTACGAGCAAGAACTGACCTCAAGCCCAACGACTTGGTATTTTGGTGTCGGCCAAGCACAGCGTTTCCCTGATTATTGGGAGCTGATCGCCAAAGAAGGCCAAAGCAGCCTCAGCGGTTTTAACATTCAGCACGAAACCACCACCCAGCTCGATACGGGTGTGCTGTTTGGCGATGACACGCAACAATGGTCGTTGTCAGGCTTTTACGGCAAAGTTGCCGACTACATCTTGGTGGATTATGCCAGCATGATGAAAATGAACGGCTTTGTACGGAATGTGGATGCACGCACGTACGGCGCCGAAGCCACCTATCAGCGCAAGTTTGCCAAGCATTGGGTGGCCGATGCGGCATTGAGTTACCTGCGCGGTGACAATCAATCCGACCACACGCCGCTGCCGCAACAATCGCCAACCGAGCTGCGCCTAGGCGGCCGTTATGTCGCACAAAACTACAGTGTCGGTTTGCTGTGGCGCGGCGTTGCGGCGCAAACACGTTATGATCTGAAACGCGGCACCATCGTTGGGCAAGATTTAGGGCCAAGCCAAGGTTTTGCGATTGTATCGGTAAACGCCGCATGGCAAGTCAGCGAAGGCCTGAATGTATCAAGCGGTATCGACAACCTCTTTGATCGGCAGTACGCCGAGTTTGTCAGCCGCGCCGGCGGCAACGGCATGGGGGGCGCCATTCCAGGCTTTATCCAAACGACGCGCGTCAATGAACCAGGCCGCACTGTTTGGCTCAAACTCACCTATAGCATCAGCGGTGGCTTTTAATGCGCCGCTGTATCCAGCAACATCGCCAGCAGGCCACTCGCCTGCTTTGCGCGATCGTGGGTCTTGCCGTGTCGACAGCAAGTGCACTTGAGTTTGCCCATCACCACGAACAGCATCAGCAAGCTGTGCATGCAGCCACGCCACCAGCGCAAGGCGCATCAATCACCGCTCTGATGCATAGCATGTGGCCGGGTGATTTAGTGCTTGCGGCTGTCAGTGAGCAGGACGATATCGCACTCGTGAGTTGGCACTATCAAGCGCCTACCGACACAGCGACAAAGCATCACGGTAACGTGCATCCAAGTGAACAAGGCGACGCCAACCCACGCAAACATGGTCGAGCCTTGTGGCGTAAAGTCCACGGGCAATGGCTGTTGGTGAGCTGCGCCGGCAAAGCTTTAATGACCGAATCCTAACTGCAGACGGCTGGGCTGACGCCCA